>NZ_JAHKQY010000003.1:0-670782 GCF_019345455.1 Janthinobacterium sp. NKUCC06_STL
GCCACCAGAGCAAGCTCCGTGCTGCCGTTCGACTTGCATGTGTAAGGCATGCCGCCAGCGTTCAATCTGAGCCAGGATCAAACTCTTCAGTTTAATCTCTGTTACTTTGCCATTTTATTGGCATGGTCGAACTATTTAACTAGTTCAAACCCCTCGCATTGCGAGGTGTTTGCTCACTCAAAAAACTGACAGGCTACTTCCGAAGAAGTATCCTATTTCATTATTTCTTGTGAACATTTGATATTTTAAGTTAGACGCCAATCCGAAGATTGACGCTGCACTTACATCAAATGCCCACACTTATCGACTGTTAATTGTTAAAGAACTGTATTCGGTACTGCTTATTTACTACTTTCGCGCTATCGACAAAGCGTTGTGTTTGTCAGCTGCGAAGAAGGAAGAGTATGAAGCATTTCGCTAAATCCGTCAACTCCTTCTTTACTACTCATCGCCGTTTCCGGTGATCCTCAACTGCCGCAGTGACTGCGTCTCATTGGGGAGGCGAACTATAGCAAAGCGCCCCCGTAGTAGCAAGGCTTTTCCCGGGTATTTGCGGCCAACTGCTACAATTTCGCCCCCTCAGCGCAAATTCGCGTCCCACCATAGAAGATTCACCATGAAACAACAAGCTCAAGGATCAGGCCTGACCCTGAAACGGGCTGGCTTTACCACTGGCTTCGGCGTACTCGCCGCCACCCTCGGTTCCGCAGTCGGCCTCGGCAACATCTGGAAGTTCCCCTACCTGACAGGCGCCAATGGCGGCGCCGGCTTCCTGCTCATCTATCTGCTCGCTACCTTATTAGTAGGACTACCCGTGATGATCGCGGAAATCACCCTGGGACGCAGGGCCAAGGTCAATCCCATCTCCACCATGGAACAGTTGGCACCGAAAGGCAAACCCTGGTGGCTCGTTGGCGTGATCGGCATGGTGGCCGCCTTCCTGATCGTCGCGTTCTATTCGGAAGTGGTGGGCTGGGTATTCGCCTATATCGCCAAGGCCATCGATGGCTCCATTCTCAGCAGCGACAAGCTGGTGACGGAAGCGGCTTTCGCCTCGCTGATCAGCAATCCTTTGCAATCGCTGTTGTGGCAATGGGGCGTGCTGCTGTTTATCGGCGGCATCTTGATGCTGGGCGTGACCAAGGGCATCGAGGCGATCGCCAAGAAACTCATGCCGCTGCTGTTCCTGCTGTTGCTCCTGCTCTGCGCGGTCAGCCTGTCGCTCGATAAAGCGGGCGAAGGCCTGGCGTTTCTGTTCCGTCCTGATTTTTCCAAGCTGACGGCCTCCGTCGTGCTGACGGCCATGGGCCTGGCTTTCTTTAAATTGTCCGTCGGCATGGGTACGATGATGACCTACGGCAGCTATTTCCGCGATGACCAGAATATTCCCGTCACGACTTTACGCGTGATGGCCGCCGACCTCGGTGTCTCCATGCTGGCCGGCATCGCCATCTTCCCCGCCGTGTTCACGTTCGGCTTCGCGCCCAGCGCGGGACCATCGCTGGTGTTCATCACGATTCCCGCCGTGTTCTCGCAAATTCCGATGGGACAAGCGCTGATGGTTGTGTTCTTTATCCTGGCCGCCGTGGCCGCCACGGGCGCGATGCTGTCGCTGATGGAAGTGCCCGTGGTGATATTCCATGAACGTTTCGGCTGGACACGCACCAGGGCCACCATCGTGACCATGCTGCTGCTGGCCGTGCTCGGTTCCGTATGCGCGCTGAGTAACAGCACCCTGGCAGACTTCAAGCTGTTTAATTTGAATATGTTTGATCTGTTCGACTTTGTATCATCGAATATCTTCCTGCCGGTTGGCGGCATCGCGATTGCCTTGTTTACCGGCTGGGCCTGGGGCAAGCAGCATTTCATCGAGGCGATCAGCAATCATGGCCAGTTGCAGAATAGAACTCTGGCGCATGTGCTGCTGTTCCTGCTGCGCTTTGTCTCGCCCGTATTGATCCTGATCGTGATGCTGAAAGGCCTGAAGGCCTTCTAATCAGAGTACCCGGGTGTAGGTCTGGCGCACCAGCACCCGGTCGCCGCAATCAAAATGCCACCATTCGCTGTTGATGCCGAAAAAGCCCGCCTGGAACATGGCGTCACGCAACAATCGGCGATGGTCCACTTGCTCCTGTGTAATTTCTCCCTTTTCAAGCATCGCCAGCTCCAGTGCCGGGTGCGAGCGCTCACTCAGGTCGTCAAAGCCAGTGCCCATGTCGAGTTCCTGTCCATCCGGGCCGACGATAGTGATGTCGAGCGCCATGCCGAACGAATGGATCGAGCCGCGCGACGGTTCCGCGATATAGCCGAGCAACTCCGTTCCCTGCAGCGCATCCCACAGCTGCTGCTGCACCCGCTGCGGACGCAGGGCGTCGAGCACCAGCAGATGATGATCGGGATGCCGCTCGGCCAGCCAGGCCACTGCCTGTTCCAGGGCCGCAGCCGCATCGCGGTGCAGCCAGGCGCAATCGATGGGGCTGTATAAGTCGCGGCCGACGAAATTATCGGGCGTGGCATAGCGCAAGTCGACGGCGATGCCGGCGATGCTGCTCAGGTGGCGAAATTGCGGATCGCTGCCGACCGCTTCCAATTGCAAACTTGCAACAGACATCAGACTCCTCTTTCCAGGCAGTTGCGCGCCGCCACGCCGATGCTGTCGGCCAGGCGCCGCGCGCCATGCGACAGCGGCGAGTGGCTCGCCGTCAATAAATACAGTTGGATCGGGATCGTGGGCGCCCAGGGACGGCGCTGCAGCCGCTCGGGCGAGCCTGACGCGGCCGTAAACGGGTCGACGACGGCCATGCCAGCGCCCGCTTCCACCAGCGAACGGGCGATTTGATAGGTTTGCACCACGGTGGAAAACACAGGGTGGATATCCTGCGCTTCGCAGGCGGCCACCACCAGTTCGCCCAGCGGATCGTTGTCCGCATGGCCGATCAGCTCGCCATTCAGACCATGCGCCGTCAACGGTGTGCCGCAATCGGCCGCGTGCCACGTGCCGGCCGGCGCGATCACCGTCATGACGCCCTGCGCGATCGGTTCGGCCACGATGCCCGGATGGCGCGGGTCTTGCAGCGACACGGCCAGGTCCGCTTCACCGAGGCGCAGGGTATTGACGATCTCGCCCGTGTGATGGGTGGCCAGTTGGCAACGCGTGTGGGGGAAGTCGCGCCGCCACTGCGTCATGGCGAACGGCAAGACGCTGATGGCAATCGTCGGCGTGGAAACCAAACGGATGGTTTCCACCGCGTGGCCCTTCAGGCTGGCCGCCAGGCGGCGGATGCCCAGTAAATCGCGGTTGAGCTTTTCCGTCTCGACAAACAGCCGGTGCGCCTCCGGCTTCGGGTACAGCTTGCCCCGCACGCGCTCGAACAGCGGCATGCCCAGTTGCAACTCGCAATGCTGCAAGACCTTGGTTACGGCCGGTTGCGAGATATGCAGCACCTGGGCAGCGCCGCTGATGGTGCCAACTTGCATGATGGCGTGAAACACTTCGATATGACGCAGCCGCATGAGCTATTCCTTTACCTTGCCGTGGCCGCCTGGGCCGTCAACGTTCAGCATATAAGAAAAAGTCATGGGCAGGAACGGCCATGCTACTTTGCAACAACAGCTGGGGCCGCTGGGACTGGCGTCGTCAGCACTTCCAGCAGGGCCGCCGTTTCGCCATCGGGCGTACCGTCAAACAAGGTATTACGGTATTTCATCTGGAAGGCGATCAGCACATTGCGCGTCGCTTCGTCGAACACGCCCGTGTTCGGCGTCGCATAGCCGTGCTGGGCCAGCTTTTTCTGGAACCAGACGGCGTCCGGAACTTGCTGCTCAAACATGATTCGCTGCGCGGCCACGCGGTTCGCGTCGGGCCAGACGATCAGGCCCGCATCGGCCAGCTGGCGCCATGGGAACAGCGGACCCGGATCCTGCTTGCGCTGCGGCGCGATCTCGTTATGACCAAGGATATTTTCCGGCGCGATGTTGTAGCGGGCCTGGATATCTTTCAGCAGCGGAATCAGCTCATCGATCTGCGCCTGCGGGAACGGGTACCAGAGACGGCCTTCCGGCGTGTCCTTGTAACCGGGGTTGACGATCTCGATGCCGATCGAGCTGACATTCAACTGTGTATAAGTCTTCCAGTTACTCACACCCGCGTGATTGGCCTGGCGCGATTCATCGACCAGCACGTAAAACTTCGGCTTGTCCGTGTCCGTCAGCAAATAATGGCTGCTGACCACTTGTTCCGTCAGGATCTTGATCGAGCGGGGCAGGTCGCTGACCGTGTAATGGATGACGATGAATTTCACGCGCGGGCTCTGGCTGCGCGCGTTCAAGCTGTGGTCGAGGTGCGGCGCGGGCGTGGTACAGGCGGAGAGCAGGGCCACCAGCAGGGCGAGGGCGATTTTTTTCATGAAAGATCCGTGTTCGGGTTAATAAAATGTTCAGTCTTGGCCTGTTTCTTGACGGCCGTCTTGACGGCGATCCTGGCCGCCGCTTCATGTGGACGGGCAACTTTCTGCTCCATCGTCAACGATACAGGCAAAGCGGCGCGCATGGCTGAAGCGATGGCCGGGTGCAATTGCGCCGCGCGGCCCGCCAGCACCACGGGACGGGGTCCGTAGCGCGTCGTCAGGGCCAGCGCCAGGCGCGCCAGTTCCTGTCCCGCACGCTGCAAGATGTCCAGCGCCAGCGGGTCGGCATCGGCACTGGCGGCCACGGCCAGCGCCAGCCGGCCGATGGCGCCCCGGTCCTGTCCATACATGAAGGCGCGCGACAATGACCAGTCGCTGCCGCCCAGCTGCGCAAACACGGCTGCGGCCATGGGCGACGCTTGCCAGCTGCCGGGCGCCTCGTCTTCGCGGCGCCAGATGTGACGCAAGGCTTCGCGCGCGATCCAGTAACCGCCGCCGCCATCGTCAAGCAGCACGCCGCGCCCGCCTGCGCGGTGAAACACGCCACCCGCATCGATCCAGGCGGCAATCGAGCCAGTGCCAGCGTAGACCAGATAACCTTCGCCGGGTTCAAAACTGTCGCGATAGGCGATGTCGATATCATTGCAGATCGTCACGTCAACGGCGTCCAGCGCCAGCAAGGTGGCCAGCGTTTGCGCCAGCGTCACATCGTCGCCGCCAAAGCCCGTCAAGCCCGCCACCACGGCGCGCGGCTGAGCAATAACCAGCACAGCCTGAGACAGTTTCGCAAACGTGGCGTGCACGGCTGCGCGGCCTGCTTCGCTGCTCATTTGCAAGGCAGACAAGCCTTGCACGGCCCCGTCCGCCACGATGACGCCATCCGCGCCGGCCAAAGCCCAGCGCGTTTGCGTGCCACCCGCGTCGATGCCCAGCCCGAGCACGGCAGTGTCAATATTGGTTGCAGGGAAGAAAATCATGGCATGAGTGTAAAGCCAAGCGGAGCTTGCAGGCATGAAAGCTTGCGCATGTTTCATGCCTGCAGGTTATGGATTGCCGGTAACCGGCAAAATTACTTGGCAGCGACCGTAAACGGTGCGCGCACGGTAACGCGGGGGCTTTCATTGCCGAGGCGGTCCACAGCGCTGACCACCACCGCATTGACTTTACCAATGGCATCGTCGACCAGGGTCAGCTCGCCTTGCACGCCCGTGACCACGGTAAAACGCCAGTCTTCGCCATAGCGGGCCCAGACGGCGTATTGCGCCACGGCTTTGCCGCCGCCCGCCGTCAATTTGATGTTGAGGCTGCTGGAATCGCGGCGCAAGGCCAGCACGGGCGTGCCCGGTGCGTCCTTGCCCAGCCATGGCGTGGCGGGAATCAGGGCAGGGCTTTGATACACGCTCGCCTTGAGCTGGTCGCTGACACCCTTGCGGTTCTGCATCAGAGGCACCATGCTGAAATGCACCTGGCCATTCGCGCCAGGGCGCGTGCGCGTCACTTCGACTTGCTTGATGATCTCTTGCGGCGTGAAAGACTTGGCGGAATTGTCGATGCGGCTCGTGTACAGGCCTGGCCACACGTGGCGGCCATATGGGTTTTGCGCCAGCCAGTAGTCAAGCAGCACGCCAAACGCTTGCGGCGCCTGCGCCACGGGCCAGTACAGCTGCGGTGACAGATAGTCGAGCCAGCCCTTGGCCAGCCACAGTTCCGCATCCGCATACAGTTTATCGTACTGGCTGAAGCCGACGATGCCGGCAGGGCGGCGGTCCGGACGGCCGATGCCGAACGGGCTGATGCCGAAGCGCACCCAGCTCTTTTCGCGGTGTATGCCTGTATACAAGGCTTCAATCAGCTGGTTGACGTTCTGGCGGCGCCAGGAAGGGCGGTCCAGCTGGCCACCGGCCAGCAGGTATTGCTGCCAGGAAGGCTCATCGGGAAACGGCAATTCGCGCTTGGCACCGCCATTGCCCGCGTCCAGCGCGGCTGTTTCCGCGCCGGCGCCGGCGCCAGGCGCATCGATCGGATACGGATAAAAGTAATCGTCGATGTGCACGCCATCGATATCGTAACGGCGCACCACGTCGAGCACCACGTCCGTCGTGTGCTTGGACGCGGCGGCGTCGCCCGGATCCATCCACAGGTAGCGGCCGTATTGCTTGACGGACGCCGGATTGGTGGACGCAAAACTGTCGCGCGCCAGCGGCGACTTGGCCGTGGCGTGACGGGCACGGTAGGGGTTGAACCAGGCGTGCAACTCCAGGCCGCGCGCATGCGCCTGCGCCACCCAGAAGGCCAGCGGGTCATACATCGGTAACGGCGGCTGGCCTTGCTTGCCGGTCAGGTATTCCGACCACGGTTCCAGCTGCGATGGGTAAATCGTGTCGGCGCTAGGGCGCACTTGCAGCACAATCGCGTTCAGATTCAAGGACTTGGCGCGATCGAGGATGGCCAGCGCTTCGGCTTGCTGCTTGGCAACCGGCAAATTGCTGCGGCTGGGCCAGTCGATATTGGCGACCGTCGAGACCCAGGCGGCGCGGAACTCGCGCGGCGCCGGCGGCGGCACTTCGCCCGTGATGTGCTGTACGGGCGGCACGGCCGGCAAACCCGCTTCGCCCGGCGTCACTGCGGACGGCAGCTTGGTGCTGGTACAGCTGCTGAGCAATGTGGCGGTGGCCAGCGCGGCCAATACGCCGGCGCTGGCGCCCAGGCGTTTTTTGAAAGTAGACAACAAAACAATTCCTTGCAGTGGTGAAGCGCAGGTCTATCGGTGCGGGCATTTTACTGTGCGCCCGCCATCCATGCGGGCGCACAGTTCAAAAGAATCAGGCCTCGGCCTTCTTGCCGAATTCGGGATCGATCTTGACCAGCGCGGCCATGATGAAAGCCGGAATGGTGGCGATGCAGACCCAGATGAAGAAATGCTGGTAACCGAGCATTTGCTGGATCCAGCCGCTGGCCATGCCCGGCAACATCATGCCCAGAGCCATGAAACCCGTGCAGATGGCGTAATGGGCCGTTTTATGCGCACCATCGGAGACCATGATCATGTACAACATGTAGGAGGCGAAACCGAAGCCATAGCCGAATTGCTCCAACGCAATGCCACCGGCGATCACATAAATGCTGCTGGGCAAGGCGCTGGCCAGGTAAACAAACACCAGGTCGGGCAGGTGGACGGACAACACCATGATCCACAAACAGCGTTTCAAGCCGAAGCGGGAAATGATGAATCCTCCCAGCAAGCCACCCAGGGTCAGGGCGATCACGCCGATGGTGCCGTAGACGAGGCCCACCTGTTCCGTGCTGAGGCCCAGGCCGCCCTTGGCGACGGGGTCGAGCAGGAAAGGCGCGGCCAATTTGAGCAGTTGCGCTTCGCCGAGGCGGAACAGCAGCAAAAAGCCCAGGATGACGGCAATATCCTTCTTCTTGAAAAAGGAAGCAAAGGTGGCGACGAATTCCTGCAACGGAGAAACACCGGCGCCCTGGATGCTGGGGCGGTCATCCTTCGGTTTCGGCAAGACAAAATAGTGATACAGGAAGAGGGCGATGAACAGGCCCGCCAGAATGGCGAACACGACGGACCAGGCCAGCTGCACATTGCCCGTCGCATGCGTCAGATAGCCGGCCAGGTACACGAGGCCGCCCTGGCCGGCGATCATCGCCAGGCGGTAAAAGGTGCTGCGCACGCCGACAAAGGCCGCTTGCTGGTGCTCTTCCAGGCCCAGCATATAAAAGCCGTCGGCGGCAATATCATGCGTGGCGGAACTGAAGGCCATCAGCCAGAAGATGGCCAGGCTGATCTGGAAAAAGTGCGGCAGCGAGGTCGTCAGGGCCACCAGCGCCAGCGCGGCGCCGATCACCAGCTGCAAGCCGACGATCCAGAAGCGCTTGGTGCGGTACATATCGATGAAGGGCGACCACAGGGGCTTGATGACCCACGGCAAGTACAACCAGCTGGTGTACAGCGCGATATCGGTATTACTGAAACCGTAGTTCTTGTACATGATCACGGACAAGGTCATGACCACTACATAGGGAATGCCCTGGCCGAAATACAGGGAAGGGATCCACAGCCACGGCTTATTTGACGGCGTATTCGCGCGCGCCGGGGCGGTTTGTTTCACTAGCTCCATACATCCTTCTTTGTCTCCCAGACAGAAGAATGCCGCGCCATCGGATCACGCCGCCAGTGCCGCCCGCACACTGCCGTCCGCGCCGGCCAACAATGCCTGTGCCTGGTTTGTGTTGATTTTTTTGATCAAGGCAACAATCGCCACCTTGACGTGATAGTGGCATTGCTCCAGCACGGTCCTGGCCTGCACTTCGCTGGCGCCCGTGGCGTGCATGGTCAGACGCACCGCCCGCCAGATCAGTTTGGCGTTGGTCGGCTTCAAGTCTACCATCAAGTTTCCGTAAGTTTTATGCAAACCCACCATCAGCGCGCTGGAAATCGTGTTCAGGGTGATTTTTTGCGCCGTGCCCGCCTTCAAACGCGTGCTGCCGGAAATGACTTCCATACCCGTGTCGAGCACGATGCCGCATTGCGCCTCGTGCGCCACGGGAGCGTCCACATTGTTGGCAATTCCTATCGTCAAGGCGCCCGCCTGGCGCGCGGCCAGCAAGGCGCCCAGCACATACGGCGTGGCGCCGGAGGCGGCCAGCAGAATCACCACGTCATTGACCTGCGGCTGCAGGGCCAGTAAATCCTTCTCACCTTGCGATAAATCATCTTCCGCGCCTTCCACAGCCGTAAACATGGCGCCCGCGCCGCCGGCCAGGATGGCGACGGCCCGTTCCGGTGGCCAGGAAAACGTGGGATTGAGTTCAACGCTGTCGAGTACGCCCAGGCGGCCCGACGTTCCCGCGCCCACATACAGCAGGCGGCCACCGGCGGCGATGCGGGGCAGGGCGGCCGTGATGGCGGCGGCGATGTCGGGCGACGCCAGCCGCACGGCCTCGACAGCCCAGAACTGGTCATCGACCAGCGCCGCCACCAGTTGCTCCACCGGATACAGGTCCAGATCCGGATGCCGCCGGCTCGGGGTTTCAGTTTTCAACATGATTTCAGAACATGATTGAAGGTGAAACCAGTTTAATACCAACGAGCAAGATCAGCCATGAAAGGATGACGGGCGGGCATAACGGGCGTTTATGGCTGATGCAGGAACGTGGTGTATTAGTTGTACTTCGATACGCCCCCGTTTGTGTCTATACTTGGGTTCGACGCCAACATCCACGACACGCCCCATGATCGCTCGCCAATTGCTGTTCCTGTTTAGCGCCCTTGGCGCCATCAACGGCATTTTCCTGGCCGTCTATTTTTTCAGCCGCCGGCCTTGCTGCCTCGCCGACTGCATGCTGGGCGCGTTGCTGCTGGCCGTCGGAGTGCGCACCGCCAAATCCGCCTTTCTTTACTTCAACCCTGCGATCGCCATCGAGTTCCGCCAGTTGGGCCTGTCGGCCTGCCTGCTGATCGGTCCCTTGACCTATCTCTATGTGCGCGCTTTTCTGGCCGGGCGCGCGCAACTGCCTGCCGGACAACAATGGCGCTGGCATCTGGGCCTGTCCTTCCTGATCATTGGCATTGGCGTTGCTTTTCCCTATTCCGCGTATCGTTCTGTGTGGGACCAGTCGAGCCATGCGATTCATGTGTTCTGGCTAGGCTACCTGCTGGCGAGCGCCAGGCTGCTCTGGCACAGCCGCCGCACGTGGTGGAATGACGGACAGCGGATGGCGACCAGCAGCGTGCTCCTGCTGAGCGTCTTTGCAGGCAGCGGTGTCATGCTGGCGGCGTACGCGAGCACGCCGTTCACGTCCTATATTGTTGGCGCCTTGTCGTTCACCTTCTCGCTGCATGTCGCGGTCATGCTCTTTCTGCTGAGAAAGGAAAGCTTGACGCCTGCCGAGCCAAAGCAGAAATACCAGCATAGCCGCCTGGCGCAAGACGATGCGCTTGCCGTACTTGCTGCGCTGGAACAACAGATGAGCGGGCAACAATCCTATCTGAATCCGAATCTGACCCTGGCCCAACTGGCCAAGCGGGCCGGATGCACGCAGGCGCAAGTGTCGCAGGTACTCAATGACAAGCTGGGCAAGAGCTTCACTACCTACGTCAACGAATACCGTATCGCCGAAGCAAAACAGGTATTGACCGGCGAGCCACAACTGAACATGGATACCGTTGCCGAGCGCTGCGGGTTCAATTCCAGTTCCACCTTCTACTCGACCTTCAAGAAAGTGGCCGGGCAGACTCCCGCCAGCTTCCGCGCCCAATCCAGCCAGGCGGCCGGGGCCATTTCCGCGTAAAACCGCTCCGGAATCGCCATTCCGGAGTCTGACATCCTGTTTGGCGACATCAATTCCCCTGCATTTCGATAACTTATCGACCACCAGCGATCTGAAATAGTCGTTGCTCCGATAAACGCAGTTCTATATGCAGGGTAAATCCATGATTCAGTTTTTAGTGCGAACGATACTCGCCTGTTGCTTCCTAAGCATCGCCGCCGTCGGCACCGCCGCCACCGCGGACCAGGACGAACATGCCATCCGCGAAACCGTGCGCTTGTATCTGCATGGCACCAGCTTCAACGTGCAGGAAGAGATCAACCAGGCCTTCCATGCCACCGCCCGCCTGTACCTGGACGGCAAAGACGATACGCAATGGCAGTTGAGCGGTCCGGAATACGCCAAACTCTTTAGCGAGGAGAAAAAAGGGCAGTTCAATGGACGCCACGGGCGGCTGATCAAGGTGGAGGTGAGCGGCAAGGTGGCCACCGCCAAGGCCGAGATCCACATTCCCCAGCAAGGGGTGCGCTATGTGGATGTCTTTCTGTTGAAAAAGATCGCGGGCAACTGGAAGATCGTCAGCAAGTCGGCCGATCGCGAGCCGGCAGCCCCGCGCCACGCACGCAAGGTGCTGCTGGTCGTGTCGAACGTGCATCAATATCCAGGCACAAAAATCAACGCTGGCAATAATTTTCCGGAGCTTGCCTATACCTATGATGTCTTTCGCAAAGCAGGGTACGCGGTCGACTTCGTCAGTCCCGAGGGAGGCGCCATTCCCCTGGAAATGATCGTCACGTCGGACGCGCTGCTCAAGAAGTATCTGTATGACAGTGATTTCATGTGGGCACTGGCCCATACCAGGCCTGTCGCCGAGGTCAGGGCGGACGAGTATGCGGGCATGGCTTTCGTCGGCGGCGGCGCGGCCATCGTCGGCATCCCGGACAACAAGCCGCTGCAGGACATCGCCTTGCGTATCTACGAACAACAGCGCGGGGTGATCGCGGCCATCTGCCATGGCACCGAGGGCATCAAGAACCTGAAGCTCAGCGACGGTACTTTCCTGATCCAGGGCAAGACGCTCACCTCCTTCCCCGATGCGTATCTCAACAAGGAATCGCCGGTCTACAAGGCCTATCCCTTTTCGGCGGAAGCCAGCATCAAGGGCCATGGCGGCATCTTCAGGCACGGCGCCAACGGACAGAGCCACGTCGAGGTCGATGGCCGGCTGGTGACCGGCATGAGCTGGGAGTCGTCCGTCGGCGTGGCGGAGTCCATGATCCGCCTGCTCGAACAGTAGATTTATGGAGCGCGGCGCATTTCCGCCACAAAATCGTAATGATCGCTGCGGCAATACGAATGCGTCAGTTCCACCGCTTCGCCCGTCTCCAGGTAGGCGATGCGCGTGATGAACAGCACGGCCTGGCCATCGGGGATGCCCAGTTGCTTGGCCAGCACGTCCGTCGCATTCATGGCGCGGATGTGCTGCAAGGCGCGCACGGGGGCCTTCTTGATGCTGCTCAAGTATTCATACAGCGAGTCGCCCATGGCGGCCGGGTCCGGCACCACGCTGAACGGCAGCACGCTCACCTCATACGCCATCACGACATCGTCGGCCAGGCGCAAGCGCTCGAGGCGCGCCACCTTCGTGTTCTGCGCCAGGCCCAGGCTCAGCTGTTCATCGCTGCTGGCGATGACGACTTCGCGCTTGAGCCAGCGCGAGCCGGGACGGTAGCCGCGCTGCTGCAACTGCTCGGAAAAGCTCGACAAATTCGACAGCGGCTGCTCGATGCGCGGGGCAATATAGTTGCCCGAACCACGGCGGCGCACGACGAGGCCTTGCTCGACGAGCTGGTCGATGGCCTTGCGGGCAGTCACGCGCGATACGTCGAGCAGTTCGGACAGGGTACGTTCGGATGGCAGGGCCTGGTCTACCTGGTAGCGGCCGTTGCGTACATCATCGCTCAGCTTGCGGGCGATCTGCATATATAAAGGCGAATTGTCATTTAAATCGACCTTGAGTTCTACGCTGGTCTGGCTCATACAGTTCTCCTTGTCCTCCTAGTGTAATAGCGATGGCGCCTGCGCGTAGCCCGTCCACCCATGAATAAATGGAAAATGACCATAAATAACGGTTATACACTTAAAAAAACAATGTTTTACCGTACGTATAGCTTTGCATTGTAGATAAATAAGCAATTTTCATTAGCGTAGGAAACCATCCAGCCCTATGCTGGCTGCGCAGCGAGGAATTGATCCTCACCGCACTCTACGGTGGTGCGATGGACAACCATCCATCCTTGCCTTGAAATGGTGCATTCCTGAAAGTTATGGCTGCACCATGATGTTTCATTGGCTGCGTTGGCGGCCAGCCTCTAAGCTCTTCCCGAATGCTCCCGCACCATGGGGGCGCAACGCAGCGAGGCAACATGCAGCAACACGTCATCATCATCGGCGGCGGCGTCGTCGGTCTGACATCGGCCTGGTGGCTGGCCGAGGCCGGCTACAAGGTCACGGTACTGGAGCGCAATGAACAGGTGGCGATCGCCGCCAGCTACCGCAATGGCGGCCAACTCAGCTATCGCTATGTGGCCCCGCTGGCGGACGCGGGCGTGCCCTTCAAAGCTTTGCAGTGGCTGCTGCAGAAAGATGGTCCGCTGCGCTTCCGTCCCGAGGCCGACTGGCGCCAATGGCGCTGGATGGCCAGTTTCCTGCGCAATTGCAACAGCGCCAGCAACGCCCGCACGACGGCCAAGCTGCTGGAATTAGGCGAACTGAGCCGCGCCGGCATGGCCCAGCTGGAACTGGCCGTGCCGCCGGAAGCGTATGCGCGCCGCGATGCGGGTAAACTCATCGTCTACCGCTCGCCGGCGATTTTTCAGCGGGCCGTGGCGCGGCCCGAATCGGAAGAGGCGCGCGTCGTCTTGTCGCCGACGGAGGCGGTACAGCGCGAACCGGCGCTGGCCGCCCTGCAGGGCTCCCTGGCGGGCGGCATTTTTACGCCCGGCGAAGCGGTGGCCGATTGCCACGCCTTTTGCCTGGCGCTGGAAGCGCGCCTGCTGCAGCATCCGCATTGTTCGCTCATATTAAAAGGCGAGGCGCGCCGCCTCGTCACGCACAAGGGCAGGATCACGGGCGTCGACACCAGCCTGGGCCTGCTGCAAGCGGATCACTATGTGCTGGCGGCCGGCATCCAGAGCCGCGACCTGGCTGCCACGGCAGGCATTTACCTGCCCCTGTATCCGCTGAAAGGCTACAGCCTGACGGCGCCCATCCGCGCGCAGGACCGGGCGCCCGAGATCAGCATCACGGATTTCGAGCGCAAGGTACTGTATGCGCGCATCGGCGGCGACCTGCGCGTGGCCGCCATGGTCGACATGGTGGGCGCCGACAACAGCATAGCCTGGGACCGCATCGCCGGCCTGACGCGGCTGGCGCGCGAAGCCATGCCGCACGGCGCCGATTACGACCAGGCCACGGCCTGGGCCGGTTTGCGTCCCGCCACGCCGAACAGCGCGCCGCTGGTGGGCGCCAGCAAAGTGGCCAACTTGTGGCTCAATGTGGGTCATGGCCCGCTGGGCTTTACCTTTGCCGCCGGCACGGCGCGCATCCTGGCCGACCTGATGGCCGGCAAGGCGCCGCCGTTCGCGCTGGACTTCCTCAGTCCGAAAAAATAGCCAGTCAAGGCGGCGCGCACGCGCCGCTGCCGATATGGCGGATAATTGCGGAACTTTTCAGTTCCCCTGTTCCTTATCCGCCACCGCATGCCCACACTCTCGACATCTGCCGCCTGCCCCTGTGGCGGCGCCTCCTACGCCAGTTGCTGCGGCCCGTACATCGCGGGCGACGCCTTGCCGCCCACGGCCGAAACGCTGATGCGTTCGCGCTACACGGCGTTTACCTTGCGCGACGAGCCGTATCTGCTGGCCACCTGGCATGCCAGCACCCGTCCCACCGACGCTTTATTTGCCGAAGAAGAAAAAGTCCACTGGCTGGGACTTGAGGTAAAATCTGCTTTACGTTTACGTCAACGTAAAGCAACATCAGCAGATCAAGCCGAAGAGATACACCGCGACAGCGTGGAATTCGTGGCCCGCTACAAGGTCAACGGCCGCGCGCACCGCCTGCATGAAGTGAGCCGCTTCGTGCGTGAAGCTGGTGACGGCGGCGCCCTGCGCTGGTTTTATCTCGACGGCAGTTTTCCCGAATAGCGCGACCCGAGAGACCGGGCGATCATAAAAAGGAACCGCAATGCCGCACATCGAAAGCAAACTCAATCCGCGCAGTGAAGATTTCAAGGCCAATGCCGCGGCCATGCAAGCCATCGTCGACGATTTGCGCGACAAAGTGGAAAAGATCGCGGCTGGCGGCGGCGAAGCGGCGGCCGCCAAGCACCTGGCGCGCGGCAAGCTGCTGCCGCGCGACAGAGTCCAGATGCTGCTCGATCCCGGCACGCCCTTCCTCGAGTTTTCCCAGATGGCGGCCTACGCCATGTACCAGGACGCCAAGGGCGTCGATGCGGCGCCTTCCGCCGGCATCATCACCGGCATCGGCCGCGTCTCGGGCCAAGAATGCGTGATCGTGTGTAATGACGCTACCGTCAAGGGCGGCACGTATTACCCGATGACGGTGAAAAAGCACTTGCGCGCCCAGGAAATCGCCGACCAGAACAACCTGCCCTGCATCTATCTGGTCGACTCGGGCGGCGCCAACCTGCCGAACCAGGACGACGTCTTCCCCGACCGCGACCATTTCGGCCGCATCTTCTACAACCAGGCGAATCTGTCGGCCAAAGGCATCCCGCAGATCGCCGTCGTGATGGGTTCTTGCACGGCCGGCGGCGCCTACGTGCCGGCCATGAGCGATGAATCGATCATCGTCAAGGAGCAGGGCACGATTTTCCTCGGCGGCCCGCCGCTGGTCAAAGCGGCCACCGGTGAAGTGGTGACGGCAGAAGACCTCGGTGGCGGCGACGTGCATACGCGTTTGTCCGGCGTGGTCGACCACCTGGCGCAAAACGATTTGCACGCGCTGTCGCTGGCGCGCACCATCGTCTCGAACCTGAACCGTCAAAAACCGCAGCAGATGGCGCTGCGTGAATCCGTCGAACCGAAGTACCCGACGCAGGAACTGTATGGCGTCATCCCCGTCGATACGCGCAAGCCGTTCGACGTGCGCGAAGTCATTGCGCGCATCGTCGACGGCAGCGATTTCGACGAATTCAAGGCCCGCTACGGCACCACGCTGATCTGCGGCTTTGCGCATATCTATGGCGTGAAAGTCGGCATCATCGCCAATAACGGCATCTTGTTCTCCGAATCGGCCCTGAAAGGCACGCATTTCATCGAATTGTGCTGCCAGCGCAAGATCCCGCTCGTGTTTTTGCAAAATATCACGGGCTTCATGGTGGGCCGCAAGTACGAAAACGAAGGCATCGCCCGCAATGGCGCCAAGATGGTGACGGCCGTCGCCACGGCTGCCGTGCCGAAATTCACGGTGATCATCGGCGGCAGCTTCGGCGCCGGCAATTACGGCATGTGCGGCCGCGCGTTTTCTCCCCGCTTCATGTGGATGTGGCCAAATGCGCGCATTTCCGTCATGGGCGGCGACCAGGCCGCGTCCGTGCTGGCGACTGTCAAGCGCGACGGCATCGAGGGCAAGGGCGGCGAGTGGAGCGCGGACGAGGAAGCGGCCTTCAAGCAGCCGATCAAGGATCAATACGAGCACCAGGGCCACCCGTACTATGCCACCGCGCGCCTGTGGGACGACGGCGTGATCGACCCGGCCGACACCCGCATGGTGCTGGGCCTGGGGCTGTCGGCCGCCTTGAACGCGGAAATCCCGGACACGAAGTTCGGCGTATTCCGTATGTAAGGGGAAAAGACCATGGAATTTGAAACCTTAAAGCTGGTCATCGAGGGCAATGTCGCCACCGTGACCCTGAACCGCCCCGACGTGCGCAACGCCTTCAACGAGACGACGATCGCCGAACTGGCGCGCGCCTTCGAGGGCCTGGGGCGCAGCGACATGGTGCGCGCCATCGTGCTGGCGGCCAATGGCGCGGCCTTTTGCGCCGGCGCGGACCTGAACTGGATGAAGAAGATGGCAGGCTACACGCATGCCGAAAACCAGGCCGACGCGCTGCAGCTGGCGCAGATGCTGCGCACGATTTACCTGTGTCCCAAGCCCGTCGTGGCGAAGGTCCAGGGCGACTGTTATGCGGGCGGCATGGGCCTCGTCGCCGCATGCGATATCATTCTGGCTGCGGAAGACGTGCATTTCTGCCTGAGCGAAGTGCGGCTGGGCCTGATCCCGGCCACTATTTCACCGTATGTCATCAAGGCCATGGGCGAAAACGCGGCACGCCGCTATTTCCTGACCGCGGAGCGATTCTCCGCCCAGGAAGCGCTGCGCATCGGCTTTGCCCACGAGGTAGTCGAGGCAAGCGCGCTGGACGCGAAAACCGCCGAGGTGTTGAAAGCGCTGACGGGCAACAGCCCGCACGCCGTGGCGCAAGCGAAAACGCTGGTGCGCGAGATCGTTGGCCAGCCGGTCGACGACGCGCTGCTGCTTGATACCGCCGAGCGCATCGCGCAGATCCGCGCGTCGGAGCAGGGACGCGAAGGCGTGCAATCGTTCCTCGACAAGCGCAAGCCGAGCTGGCTTATGGGTTAGCGCATGGATTAAAAATATCATTGGAGCAGTGTTGAAAGCAGAAAAACAATCGGGCTGGGTCGAACGCAGTCTGCGCAGCGTGTGGCATCCGTGCACGCAAATGCAGCACCACGAGACTGTACCGCTCATCCCCGTCAGCCATGGCCGCGGCGCCTGGCTGTATGACCACGAAGGCCGACGCTACCTGGACGCCATCAGCTCCTGGTGGGTGAACCTGTTCGGCCATGCGAATCCGCGCATCAATGCGGAACTCAAGGACCAATTGGACCGGCTGGAACACGCGATGCTGGCCGGTTTCACGCATGAACCGGTGATCGAGCTGTCGGAAAAGCTGTCCGCCTTGACGGGCGGCGTGCTTGGCCACAGCTTTTACGCGTCCGACGGGGCGTCGGCCGTGGAAATCGCCCTGAAAATGAGTTTTCACGCCTGGCGCAACAGCGGCAAGAGCGAGAAACAGGAATTCGTCTGCCTGAAGGGCAGCTACCACGGCGAAACCATCGGCGCCCTGGCCGTCACGGACGTCGCCCTGTTCAAGGATGCCTACGGCCCCCTGCTGCGCGCCACGCAGACGGTGATGTCGCCCGACTTCCGCCAGGCGGCCGAAGGCGAAACGGCTGAAGATGTGGCGCGCCGCGCCGCCTGTGAAGTGGAACAGCTGTTCCAGGAAAAAGCGGACAAAATCGCCGCCATCATCATCGAGCCGCTGGTGCAGTGCGCCACCGGCATGGCCATGCACGACCCGCTGTACCTGTCCTTGGTGCGCGCCCTGTGCGACCGTTATCAAGTCCATTTGATCCTCGATGAAATCGCCGTCGGCTGCGGCCGCACGGGAACCTTCTTTGCGTGCGAGCAGGCCGGCATCTGGCCCGACTTCGTCTGCCTCTCCAAGGGCATCAGTGGCGGCTATTTGCCTCTGTCCCTCGTGATGACGCGCGAAGACATCTACCAGGCGTTCTACAGCACCGATGTGCGCCGCGGCTTCTTGCATTCGCACTCGTACACGGGCAACCCGCTGGCCTGCCGCGCGGCGCTCGCGACCTTGTCGATTTTTGAGGAAGACGATGTGCTGGCGGCCAACCGCGTGCGCGCCGAAAAAATCACGCGCGCCCTGGCGCCGCTGGCGCAGCACGAGCGCGTAAAACACTTCCGCCAGCAGGGCATGATCTGGGCCTTCGATGCGGTGGACGCGGCACCCGATTTTTCGCGCCGCTTCTTCAGCACGGCGCTGGAACATGAACTGCTGATGCGCCCCATCGGTTCCACCGTCTACCTGATGCCGCCGTACATCCTCGACGACGCCGAAATCGCGGGCCTGGGCCAGCAGACGCTGGCCGTCTTCAACAAAGTGATCGGAGCCTGAGATGGAACTGATCGCGCGCTTGAAGCAGCAGTTGCACGGACTGGAAGAGCGCAGCCTGATCCGCCGCCGCCGCACCGTCGACACGCCATGCGCGCCGCACCTGACAGTGGACGGGCGCGACATGCTGGCCTTTTGCAGCAATGATTACCTGGGCCTGGCCGCGCATCCGCGCATCGTGGAAGCGCTGAAAGAGGGCGCCGACCTGTATGGCGCCGGCAGCGGTGCTTCGCACCTGATCAGCGGCCATAGCCGCGCCCACGCGCAGCTGGAAGAGCGGCTCGCCGCTTTCGTGGGCGCCAACCTGGAAAACGCCCGCGCCCTGTATTTCTGCACCGGCTACATGGCTAATCTGGCTGTGCTGACGGCCCTGTCGGCAAGCGATCCGGAAGCGGAGATTTTTTCGGAAGCGCTGAACCACGCTTCGCTGATCGACGGCACGCGCCTGGCCCGCGTAAAAACCCGCGTGTATCCGCACGCCGACCTCGATGCCCTGGCGGCCCTGCTGGCGGCCAGCACGGCGAAAACCAAGATCGTCGTCACCGACAGCGTCTTCAGCATGGATGGCGACCTGGCGCCGCTGCCCGCGCTGCTGGCACTGTGCGAGCAGTACGGCGCCTGGCTGGTGGTCGACGACGCGCACGGCTTCGGCGCGCTGGGCGCCAATGGCCGCGGCGCGCTGGAACACTTCGACCTGCATTCGCCCTACCTCGTATACGTGGGCACCCTGGGCAAATCGGCCGGCGTGGGCGGCGCCTTTGTTTGCGCGCATGAAGCCGTGATCGACACCCTGATCCAGAAGGCGCGCCCCTACATCTTCACGACGGCGGCCGCGCCCGCGCTGGCGCATGCACTGCTGGCCAGCCTGGACATCATCGCCGGGGACGAAGGAAAACAACGCCGCGCCCACCTGGCGGCACTGGTGGCGCAATGGAACGACGGTTTGCAGCTGCAGCGCTGGCAAGCCTTGCCGTCATTGAGCGCCATCCAGCCCGTCATCATCGGCGAGAATGCGGACATGCTGGCCGTCGCCGCCCAACTGTACCAGCAGGGACTGTGGGTCGGCGCCATCCGCCCGCCCACCGTCCCTGTCGGTACGGCGCGCCTGCGCGTGACCCTGTCGGCCGGCCATACGGCGCAGGAAGTGGCGCAATTGATCAACGCAGTCAACACCCTGGAAAGGAATCGCCATGAGCCTTGATGATCCTATCGTGGCGGAAGTGCTGGCGGACCTGGCGCCGGCCGTGCAAGCGGCGCCGGCGGCCACCGGCCTGCCCTCGCGCTTTGCCTGTTTCGTCACCGGCACCGACACGGAAATCGGCAAGACCTTGACGTCGTCGGCCCTGCTGCACGCGCTGGTCGCGCGCGGCGTGCGCGCCTGCGGCATGAAGCCCGTCGCTGCCGGCGCCGAGATGCGCGACGGCGAGCTGCATAATGAAGATGCCGACAGCCTGATCGCCGCCGGCAACGTCACCATGCTGCGCAGCCTGACGACGCCCTACATGCTGAAGGAACCAGCTGCACCGCACATCGCCGCCGCGCTCGAAGGCGTGAGCATCGAATCCGTGCCGATCCTGGCAGCCTACCTGGAAATCGCCGCCGCCTCGGACGCGGTCGTGGTCGAAGGCGTGGGCGGTTTCCGCGTGCCGCTGTCGCCCGGCTTTGATTCGGCCGACTTGGCGCAGCAGCTCGATCTGCCCGTGATCCTCGTGGTCGGCATGCGTCTGGGCTGCATCAGCCAGGCCTTGCTGACGGTGGAAGCCATCGAAGCGCGCGGCTTGACGGTGATCGGCTGGGTCGCCAACACCCTGGAAGTGGAAATGCGCTTCCTCGATGAAAATATCGATGCGCTGATCGAGCGCATCCCGGCGCCGCTGCTGGGCAGGGTACCGCGCCTGGCGCAACCGAGCGCACAAGCGGCGGCCGCGTATCTCGATTTCACCGGCTTGCCCAACTGGCCGGCGCAGCATCCAAATAACTGAACGAACTCAAAAATAGAAGCGAAGGAATCACCATGTCCGTAGTCCAAGAAGCAGCAAAAACCGTCGAACTGCACCGCCCTGCGGCGCGCATCACCCTGCCCGAAGCGGCCACCTGGCCCATCGATGATGTGCTGGCCCTGTTCGACCTGCCATTCAATGACCTGATGTTCAAGGCCCAGCAAACACACCGCATCAACTTCCCTGACGGCGACGTGGAACTGGCGACCCTGTTGTCGATCAAGACGGGCGGCTGCGAGGAAGACTGCGGCTACTGCCCGCAGGCGGCCCGCTACGACACGGGCGTGGAAGCGAAAAAAATCCTCGACATCGACACGGTGCTCGACGCGGCCCGCCAGGCGAAAGCCAACGGCGCCACGCGCTTCTGCATGGGCGCCGCCTGGCGCGGCCCGAAAGACCGCGACATGGACAAAGTCGAAGAAATGGTCAGCAAAGTCAAAGCGCTGGGCCTGGAAACCTGCGCCACCCTGGGCATGCTGGAAGAAGGACAAGCGGACCGCCTGAAAAACGCGGGCCTGGATTTCTATAACCACAACCTCGACACGGCGCCCGAGTTCTACGACAACGTCATCTCCACGCGCGAATACCAGGACCGCCTCGATACTTTGGGCCGCGTACGCGAAGCGGGCTTGAAAGTATGCTGCGGCGGCATCGTCGGCATGGGCGAGACGCGTCTGCAACGCGCGGGCCTGATCGCCCAGCTGGCAAACCTGAATCCGTATCCGGAATCGGTACCCGTCAACCACCTGGTGCAGGTGGAAGGCACGCCTTTGTTTGGCCTGGAAGCGCTGGATCCGTTCGAATTCGTGCGCACGATCGCCGTTGCCCGCATCACCATGCCGAAAGCGCGCGTGCGTTTGTCGGCCGGCCGCCGCCAGATGGGCGAAGCCGTGCAAGCCATGTGCTTCCTGGCTGGCGCCAACTCCATCTTCTACGGCGACAAGCTGCTCACCACCGACAACCCGGAAGCGGAAGACGACCGCGTCCTGCTCGGCAAACTGGGCTTGCAGACGCGCGGCGCGATGCTCGAATCGGTGCAGAAAGAGAAGTGCGGCTGCTGATGACAGCCTTGTCGGGTTACGCCGTGCCGGCTAACCCGACCTACGATATCCAGCCTCACCATGCGTAGGTCGGTTTAGCGCGTAGCGCGTAAACCGACAAACCAGCAGACAAGGTCCGCCAAGAGACAGCTGCCCCTTTTTGAGAGAATAGAGAGAGACCATGTTCACTAAAATCCTGATCGCCAACCGCGGCGAAATCGCTTGTCGTGTCGCCGCTACCGCGCGCCGCATGGGCATCCAGACCGTCGCCGTGTATTCGGAAGCGGACGCCAACGCCAAGCACGTCGCCGTGTGCGACGAAGCGGTGCTGATCGGCCCCGCGCCGGCCAAGGAAAGCTATCTGTGCGGCGACAAGATCATCGCCGTGGCGCTGGCCACTGGTGCCCAGGCGATTCACCCCGGCTATGGTTTCCTGTCCGAGAACGCCGACTTCGCCGACGCCTGCCAGGCGGCGGGCCTGGTCTTCATCGGCCCGCCGGCGTCCGCCATGCGCGCCATGGGCTCGAAATCGGCCGCCAAGTCGCTGATGGAAAAGGCGAATGTGCCGCTGGTGCCCGGCTACCACGGCGACGAACAGGATGCGGATTTCCTGCACGGCCAAGCCGACAAGATCGGCTACCCCGTGCTGCTGAAGGCGTCCGCTGGCGGCGGCGGCAAGGGCATGCGCGTCATCGAGCATTCCGATGATTTCAAGGCTGCGCTGGCCTCGTGCAAGCGCGAAGCGATCAGCTCTTTCGGCGACGACAAGGTGCTGGCCGAAAAATACCTGTCGCGTCCGCGGCATATCGAAATCCAGGTGTTCGCCGACACGCTCGGCAACTGCATCTACCTGTTCGAGCGCGATTGCTCGGTGCAGCGCCGCCATCAAAAGGTGCTGGAAGAAGCACCGGCGCCGGGCATGCCAGCCGACCGACGCGCGGCCATGGGCGAGGCGGCCGTTGCTGCCGCCAAGGCCGTCGGCTATGTCGGGGCGGGCACGGTGGAATTCATCGCCAACCAGGATGGCTCGTTCTACTTCATGGAGATGAACACGCGCCTGCAAGTGGAACATCCGGTGACGGAAATGATCACCGGCACCGACCTGGTGGAATGGCAGTTGCGCGTCGCCTTTGGCGAGCCGCTGCCGAAAAAACAAAGCGAATTGACGATCCACGGCCACGCTATCGAGGCGCGCATCTATGCGGAAAATCCGGAGAAGGGCTTTTTGCCGTCGATCGGCACCCTGCGCCACATGCAGTCGCCATCGGCCGTCACGTTCGAACTGGGTGGAACAGTAGTTCCAGCCGCCGTGCGCATCGATTCGGGCGTGCGCGAAGGCGATGCGATTTCACCATTCTACGACCCGATGATCGCCAAGCTGATCGTCTGGGGCGCGGACCGCCGCGTAGCGCTGGCACGCATGGCGCAGGCGCTGGCCGACTACCAGATCGTGGGACTGGCCAGCAATATCGCCTTTTTGAAACGCCTGGTCGAAGGCCAGGCCTTTGCCAGCGCCGACCTCGATACGGGTTTGATCGAGCGTAATCAAACGTCGCTGTTTCCCGCCCTGCAGGCGGCGCCCGACACGGCCCTGGCGCTGGCGTCCGTCGCCCTGCTGCTGGAAGAAAAAGCGGCCGCCGAAGCGCAATCGCTGCAGCGCGCCGACCCGTGGGGCAATGCCCTGGGCTGGCGTCTGAACAGCACCCTGGGCCGCAGCCTGTCGTTTGCCGATGAATTCACCTTGGCCGGCGAGGGCAAGGCCTACGCGGCGCGCGTTGCCTACAAAACGGATGGCTGGCTGTTCAACGGCCAAGCCCTCACCCTGACGGCGCACACAGGCAACGAGCTGCACATCAAACTGGGCGAGCGTGCCGTGCATGGCACGGTGCTGCGCGATGGAGAACAGTTCCACGTGTTTACCGGCGGCTTGCACCATACCCTGCATTACAGCGATCCGATGGCGCATGCGGGCGAGGTGGAAGCGGAAGGCGGCCGCCTGACGGCGCCGATGCCGGGCAAGGTCGTCGCCGTGCTGGTGAACAAGGGCCAGGACGTCAAGAAGGGCGAGCCTTTGGTCATCATGGAAGCGATGAAGATGGAGCACACGATCGCCGCGCCGCACGACGGCCTGGTGGAAGACGTGCTGTACGCGGTCGGCGACCAGGTGGCCGATGGCGCACCGCTGCTGGCCTTCAAGGCTGCCGCATAGAGGTAAGCACATGCGCATCCTGTTACAACGTTCGGACGGCAAGGAAGCGGCGTGGATCAGCGACTTGCGCGACTTGCTGCCCGAGGCCGACATTACCTTCTGGCGCGAAGGCGAAGCGGTCGCGCCGTGCGACTACGCCGTCGTGTGGCAGCCGCCCGCCGCCATGCTGCCCGAGCTGGCCAACGTCAAAGCCATCTTCAACACGGGCGCCGGCGTCGACGCGCTGTTGAAATTTGGCGATGCGCTGCCGGCCCGCGTGCCGCTGATCCGTCTCGATGACGCGGGCATGGGCGTGCAGATGGCCGAATATGTGAGCCACGCCGTGCTGCGCCACTTCCGCCGCTTCGACGATTACGAGGCGCAGGGCCGCGCCGGCATCTGGCAGCCGCTGCCCCCGTTCGACAAGATGGATTTCCCCGTCGGCGTCCTTGGCATGGGCGTGCTGGGCACGCGCGTGCTGCAAGCGCTGGCGCAGTTCGAATTCCCGCTGCGGGGATGGAGCCGCAGCCCAAAACACGCCGATGGCGTGCAATGCTACGCGGGCGAAGAGGGGCTGGAAGCATTTTTGCGCGGCACGCGCGTGCTCGTATGTATGCTGCCGCTCACGCCGGACACGCACAACCTGCTCGACCGCACCCGCCTGTCGATGCTGCTGCCCGGCGCCTACGTCATCAACGTGGCGCGCGGCGCGCATATCGCCGAGCCGGATCTGCTGACACTGATCCGCTCCGGGCATATCGCCGGCGCGACACTGGACGTATTCCGCAACGAGCCGCTGCCGCAGCAGCACCCGTTCTGGCAAGAACCGCGCATCACCATCACGCCGCATATTTCGGCCGCCACCCTGCGCCGCGAAAGCGTGGCGCAGATCGCCGCCAAGATGCGCCGCCTGCAAGCCGGAGAAGTCGTCGCCGGCATCGTCAACCGTTTGCAAGGATATTGAAATGAATGCTCAAGCTAGTTTGCCCAAGCAAGTCAAGATCGTCGAAGTGGGTCCACGCGACGGCCTGCAAAACGAGAAGGAAACCATCAGCGCCGCCGTCAAGATCGAACTGGTCGACCGCCTGACCCTGGCCGGCTTCGCCAACATCGAGGCGGCGTCCTTCGTCTCTCCGAAATGGGTGCCGCAGATGGCCACCAGCGCGGAAGTGATGGAAAAAATCGCGCGCCGCGCTGGCACCATCTATTCGGCGCTGACGCCGAACATGCAAGGTTTCGATGCCGCCCTGGCGGCGAAGGCCGATGAAGTGGTGATCTTCGGTTCCGCGTCCGAGGCCTTCTCGCAAAAGAACATCAACTGCTCGATCGCCGAATCGATCGCCCGCTTCGAAGGCGTGGCCAAGGCAGCCAAGGAACACGGCCTGCGCCTGCGCGGCAGCATCAGCTGCGCCTTCGGCTGCCCCTACCAGGGGGATGTGCCGCTCGACGCCGTGGCCGACGTGGTGGGCCGCATGCGCGACCTCGGTTGCGACGAGATCGACATCGCCGACACCATCGGCGTGGCCACGCCGCGCAAAACGCAGGCGGTGATGGAGCGCGCCATTGCCGCCTTCCACGTAGGCGGCCTGTCCGGCCACTTCCACGATACCTACGGCCAGGCGCTGGCAAATATCTACGCCAGCCTGGAAACGGGCATCGCCATCTATCACTCGTCCGTCTCGGGCCTGGGCGGCTGCCCCTACGCCAAGGGTGCCACCGGCAACGTGGCGACCGAAGACGTGCTGTACATGATGCAGGGACTGGGTATCGCCACCGGCATCGACCTCGACCTGGTGGTCGACGCAGGCCAGTTCATTTCGCAGCAGCTGGGACGCAAGGGTTCCAGCCGGGCGGGTAACGCCATCGCGGCGAAGCGCGCCGCTGTTTGAGGTAGGTCGGATTAGCGTGGCAACGCCACGCGTAATCCGACGCCACCAGAGCCATGGCCAACACTGTTGTCGGGTTACGCGCTGCGCGCTAACCCGACCTACCTGACCTACGTGGATCGTACAGACGAAAAAAAACCCAAGAGCCGAAACTCTTGGGTTTTTTTCTACAAATTTGGTCGGAGTACAAGGATTCGAACCTTGGACCCCCTGGTCCCAAACCAGGTGCGCTACCGGGCTGCGCCACACTCCGAAGACCAAGATAATACAGGCCGTATCGACTTCGGTCAAGGGTCAGGTGAAACTCTCTGTAAATTATTTACGCGCGGCACTGAGACCCATGTATTTTTCAACATGCCGGAAATATGCGACACTGGCTTGGCAAGTTTTCCCGATCAGACATGAAGGCGACGACGGCAATGGAGTTCAGGATAGAAAGAAACGACGGTGGCCGGCCCATGCCGAACCGCCGCGGCATCGCGCTGGGCATCGCCGTGTCCTTGCTGCTGCATGGCGCCTTGATCACTCTGTGGCGCCACGTGCAGCCGGCCGCGCGGATGGACACGGCCCCGCGCGTGGAATCGATCGCCGTGTGGATACGTCCGCTGGCCGCCAAGCCTTCCCCGCCCCCGCCGCCCGTCGAAGTCGCCAAGCCGAAGCGCGAACCCAAGCCCATCAGCAAGCCGACACGCGCCACTGTCCGGGAAACGCCGCCGGCCGCCACGGCGCCAGCATCGAGCCCGCAAGCCATCACGGTGGTGCCGGCATCACCGGCCACGCCGGCGGCCAGCGCCGATACCATCACGCAAGAGACGCCAAAGTTCGACATGGACGCGGCCAGAAGGACGGCGCGCAAGATGGCCGGCGAGCGCGACCCGTCCAAGGTGGGTACGGCCGTGGGGCAAATCCCCGACAAGCCGCTGCAAACGGAAACCCAGCTGGCGCGCGACATCGCGCAAGGCAAGCGCGGCGATTGCCGCACTGCCTACTCAGGCGCAGGCTTGCTGGCGCCCGTGATGATGTTGCTGGACAAGAAGGATAGCGGCTGCAAGTGGTAATAATTTAATAACACGCCAGCAATGGGCAGGCCTGTAAAATTATTCCTGCCCCTTCAACTGCAACGCCCGCTCATACAGCGCATTCTTCTTGCGCCCCGTGATTTGCGCCGTCAGGTTCGCCGCCTGCTTGACGCTGCACTCGGCCAATAAAATGTTCAGGATGCGCTCCGCTTCCACGTCTTCCGCGTCCTGCGCTTCCGTGGCGCCTTCCAGCAGGACGACGAACTCGCCCTTTTCGCGGTGCGCGTCGGCGCGTATCCACGCCTCCGCTTCGGACAGGGGGCAGCGGTGGATTTCCTCGAACAGTTTCGTCAGTTCGCGCGCGAACACCACCTGGCGCGTCGGCTCGAACGCTTCCACCAGGGCCGTGGCGCAATCGAGGATGCGGTGCGGCGCTTCATAAAACACCATCGTCGCCGTCACGCCGCGCAGGCTGTGCAGCATGTTTTCGCGCTGCTTGGCCTTCGCTGGCAGGAAGCCGACAAAGTAAAACTGGTCATTCAACAAGCCGCTGGCGGAAATGGCGGTGATGGCCGCCGACGGGCCGGGCAGGGGCAGCACGCGCAGGCCGGCCGCGCGCACGGCGTCGACGATGCGCGCGCCGGGGTCGGACACGGCGGGCGTGCCGGCGTCGGAAACAAGGGCGATGCGCTCGCCGGCGTGCAGGCGGGCAATCAGGGTCTGCGCCACTTCGCGTTCATTATGCTGATGCGCCGCAATCAGAGGCTTGTTCAAGCCAAAGCGCGTCAGCAGGTGCGCCGTGTTGCGCGTATCTTCACAGGCGACGGCATCGGCAAGGCTCAGCAGATGCAGTGCGCGCAGGCTGATATCGGTCACATTGCCGATGGGCGTGGCCACTATATACAATGTTGCGATAGGATAGACCTGGTGCGCCGCCTCTGTCATGATGGGCAGGCTGGCGATGGAACTGATTTCTTGTACGGTCATTTTGGAGGTTAAATGCTTGCTAATAGTGTGAAGTTACTGCTTGTTTGTGCCGCGACCGGCATGCTGAGCGCTTGCAGCACGCCTTGCGACGCGCCCGGGCAATTGTGCGCGCCTATTGAATCTAACACAAGGGCGCTGCCGCCTCCGAAGCCGCTGCCACCACCCGTGCCGCCCAAGCCGCCCGCGCCCGAACCGGTGACGTTTGCCGTGGCCGTGCCCGATATTACCGCGTATGACGGCAACGGCGCGCCACTGGCGCCCACCACAAGCAAGCCAGCAACGGGCACGCCGCAGGACATGCCGGCCGCCACGGCGCCGGCACCGTCCGACGGCAAGGTCCACCACATCGGCCTGCTGCTGCCGCTGCGCTCGGCTTCCCTGGGGCCGGCCGCCGAACTGCTGCGCGCCGGTTTCATGGCCGCGTACGAGCGTGACCGCAGCGGCTTTGAAGTAACGGTGATCGATACGGGCGACGGCAGCAGCGACGTGCTGAACAAGTTTGCGCAAGCGCAAGAAGAACAGGACATCGTCGTCGGGCCTTTGTCACGCTCGGCCGTCACGGCCGTGGCGAACAGCGATCTGGTGCGCAAACCAACGATCGCCCTGAACCACCCGGACAACCGCGGGGAAGCGCGCCTGCCGGCCAAGCTGCTGGTGATGGGCCTGTCGATCGAGGCGGAAGCGCGCCAGGTCGCCGCCTGGGCCGCCAGCGAACAGCCTCGCGCCAGCGCGCTGATCCTGTCGGCCGGTTCGCCCTCGCAGCGTCGCATCAGCGCCGCCTTCAAGCAGGAATGGCTGCGCCAGGGCGGCAAGATCGAAACGATGGACTTGACGGCAACGAATGGCTACCTGAGCGATGCCGAACTGGTGCAGCTGCGCGCGCGCCTGGCCGCCACGCCGCCGGGCCTGCTGTTTGCCGCGCTCGACGCCGACCAGGCGCGCCAGCTGCGCGTGGCCATCGGCAGCGATTTGCCGCTGTATGGCACCTCGTCCCTGAATCCCGGCACGGGACGCGGCGCCAGCGGCCCCGAGCTCGACGGTGCGCGCCTGCTGGACTTGCCATGGCAGGTGCAGCGCGACCATCCGCAAGTGATGGTGTATCCACAGCCCGAGCAGCCTGCCGAACGCCGGCTGACGGCCGACATGGAACGCCTGTACGCGCTGGGCATCGATGCCTTCCGCGTGGCGCGCGAAGTGGCGCTGCGGCCAAACGCGCCATTTACCCTCGATGGCGTGACGGGCCGCCTGGCCGTGCGCTTCGAAAATGATCAAAGCGTGTTCGAACGCACGGAGCAGGCCGCCACCTACCAGCAGGGCGTGCTGGGCACCTGGCCACCGGCCGTGCCGGCGCCTGTCTCTGTGCCGCCGGCCCAATAAGGACATGCCATGCCACCCCTGCCTTTCCAGAATAAACAGGCACGGGGACGGCAAGGGGAAGACGATGCGCTCGCGTATCTGTTGCTGCAAGGCTTGGTGCTGCTAGAGCGCAACTATCTGTGCAAGGGTGGGGAACTCGACCTGATCATGCGCGATGGCGCCTCGGTCGTCTTCGTCGAAGTGCGGCTACGCAGCAGTGCGGCCTTTGGCGGCGCCCTGGCCAGCATCACGCCAGCCAAGCAGCGGCGCATGGTGGTGGCCGCGCAAACCTGGCTGCTGAGGCAAAAAACCGTGCCGCCGTGCCGCTTCGACGCGCTGGCCATCGATGGCGGACGCATCAGCTGGCTGAAGAACATCCTCGATATGTAAGCATTTTTAACAGTGCTTGTCCGCCATGCCGCGCGCCTGCACTATAATCGGCAGACTATGAATAATCAACGCATCCTCTCGCACTTCCACGAAAGTGCCGAACTCAAGATCCAGGCCGCCACCGTACTGGCGCAACCGATTGCGCAGGCGATCGACCTGATGTTTTATGCATTGTCCAACGGCAACAAGATCCTCGCCTGCGGCAACGGCGGTTCCGCCGCCGACTGCCAGCATTTCGCAGCCGAGCTGGTCGGGCGCTTCGAACGCGAGCGCTTTCCGCTGCCGGCCTTGGCGCTGACGACGGATACGTCGATCCTGACGGCTGTGGCCAACGACTACAGCTACCGCGAGATTTTCTCGAAGCAGGTGCAGGCCTTCGGCCAGGCCGGCGACATCCTGCTGGCCATCTCCACGTCGGGCAATTCGGCCAACGTGATGGCCGCCGTGGAAGCGGCGCTCGAACGCGAAATGCGCGTCGTGGCGCTGACGGGCAAGGACGGCGGCGCCATCGGCAAGATGCTGACGGATGCCGACGTGCATATCTGCGTGCCGGCCGAGCGCACGGCGCGCATCCAGGAAGTCCACCTGACCACCATACATTGCATCTGCGACGGCATCGACGTCGCGCTATTCGGAGGAGACGTGAATGACTAAATTCGGTACTGGCCCAGGCTGGAAACGCGTGCAACGCCCATTGGCCACCGCATTGCTGTGCGGCGCCATGCTCACTTCGCTCACCGGCTGCATCGAATTGATGGTCGGCGGCGCGGTGATGGGCGGCGTGGCCGCAGCGGACCGCCGCACCCTGGGCGCCCAGACCGAAGACAAGTCGATCGCCCTCAAAGGCGAGTCACGCATCCCCTCCATCACCGGCGATGTGGGCCACGTCAACGTCACCAGCTTCAACCGCCGCGTCCTGCTGACGGGCGAAGTGCGCGACGAAGCGATGAAAAATGCCGTCGAGCGCGAAGTGCGCAATATCGAGGGCGTGGAATCGGTGGCCAATGAATTGATCATCGCCGGTCCGGCCAGCTATACGTCGCGCTCGAACGACGCGCTGATCACCACCAAGGTCAAGGCCAGCCTGGTCGACATGAAAACCATCTCGGCCGCCTCGTTCAAGGTCGTCACCGAGAACGCCACCGTCTTCCTGATGGGCAGAGTCACCCAGCGCGAAGGCACGGTCGCGGCCGACGTGGCGCGCGGCGTGGGCGGCGTGCAGAAAGTGGTCAAGCTGTTCGACTACATTTCGGAAGCGGAACTGAAGCAGTTGCAGCCCGATCCGGCGCCAGCACGCACCACCAGCACTGGCGACACGGCGCAGCAATAAACGCCTCCTCCGTTTGACCTACGGCTTTGATGCGGCGATACGGCTATAATGGCCGCATCGCCGCGCTTTTCAAATGAAAACCATGTCAACTTCGCCATCCGCAAGCAAGTCCTGGGTCAAGCCAGCCCTGATCGCCGTTTTCGTGGCGGGCGTGGCGGCAGCCGCTTATCTGTCGCTCAATGACAAGCAAAGCGCGCCGGACGTGACCTTCCACGGCATCCATGGCGAGAAAATCACCTCAAACAGCTTGCGCGGCAAGGTCGTGATGGTCAATTTCTGGGCCACCTCGTGCACCACCTGCGTGGCGGAAATGCCGGACATGGTCGACACCTACAACAAGTACAAGGGGCAAGGACTGGAATTCGTGGCCGTGGCCATGAAATACGATCCGGCCAACTATGTGCTGAACTTCGCCGAAACGCGCCAGCTGCCGTTCAAGGTGGCGCTCGACGTGACGGGCGAAGCGGCCAAGGCCTATGGCGACGTGGCGCTCACGCCCACCACCTTCGTGCTCGACAAGCAGGGCAAGATCCTGAAACGCTACGTGGGCAAGCCGGAATTCGCCGAGCTGCACAAGTTGCTGGAATCGGCCATCGCGGGATAACACGGCACAAAACCTTGTTGCCAAGTGTTGCCAAACCGTTATAACCTTCCCAGGCGTGATTCCAATCCCCTTGTGAAGGCCAGCCGTGTCCCTAGCCGCTCAATCGCTCGACCCGCAACAACTCAAAACCTGGCTGCTCGCCGCCGGCAACAAGGACGCCACCGCGTTCCGTCAGCTATATCACTCCACCTCATCGAAACTGTTTGGCTTCGCGCTGCGTATATTGCATAAGCAAGAGCTCGCTGAAGAAGCCTTGCAAGAGGGGTTCGTCGCCATCTGGAACAACGCCGCCACTTACCAGAGCCATCTGGCGGCGCCGATGACCTGGATGGCCACCATCGTGCGCAACAAGGCGTTCGATGTGCTGCGGCGCAGCGACGATACCGTAGAAATCGATGCCGAACAGTTTGATAGCGAAGTCATGAATGCACTCCGAGACCCCCAGGCCACGCCGATCGAATCACTGCAACTGAGCGGTGACGCCAAGGCGCTGGCGTTTTGCATGTCGGCCCTGGAAGGGCTGCACCGGCAGGTGGTCGCCCTGGCCTTCTATCATGACCTGTCGCACAGCGAAGTGGCGCAGCAGATGTCGCTGCCGATCGGCACCGTGAAGACCTGGATACGCCGCAGCCTGGAACGGCTGCGCACGTGTCTGGCGAAACGGGAGGCATCATGAATATCCGCGGCAATGACGTGCTGCGCCAGAAACTGGCGTCCGAATACGTGCTGGGCACCCTGAAAGGGGGCGCGCGGCGGCGTTTCGAAGGCTGGCTGCACAATGACGCCGATTTGCGCAATATCACGGCCGAATGGCGCCAGCGCCTGGAACCGATGGCAGAATTCGCCACGCCCGTGGCGCCGCCCAAGCGCGTGTGGCAGCAGATCGAACAGCGCCTGCACCTGAAGCCGCAGGGCGGCTGGTCCTTGTTCCGCGATTCGCTGTCGTTCTGGCGTGGTCTGGGCATGGCCTCGAGCGCCATCGCCGCGCTGCTGGTCATCGTCGTGGCCACGCGCGTGATGGATGCACCGCAGATCAGCTATGTGGCCAGCCTGACGGACGAGAAAGCGCAAACGGCCCTGCTGCTGACGGCCGACAGCCGCCACGGCGCGCTCGAGGTGCGCATGGTGGGCAACGCGCCCGTGCCGAGCGATAAGGATCTGGAACTGTGGGCCGTACCGAAGAGCGGCAATCCGCGCTCCCTCGGCTTACTGGCCGACAAGGGCAACGTGAAACTGGCCCTGTCCCAGCGCGCCATCGGTAGCGACGTGGCCTTGCTGGCCGTTACCCTGGAGCCGAAAGGCGGTTCGCCGAATCCGAATGGGCCGACGGGACCAATCTTGTACAAGGGTAACTGGGTAAAAATTTAACCTTACTTAGGATACAGAATCATCTGCGTGCAGCGGAACAGGGCAATCGTCTTGCCCGTTTCCTTGCTTTTCACTACGGCATCCCACACTTGCGTGTTGCGGCCCTTGTGCTCGACCTTGGCCGTGCAGGTGAGCGTGCCTTCGCGGGCCGTGCCCAGGTGGTTCGATTTCAATTCGATGGTCGTGAAGTTGCTGGCGCCTTCGGGCAGGTTGACGATGCAGCCATAGCCGGAAGCCGTGTCGGCCAGGGTCACCACGCTGCCCGCGTGCAGGTAGCCGTTAGGCGCCAGCAAGTGCGGCAGCACGGGCAATTCCGCCGTCAGCTGGCCGTCGCCCACTTCCGTGATGACGATGCCCAGGTGGCCGGGCAGGCGGCCGGTGCCGCGTTCATTCAACATTGCTACGGTGATGTCGGGATTGCTCATGCTGGTCCTTGTGCGGGTGAATCCGTGATACGCCGGAAAATACTATGATGATAGCAACTTTTCCCGCACCGGTCTGGCGGCCGCCTATTTCCGGCCGCGCCGCCGTTTCCACCACACCAGCGTCCCCGTCAGCAGGAACAGCAAGGGCATCAAACCGAAGACGGTAATGAAGGCGCGCCCGGCCACGCCGAACGCCTGGCCCGAATGCAGGGGGAATTGCCAGCCCAGGAAGACGTCTCCGGCCGGCGCCCGCAAGGGGTCGCGTATGCGCAGGGGCAAGCCGCTGCGCGCGTCGAGGGTAATGCGCGTGGCGCCGTCGCCCTCGGCGATTTCACCGGGCTGGCGCACGCGCACGTCATATGGCTGGTCCTTTTTCGCCGGCAGCATGATGCGCGACACGCGCGCCTGCGGATACAGCTGTTGCGCGGCGGCCATGGCCTGACCCGCATCGAGCAGCTCGCCATCCTGCTGCAGATTTTTCAGTTTGGCCTTGTCCGGCGCCGTCGACACGAGCTCCACCAGCGGCACGATCAATTGCGGCAAATTGAAATAGATGCCGGAAAAAGCGAGCACGGCCAGCACGGGCGCGGCAAAAAAGCCGGCCGCCTTGTGAAACGTGTAATGAAAACGGGGCCAGGAACCGCCATGCGACACCGTCAGCGCGCGCTTGACCGCCGTCCACTGCAGGCGCGGCCACCACAGATAGATACCGCTCAAGGCCATCAGCAACAGCATCACGCCCGAGATACCGGTAATCGTCTTGCCCACTTCGCCAGACAATACATAGCGGTGCAAATGAAACATGCCCGACATCAGCAGCGGACGCGTGAGACCGAAACGCCCCCAGTCGCGCTCGCCTTTGACTTGCAGGGTGTAGGGGTCGACCATCACCTGGCGCACGATGGCCTGGCTGAAGGGGGACGGTTTGTCCGCCTGGCGGTACGAGGCCACGTACACGTCGCGCGCATCGGCCGGTGGATTAAGCTGGCTCGGCTTGCCGTAAACGGGGTCGGCCGCGAGAGCGTCCACCACCGCTTGCACCGTACGCGGCGTCACCTGGAACACCTGGCCGGGCGCGGGCGTGCTCGCCTGCAACAAGGTCGGATTCAGATACGCGTCGAGCTCCGGCATCCAGGCGATGGCGGACCCCGTCAAGCCCAGCAAAACAAACAGGGCGCCAAACCACAGCCCCGCATACAGGTGCAGCTTGGCAAACAACCACTTGATCGAACGTTGCGACATGGAAACTTTGGGAAATTTGGGCTGCGAAACGATAGCATGAAAGGCCCGGAGTGAAAATCATTATCAGCTGACATTCTGTCCTGCCCGTCCAGCGCAATTGAATTGCAACAAGCGCTGACAGCAGGGCGATTTTCTTGCTACTATGCGCCCATGTCTTCCCGCCAGCCCACCCGCAAGCTTGCTCATCACGGTGCCGCCGCCCTCGCGCGCGCGCCGTGGCGGCTGTGCGTGGCGCTGTTTAGTGCGCTGGCCCTCGTGTTCCTGCTATCGACGGCCGCCTCGCACCTGCACAAGACGTCGCTTGACGCGGAAGAGTGCGCGCTGTGCGCCACGGCCATCGACAAGGTGGCCGACATTGCCGTGCCGCCGGCCATCACCGAGCCGCCCGCCCAGTTACTGCCGTACCGCTTGCTGGCCATCGCGCCCGCCACCCTGGCGCCCGTCGCCGCCCTCATCCTGCCGCCCGTGCGCGGCCCGCCTGCCGCCTCACTGTAGTTCCCACGCTGTTTTTCCTTTTTCAGGCTGCACCGCCGCACGCCGCGTCCTCCGCATGCGCGCCGGGCCGCCTGGCGTTGACTATTTTGAGGTTTACCATGCAACACACACCACGCCTGAGCGCGCTGTCGCTCGCCCTTGCCAGCCTGTTTACGAGTTCCGCGCATGCCGCCGAAGCCACCGCTGCGGCAGATGCCGCACCACAAGAGATGCAAAAGGTCGAAGTCACCTCCGCCCATTTGAAAAGCGCCCGCATCGAGCTGTCGCCGAAAGTCGGCACCACCATCTACAGCATCGACAGCCACATGGTCGACATGCTGGGTCAGGGCGACAACACGCCGTTCAATGAAGTGCTGCTGCGCCTGCCGGGCGTATCGCAGGACTCAAAAGGTTCCGGCGCCCTGCACGTACGTGACGACCATGCCAATGTGCAATACCGCATCAATGGCGTGCAATTGCCAGAAAGCATCAGCGGCTTCGGCCAGTCGATCGACACGCGTTTGATCGACAAGACGGATTTCATGACAGGCGCCTTGCCGGCCCAGTTCGGCCTGCGCACGGCGGGCATCGTCGATATTGAAACGAAAGAGGGCGGCATGACGCCTGGCGGGCGCATCGGCATCATGGTCGGCAGCCACGACCACGTGGAGCCGAGTGCCGAATTTTTCGGCAGCGTGGGCAAATTCAATTACTACCTGTCCGGCAGCTACCTGGGCAATTCGCTGGGTGTGGAAAACCCGCAAGACACGCGCAGCGCCCTGCACGACAAGACGCGCCAAAACAAATCGTTCGGCAGCCTGTCGTATTTCCTCGATGACAACACCCGCCTGGGCGCCATGTTCGGCACCTATAACGGCCGCTTCCAGATCCCGAACAATCCGGACCAGGCGCCCGCTTTCAGCCTGAATGGCCACAGCGACGCGCAGGCGGGCACGTCCACGTTACCGTCGTCGCAGCTGAATGAAAAGCAGCGCGAAGTGAACCGCTTCCTCGTGCTGTCGCTGCAAAAGAGCCTGGGCGACGTCAATTACCAGGTGTCGGCCTTCCACCAGTATTCGGAACTGCACTTCACGCCCGACGCCATCGGCGACCTGATCTACAACGGCGTGGCCTCGGACTCGCGCCGCGCGAACAGCGCTTCCGGCTTTCAATTCGACGCCAGCTACAAATGGCACCAGGACCACACCGTGCGCGCGGGCCTGGCCTACACGCGCCAGAAAACGACGAGCGACAACACGGTGGCCGTCTTCCCCGCCATGGACGGCGCGCAAACGTCCAGCACGCCCATCACGGTGCTGGACAACAGCGGCAAGACGGGCACCCTGGCCAGTGTTTACCTGCAGGATGAATGGCATATCAGCAAGCCTTTGACCCTGAACTATGGCGCCCGCTTCGACAAGGTGTCGGCCTACACGAGCGAGCAGCAATGGAGCCCACGCGTCAACCTGGCGTATCAGCTGGCGCCGGGCACGGCCCTGCACGCCGGCTATTCGCGCTACTTCACGCCGCCGCCGCAGGAACTGGCGGCGCAAGGCAGCATCGACCTGTACGCGAACACGACGAACGCGCCGGAAATCGGCCAGTCGGACAACGTCAAGGCCGAGCGCACGCATTACTACGACGTGGGCATCAGCCACCAGGTGAATGCAAAACTGACCGTGACGGCCGATGTGTACTATAAAAAAATCAACAACCTGCTGGACGAAGGCCAGTTCGGCCAGGCGTTGATCCTGACGCCGTTCAACTATGCGGACGGCTACGCCAAGGGCCTGGAATTGTCCGCCATCTACAGCGAGAAAAACTGGGGCCTGTTCCTCAACGCCAGCACGCAAAAGGCGCAAGGGCGCAACATCAATTCGGGGCAAGCCCTGTTTGGCGCCGATGAGTTGAACTACATCAGCCAACACTATGTCTACCTCGATCATGACCAGAAATACACCTTGTCGGGCGGCGGCCACTATCACTTTGGCGATTCGCAAGTAAGCGCTGACTTCCTCTACGGCAGCGGCCTGCGCATGACCCCGGACAGCGGCGCGCCGAATTCCGGCCATTTGCCCGGCTACTTCACCGTCAACACGGCGCTCACGCATACGTGGAAGAACACACCGGTCGGCAAGGTCGAGGGACGGCTGGCCCTGATCAACCTGTTCGACAAGTCGTACCTGCTGCGCGACGGTTCCGGCGTGGGCGTGGGGGCGCCGCAGTATGGCGCCCGCCGCAGCATCTATGCGGGCTTGTCGACCAGTTTTTAACCGTTACGCGCGAAGACAGCGGCAGGGAGCAACGCCTGCCGCTGTCGGTTGCCGTACTATTTCATGACTTATCCCCAGGTGATGGGCGCCTGTCCATGCGCCTGCAAATACGCATTCGCCTGGCTGAACGGCTTGCTGCCAAAGAAACCTTTGCTGGCCGACAAGGGAGAAGGGTGCGGCGCCGCCAGCACCAGGTGCTTGCCGGGATCGATCAGGGTGCGCTTCGCTTGCGCGTAGCCGCCCCACAGGATGAACACCAGGTGCTCGCGCTCAGCGGACAGGTGGCGGATGGCGCTGTCCGTCAATTTTTCCCACCCCTTGCCCGCATGCGAGCCGGCCGCCCCGGCGCGTACCGTCAGCACGCTGTTGAGCAGAAACACGCCTTGCCCGGCCCAATCGGACAAATCCGTGCGCGTGCGCGCCACGCCCACGTCGCTGTGTAATTCCTTGAAGATATTTTGCAGGCTAGGCTGCGGCGGTGTGCCATCGGGGATGGAAAAGCACAAACCCATGGCCGCGCCAGGCGTGTGATACGGGTCTTGCCCCAGGATCACGACCTTGACTTGCTTGAACGGCGTCAGATCGAACGCCCGGAAGATGGTTTTACCCGGTGGAAAACACGGCCCTGCCGCGTATTCTTCCTTCACGAAGGCGGCCAGGCGTTCCCAGTAGGGCTGGGCAAACTCGCCTTCCAGCCGCGCCTTCCACGATGCGTCGATGCGTACGTCCATGGCTCCCCCGTCAATCATGTTTTTAAAACATCATCGATCAGTATAGCCGCGTCACGTCCGGTACCGCGTTACGGTACGGCTGGGCAAAATTTATTTATCGTCGTAGTGATAACGGCACGCGGCCACGTAGATGCAGCCCGCGTCGGGCAGGTACACGAGCCGGTGCTGGCGGTCGATGCGGCGCGACCAGAAACCCGTCAGATCGCCTTTCAGCGGTTCCGGCTTGCCCGTGCCCTTAAAGGGGTCGGCCAGGCATTCATCGAGCAAGTCATTGATTTTTTGCAGGATTTTCAGATCGCTCTCTTGCCAGAACAGATAATCTTCCCAGGCATGATCGGTCCAGGCCAGCACGGCGCTGCGCGCCTGCTGCTTGTTCTCAGTCTTCCTGTTTTTCATGCTGCGCCAATTCCCTGGGCGTCGCCTTGCCCGCCCTGATCTGCGCCACGGACGCCATCAGGCGGCTGGCATTCTTGGCCGTGCCCAGCAAATACAGGGTTTCCTCGATACTGTTGTAGTCCGACAAGGACAGCATCACCACGTGCTCGCCATTCACGCGCGTGATCACCGTGGGCGTGTGGTCGTTGCAGACGTCGTCCATCACGCTTTTCAGGCCCGCGCGCGCCTCGCTGAAAGTCAGGATATTCATGCCGTGCCACCGCTCCATTGGAAATATATGCACCAATTGTACAGGATGTTGTACATCACCTCCATCAGGCAAAAAAAACCGCCCGGCTAAAGCGGACGGTTTTTGATACAACACAAGTGCTTAGAAATTCAGCGCCGATTCCACGCCGGCGCTGTGCGCCTGTTCATCCGCGTGGTACGAGCTGCGCACCATGGCGCCGACGGCGGCGTGGGTGAAGCCCATCTTGTACGCTTCTTCCTCGAACATTTTAAACACGTCCGGGTGCACGTAGCGGCGCACGGGCAGGTGGCTGTTCGATGGCGCCAGGTATTGGCCGATGGTCAGCATGTCGATGTCGTGCTCGCGCATGTCGCGCATGACTTGCAGGATTTCCTCATCCGTCTCGCCCAGGCCGACCATGATGCCGGACTTGGTTTTCACGTCCGGGTACATGGCCTTGAAATCTTTCAGCAGTTTCAGCGAGTGCATGTAATCGGAACCGGGACGCGCTTCCTTGTACAGGCGCGGCGCCGTTTCCAGGTTGTGGTTCATGACGTCAGGCAAGCCATCCTTGAACAGGTTCAGGGCTTTTTCCAGGCGGCCACGGAAGTCGGGCACCAGTACTTCGATGCGGGTATTCGGCGACAGGGCGCGCGTTTGCTGGATGCACTCGACGAAGTGGCCGGCGCCGCCGTCGCGCAAGTCATCGCGGTCGACGGAGGTGATGACGACGTAGTTCAAACGCAGCTTGGCGATGGTTTTCGACAAGTTGGCCGGCTCTTCCTTGTCCAGCGGATCAGGGCGGCCATGGCCGACGTCGCAGAACGGGCAGCGGCGCGTGCACTTGTCGCCCATGATCATGAAGGTGGCCGTGCCCTTGCCGAAACATTCGCCGATGTTCGGGCAGCTGGCTTCCTCGCACACCGTGACGAGCTTGTTTTCGCGCAGGATGTCCTTGATTTCATAGAAACGGGTCGAAGCCGAGGCGGCCTTGACGCGGATCCAGTCCGGCTTTTTCAGGCGCTCGACTTGCTCGATCGGAATGATCTTGATCGGGATGCGCGACGTCTTGCTGGCGCCTTTTTGCTTTTCGCTCGGGTTGTACGCTGGAGCGGCGGTCGCGGCGGGGGCGGTGCTGGAAATGGTCTCAGAAGTCATGGCTGCAAGCCCTTGACGGGCATGTTGGTTTGTTTGCTCAGGCATCCGTTGCCTGAGGCGCGCCTGCGGCGCTGTTTACTTCGCTTACATCGAGTAATACGGTCAATTCATGGGCCAGGGCCCGCTGCACCTCGACCAGCGGCGCCGAAACGCCCATGCTGCGCATGTCCACCGTCTTCAGGCCGGAATAGCCGCAGGGGTTAATCCAGGAAAACGGCGCCAGGTCCATCGCCACATTGAGCGATACGCCATGGTAGGTGCAGCCGTTGCCGCGCACTTTCAATCCCAGCGCGGCGATCTTCGCACCCTTGCTTGGTCCGCCGGCGATATAGATGCCAGGCGCACCATCGATGCGTTCGCCAGCAAGATTATACGCCGCCAGCACGTTGATGATGGCTTGCTCGATTTTATGCACGAACTGGCGCGCATACAGCTTGCCGCCCGGCTTGTTGCGGCGCAAGTCCATCAGCAGGTAAATCACCACCTGGCCTGGGCCGTGGAAGGTGACTTCGCCGCCCCGGTCCGTCTGCACCACGGGCACGTTTTCCGCGCCGGCCAGCAAATGGCCGCGGTCGGCCGCCAGGCCCAACGTAAATACGGGCGGATGCTCGACGATCCACAGTTCGTCGCGCGTGTCCGTCGTGCGCGCGTCGGTAAAGGCGCGCATGGCGGCAAAGGTCGGTTCGTAATCGACGCGGCCCAACTCGCGGATCAGCGCCGTTTCGGTGCGGGTGGTGGTCATGACAGATTCTGTAATCAGCTGCCGGCGCCCTGCGGACGCTGCGGCGAAGCCGTGATTATAAGCCAGGCCGCCGTTTCATTCCGGGGCGGACTCTGGCAACCACAGCAATCTGCCCAATTTTTGTGCAGCATGGCGTATCTGGGCTCCATTCAGGGCCGTGTAGCCGAGCAGCACGGCCGGCGCCAATTTTGCGCTGTGGCAAAAGTCGCCGAGCGGCTGCAGCGCCAGCCCGTCTTGCGCGGCGCGCGCGCAAAACGCCCGCTCGTCGCTGTCCGGCGGCAGCCACAGCACGCAATGAAAGCCCGCCTGCTGGCCGGAAATGGTGTAGCGGCCGGGCGCGGTCTGCTCGAGGCAGGCCAGCAGCAGATCGCGCCGCTCCTTGTAGGCCAGCCGCGCCTGACGCAAATGGCGCACGAAGGCGCCATCCTCCATCCAGGCGGCCAGCGCCAGCTGCTCCGTCACGCCCACGGACCTGCCCGTCAACTGCAGCATGCGCAGCAACGGTGGGCGCAAGGCGGGCGGCAGCACCATGAAACCCACGCGCAGGCCGGCAAACAGGGTTTTATTAAAACTGCCACAGTAAATCACGCGCTGGTACTGGTCCAGCGCCTTCAGGGCCGCCAGCGGCGCGCTCTGGTAATTGAATTCGCTGTCGTAATCGTCTTCCACCACCCAGGCGCCGCTGTCGTTCGCCCACTCCAATAACGCCAGGCGGCGCGTGACGGACATGGTCACGCCCAGCGGCGACTGGTGCGCCGGCGTCACGTACGCGAGGCGGGCGTCGGCGTGCGCGGCCAGCGCGGCGCAATCGATGCCCTCGGCGTCGACGGCAATGTCGACCGGCACGGCGCCCGCCAGGGCGAACAGGGCACGCGCGGCCGGATAGCCCGGTTCTTCCAGGCAGACTTTATCGCCATCGCGCACGATGCTGCGCGCCAGCAAGTCGATCGCGTGGCGGATGCCGGTCGTGACGACGATGTCTTGCGGGTCGCAGCGGATGCCGCGGTACTTGGCGAGGAAATCGGCGATCTGCTGGCGCAGCTGGGGCAAGCCAGCCGGATCGGCGCTGCACAGCTGCTCCGGCGTGGCGTCGGCCAGCGCCCGCGTGGCGCACTTGGACCAGGCCGCCATGGGAAACAGGCTGGCATCGGCGCGCCGCGCGACAAACGGCAAGCCGTCGCGCACGCCCGTATCGGACACGGGAACCGGCTCGGAAAATGGCCCGACCGGGGTGGCATCTGCCAATCCTGCCATCAAAAAGCGTTCCGGCACGACGGCGCACACGCGCGTGCCGGAACCGGGCACGCGCGTCACGTAGGCTTCCGCGTGCAGGCGGTCAAACACGGTTTCGATGGTGCCCCGCGACAACTCCCACCGTTCCGCCAGGGTGCGGCTGGACGGCAAACGGCTGCCCGCCGGCAGCATCTTCGTCAGGATGGCCGAGCGCAGCGCTTCATACGCGCCATCCTGCTTGTTGACGCCCGCCTTGTCGAGCCAGCTGGTGGGACGAGGCAAGTCCAGGGCGTGCGGTGATTTTCCTCGCGGCATAATAATCGTCCAAGTGGTCCAATGAATTTTCTGATGACTGGCACTTCGCATTACACCACAAACATCCTACTCTCACCGTTCTGGTGCGTCTGCCATCTCTTGCATACCGAAAAACATGAATCAACGAACAACACTTCCCCTGTGGGCCTGGGGCGCCATCGTGCTGCTGCTGGTCTGCCTGTCGCGCATCAGCATCGACATTTATCTGCCGTCGCTGCCGGCCATGGCCGATGCCCTGCATGCCAGCGATGCCCAGTTGCAACTGACCCTGAGCCTGTTCATGGCCGGCTCGGCCGCCTCGATGCTCGCTTGCGGGCCGCTGGCCGACCGCTACGGACGCCGCCCCGTGCTGCTGGCCGGCACAGCCATTTATGTACTCGCCAGCATCGTCTGCAGCGTGACCACCGATGTGCACGTGCTGATCGCCGCGCGCGTGCTGCAGGCGTTCGGCGGCTGCAGCGGCACCATCATCGGCCGGGTCATGGTGCGCGACCGTTTTGACGCCGCCACGCAGGCGCGCATGCTGGGGAAAATCTCGATGGTGATGGGTTTGTCGCCGATCCTCGCGCCGCTGGCCGGCAGCGTGCTCGACGCGGCGTTCGGCTGGCGCGCCGTGTTTGGCGTGCTGTGCCTGCTAGGCGCGCTGTCGCTGGGGCTGATCGCCGCGTACGTGCCGGAAACCAAGCCAGCCAGCATCGTGCCACAAAGAAATACCCTGGCGCTGTACCGCCGCCTGCTGGGCGACCGGTACTTCCTGCGCTATGCGCTGGCCATCGGCTGCGTGTATTGCACGTACTTCCCGTTCATTGCGGAATCGTCCGTGCTGTTGCAAAGGGGCATGCACCTGTCGCCGCACTCGTATGCGCTGGTGTTCGCGCTGACGGTCAGCGGTTATATCGCGGGGTCGAGCCTGTTTCGCGCGCTGGGACCGCGCCTGGGCGCCGATTACATGCTGGGCGTGGCGGTGCTGCTGAATGTAACGGGCGCGGCCAGCCTGTTGCTGGCGGGGACGTTGGCGCCACAGCACGTGGCGTCGCTGGTGGCGCCGATGCTGCTGGTGATGGTGTCGGTGGGCATGGCGATTCCCGCCTGCCAGCTGGCCGTGCTGCAGCCGTATGGCGACCAGGCGGGCAGCGCCTCGGGCCTGTTCTTCTTCGTGCAAATGCTCATCACGGCTATTTGCGGCGCCGTCATCGCCGCCATCACGGACGGCAGCGAAAAGCCGCTGCTGTGGGTGACGGCGGCGGCGAGTGGCGCCTTTGCCGCCGTCTGGCTGCTCACGAAGAGCCGGGCCAGCGTGGCGGCAGCCAGCCTTACATGACGATCTTGACCATCGGGTGGCCCGACAGCGCCATGTACAGGGCGTCGAGCTGCTCGCGACTGATGGCGCGCACGGTGACGGTCAGGCCCGTGTAATTGCCCTTGCCCGAAGGACGCTCTTCCATGCGGCCAGCGTGGAAGGTCGGATCGTGGCTGATCACCAGCTCCAGCATGGTCGGCGCGAAGTCGACATGCGTCGGGCCCATGATCTTGATGGGAAAGTCGCTCGGGTATTCGATCAGCGATTCGCTGGGAGGAATAATGTGTTCGCTGGGAGGGGTGGTTTGCATGGGGATTCCAATCAGTGCCGGTCAGTGCCAAAGGCGTATTGTAGCCAACTTTGGCAGCGCCTGCGCCCCTTGCCATGGCGCCAGGGGCGCGGAAAAAAAAAGCCAGCTTTGTAAGCTGGCGAAAACTATTTCGTTTGGACAAAATAGCCGGAAAATCGGTGCTGTCAGCCGTGAAGGCCTTGCGCTGTCTTGCAATGACGCCACTGTAGACAAAACACCGCGGCTTGACCGCTGAAATGTGACGAACTGTCGGTTTGGCGGCTTGAACGTCGATAATCCATGACCGGACGGATAGACGGCCAGCGCCAGCGGCCCGTTCAGCGTTCCATTTCCTGCATCCGGCCAGCGCGACCGGGCGCGCCGCGTTCAATGTGGCGCTCACGCGGCGGATTGGCGCGCTCGGCGCGGGGCCGCTGCTCGCCACGCCAGGCGGGGTGCGCCACCGGGTCTTGCACAGGTGGCAAGGCGGGCATCGCCGGCATCAGGGGCTGTTGCGGCCGCGGTGGCTGTGCCGGCACGGGCGGGCGGTTCGGCTGCATGGGCGGCGGCGCCATCTGCGTCTGGCCATCGTCCGTCTGCAGGCGACCGGGGCGGTTGGCCCTGTCGCGGCGAAAACCATCTTGCTGGCGCGGCGCCTCAGGGGGACGCTGCCAGTTGCCGGCCGGCGCAGGCGGCGTGCTCAAGGGCATGCTTTGCAGCACGGGCGCCGGCAGGATGGTGCGGTTGCGGCGTTCGCGTTCGCCCGCCACGGGACGGCGCCCCTCGGCCCCGCGGTTGATGTGGCGTTCATAGTCTGCGCTGGCGCGGTAGCCGGGCACGTAACGCTCGTGCGGCGACAGGGGAAACCAGCCCACGTCGGGACGCTGGCCGCGGTTCATCGCGTGATTTCCGCCAACCCAGCCCACCAAGGCCGGCGCCCAGGGCACGCGGCCGCGCTCGCGGCCAGGCGCCCAGCCCCAGCGCTGGCCCAGCCGTACCCAGCGGCCGTAGTGCGAGGGCGCATAGCCCCACGGTGCATTGTCGACCCAGGTCCAGCCCCACGGCGCGATCCACGTCCAGCGCCCGTCGCTGTACGGCGCCCAACCGGCCGGCACCGCGCTGGGCAGCCACAGGGGGCCGTATTGCGCGTCTTCCTGCCAGGCGCCATAGCGGTCCAGCTCTTCATAGCCGGTCGTATCGTCCGTGACATAGCGCAAGGCCGGCGCGGCGGCGGGCAAGGCTTCGGGCCAGTTGTCAAACGCGATCCGCTGCAAGGCGCCCGTGCGCAATTCCTCGTCCGTCAGTTCGGCGCGCTGGCCGGCACGCAAGGTCACGCTGCCCGTCGCGCCCTCCACGTCGGCCGCGCCATCGAGCACGCTGACGACGCTGGCGCCGCTCTGGCGCCCCGCCTCGATGCGCACCCAGCCTGGCTGGCTCAGGATCACACGGGCCTGGGCCGTGGTCAGCTCGAAGCCGCGCAGCGCGTCGGGATTGCGCACGCGCACGCTGACCGCGCCATAACTGAGGTGCAATTTGAAACTGTCGTCATCGAGCTCGCTCACTTCCAGCTCCGAATCGCCATCGAGACGCACGGCGGCCGCGCCCACGCGAAACTCCGCCAGCGCGCCGCGCATGGTACTCAAGCGGTTATCCGTCGTGACGGGCCAGTTCAGCAGGGCGTTTTGCGCCTCGCCATCGCCGGCGCGCACCAGCACCTGCCCTTCGACGGTGGAAATGCGGCCCACGCGGGCGGACGGGTCTTGCGCCAGGGCAAGCGTACATGCCGACGACAACAGTACGGCGCAGATGGTTTTCAGCAGGGGCAGGGTCGGACGCATGGCGCGCTCCAGGCAGGACGCAGATGAAAGGAAGACAACATGCCGATTACAGTCCTATCGGGCAAGTACCGCAAGCGGGCTTACAAATGTTTGCATGTTGATCTGGCTCACGCCGCCGCCTGGCCGCCGCGCTTGACGAAGAACAGAGCGGCGCCGACGGCCATCAGCAAGCCGCCAAAGAAGCGGTTCTGCTTTTTCACAGCGCTGGCATCGCGGAAAAAGCGCTGCATCGAGGAAGCTAAAAAGGCGTAGCTGTGCATGACGATCTGGTCGATCGTGCACATGGTGACGGCCAGGATCAGCAATTGCGGCAGCAGCGGTGCATCAGGGCTGATGAATTGCGGCAACACCGCCACCATGAAGATGATGCCTTTCGGATTCGTCACATTGGTGAGAAACCCCGTCAGCACGCGCCGGCGCCAGGACGGCACCACGGCGTCGGCATGCAGGTCGCCCGTCACCGCCACCTTGGCGCGCCACTGCGACAGGCCCAGGTAGATCAAATACAGCGCGCCCACCGTCTTGACGATATTGAAGGCCACTTCCGAGGCCAGCAGCAAGGAACCGACGCCGGCGCCGGCGATGCCCAGCACCACCAGCAACCCCAGCTGCAGGCCGAGAATCGTGGCGCTGGCCTTTTTCACCCCGTACGACAGGCCGTGCGACATCGACAGCACGGCGCCCGAGCCGGGCGAGACGGCGATGATGGAGGCGGCGATGACAAAGGTGATCCAGGTGGCGAAGTGCATGCGGTTTCCCAAAAAAGGGGGACGATGAGCAATTTTAACCCGCTCAGTGCGGCCCTGCCGGCCCACCCTGGGGTAAGATCGCAGTCATCCCTTGCCGTACAACCAAGAATAACATCATGAAAAACAACACTTTCCTCGCTCCACAATTGCCTGCCACCACTGTGGGAGCGCGCTGAGATGGCCGGCTCCAGCCTGCTGGCCCTGCTCGACGACATCGCCAGCATCCTCGATGACGTTTCCCTGATGACCAAGGTGGCCGCCAAGAAGACGGCCGGCGTACTCGGTGACGACCTGGCCCTGAACGCGCAGCAAGTGGCCGGCGTGCGCGCCGAGCGCGAATTGCCCGTGGTATGGGCCGTCGCCGTCGGTTCGCTGAAGAACAAGGCCATCCTCGTGCCCGCCGCGCTGGCCATCAGCGCGTTTGCGCCGTGGGCCATCACGCCGCTGCTGATGGTGGGCGGCGCCTACCTGTGCTTCGAGGGTTTTGAGAAGATCGCACACAAATACCTGCACCCGGACGACAGCCACAAGGCCGAGCTGGCGCAGGCACTGCGCGACCCGCAGGTCGACCTCGTCGCGCTGGAAAAGGACAAGATCAAGGGCGCCATCCGCACCGATTTCATTTTATCCGCGGAAATCATCGTCATCGCCCTCGGTACGGTGGCCGCGGCCACCTTCGCCGAGCAGGTGGCCGTCGTCGTCGGCATCGCGCTCATCATGACGGTGGGCGTGTACGGTCTGGTGGCCGGCATCGTCAAACTCGACGACGCGGGCTTTTATCTGGCGGCGCGCAAGGGCGCAGGCGCGCTGATGGATGGCGTGCGCGGCTTTGGCCGCATGCTTGTGTCGGCGGCGCCGAAACTGATGAAATTTCTCTCCGTCGTGGGCACCCTGGCCATGTTCATGGTCGGCGGCGGCATTCTGACGCATGGCTGGCCGTGGGCCAGCGGCATGCTGCACCATGCTGAAGAAGCCATCGGCGGCGTGGCCGGCATCGGCCCCGTGCTGGCCGCCGTCACGCCCAGCCTGATCAACGCGGTGGCCGGCCTCATCGCCGGTGGCCTGGTGCTGGCCGGCGTTACGGCCGTGTCAGCTTTATTGCGCATGATCAAGCCAGGCAAATAAACTTTCTGGTCTGATGGGGCGGCAGGCGCATCCGTGCCTGCCGCCCCGGCCATGCCGGCGGCGTCCGCTGCCCATGGAGACCCTATGCAGACTTCCCCCATCCAACGTCCCAGCAGCGCCTTCATCGGTGCCTCCTGGGCGGCACTGCTGATCGGCGCCATCACCTATTTGACCGGCCTGTGGAACGCCGGCATGGCCCTCAACGAGAAGGGCTATTACTTTACGCTCCTGATGTATGGCCTGTTCGCCGCCGTCTCGCTGCAAAAATCCGTGCGCGACCGCACGGAAGGCATCGCCGTGACGGGCATGTATTTCGGCCTGTGCTGGATTTCCGTGCTGCTGGCCTTGCTGTTACTGACGGTGGGCCTGTGGAACGCCACCCTGCACAATAGCGAGAAGGGTTTCTATGCCATGGCATTCCTGCTGAGCCTGTTTTCCGCCGTGGCCGTGCAAAAGAATGTGCGCGATGTGGCGCGCGCAACGCCGGCCACGTCCGCCGACGCGCCGGGAACTTAAACAGCAGCGGCGCATCTATTCTGTATCCATGTCGGGAGAGGATGATGGGCGACCAGCAGAAACGTTTACAGATGGCGCTGGAAGCAGCGCACATGGCCATCTGGGATTCGCGCATCGTCGACGGCCAGGTGATCGACGGCACGGTCAGCTGGTCGGCCAAGGGCGCCGCCTTGCTGGGCCTGGAAGAACATGCGCTGACGCAGCCGTTCCGCAGCTTTCTCGGCTTCGTCCATGCGGAAGACCAGGGCAAGGTACTCGAGGTGTTGCAGGATGGCGTGCGCCGGCGCGGCGGCTACGACCTGCAATACCGCGTCATCTGGCCCGACGGCAGCGAACACTGGCTGGCGGCCAAGGCGCACATCTTCACGGATGCAGAAGGCCAGCCCGACCGCACCCTGGGCATCATCTGGGATATCACCGAGCACATGGCGCGCGAGCTGATGATTGCCGAGAGTAGGGAACTGGCCGAAGTGACGCTCAGCTCCATCGGCGACGGCGTGATCACCACCGATCCGTTCGGCAAGACGCGCTACCTGAACCGGGTGGCCGAACAATTGACGGGCTGGAGCAACGAGCTGGCCCAGGGCATGGACATCTGGGAAACCCTGAACCTCGTCGATGAACACACGGGTGCGCCGCTCGACCACGTGGCCCTCAAGTGCTTGCGCCAGCGCCAGGCCATCGGCATTTCCACGCATGCGCAGCTGGTCACACGCGACGGGCGGCGCATCGCCGTGGAAGACTCGGCCGCGCCCATCTGGGCGCGCAATGGCGACATCCTCGGCGCCGTCGTCGTGTTCCGCGACGTCAGCCACGAGCGCAAGCTGAGCCAGCAACTGTCGTGGCACGCCACGCACGACACCCTGACGGGTCTGATCAACCGGCGCGAATTCGAGCATCTGGTCGCTGGCGCCCTGCACACAGCCAAGGAAGAAGGCCATGTGCATGCGCTGCTGTACCTGGATCTGGATCAGTTCAAGGTCATCAACGATACCTGCGGCCATGGCGCCGGCGACGTGCTGCTGCAGTTGCTGGCGAAAATGCTGCAGGCCCAAATGCGCGACAGCGACATCCTGGCGCGCCTCGGCGGCGACGAACTGGGCGTGCTGCTGCCGCACTGTCCGCTCGATCACGCGCGCGTCATCGGCGAACAGCTGCGCCAGTCCATCCGCGATTTCCGTTTCGCCTGGGATAGCCGCAGCTTCGAGCTGGGCGTGAGCATCGGCATGGTCGAAATCAGCCAGGACAGAAAGTCCATGAGCGAGCTGCTGAGCGCGGCCGACCAGGCCTGCTACCTGGCCAAGGAGCAAGGCCGTAACCGCATCCACGTCTACCAGGAGTCCGACGTCATGCTGGCGCAGCGGCATGGCGAAATGCTGTGGATCTCACGCCTGAACGAAGCGTTCGCGCACGATTATTTCCGCCTGTACGCCATGCCCATCGTGCACCTGCGCGACAGCCAGGAACACCACGACGAAGTGCTGATCCGCATCCGCAACAGCCAGGGCGACCTGATCTTGCCGGGCGCCTTTATCCCCGCCGCCGAACGCTACGACATGATGCTGTCCATCGACCGCTGGGTCATCCGCGCCGTCTGCGCGCATATCGAAAGCGTGCGCGACAGCCTGCCGCCGGTCGAAGCGATGGCGGAAAGCCGGCGCCGCGCACCGGCCCTGTATTCCGTCAACCTGTCGGGCATGTCGCTGGCCGATGCCGGCTTGCACGACTACATCACCGAGCAGTTCGTGCAATTCGCCATCGCGCCCGAACAAATCTGCTTTGAAATCACGGAAACGGCCGTCATCGCCAACCTGCCCAAGGCGCAAGTGTTCATGCGCAAGCTCAAGGCCATGGGTTGCCGCTTCTCGCTCGACGACTTCGGCAGCGGCTTTTCCTCGTTCGGCTACCTGAAGGCGCTGCCCGTCGATTACCTGAAGATCGACGGTGTCTTCGTGCGCGACATCGCCAGCAATGCCATCAACCGCGCCATGGTCAAGGCCATCAATGAAGTGGGCCACGTGATGGGCTTGAAAACGGTGGCCGAATACGTGGAAGACGATGCCACCCTGGCCGTCATCCGCGAACTGGGCATCGACTACGCGCAAGGCTACGCCGTGGGCAGCCTGCGCCCGCTGACGGCGGGCGTGGATTAGCCACCACCGGCAACCAGTAGCTTTAAAACAATGCCGCATTGCTATCGCTAAATGTGTGCAAGCACGACCAATCTGGAGGATTTTGATCTACATCAATAAATTTGCGCAGGCGACTCCTTACACTGATCTCCATTCTTGCAATCGTGCAAGTCTTACTTACCAATTGCCTATTTAACTGATCAGGAAGCCGCGACCATGCGACAAAATTTGCCAGTGACTAACCGTGAAGTCCTCGTCCTGGACGATCAGGCCATCGTGTCGAAAACGGATATGAACGGCAATATCGTCTATGTGAACCCGTACTTCAGCCAGGTCAGCGGCTTCAGCGAAGCCGAGCTGCTCGGTTCGCCCCAGAACATCGTGCGCCACCCGGACATGCCGGCCGAAGCATTTGCCGACCTGTGGTCCTCGATCCAGGCCGGCACGCCGTGGACGGGCCTGGTCAAGAACCGCTGCAAGAACGGCGACTTTTACTGGGTGCGCGCCAACGTCACACCGATCCGCGAAGCGGGCAAGACCATCGGCTACATGTCCGTGCGCGTCAAGGCGGACAAGGAGCAGGTCAAGGCGGCCGAGGAAGCCTACGCGGCCATCCGCAACAAGGAAGGCGGCAACATCGTCATCAAGAACGGGCAGATCGTGCGCCCGGGCCTAGCGCATCTGCTGCACAAGCTGACGCACATGTCGCTCAACCTGCGCATCTGGGCCGCCACGTCCATCGTCAACTGTCTGCAACTGCTGGTGTGCGTCATCAGCCTGTTCGCCAGCGGCGGCAAGATCACCAATTACGCCATCTTCGGCGCCACCCTGTTCGGCTTCCTGATCAACGTTTTCCTCTGGTACACCTTGCGCACGTCCGTGCTGAAACCGCTGGGCAAGGCCCTGAACGGCGCGCGGGCGATTGCCGCCGGCGACCTGTCGGGCAGTTTTGAAACGGACAGTACGGATGAAATGGGGCAATTGCTGCGCGCGCTGCAACAGATGAACAGCAACCTGATCGCCACCATCCGCGACGTGCGCATCAACGTGGAAACCATGGCCGTGGCCACCAGGCAGATCGCCGTCGGCAATATGGATTTGTCGGGCCGCACGGAATCGCAGGCGGCCAGCCTGGAAGAGACGGCCTCGAGCATCGAGGAATTCTCGTCGACCGTGAAACAGAACGCGGACAACTCCGTGCAAGCGAATGAACTGGCCGTGGCCGCCTCGAAAGTGGCCGTGCAGGGCGGCGAGATCGTCTCCGAAGTGATCACCACCATGGACGACATCAACACTTCGTCGAAAAAAATCGTCGATATCATCGGCCTGATCGAAGGCATCGCCTTCCAGACCAACATCCTCGCCTTGAACGCAGCCGTGGAAGCGGCGCGCGCCGGCGAGCAGGGCAGGGGTTTTGCCGTCGTGGCGGGCGAAGTGCGCAACCTGGCGCAGCGCTCGTCGGTGGCTGCCAAGGACATCAAGCAACTGATTGAAATTTCCGTCGGCAAGGTGGGCGCCGGCATGCTGCAGGTGAACCGCGCCGGCGCCACCATGGAGCAGGTGGTCAGCTCCGTCAAGCAGGTGACGGCCATCATGCAGGAAATCTCGATCGCCTCGCGCGAACAGAGCATCGGCGTCGACCAGGTCAACCAGGCCATCGCCCACATGGACCAGGTGACGCAGCAGAACGCGGCCCTGGTGGAAGAAGCCGCCGCGGCCGCCACGCGCCTGGCGGAAGAAGCGGCCAGCCTGTCGCAAGCCGTGAGCCTGTTCAATTTCGGCAAGATGCCGCCACCGCGCCGCGTCGCCATGCCTGGCGGCAAATCGGGCGCCGCGGGCGCCGCGAACGCCGGCAAACCCGCCATGAAACGCCTGGCCGCCTAAACCTTTCAAGACTTCATACACATCATGCCTACACTACTCAGCAGTGCTTCCGCCGACCTGGACGCCGTCGTCGAATTCGACCCGGTCATCATCGGCAAGATGAGCCAGTCCGGCCCGCGCTACACGTCCTACCCGACCGCCGACCGTTTCAATGCGGAATTTGGCTATGGCAACTTCCTCGAAGCCCTGGCCGCCCTGCGCATGCGCGGCGGCCGCCGTCCGCTGTCGCTGTACGTGCACGTGCCGTTCTGCGACACCCTGTGCTACTACTGCGCCTGCAACAAGATCATCACGAAGGACCGCAGCAAGGCGGCCACCTATCTCAGCTATTTAAAACAGGAAATCGCCATGCAGGGCAAGCTGTTTGCCGGCATGAACCAGATCGAGCAATTGCACTTCGGCGGCGGCACGCCGACTTACCTGAGCGAAAAGCAAATGGACGAACTGATGGCACACCTGCGCCAGCATTTCGAGTTCGCGTCCGACGAAGACGGCGAATATTCGATCGAGATCGACCCGCGCACCGTCTCGCGCGAGCGCGTGTTTTCGCTGCGCGCGCAAGGTTTTAATCGCATCAGCCTGGGCGTGCAGGATTTCGACGCCGACGTGCAAAAAGCCGTCAACCGCATCCAGCCGGAAGCGGAAACGGTGGCCATCATGCAGGCCGCGCGCGACGCCGGTTTCCGCTCGATCAGCATCGATCTGATCTATGGCTTGCCGAAGCAAAACCTGGAAACGATGACGGAAACCCTGCGCAAGGTGATCAACGCCAGCCCCGACCGCATCGCCCTGTACCATTACGCGCACATGCCGCATCTGTTCAAGCCGCAGCGCCGCATCCTCGACGCCGACATGCCCGACAGCGCCACCAAGCTGGCCATGCTGGGCCTGTGCATCGCGCGCCTGACGGCCGCTGGCTATGTCTACATCGGCATGGACCATTTCGCCAAGCCGACGGACGACCTGGCCGTGGCGCAGCGCCAGGGCCGCTTGCACCGCAACTTCCAGGGATACTCGACGCGCGCGGAAGCGGACCTGATCGCCTGCGGCGTGTCGGCCATCAGCTCCGTCGGTGCCGTCTACAGCCAGAATGAAAAGACGCTGGACGCATACTACGAAAAACTCGACGAAGGCGTGCTGCCGATCGCGCGCGGCATCAAGCTCGATACGGACGATTTATTGCGCCGTATCATCATCCAGATGCTGATGTGCAATTTCGAACTGTCGATCGCCAGCATCGAGCAAGCGCACCCCGTCACCTTCCGCAGCTATTTCGCCGCCGAACTGGAGAAGCTGCGCGAACTGGCGCGCGATGGCTTGCTCGTCATCGAGGAAGACTGGCTGACGGTGACGCCGAAAGGGCGCTTGTTGATCCGCAATATCTGCATGGTCTTCGACCGCTACCTGACCCTGGCGCGCGCCAACACGGCGCCGGACGCGGTGCAGCCGCTGCGCTACTCGAAAACGGTGTAACACCGCCCGATGAACGCCCTCAGCCTCGTGCCCATGTTCCTGGTCGGCCTGGCCGGCAGCGTGCACTGCATCGGCATGTGCGGCGGCATCGTCGGCGCCTTGTCGCTGGGCGGCGGCGCACCGGCCCCAACACGGCCCGTGATCGCCATCGCCGTGGCACGGCCCGCAGTGCAATCGAACGTGCTGCGCGTGCTGGCCTACAACGGCGGGCGCATAGGCAGCTACATGCTGGCCGGCGCCATGGCCGGCAGCCTGGCGGGCGCGGGCATGCTGCACCTGGCGTCCCTGCAAGTGGCCGGCTACTGGCTGGCCAACCTGATGCTGGTTGCTTTGGGCCTGTACCTGATGGATGCCTGGCGCGGCCTGGCCCATCTGGAAGCGGCCGGCAACGTCGTCTGGCGCCGCGTGCGTCCCCTGCTGAAACCGCTGATGCCGATGGATACGCCGTTAAAAGCGCTGGCAGTCGGCGGCCTGTGGGGCTGGGTGCCGTGCGGCATGGTCTACAGCGCGCTGCTGACGGCCATGATGCAAGGCTCGGCCCTGCACGGCGCGGCCACGATGGCCGCCTTCGGCCTGGGCACCTTGCCCACTTTGCTGGGCATGGGCTTGCTCGGTACACGGCTGCGCGCGCAGATGCAGCGCCGTCCCGTGCGCATCGCCAGCGGCTTGCTGGTGCTGGGCTTTGGCTTGCTGGGCCTGCTGCGCGCCGCGAATGGCGTCTCGCTGGGCTGGCTCGACGCCCTGTGCGTCACGGGCCATCCATGAAAAGACGCATGAAAACACACCTATGAATGCTGTTCTACAACCCTCCGCCTGCTTCCATTGCGGCTTGCCCGTCCCCGCCGGTTCCAGCTGGCTCGTCACCATCGACGACGTGCCGCGCGCCATGTGCTGCCCCGGCTGCGAAGCCGTGGCGCAAACCATCGTCGACATCGGCCAGAGCGCGTACTACCGCGACCGCGACGAATACGCCGTCAATGCAGCCGATGCGACCATGGTGCCGCCCGAGTTGCGCCTGTACAGCAATGACGACGCGCAATTCGCGCGCGACGCCAGCAGCTGCGAAGCGACCCTGTCCGTCGAAGGCATCCGCTGCGCCGCCTGCGTCTGGCTGATCGAGCGTCAATTAACTCGCCTGCCCGGCGTGCAGGCAGCCAGCCTGAACGTCGCCACGGAGCGCCTGTATGTGCGCTGGAGCCGCGCCGAATGCGAACCGGGCGACATCCTGCAAGCCGTGCGGCAAGTGGGCTACACGGCCTATCCGTATGACGCCGTGCGCCATGGCGAGCGCCTGCAAAAAGCCAGCAAAACGCTGGGCCGCCAGCTGTTCGTCGCCGGCCTGTCGATGATGCAGGTGATGATGTACGTGGCGCCGTCCTACCTGGCCGAGGATGGCACCCTGGACGACAATATGGCCAGCCTCATGCGCTGGGCCAGTTTGCTCTTGACCTTGCCCGCCATCTGCTACTCCGCCATGCCGTTTTTCCAGGGCGCCTGGGCCAGCTTGCGCGCACGCACCCTGGGCATGGACGTGCCCGTCGCGCTGGGCATCCTGGCGGCCTTCTTCGGCAGCGTGGTGGCGACCTTTACGGGCCGCGGCGAGGTGTATTACGACTCGGCCACGATGTTCATTTTTCTCTTGCTGTGCAGCCGCTATTTCGAGTTGCAGGCGCGCCGCAAGGCCGCCTCGGCGCTCGAACGCCTGCAGCACGCCTTGCCCGCCTCCGCTTCCTTGATGGCGGGCTTTCCCGACAACCGCGCCACCACCCTGGTGCCGGCCGGCAGCCTGGCCGTCGGTGACGTGATTCTGGTCAAACCGGGCGAGGCGATCGCCGCCGACAGCGTCATCGTCGAGGGGAGCAGTGCGCTGGACCTGTCGCTGCTGACGGGTGAAAGCGCGGCCCAGCGCAGGAAAACGGGCGAACAGGTGCCGGGCGGGGCGATCAACGCCAGCGCGGCGCTCATCTTGCGCGTGCTCAAACCGGCGCGCGAAAGCACCCTGTCCGATTTATTGAAACTGATCGAGCGGGCCGGCAGCGGCAAGCCGCAGATCGCGCAGTGGGCCGATAAAGTGGCCTCCTGGTTCGTGCTGGGCCTGCTGCTGTTCGCCGTCGCCGTGTTCGCCTTCTGGAGCTGGCACGACCCGGCGCAGGCCTGGCCCGTGGCAATTGCCGTGCTGGTCGTATCCTGCCCGTGCGCGCTGTCGCTGGCCACGCCGACGGCGCTGGCGGCCGCCACCGACAGCCTGCTGCGGCGCGGCGTGCTGATCGTCCAGCCGCATGTGCTGGAAACCCTGCACCGCGCCACCCACATCGTTTTCGACAAGACGGGGACACTGACCCTGGGCCGGCCCGTGCTGCGGCAAATCGAGGGACTCGGCAGCCTGAGCGAGGACGCGTGCCTGCAAGTGGCCGCCGCGCTGGAAGCGGGCAGCGCCCATCCGCTGGCGCAGGCGATCCTGACGGCGGCAGAAGGGTTGCCAGGACAGCAGCCGCGCATGCATGCGGAACAATTGCAGGAAGTGCAGGGCCAGGGCCTCGAAGGCGTCGTCGACGGCGTGCGCTACCGCCTGGGCAACGCGGCCTTTGTCGCCGCCATCGCCGGTCCGCCGCTGGGCGACACGGCCGTTGGCATGCAGGGCATGACGCCGCTGTACCTGGGCACGCAAGGGCGCTGGCTGACGCGCTTTTTACTCAGCGACGCGCTGCGCCCGGAAGCGCGCGACGTGGTCGCGTATTTCCACCGGCGCGGCAAGCAAGTCGTGCTGCTCAGTGGCGACCAGGAAGCGCTGACGCAAAGCGTGGCGACGGAACTGGGCATCAACACGGCGTGCGGCGAATGCCTGCCCGATGAAAAGCTCGATTTCGTGCAGCAGTTGCAGGCGACTGGCGCCGTCGTGGCGATGGTCGGCGACGGCATCAACGACGCGGCCGTGCTGAGCGGCGCCGACGTGTCGTTCGCCATGGGTTCCGGCGCCGCCCTGGCGCAGGCGCATGCGGACACGGTGCTGCTCTCAAACCAATTGGTGTCCGTGCTCGACACGGCGAAGACGGCCGCGCGCAGCATGCGCATCATCCGCGAAAACCTGGGCTGGGCAACCCTGTACAATCTGACGGCCATCCCGGCCGCCGCGCTGGGTTTTTTGAACCCCTGGCTGTCCGGCGTCGGCATGGCTGCCAGCTCGGCCGTCGTCATCGCCAACGCCCTGCGCCTGCGGAAAGCCTGAACATGGAAGCACTGTATCTCCTCATCCCCTTGAGCGTCGTCGTCGTCTTCATCGCCCTGTGGGTGTATTTCACGGCCTCGGACAGCGGCCAGTTCGACGACCTCGTCGGACCGGGCCTGCGCGTCTTGCAGGACGACGATACGACGGCCACGCCGGCGCCCAACGAACCGCATCCCTGAGCGCATCAGCCCGGCCGGCGTCCCCATGGCCGGCGCGTCTGCCCCACATTCCTCCTGTTGCAGGGATCTTGCATGGCTTTTTTGAGCGGAATTTGACCGAAATATCACTTTATTTCGATGCCAGTTCGCTACGCTTATTTCATCCGGGGAATTTTGATCCACATCAAAGTTTTTTCTCGGTCAAACACTTACTCTCTGGCCACCATCATAAATAGTAATTCCAGGGAGAGTCTTTGTGGATCAATCGCTGAACTATAACTACAAGATCGTGAAGCAATTCGCGGTCGCTACTGTGGTATGGGGCATCATCGGCATGCTGGTTGGCGTTATCATCGCCGCTCAGTTGGCCTGGCCTGCCCTGAACCTCGATATACCATGGCTGACATACGGACGCTTGCGTCCGCTGCACACGAATGCGGTGATTTTCGCCTTCGGCATCTGCGGCCTGTTCGCTACCTCGTACTACGTTGTCCAACGCACCTGCCAGGTGCGCCTGTTTTCCGACAAACTGGCCGCCTTCACCTTCTGGGGCTGGCAAGCGGTGATCCTGTGCGCCGTCGTCACCCTGCCCATGGGCATGACACGCGGCAAGGAATACGCGGAACTGGAATGGCCTATCGCCATCCTCATCGCCATCGTCTGGATCGCCTACGCCATCGTGTTCTTCGGCACCCTGATCAAGCGCAAGGTAAAACACATCTACGTGGCCAACTGGTTCTTCGGTGCCTACATCCTGGCCGTGACGATTTTGCACGTGGTCAATGGCGCCGTCATGCCAGCCTCGTTCACCAAGTCGTATTCCGCGTATGCGGGCGTGCAGGACGCCATGATCCAGTGGTGGTACGGCCATAATGCGGTGGGTTTCATCCTGACCGCCGGCTACCTGGGCATGGTTTACTACTTCATCCCGAAACAGGCCGAGCGCCCCGTGTACTCGTACCGTTTGTCGATCGTCCACTTCTGGGCGCTGATCTTCACCTACATGTGGGCGGGCCCGCATCACCTGCACTACACGGCATTGCCTGACTGGACGCAATCGATCGGCATGGTCTTCTCGCTGGTCCTGCTGGCACCAAGCTGGGGCGGCATGATCAACGGCATCATGACCCTGTCGGGCGCCTGGCACAAGCTGCGCACCGATCCGATCCTGAAATTCATGATCGTCTCGCTGTCGTTCTACGGCATCGCCACCTTCGAAGGTCCGATGATGTCGATCAAGACCATCAACTCGCTGTCGCACTACACCGACTGGACCGTTGCCCACGTGCATGCGGGCGCTCTGGGCTGGGTGGGCTTCATCACCATGGGTTCGATCTACTATCTGCTGCCACGCCTGGCGGGCCGCACGCAGATGCACAGCACGCGCCTGGTCGACGTGCACTTCTGGGTGGCCACCATCGGCATCGTGCTGTACATCGCCGCCATGTGGATCGCCGGCGTGATGCAGGGCCTGATGTGGCGCGCGGTCAATCCGGACGGCACCCTGACCTACACCTTTGTCGAGAGCGTGAAAGCGACGTATCCGTACTACGTGGTGCGCGTGGCCGGTGGCCTGCTGTACCTGTCGGGTATGTGCATCATGGGCTACAACACCTGGATGACCTTGCGCGGCAGCAAACTCCCCGTCGCCCGCATTCCGGAACTGAACGCGGCGCACGCCTGATAGGAGCATAAGCAAATGAAATTTTCACATGCATGGATTGAGAGAAACCCCTGGCTGCTGATCGCCCTGGTCACGGTAGTGATCAGCATCGGCGGCGCCGTCGAGATCGTTCCCCTGTTCTTCCAGAAGAGCACGACGGAGCCGGTCGCCGGCCTGAAGCCGTATTCGCCGCTGCGCCTGGCGGGCCGCGACATTTACGTGCGCGAAGGCTGCTACAACTGCCACTCGCAGATGGTGCGTCCGCTGCGCGCGGAAACGGAACGCTATGGCCACTATTCGGTCGCTGGCGAATTCGTCTACGACCATCCGTTCCAGTGGGGTTCCAAGCGCACGGGGCCCGACCTGGCCCGCGTGGGCGCGCGCTACAGCGACGAATGGCACCGCACGCACTTGAACAACCCGCGCGACGTGGTGCCCGAGTCGAACATGCCGTCCTACCCCTGGCTGGCGAAGACCAAGCTGGTGCCTGACGAAATCATGCCGAAGATGCGCGCCCTGAAACGCCTGGGCCAGCCGTACAGCGATGAAGAGATCGCCGCCGGCCCCGCGCAGCTGCAGGACAAGACGGAAGAAGACGCCCTGGTCGCCTATCTGCAAGGCCTCGGTACATTAATCAAAACAAGGAATTAGCATGGCAATCGAAAACCTGTTTGACAGCGCCAGCAGCGTCATGACGGTGGTTTCCTTTACGACGTTCGTGGGCATCCTGTGGTGGACGTTCAGCCGCAGCAACAGCGACTTCGACGCGGCGGCACGCCTGCCGTTCGCCGATGACGCGCTCGACTATCCGGCCGAGGCCGAGATGAACCTGGCGAAGGAGCATCACCATGGCTGACTTTACCAATGGCTTCTGGAATATCTACATCGTCGTGCTGTCCCTGCTGGGCATCATCGGCTGCGGCGTGCTGCTGTACTCGCAGTCGAAAATCAAAGTGGTCGAGGGCGCCCCTGCCGACGGCACCACGGGCCACGTCTGGGACGAGGACTTGAAGGAACTCAACACGCCGATGCCGCGCTGGTGGATGTGGTTGTTCTACATCACCATCGTCTTCGCCCTGGCCTACCTGTTCCTGTATCCGGGCCTGGGCACCTATGCCGGCAGCCTGGGCTGGAAATCGACGGGCCAGTACGAGGAAGAGCTGAAGAAGGCGGAAGCCGACTACGGTCCCCTGTTCAACAAGTACCTGAGCCAGGACTTGAAGACGGTGGCCGCCGATCCGCAGGCGCAAGCCATCGGCCAGCGTCTGTTCCTGACCTACTGCGCGCAATGCCACGGTTCGGATGCGCGCGGCAACAAGGGCTTCCCCAACCTGACGGACAAGGACTGGCTGTATGGCGGCGAACCCGACATCATCAAGACCACCATCCTGCACGGCCGCAATGGGCAGATGCCACCGATGGGCGCCGCCCTGGGCTCCGAAAAGGATGTCGAGAACGTGGCCCATTATGTGCTGAGCCTGTCCGGTTCGACCTCGGATCCCGTCAAGTCGGTGCTGGGCAAGGCCAAGTTTGGCGCCTGCATGGCCTGTCATGGTGCCGATGCCAAGGGTAACCAGATGCTCGGCGCGCCGAACCTGACGGACAAGACCTGGCTGTACGGCGGCAGCGCCGACACCATCATGGAAACCGTACGCAAGGGACGCAGCAACACCATGCCGGCCTTCAGCGATTTCCTCGGCGAATCCAAGGTACACGTGCTGTCGGCGTATGTCTGGAGCCTGTCGAATCCGCAGGCACCCGCCAAGTAAAAATGGAACCTCAAGTCATCAAGATGTATGCGGCCCGCGAGCAAATCTACCCTCGCGAGGCCAAAGGACGCTACGCTACCTGGCGATGGGTATGCGTATGGCTTACCCAGCTGGCGTTCTACGGCTTGCCGTGGTTGACCTGGAATGGCAGGCAAGCCCTGCTGTTCGATTTGACCACGCGCAAGTTCTACATTTTCGGCGTCGTGCTGTGGCCCCAGGATTTCATCTATCTGGCGGCCCTGCTGATCATCTGTGCGTATTTGTTGTTCCTCGTCACGGCCATTGCCGGGCGGGTGTGGTGCGGGTTCTCTTGCCCACAAACGGTATACACGGAAATTTTCCTGTGGGTCGAACGCCGCATCGAGGGTACGCGCAGCGCGCGCATGGCCCTCGACAAGCAGGGCCCCTCCGTGCGCAAGGCGTTCAAGAAGACGGCCAAGCACCTGGCATGGGGCGCCATCGCCCTGTGGACGGGCTTTACCTTTGTCGGCTACTTCACGCCGATCAAGGAACTGGCGCAGTCGGTGACCACCTTGAATTTCGGTCCCTGGGAATGGTTCTGGGTCTTGTTCTACAGCCTGGCAACCTACGGCAACGCGGGCTGGCTGCGCGAGCAGGTGTGCAAATACATGTGCCCCTACGCGCGCTTCCAGAGCGCCATGTTCGACCAGGACACCCTGATCATCACCTACGATGCCAAGCGCGGCGAACCACGCGGCGCCATGAGCAAGAAGGCCGGCAACAACGACAAGCTGGGCGACTGCATCGACTGCACCCTGTGTGTGCAGGTGTGTCCGACCGGTATCGATATCCGCAACGGCCTGCAGTATGAATGCATCGGCTGCGCCGCCTGCGTCGATGCCTGCAACAGCGTGATGGACAAGGTCGAGCGGCCGCGTGGCCTGATACGCTACAGCACCGACCATGCGATGGAAAACAACTTCAATTCGAAGCAGATACGCCAGCGCGCCATGCGCCCACGCGTCCTGATCTACACTTCCATCCTGGCCCTGATCATCATCGCCGTATGTACGTCGCTGGCCCTGCGCACGCCCCTGAAAATGGACGTGATCCGCGACCGCGGTTCGATGGGACGCGAAGTGGAAGACGGCATGATCGAAAACGTCTACCGCCTGCAGATCATGAACACCTCGGAGCAAAGCCAGCATTTCAAGATCAGCGCTTCCGGCTTGCCGGGCCTGACCTTGCTGACGCGCGAAGAAGTGACCTTGCAGCCGACGGAAACGCTGGGCTGGCCGATCCGCCTGCGCGTGCCGCACGGCGTCGGCGAGAAGGGTTCGAACAAGATTGCGATCGAATTGCAATCGCTGGACAATCCCTCGCTGCACGTGCGCGAAAGCGCGGTATTCATCGTGCCGCGTTAAAGCAGGAAGGCCGGTTCCCGCATGGGGACTGGCCGTTTACACAGGAGAAATACCATGTCCGACAGTCTGAAACTGCAAGCCCCCGTTGCACCGTGGTACAAGCATCGCTGGCCATGGCTGCTGATGATCGGCCCCGGCCTGTCCGTGGTCGTCGGCAGCTTCATGGGCTATATCGCGTTTACGCAGCCCGATGCGCTGGTGGTGGGCGATTATTACAAGCAGGGCAAGGCGATCAACCAGGATTTGAAGCGCGACACGATCGCCAGCGACCTGGCGATGGCTACCAGCTTGTCCTACGACGTGGCGTCAGCGCGCCTCAGTGGTTCCGTGCACAGCTTCGGCAAGGCATACCAGGGCCCGCTGCAGCTGCACCTGGCGCATGCGACCCTGCCGGAAAAGGACATCAAGCTGCTGGTGCGGCCCGATGCGGCCGGCAATTTCTCGGTGGCGCTGCCGATGCTCGAGCGCAGCCGCTGGCAAGTGCTGGTGGAAAACGACAAACGCGAGTGGCGCCTGTCCGGCATCTGGACCTGGCCGCTGCAACGCAGCATCGCGCTGCACGCCGATGAAGAGCTGTAGGCCTTATTTGCAGACGTCGGTACCGGCCGTGATGGCCTTCAGTTTTGCCGGCTGCAAGATTTCAATTTCTCGGTTCGAGACGCGCAGCCAGCCTTCCTTCTTGAATTTCGACAATAAACGACTGACGCTTTCGATGGTCAGGCCCAGGTAGTTGCCGATTTCCTCGCGCGACATGCGCAGCTGGAATTTGCTGCTCGAATAGCCGCGCGCTTCATAGCGCGACGCCAGGTTGACGATGAAGGCGGCAAAACGCTGCGTCGCCTGCATATTGCCCAGCAACAGCATGACGCTTTGCTCGCGCGTGATTTCCTGGCTCATCATGCGGTGGAAATGGCGCAGCAGGGTCGGCATATTGCCCAGCAATTGTTCCAGGCTGGAAAACGGGATTTCACACACTTCGCTGTCTTCCAGCGCCACCGCATTGCAGTGGTGGCGGTCGGCGCTGATGGCGTCCATGCCCAGCAGTTCGCCGGCCATCTGAAAACCCGTCACCTGCTCTTCGCCACCGGGATTGATCTGGTACGTCTTGAAGTGCCCCAGGCGGATCGCGTACAGGTTCTGGAACGAGTCGCCGATGCGGAACAGCGAGGCGCCGCGCACGATCTTGCGGCGGCGGCCGATGATCTGGTCCAGCCTGTCCATGTCGCCCATATCGAGGCCCATCGGCAGGCACAATTGATGCATGCTGCAGGTCGAGCATCGCGCACGCAACGCTTCCACGTTCACTGTAGGCAAGGTTGGAGTGAGTAGCGCTTCAGTCATGTCGGTACCTTTTAGAAAATGCAACAACAAGTTTACTGCATACAGGGTTGCCGTGTGCCAATTTCACCGCAATTTCGCTGAATAAACGACGTCCAGCCTTTAATTATATGGCAACATCGTCAAAAGCCCATGCGGGGAGGGCAATTTGCGCGGCGCCGCTTGCCAAGCTGGGGTATTGATAGGAAAATTCCTGACAGCATTACTTGCCGCCTGTGCCGTCCGGTACTGAAAAGGAAATCATGAAGCCTCTCGGCATCAAAGCAAAAGTCGCGCTGGCCACCAGCCTGACCTCGATCGCCATGATCGCGCTGGTCACCATGATCCAGGTGCAGCACATGCGCGACGACTTCACCCGAGTACTGCTGAGCCAGCAGTCATCCCTGATCAGCCGCACCGCTGCCGAGCTCGACGACAAGCTGGGCATGCTGCTGCAAATCGTCACCCTGACGGCCCGGCAGCAGCCGCCGGAACTGATCGCCCGGCCCGCCCAATTGCGCGAATACTATTCGCGCCGCTCGATGCTGGTGCTGTTCGACGACGTGCTGGTGCTCGACGCGCAAGGCGCCGTCGTGGCCGACATGCCGGAAGTGCCGGGGCGCGCCGGCATCAATGTTGCCGAGCGCGAGTATTTCCAGACCGTGCTGCGCACGCACCAGCCCATGATCACCGAACCGATGCTGGGCAAGTCGAGCGGCATGCCCATCGTGCAGATGGTGGCGCCCGTGCTCACCGCCGATGGCCAGGTGGCCGGCGTGGTGATCGGCGTGCTGCGCCTGTACAAGGACAATCTGCTGGGGCGTTTGCGCTCGGAAAAGGTCGGCAAGAGCGGCTATTACTTCATCCTCACGCGCGGCGCCGTGCCGCGCTACGTGCTGCACCCCGATACGAGCCGCTTGCTGCAGCCGCGCCAGCCGAACGCCAACCTGACGACGACCCAGCTGCTGAAGGAAGATGGCGAAGGCAGCATGGTCAGCACCAACAGCCGCGGCATCACGGCAGTCAACAGTTTCAAGCGCCTGAAATCGGTGAACTGGCTGCTGGCCAGCTCGCTGCCCGTCGACGATGCCTTCGAACCATTCGATGGCGTGCTGTACCGGCTGGTGCTGTGGAGCATCCTCGCCTCGCTGCTGGCCGCCTTTGTTCTGGGCTGGGTCACCGTGCGCCTGCTGTCGCCGCTGGTGCGCCTGCGCGACACCCTGCTGGCCCTGCGCACCAGCGGCAGCCGTTTTACCCCCGTGCCGGTGCAGCAGCGCGACGAGATCGGCGAACTGACGGAAGCGTTCAACGGCCTGATGAGCGAACGCGACCGCCTGCAGCAGGAACTCGAAGCGCGCGCGGCGGAGCTGGAGCAGGAACGCGACCGGGCCGAGGCGGCCAACCGCGCGAAGAGCGATTTCGTGGCCAACATGAGCCATGAAATCCGCACGCCCCTCAATGCCGTGCTGGGCATGGTGTATTTGCTGGGCAATACCAGGCTCGACACGGAACAGCGCAAGTATCTGACCATGGTGCGCGTGGCGGGCCAGTCGCTGCTGGGCATCCTCAACGACGTGCTCGACTATTCGAAGATCGAGGCGCGCCGCATGGAATTGTCGCCCGTCGAATTCGACCTCGACGAAGTCATGAATACCCTGGCCACGACGATGACGATGAATGCGGGCGAAAAAGAGCTGGAACTGGCCATCGCCGTCGAACCCGACGTGCCGCGGCGCCTCGTGGGCGACGCCCAGCGCCTGCAGCAAATCCTCGTCAACCTGGCCGGCAACGCCATCAAATTTACCGAGAGCGGCGAAGTGGTAGTGGCCGTCAGCCTGGCCGAGAGCAAGAGCGAGAGCGGCCGCGCCTGGCTGCGCTTCGAAGTGCGCGACACGGGCATCGGCATGACGGAACTGCAGCAACAGCAGCTGTTTGCCGCGTTTTCGCAGGGTGACCAGAGCATCACGCGGCGCTTCGGCGGCACGGGCCTGGGCCTGGCCATCAGCAAGCAGCTGATCCACATGATGGGCGGCGACATCGCCGTCGCCAGCAGCGAAGGCAAGGGCAGCCGCTTCTGGTTCAGCGTGCCCTTCGAGATGCTGGCGCAACCGGCGGAAACGCGGCGCACGCCGGCTCTGGGACAGCTGCGCCTGCTGGTGGCCGACGACAACCGCACCACGCGCGAACTGATCGTCAAGCTGATCGAGGCGTGGGGCTGGCTGGCCGACGAAGTGGACTCCGGCTTTGCCGCCATCGAACTGTACCGCGAACGGCTGGCGCAGCAGCAACCGTACGACGTGGTGCTGGCCGACTGGCACATGCCCGTCATGGACGGTCTGGCCACGGCCAAGGCCATCCGCCAGGCGGCCAGCGGCCAGCGCCAGCCCATCGTGGTGATGGTCAACGCCTTCGCCCGCAACCACCTGGAGGAAATCTCCAGCGCGGCCGAGGCCGACGTCGTGCTGATGAAGCCGATCACGGGATCGAGCCTGTTCGATGCCCTGCACCAGGCGCTGATCGCCAAGGACGACGGCGGCGAACAGCGCATCTTGCACCAGCCGCTGGGCACGGAACTGGCCGGCGTGCATTTCCTGCTGGTGGAAGACAATCATTTGAACCAGGCCGTGGCGCGCGGCATCCTCGAACACATGGGCGCCACCCTGGACGTGGTGGGCGACGGCTTGCAAGCCGTGGAACGGCTGCGCACGGAAGCGCTGCGCTACGACATCGTGCTGATGGACATGCAGATGCCCGTCATGGACGGTTTCAGCGCCACCCACATCATCCGCACGGAACTGCGCTTGGGCCTGCCCGTGATCGCCATGACGGCCGGCGTGCTGGCGTCCGAGCGCGAGCGCTGCATGACGGCCGGCATCAGCGATTTCATCGCCAAGCCCGTCGTGGTGGAAGAGATGATGGAAGTCATCCTGCGCCACCTGCCCAAGCGCCCGCCAGTGCAGACGGCCGAGCCGGTGACAGTTGCCGATGAGGAAGTGTTTTCCATGGCGCCGCTGATGCGCGTGATGGGACGCGACGCGAAGGGGCGCGGCGTGCTGCGGCGCATGGTGGAAGACGCGCTGAACAAGGGCATGACGCCCGTGCGCGACGCCGAAACGGCGTTGCAGGCTGGCCGCCACAGCGACGTGGCGCGCATCCTGCACAGCGTGCGCGGCTCCGTCGGCACCCTGGGCACGAAACGCCTGATCCGCGCCGCGTTCGCCACCGAGGAAGCCATCGATGCTGGCCGCCTGGACGAAGTCCCAAGCCTGCTGGCGCACACGGCGCAGGAGCTGGAACTGGCGCTGGCGGCTGCGGCGGATTGGTTGTCGAGGCTAAAAGATTAAAAAGGTAGGTCGGATTAGCGGCGGCACGCCGCGTAATCCGACAACATTGTTGGCGGATCATGTCGGATTACGCGCAAGCGCTAATCCGACCTACGCACTTATGCGGGTACGCCCAGAATCACGCTCGACGCCTTGAACATCGCCGTCACGCTGCTGCCAAGCGCGATACCCAGGTCGGTACTGCTCTGATTCGTGATGATGGCGGCAATCGTGCCGCCGCGCGGCAAGTCCAGCACCACTTCCGTGTTGACGGCCCCCGTCTGCACGCGCGTGACCGTGCCGGCCAGCTGGTTGCGCGCGGAAAAGCGCGCGCCTTCGCTGTCGGCCACGAGGATGATGGACGAAGCCTTGATCAGCGCGAACGCTTCCGCGCCCGGCACCAGGCCCAGGCTGGCGCTGCTGCCCTGCGTGACGATGGCCACGATGTGCTGGCCGCCGGGCAATTCCAGGGTGACTTCGTCGTTGACGGCGCCCTGTTTCAGTTCGGCCACCTTGCCCAGGAATTGATTGCGTGCCGTCGTTTTCATGGCCATTCTCCGTATGAGTAAAAGGTCGTCGGCGATGCCTTCGGCCTGGCTGCCCAACTGGCGCAGGTAGCGGGCATGCTCGCGCTCGATGATGCGGAAATTGTCGACCAGCTGGCGCCCCCGTGGCGTCAGCCGCGTGCCGCCGCCGCCCTTGCCGCCCGTCAGGCGCTCGACCAGCGGTTCGCCAGCCAGGTTGTTCATCGCATCGATGGCGTCCCAGGCCGCCTTGTAGCTCATCTTGACGAGCTTGGCCGCCTGCGTGATGGAACCGCATTCGGCGATGGCGCCCAGCAATTCCACCCGGCCGGCGCCGCCCAGGTTTTCTCCGCCCACCGTCATCCATACCGAGCCTTGCAAGCCGATTTTATCCAATGCGTTCACCCAATGCCATGTGGTCTTCCCTGTTATCGATCTGTCCGTCGCGCAAGTACAGCACGTGCTCGCCCAGGATGCGCGCATCTTCCGGATCGTGCGTGATCAGGATCATGGGCACGTCCAGGCGCTGTTGCCACTGGCTCAGTTCCAGCCGCATTTTGACACGCAGGGCCGGATCGAGGGCGGCAAACGGCTCGTCGAGCAGCAGCGCGCTCGGCTCGGCCACGAGTGCCCTCGCCAGCGCCACCCGTTGGCGCTGGCCTCCGGACAACTCGTCGGGGAACTGATGCGCCAGTTCCTGCAAGTGGAAGGCATCGAGCCAATGCTCGACTTTCTGCAATTTTTCGCGCGCGCGCGGGTTGAACCAGCCGCGCGCCAGGCCGAAGCCCACGTTCTGGCGCACCGTCAGATGCGGGAACAGCGCGTAATCCTGGAACAGGTAGGCGACGTTGCGCTGCTGCGGCGGCAGATTAATGCCGGCGGCCGAATCGAACAGGGTGCGCCCGTTCAGGCGGATATGGCCTGCATCAGGCGTGAAGAGTCCGGCAATGGCTTTCAGGGTCATGCTCTTGCCGGCGCCGGACGGGCCATACATGGCGATGCGCTGGCTGCCGGAGGTGCATCGCACCTGCAGGTCGAAACGGCGTTTGCCGGAGCGCAAGGTGGCGCGGAGGTCGAGGTCGAGTTGCATAGTGGTCATTTATGAGCGACGCGCCCGGGCGCCAGGCGACCAGCAGTCAGCAGCACCACGATACAGACCAGGGAGGTGATCAAGACCAGCGTATTGGCCAAGTCATCCTTGCCCGCCTGCACGGCTTCAAACACGGCCACCGACAGGGTTTGCGTCTTGCCGGGAATGCTGCCGGCCACCATCAGGGTGGCGCCGAACTCACCCAGCGCGCGCACAAAACCCAGCAGCACGCCGGCGAGGATGCCGCGCCAGGCCAGCGGTAACGTGACGCGGAAAAAGATCGCCATTTCCGAAATGCCCAGCACGCGGGCCGCCTGCTCCAGCTGGCCGTCGACGGCCTCGAAGGCGGCGCGCGCAGGCTTGAAGACGAGGGGAAAGGCCACCACCGTGGAAGCGATGACGGCGCCCTGCCACGTAAAGATGAGGTTGATGCCGAAGTTATCCTGCAGCCAGATGCCAAGGGTACCGCGCCGGCCCAGCAATACCAGCAGGTAATAGCCGAGCACGGTGGGCGGCATCACCATCGGCAGGGTCAACAGGGCGTCGAGCAACTCGCGCCCGGGAAAACGCGTGCGCGCCAGCAGATAGCCCGTACCGATGCCGAGCAACAAGTTGAGCGCCGTGGCCCACGCCGCCACTTTGAGCGACAGGGCCAGCGCGGTCCAGGCGATATCCATGCGCAGTCGTTTGCTTTATGGTTTCTTGAAACCGTACCTGGCGAGGATGGCTTGCGCCGGCGCCGTCTGCAAATAGCTGACGAAGCGCTTCGCTTCGGCCCCATTGCCGCTGCCCTTGATGGTGGCGATCGGGTACAGCACGGGCGCGTCCAATGGCACGTCCAGCACGACGTTGACCTTGTCTTTCATGATGGCCGCGTCGGTGGCGTAGACAAAGCCCGCATCGACTTCGCCGCGCGCCACGTAGTCGAGCGACTGGCGCACGTTCTGCGTGCCGATGGCCTTCGCTTGCACGGCGTCCCATAGTTTCGCCTTCTTCAGCGCGCCTTCGGAGTAACGGCCGACGGGCACGCTGGCCGGGTTGGCGATGGCCACGCGGGTCACATCCTTGTGCGTCAGATCCGTCAGGCTCTTGATGCCCAGCTTGCTATCTTGCGGCACGATCAGCACCAGGCTGTTGCCGACGAAGTCCATGCGGTCGACCGGCAAGACGAAGCCCTGCTTTTGCGCCGCATCCATGGTTTCCTGGTCGGCCGAGGCAAACACGTCCACGGGCGCACCCTTGACGATCTGCTGCAGCAGCACGCCCGAGGCGGCAAAGTTCAGGGACACCTTGCTGCCCGGATACTGCGCCTCGTAGCTTTGCGCCGCATCCTTGAACGCATTCGTCAGGCTGGCCGCGGCCGATACGACCACTTCGCCGGCAAGGGCGGAGGTGGCGGCGGTGGCGAGAAGAGCGGTGCCGATGAGTCGGGCGAGGGAGGTGAGGCGCATGATCGTATCCTTGTAAAGTGAACGGTGACAAGGAGCGTAATATACACGGATATATAGCGTTCTGCCATTGCCCAGGTCAAGGCAATACCAATGGCATTGACAGTTGGGGATAGCCGGACTATTTTTAAGAATAGAAGAATATCCACTATTTTCCAGGGTTAAACGATGGGATATGCGGCGATACTGCTTGGTCCCTCGATGCTGCTGGCGGTCATTCTTCTGGCATTGGCCATCGAGAAGCGCCATCCCCTGGAACAGCAGCCTGCGGGCGCGTCGCGCTTCAATCTGGCGTATATGGTCATCTATGCCGCCAGCGGCGCCATGCTGGCTCCGCTCACGGCCATCGTCACGGTGCGGCTGGTCAATGCGGCCGGCGGCGGGCTCATCGATCTCGACGCGTCAGGCTCGATGCTGGCGCCGGCATTCATCGTGTATGCCTTCTGCATGGATTTTCTGGAATACGCCTTTCATCGCGTGCAACATCGCATACCCGCCTTGTGGGCCATGCATTCCTTCCATCACAGCGATGCGGCCATGAATGCCAGCACCACGACCAGGCACTATTGGGCCGAAGCGGGTATCAAGGCACTGAGTATCTATCTGCTTGCGGGGATCTTGTTCAAGACCAATATGGTGATTTTGGGAATGTACGGAATCCTGGGCTTGTATCATGTTTTCCCGCATATGAATGTCCGGGTCGGCTTTGGCCGCTGCTGGATGCTGTTCAATTCACCGCAGTACCATCGCGTTCATCACTCTGTGCAAGCGGAACATTTCAACCGTAATTTCGCCGGGCTGTTCCCCGTCTTCGACCGGCTGTTCGGCACCCACCATATTCCCCGCGCGGGAGAGTATCCACCGACGGGTCTGGACACGGGCAAGGCGCCGGGAACCTTGCTTGACGCGCTGACGTGGCCAGTGCGCAGCAAGGCCCCGTCCACCCCCTAGACGCGCGCCACCGCCGCCTCGTCGCGCCGCGCATACTTTTGCGCAATCACGGCGCAAATCATCAGCTGAATCTGGTGGAACAGCATCAGCGGCAGAATCACCATGCCCAGCGAACGCGTGGAAAACAGCACCTTGGCCATGGGCACGCCGCTGGCCAGGCTTTTCTTCGAGGCGCAAAAGACGATGGCGATTTCGTCTTCCTTGTTGAACCCCAGGCGGCGGCTGACAAAGGTGGAAATGCCCAGCACCAGCGCCAGCAGCAGGGTGCTGATCAAGCCCAGGGCGACCAGCGTTTCCACCGAAATCGTATGCCACAGGCCTTCGCTGACGGCTTCGCTGAAGGCTGTGTAGACCACCAGCAAGATCGAACCCTGGTCGACGTATTTCAGGGTGGCTTTGTGGCGGTCGACCCAGCGGCCGATCCAGCGGCGCAGGAATTGGCCGGCCAAAAATGGCAGCAGCAGTTGCATGACGATGGACAGCACGGCGTCCACCGACGACTTGCTTTCCGCGCCCTTGGCCACCAGCAAGCCGACGAGGATGGGGGCGAGGAAAATGCCGATGAAGTTCGAGGCCGAGGCGCTGCAGATGGCGGCCGGCACGTTGCCGCGCGCCATCGCCGTCATGGCGATCGACGATTGCACGGTGGACGGCAGGGCGCACAAAAACAAGATGCCCATGTACAGGTCGGGCGTGAGAAACGTCAGCGCCAGCGGGCGCAGGGCCAGACCCAGCAGCGGAAACAGGACAAAAGTGCTGGCCAGCACCAGCAAGTGCAGGCGCCAGTGCATGGCGCCGGCCACCACGGCTTCGCGCGACAGCTTGGCACCATGCAGGAAAAACAGGGCGCCGATGGCGACGGTGGTGATGTTGCCGAAGACCACGGCCGTCTGGCCCGTGCAGGGCAGGAAAGTGGCCAGCGCCACGGTGACGAGCAGGGCGAGGGTGAAGTTATCGGGTTTCAGATTGCGCAGCAGGGCAGCGGGAGAAAAAGAGGACATGCGGTAGCCTGGTAACGGCGCAGCCTTGCAACAGCATGCTGTGCCGGGGATGACAAACAGCGCCGGGAGCAGCGCCAGTGCTGGCTATTCTACCTGCATTGTCCGGCTCATTGCCCGATGGCATGGCTTGCCCGGTAAAACCGCGCGGGCAAAAAAATGCCCCGTCCGCAGACAGGGCAACCCGGAGTAAAGTACAGCGCGAGGGGATTAGCCGGCGGCTTTGACTTTCAGCTCGTTCTTGATTTCTTTCACGCCGCTCACGGAAGCGACGATCTGCACGACGCGGTCACCCGCTTCGGCGCTCGGCACGTCGCCCGACAGAACGACCACGCCTTGCTGGGTTGCAACCTTGACTGGCAGGGCAGCGGCTTGCGCATCGGCGCTCAGGGCGGCCTTGGCCGAGGAAGTGATGGTTTCATCAGGGACGGCGGCGGCGGCATTGGCAGCCACGACGGTGTCAGCAGGAGCTTGTGCTTTTGGTGCGGAGTCAGCGGCATGCGAAGCGGTGATCGAGGCGCCCGACAGTACGATAGCGGCGACCAGGGTATTGAACAGTTTCGATGTTTGCATGGTAGTTCCTCTCAATGAAGTTAAAAGCTTCTTACTTGGATAAAGTAACACTTTGAAGCGTCACATCTACCCATACAGCAAGCGCCGTGCCAGCTTTTAAATTTCATTTAAAATCAACGACTTAGATTCAAACTCGATTTTTCCAGCCCGTTTCACGGCGATCTGGCCGAAAAAACGGGGCTTTTTGTCGCCAGACAGCGACAAGGTATGGCAACAATATCAATGTTTCCAGATAAGTCGTTGATTATGAATACTTTATTTTTGTCGCTATTCAGCGACAGGGTCGCCATCGCCCCGAAACAGGGCCGGCGTCAGCTCGTATTTCTGTAATAAACGGTAGAACTCCGTGCGGTTGCGGTCGGCCAGGCGGGCTGCGTCGGCCACGTTGCCATCCGTCAGGCGCAGCAGCTGAATCAGGTAGTCGCGCTCGAAGCGCTGCTTGGCTTCGTTGTAGCTGAGCGCTTCCAGCGACGGCACGCGCAAGGCCCGCTGCACCAGCGACAAGGGCACCAGCGGCGCCGTCGCCAGCGCGCACACTTGCTCGACGACATTGACCAGCTGGCGCACATTGCCAGGCCATGGCGCGCTGACCAAGGCCGTGAGTGCGTCTGGCGCGAAGCCATTCAACGGTTTCTGGTACTTGGCCGCCAGCTTTTGCAGGAAATGGTTCGCCAGCAGGGCGATATCTTCGCGGCGCTCGGCCAGCGGCGGCAGGGTCAAGGTCACCACATTGAGCCGGTAATACAAGTCTTCGCGGAATTGCCCCTCGGTCATCGCCACGTCGAGGTCGCGGTGCGTGGCGGACAGCAAGCGCACATCCACCGGACGCGTCTGGTCGGCGCCGACGGGGCGCACGGCCCGCTCCTGCAGCACGCGCAGCAGTTTCACCTGCAGCGGCAGCGGCATGTCGCCGATCTCATCTAAAAACAGGGTGCCGCCATCGGCCGCCTGAAATAGCCCTTCGCGGTTGCCGACGGCGCCCGTAAACGAGCCCTTCACGTGGCCAAACAGTTCCGATTCCAGCAACTGCTCGGGAATGGCGCCGCAGTTGACGGCGATGAACGGCGCCTTGGCGCGGCGGCTGGCGTTGTGCAGGGCGCGCGCCAGCAATTCCTTGCCCGTGCCGCTGGGGCCACGGATCAGGATGCTGGCATCGGATCCGGCCACCAGCTTGGCTTCGGCCAGCAACTCGGCCATCTGTGAACTACGGCTGATCAACTCGGCACGCCAGCTCTCGTCGCCGGACGCGGGCGCCGGCATGACGGTGGACAAGTTAATGGCATATGCCACTTTTTCCATGAGCAGCTTGCCGTCGAACGGTTTCGTCAGATACGCAAACGCGCCGCGCGCCGTGGCGTCGACGGCGTCGGGGATGGTGCCGTGGGCTGTGAGCAAAATGACGGGCAGGGCCGCATGCTGGCGGCGGATTTCATCGAACAGGGCCAGACCGTCGCGGCCCGGCAATTGCACGTCGGTAATGACCAGGGCCGGCAATTCCACGGCCAGGCGCGCCAGCGCCGCTTCCGCGCTGCCCACGGCCGTCACGCGGTAATTGCCCGCCTTCAGGCGGATGGTCAGCAGGCGCAGCAGGTCGGGGTCATCGTCGACCAATAAGATGTGGGCGTGTTCGCTCATTTCGGCGCTCCCGCGGCGGGGCGCACGGACAGGCTGCGCTCAATGTTTTTCAATGCTTCGAGTTTTTCATTGAGCAAGTCGTTGCGGCGCTGGGCGTCGCGCAGCTGCGTGTTGAGCTTGTCGATGCTCTCTTCCTGGCGGCGCAGTTCCGCATACTGGCTGCCCAGCAATTGCGCCAGCGGCGCCAGCAGTTGCGCATCCTTGCCCGTGGCCGTGGCCAACGGTTCCAGCAAGGCTTGCGCGCGAGCCAGGTCGCCGGGACCGCGCAAGGCCGCTTGCAGCATGGCGCGGCGCAGCGTGTTGTGCGGCGCATGGTCGGCTTTCGCCAGATCCAGCTGCGCTTTCACCAGTTCCGACGGCGTCATCAGGCGCAAGGCGCTTTGATACGCCAGCAGTTCCGTCAGCTGGGGGTCCATCACCACCACCACCACGCGCGGCGGCGTTTGCACCAGCACGGGCGTCTGGATGGGGGGCTTGGCGGCGCAAGCACCCAAGAGCAATGCGCAGGCGGCCATGCCGGCCAGGGGAATTCTCGTTATCATAAGGGCAGTTCTATCCGAAAATGCGCGCCGGCGGGGCGCGGTAAAAGAGTGACGCTGCCATCGTGGGCGGCGATATATTCGCGCACGATGGACAGGCCGATGCCATTGCCGTTGCGCGCGCCGGCCGCCTGGCGCACTCCCTGGTAAAACGGTTCAAAAATGCGCGCGGCATCCTCGGGCGCCACGCCGGCGCCTTCGTCGATGCAGTCGATGCGTACACGGCCGCCTTCGCAAGACAGGGTGAAATGCACGGTGCCGCCTTCCGGGCTGAAGCGCACGGCATTCGACAGCAAATTGGCCAGGGCCGTCGCCAGCTTGTCGCGGTCGGCCTGCACGATCAGGGACTCGCCCTGCACCTCGACCGTCAACCGGCGCGCCAGCCATTGCAGGCGCTGCCCGGCCACCACATCTTGCAGCAAGACGAGCAAGTCGACCTTGCTGTGCGCCAGATGCTGGGCGTCAAAAGCGGCGGTATTGTAGCGCAGCAAGTCCTCGATCTGGGTTTGCAAGGACGCCGTGTTTTGCTGCAGGATGCCGGCGATTTCGCGCTGGCTGTCGCTGAGCTTGCCGGCCACCTCATCTTCCAGCAGAGCCACGCCTTCGCGCAGGGCCGCCAGCGGGGTTTTCAGCTCGTGGGAAATGTGGCGCAGAAAACGCTCCTTGTCGGCATCAAGATCCGCCAGACGCTGGCGCAACCAGTCGAGCTGCTGGCCCAGGCGGCGCGTGTCGGCCGGTCCGCCGACGACGATGGGCTGGTCGTAGCGCTTGTCGCCCAGGCGCCCGATGGCCGTCTCGATGCGGCGCAGCGGACGCGACAGCAGGAAGCCGAAGCAGGTGGCCAGCACGGCCGCCAGCAGCACGGCGCCACCGACCAGCACGCCCAGCAGGCGGCGCTGGCGTTCCAGCTCGGCCAGCAGGGCGTCGTTGCGGCTGCCGATTTCCGTCTTGCTTTCGCGCGCCAGACTGTCATTGATTTGCGTCATGCGGGCAAACGCGCGGTACACAACAGCGTGGCCATCGCGCTTGCGGCGCTTGCCGGCCTGTAAAACTTCCCACGCCGCTTGCGCCTGCACCGTCCATTCGTCGGCCAATTGCGTGGCGAACTCGGGCGTGGCGCGGTTCAGCACTTGCAGCGCCGCCGTCGCTTCGTCGCGGGCCGCCGCGTAACGCTCGCGGAACACGGGATCGTCCAGCACAAGAAATTGGCGCGCGCTGCGCTCCATGGCCAGGGTGCGCTCGGACAGGCGCTGCGACTGTTCCGTCAGGGCAATCGCCTGCGCCGCCGTCTCGCGCCCCAGCCGCGCCAGGTGTTCCAGGGTCAGCAGGGCTTGCACGGAGGTGGCCGTCAAAATGCCCGTCGTCAAAATGAAGGCGGCAAATAACAGTTGGCGAAAGGAAAGTCGGGACAAGATAGGCGCCTTCGGTTCAGTCTGGATGACAAAAGGCGCATGGTACGCTAAGCGTTCATTCGGAGACGCCACCCACCCGAGAATGATCAATTTAGCAAGACTGTCGCTTTTCCGGCCGCCAGCAAGGCCCCGGCGGCGGCGCGCGAATACTCCTAGTACAATAGGGAAAAACTTCACGCAGGCATCAAAGTGGCCTGGCCTTGACACCCCGCTTGGCGACAGGCCCTGGCATTGCGCCACTTTGCCCCCACATGTGATGCAGCTCCACCGACACTCCGAATCACCTACCGCAGAGATCCCATACCGCATGAGCACATTTGAAAAAGTCAGCAGCAACTTCATTCCAGTCTTGCAGGCAACCATCGAACAATATGTCGAGCCAGCAACGGGCATGCGCCATATCCACATGCATACCGAGCAGGCTGAGATGGTGTTCCTGGTGGCCTTTCCCACTGTGCCCGAAGTGAGCGACGGGCGCGCCCACATCCTGGAGCACCTGGCCTTGTGCGGCTCGTCGCGCTACCCGGTGCGCGACCCCTTCTTCTCGATGCTGCGCCGCTCGACGGCCACGTTCATGAATGCGATGACCTATCCGGACCGCACCGTGTACCCGTTCGCCAGCACCGACCGCAAGGATTTCTTCAACCTGCTCGACGTCTACCTGGATGCGGCCTTCTTCCCCAACCTCGATTACCTGAATTTCCGCCAGGAAGGCTGGCGCCACGCGTTCGAAGGCGACAAGCTCGTGTACCAGGGCATCGTCTTCAATGAAATGAAGGGCGCTTTCAACAGTCCCATGCGCGCGCTCGACAGCGGCATCGCCAGCGCCTTGCTCAAAGGCACGACGTATGAAGTGGAATCGGGCGGCGATCCGCTGAATATCCCCGAGTTGACGCATGACATGCTGAAAGAATTCCACGCCAGCCATTATCACCCGTCGCAAGCCGTGATCATGACCGCCGGCAATATCGAAGCGTCGGCCGTGCAGGAACAGGTAAGCGAGCGCGTGTTGTCCAAGCTCAGCGGCTTCTCCGAACGCCGCCTGCCGCAGCTGGCCCCCGCGTGGACGGCGCCGCAGGAAAACATCGTCAAAATTCCTTCGCAGGAAGCGCGCGACGATGAATTCGGTCTGCAATTTGCCTGGCTGATGGGCGAATCGAGCGACCCCATCGCCTACTACCACGCGCATCTGCTGTCGCACGGCTTGCTCGGTGAATCGTCGGCGCCCGTCATGCGCGCCATGGAATCGGCCGGCTATGGCCGCCCATCGGACATGAACGGCCGCGACGCGGGCATCCGCCAGATGGTATTCCACATCGGCATGGAAGGTTTAACCAAAGAACAGATCGCCGATGCGCACCAGCGCATCTGGACGGCCCTGGAAGAAACGGCGGAAGAGGGCATTCCCGCCGCCGTGCTGCACGCGGCCTTGCGCGACATCAAATACAGCCAGCGCGAAATCAGCAGCGGCCGCATGCCTTACGGCCTGGGCCGCTTGCTGCACGCCTTGCCGCTGGCCATGTATGGCGGCGACGTGATGGATGCGTTCGACAATGCGGCGATTCTGGAAACCCTGGAACAGCAGATCGACGATCCGGCATTCTTCAAGCAGCTGGTGCGTGAGCTGATCGCCAACCCGACCCGCCTGACGACCCACGTGGTACCCGACAGCGCCTACTTCACTGACCGCGCCGCCCAGGAAGACGCCAAGCTGGCGGCCTTGCAAGCGACGCTGACGGATGCCGAGCGCGAACACATCGTGGCCGAGTCCGCCGCGCTGGAAGCGCATCAGCAACTGCCATCGAATTCCGAAGTCTTGCCGCGCATTCGCCCTGGCGACGTCAGCGCCTTGCCGCGCCCGGCCTTGCCGATCCCAGCCGCCATCGACGGCGCCGTGGCGTTCAGCATCGCCTCGAACGGCATCAGCTATGCCAACGTGCTGTACGACGTGTCGAACTTGCCGGAAGCGTCGTGGCCATGGCTGCGCCTGTACACGGACCTGGCGCCGGAACTGGGCGTGGGCGACATGTCGTTCGACGACGCCAGCGCCTGGCGCCAGAGCATGGTGCCATCGTTCCACATCGGCCTGGAAGCGATTCCCCGCCCGCAGCAAGCGATGCGCGTGGAATTGTCGTTCTCGGCCAGCGGCTTGCGCGAAGAACACGCGGCGATTGCCGCCGTGCTGTCAGCCTGGATCGCCAAGCCCCGCTTCGATGAAGAAGAACGCCTGGCTTTCCTGATTGAAAGTCTGGTGCAAGACAAACTCTCCAGCCTGGCCGAGTCCGGCAACCGCTACGCCATGCTGGCCTCGGCAGCGCCGCTGTCGCCGACGCGCCGCTTCGACGACATCGTCGGCGGCCCGGCAGCCTTGCCGTTCTACCGCCGCTTGCAGCAGCTGAGCAAGACGTCGGCAGGCTTGCAGGAAATCGCGCGTGAACTCGACACCCTGCACGCGCACATCATCGCCCAGCAGCCAACCGTGCTGTGCGCCGGCCTGGAGCAGGATGGCATCACCCTGGCCCGTTTGCTGGAATTGCCGGCAGCCAGCACGCAGACGGATGCACCGGCCGTTGCCGTCGCAGCTGCTGCCTTGCCGCTGGCCAACACGGCCCTGCATGCGACGAGCCAGATCAACCATTGCTTCGTTTCCTGGGCCGTGCCTGGCGTGCACAATCCGGATGCTTCGGCCCTGGCTGTCGCCGCTGAACTGATGACCAACCAGGTGCTGCATACGGCCCTGCGCGAAAAAGGCGGCGCCTATGGCGGCAGCGCCAGCTATGCGGCCGGCGCAGGAACATTTACATTGAGTTCCTACCGCGATCCACGCCTGGCCGGCACGTTCGCCGACTTCGGCACGACCCTGGATCAAATCCTCGACGGCGATTTCTCGCAAGAGCAAGTGGAAGAAGCCATCATCTGCGTGATCAAGGGCCTCGACAAGCCGCATTCGCCGTATGCGGAAGCGCTGACCGCGTGGAACATGCAGCAGCGCGGCACGACGGAAGCCGTGCGCCAGCAATTCCGCACCGGCGTATTGACCTGCACCCTGGCGCAGATCAAGGACGTCACGCGCACCTGGCTGAAAAACGGCCAGCCGAGCCGCGCCGCGTTTGCGGGCAACACGACGCAAGACCTGGCGGGGCTGGAAGTGGTGGATTTGCTGGCGCTGGCCAGCTAAGGCGCAAGTTTAACAGCCGGGTAGGTCGGATTAGCGTGGCGAAGCCGCGCGTAATCCGACACCACCACCGGCCAACAATATTGTCGGATTACGCGACGTGCCGCCGCTAATCCGACCTACGATGCTATTGGGGGACAGAATTAGGTTCCATGTACATCAACTCCCACTGATGCCCATCAGGATCCTGAAAACTATGTCCATACATGAAGCCGAAATCCATCGGCTCCTTGTAGATGCTGCCGCCCGCCTGGACGGCCTTCGCCACCAGCGCATCGACTTCGCCGCGGCTCTCGGCCGACAGGCACACGAGCACTTCCGTCGCCACGGTGGTGTCGCACAGTTGCTTGGGCGTAAATTGCTTGAATTTGTCGTGCGTCAACAGCATCACGAAGATGTCGTCGGCAACGATCATGCACGTTGCCGTTTCATCGGTGAAATGGGCATTGAAGCTGAAGCCCAGCGCCGTAAAAAACGCGACGGAGCGTTCCAGCGACTGGACGGGCAGATTGACAAAGATTTTACGGGCCATCATGTCTCCTTGTGGGTCGTATGAGTATGTGCTGCCCGCCGATTCTACACCGGCTTTTTACGTGCCAGCGCGTCCCACGGTCTTCGGCGCGAAGCCGAAATAACGGCTGAACGCGGCGCTGAAATTGGACGGATGGCGATAGCCCGTTTGCCAGCCCGCCTGCGCCACCTGACACCCATTTTCCAGCAGTAACTTTGCCCGCTGCATGCGCAGCGCCAGCAGGGTGCGCTGCGGACTGTCATTGTAGCGGTAGCGCCATCCCTGCTTGAGTTTGAACAAGCTCAATCCCGCTTGCGCGCACAGGTAATCGAGCGTCAGGTCTTGCGCCATCTGCTCCTGCATCAGCGCGTGGACGCGTTCCAGTTTGGCGATATCAGTCTCGGACCAGCGCGGCAAGGCAGCGGGTGCGGGCGCCGGACGCAGCGCCCGCAACTGTTCCGCCAGGATACTGAGCACGCCGATATGCACGGCCAGCGGATCCGTCGCGCGCAGCAACGCGCGCGCGTGCAGAGCGCTGCTGCGCGTCGTGGCCGCATGCGCCAGCTGGCGCGCGCCACCGTTCGGTAACAATGAAGTCAGGCCTTCCGGCCAGTAGCGCGCCAGCGCGTCTTCGCCCACCAGCACGCGCAATTGCGCCGCCCGTTGATGCGCCTCGAAACGACGTTCGCCGCTGACGTGGTGAAACGCCGTCACCGTCGTATGGCCGCCCAGGAAACGCAATTGTTCGCCATCGCGCGTGAGGTAGCCGGATGCGCCTTCCAGGCCGATGGTAATGACCATGCCGCCCGCGTCGTCATGCTTCGATGGCTCGACGAGGGCAAGGCGCGGGCGGTAATCGGAATGCACGAGCAGCAAGCCTTGGTCGACCTGGCGCTGGTCCGCGCGGCACGCACCCATTCCGGGGTCCAGCTGGCGCCGCGTCCAGCCTGCCGCTTCCCGGTCCTGTTCCCTCATCGCTCCCCCTGTTTTCCGCGCCGTCGCGCATACGAAATGCGCCGTGCCGCATACAAATGCAAATGATAATTATTCTCATTGTTGCATAAAATAGGCGTTCTTGCCCACCTCGCCGAAAGGAAATGCCATGCCGTTTACCACGCAACATGCCTTGCAACCGTACTGGGACCTGGCCGTCGCGCCCGTCCAGGCGGACGGGCTGGCCGCCGCCCTGGAACTGGGTATTTTCGAGGTGCTGGCCACGCCACACACGCCGGTGCAGCTGGCCGACACCCTGGCGCTGCATGCGCCGCACACGGCCCTGCTGCTGGAACTGCTCTGGAGCATGCAGGTGCTGGAACGCGATACAGCCGATGCCGATGCAGACACACAGCGCTACCGCTGCACGGCCGCCACTTTGCAGTACTTCTGCCGCAACTCGGTGGCCTTTTGCGGCGACGCCTGGCTGTACCGGCTGCATGCGCTGCGCCACTTCGCCACCCAGCTCGGTACGCTGGTGCGCCAGGGGGGCAAGGCCGCGCCCTACAGCACGGCGAATGGAGTCAACTGGGCCGTTGCCGCGCAGCAGCAGATCGGCCAGGAACAACGCGCCGTCACCATGCGCGCGGCCCTGTCCGTGATGCAACGGATCGCCCCGTTTGCAGACGGCAACACGCCGCTGCGCCTGCTCGACCTGGGCGGCGGGCCAGGCTGGGTTGCCATTGCGCTGGCGCAAGCCCATGCGGGTTTGCACGGCTGCGTTTTCGACTGGCCGGAAACAGTGGCTGTGGCCGCCGCCAACATCGCCCATGCGCAACTCTCTGACCGTCTGGAGACGGTGGGCGGCGACCTGGACGGCGACGATATCGGCAACGGTTACGACCTCATCTGGTGCTCGTCCGTGCTGCATTTCGTGCCCGACATGGCGGCGGCCTTGCGCAAGATCCATGCGGCCTTGAAACCCGGTGGCGTCTTCGTTTGCGTGCAAGCGGAAATCGCTCCGGCAGCCGTTGACGCGGCGCGCGTGCTGCCGTATTACTTGCCGATGCGCATGCTGGGCCGCACGGTGACGCGCCAGGGGGAATTGGCGCAATTGCTGCGCGACACGGGATGGCGGCAAGTGGAGCAGTACGGCGCCAGCGATTTTCCCATGGCGCCCGTGCAAGTGCTGATTGCGCGCACGTGAATGGCAGGCGTTTTACGCCGCATCTTGCTGCAGCGATTCGATGATCAGGCCGGCCAGGCGCTCGACGGGCGGCCTGGACACGCTGGAGGCGCGCAGCAGTTCCAGCGACAACGGGGGCAGGGCGGGCAAACCGGCCGCCACGTGATCGAGCGCGCACACGGAAGAGGGCAAGCCCAGGCCGGTGCGCACCGTCACGCCCAGCCCGGCGGCGGCCGCCGCCCACAGTCCCGCCAGGCTGGGGCTGGTAAACGCTGTGCGCCAGGCGATGCCGGCATGGTCCAGCGCCTGCGTGGCGCAGCGCTGGAACAGGCAGTCGCGGTCGAACGTAATGAGCGGCAGCGGTTCGCCCGATTCGGGCCGCCACGCCAGGCTGGACGAGGCGATCCAGCGCATGGCCGGTTCGGCAATATGCTGGCGCTGCTGCGGCGGATACTCGGCCACGTCGGCGATGCAGGCGCCGCCCCACAGCAGGGCCAGATCCAGCTGCCCCATGGCCAGCCCTTGCATCAAGGCCGTGTTGCGCGCCACGTGCGCCTCGATGCGCACTTTCGGATGCGCGCGGGCAAAGCGCCCCAGCACGTCGGGCAGCAAGGCTTCGCCAAAATCCTCCTGCAAACCGAGCCTGATCCAGCCTTCCAGTTCCGCGCCGCGCAAGGCGACGGCCGCCTCGTCGTTGAGTTCCAGCAGGCGGCGCGCATAGCCGAGCAGGACTTCGCCGGCCGGCGTCAGCGCCAGTCCCCGGCCATCCTTGCGGAACAGGGGCATGCCGGCCTGCTCCTCGAGTTTTTTCAGCTGGGCGCTGACGGCCGAGGTAGAACGTCCCACCTTGTCGGCCGCGCGGGCAAAGCTGCCCAGTTCGATGCCAGCCACATAGCTGCGCAAAAAGGCGATGTCGAAATTCAGCAGGCTCATGGCATCAATACAATCGTCCGGTTTTGTGGGATGGTGACTAGTAAATTATCTGATATTCAGAACGATCGTACTGCGCAACACTGTCAGGGTCAACCACTTTCCCCTCCCTGCCATGAGCACCAATTGCCCAGCCGTTCCTGTTCCTGTCCCCGTCACTGCGCCCGCACTGGGCAATGCCCACCGCTGGAAAGTGCTGGCCGTCGGCGTGGCGGCCAATGCCAGCTTTTCCGCCGCCGCCAACGGCATGCCCACCACGGCCATCTGGCTGCGCAGCGGCTATCACCTGAGCAATACGCAACTGGGAGTGGCGCTGGGCGCCATGGGCCTGGGTGTGGCCCTGACCGAATTGCCATGGGGCATGGCTACCGACCGCTGGGGCGACCGGCCCGTGCTGCTGACCGGCTTGCTGGGCACCATGCTGGCCTTATTGACCCTGCTGCTGTGGATCACGCCGGCTGACGGCGCCGTGCCGCCCCTGTGGGCGCTGGCGGCCGGGCTGGCGCTGGTAGGCGTGCTGGGCGGCAGCGTGAATGGCGCCAGCGGTCGCGCCGTGATGCGCTGGTTTGGCGCCGGCGAACGGGGTTTCGCCATGAGCATCCGCCAGACGGCCGTGCCCATGGGCGGCGGCCTCGGCGCCCTCGTCCTGCCCAGCCTGGCATCGCGCTACGGCTTCATGCCCGTGTTTGGCGCCCTGGCCCTCGTATGCGGCCTGTCGGCGTTTTTTACGTGGCGCTGGATGCATGAGCCCGATTTCTCTGCCGAGGCCGCCACAGGGCCGCACAACGCGTCCACGGGCCTATCTGCAGTGAAGCCGCCGCTGCAGAACCGTAAAGTCTGGCGCATGGTGGCCGCCATCGGCTTGCTGTGCGTGCCGCAATTTGCCGTGCTCAGCTATGCCACCGTGTTCCTGCACGACCATGGCCACCTGGGCCTGGCAGCCATCACGGCCGTGATGGTGGCCCTGCAGGCGGGCGCCATGGTGATGCGCATCTGGAGCGGGCGCCATACGGACCGCCACGCGAACCGGCCCGCTTACCTGCGCGGCTCGGCCCTGGTAGCGCTGGCCTCGTTCATTTTGCTCGGATGCATCGCCTGGCTGCAGGCGCCGGGCTGGCTGTTGATGGCGGCCGTGGTGCTCGCCGGCATCGCCGTGTCCGCCTGGCATGGCGTGGCCTACACGGAGCTGGCCACGGAAGCGGGCGGCGCCAACGCGGGCACGGCCTTGGGCATGGCGAACACGGCCGTATATGCGGGCCTGTTCCTCACACCGATTGCCATCCCGCATTTGCTGGCGGCCAGCAACTGGTCCGTCGTGTGGTGGCTGGCGGGGCTGGTGGCGCTTGCTACCCGCCCCCTGTTTCCGAAAGACTAGGGCAGCGCCCTGATCCGGTACACGCAGCGCATGGCGTTGGCCAGCACATGCTGCTCGCGCACGATGCTGGCGTGCGGTCCCACCACTTCCTGGAACAGCTGCAGTTCGGAGCGGCAAAAGCCCTGGCAAGTGCGTGCGGCGGCGCAGATGGGGCAGTGGTCTTCGATCAGCAGCCAGTCGTCGCCGTCCGCTTCCACGCGCGCCATATAGCCCTCTTCATCGCGCACGGCCGCCAGTTGCCGCAGCCGCGTGGGCAAGTCTGGCGCCGAGCACGCCAGCGCATACGCGCTGCGGCTTTCCTCTTCGCGCTGGGTAATTAATTTGTCCAGCCCCGCTTCGCCGAACAGCTGGCGCACGGAACCGATCAGCTTGATCGTCAGCTGCGCATGCGTGTCGGGAAAGCGCGCATTGCCCGCTTCCGTCAAGACCCAGTTCTGGCGCGGCCGGCCGGCGCCCGCCTGCGCTTCCTGGCGCCCTTCGATGAGACCCGCCGCCACCAGCTTTTGCACTTGCTGGCGCGCCGCCTCGCCTGTCATGTCCAGGGTCTTGGCCAGGGTCGCCGTGGAGACGGGGCCCTTGGTCTTGATGAAATACAGGATGCGCTCCGTCGTTTGCGGCACCTCGCTATTATCCAAACGTTTACTTGTGTAATTCATTTCGCTCAACTATCATGGGGCCAGTTAACCAACTAATTGCTTGCATAATAGGCCGGTAGCTCCCCGCTGTCGAGGAGTTTCCACGTCCGCGTGCCGGCAAGACACTTTCTTGGACTGGATTTCTCATGCAGCTGCAGCACTCCATCTGGCTGTTTCACGCCATCCTCGCCACCGGCCTGGCCACCTGGCTGACCCTGGCCGCCATCAACAATCTGCACGCCTTCCACGGCTCCGTCTGGGCCATCGGCAACACCATGCGCATGGATCCATTGCGCCAGGACCCCACCATCCAGACGCCGCTGCTGCGCCGCGCGCTCACGTCCTTGACCCTGCACCGGCTGGCGCTGGGGGTGGTGCTGGCCTTGCAGCTGCTGGCCGCCATCGCCGCCTGGACCGGCGTGGCACTGTTTCTCGGCGGCGGCCTGGCCGCTGCCTTGCCCTGGCTGAACCTGGCCTTGTGCGCCATGGCCGCCTTTTTGCTGCTGATGCACCTGGGCGGCCTGTGGTTCGGCTACTGGATCGCGCAGGAAGGCTTGCAGACGACGCACCTGGTGCTGCTGCTGTGGACCATCGCGCTATTTGTACTTTTCAACGCGCAGCGGACCTGATCAGCCTCCGCTGCGCCTCTTCTTCCCCGCTGTAAAAAGGACTTCATCATGCATACGAAACTCGTCGGCGCTTCCGCGCTGGCCATCACCCTGGCCGTCGCCGGCGCCGCCCTCTATCCGCGCGCGGACTCCCATGCGGCCGATGCCGCCGCTTATCCCGCCACCAAGGTGGCGCTGGTCCCCGTCGTGCTGGGCACGCAGGAACGCTACTTCACTGGCGTGGGCGAACTGGAAGCGGCGCGCCAGGTGCAGGTGGCGGCTGAGACGGGCGGGCGCGTCACGCAGATCCGCTTCGAGTCGGGGCAGACCGTGCCCGCCGGCGCCGTGCTGGTGCAACTGAATGACGCGCAGGAACAGGCAATGCTGCTGCGCCAGCGCGCGCAACTGAAAAACGCGGAAAGCAGCCATGCCCGCACGGTGCAGATGGTGAAGGAAAAAGCGGCCACGCAGGAGCAGCTCGATAGCGCCCTGGCCGCGCGCGATGCGGCGCTGGGCGACGTGCGCCAGACGCAAGCGCTGATCGCGCAAAAGACCATCCGCGCGCCGTTCGCCGGCCAGCTGGGCATCCGCAAGGTACACGCGGGCCAGTACCTGAACGCAGCCGATACGGTGGCCAGCCTGATCGACACAAAGGCGCTGCTGGTGAACTTCGCCCTCGATGAACAGAGCAGCGCGAAACTGGCGCCGGGCCAGGCCGTGCAAGTGCTGGTGGACGCCTATCCCGGCGACGTTTTCACGGCGAAGATCAACGCCATCGATCCGCTGATCGCCCGCTCGCGCATGGTGCAGGTGCAAGCGGCGCTGACCAATCCGCGCGGTGCGCTCAAGGCGGGAATGTACGCGAACGTGCGCGTGGCGCGCGAAGCAGGACAACAACTGACGGTACCGGAAACGGCCGTCACCTACAGCGCGTATGGCGACACGGTCTTCGTCGCGCAGCAGGAAGGAAAACAGCCGCTCACCGTCAAGCGCGTGGGCGTGAAACTGGGCGAGCGGGCAGGGGGCCGCGTGGCCATTCTTGACGGCTTGCGCGAAGGCCAGCGCGTGGTCGCCTCGGGCCAGCTGAAACTGGCCGACGGCATGGCCGTGCAAGCCGTCGCCAATACCCTGGACGAAGTAAAACGCGCCGCGCCCAAGGCCGGCTCGTAAAGGAAAGACATCACCATGAAATTTACCGATTTATTCGTACGCCGCCCCGTGCTGGCGCTGGTGATCAGCACCTTGATTCTGATGCTGGGCGTGATCGCCCTCCTGCAGCTGCCGATCCGCCAGTATCCGATGCTCGAATCGTCCACCATCACCGTGAAAACCACGTATCCGGGCGCCTCGGCGGAACTGATGCAGGGTTTTGTCACGCAGCCGATCGCGCAAGCCGTATCGTCGGTGGAAGGCATCGACTACCTCACCTCGTCGTCGGTGCAAGGCAGCAGCACGGTGACCGTGCGCATGGAACTGAACCGCGATTCCACGCAAGCCTTGACGGAAGTCATGGCCAAGGTCAACCAAGTACGCTACAAGCTGCCCGAAGGCGCGTTTGACCCCGTCATCGAGCGCTCGGCTGGCGACTCCTCGGCCGTCGCCTATGTCGGCTTTGCCAGCGAGAGCGTGTCCGCGCCCGCGTTGACGGACTACCTGGCGCGCGTGGTGCAACCGATGTTCGCCACCATCGACGGCGTGGCGAAAGTCGACGTGTACGGCGGCCAGCAGCTGGCCATGCGTTTGTGGATCGACCCGGCGAAACTGGCGGCGCGGGGATTGACGGCCGCCGACGTGGCCGACGCCGTGCGGCGCAATAACTACCAGGCCGCGCCCGGCAAGGTGAAGGGACAATTCGTCGTCTCGAACATCAGCGTCAACACGGATCTGACCAGCGTGGCGGAGTTCCGCGACATGGTCGTCAAGCAGGGCGGCGATGACGGCACCGCCCTCGTGCGTTTGAAGGACGTGGGCACGGTGGAACTGGGTGCGGCCGCCACGGAGACGAGCGGCATCATGGACGGCGTGCCGGCCGTGTACCTGGGCCTGTCGCCCACGCCCGGCGGCAACCCGCTGGTGATCGTCGACGGCATCAAGAAGCTGCTGCCCGAGATCCAGAAAACCCTGCCGCCCGGCGTGAAAGTCGAGCTGGCGTTCGAGACGGCGCGCTTCATCCAGTCGTCCATCGACGAGGTGGCGCATACCCTGCTCGAAGCGCTGCTGATCGTCGTCATCGTCATCTACCTGTGCATGGGTTCCTTGCGCTCCGTGCTGATACCCGTCGTGACGATTCCCTTGTCGATGCTGGGCGCGGCGGTGCTGATGCTGGCCTTCGGTTTCAGCATCAATTTATTGACCTTGCTGGCGATGGTGCTGGCCGTGGGCCTGGTGGTCGATGACGCCATCGTCGTGGTGGAAAACGTGCACCGGCATATCGAGGAAGGCAAGACGCCCGTGGCGGCCGCTCTGGTCGGTGCGCGCGAAGTGGCCGGCCCCGTGATCGCCATGACGATCACCCTGGCCGCCGTGTATGCACCGATCGGCATGATGGGGGGACTCACGGGCGCGCTGTTCAAGGAATTCGCGCTGACCCTGGCCGGCGCCGTGGTGGTCTCGGGCGTGGTGGCGCTGACCTTGTCGCCCGTGATGAGCTCCTTGCTGCTGCAGCCGAAACAATCGGAAGGGCGCATGGCGCGCGCCGCCGAGCATTTCTTCGAGGGCTTGACCTCGCGCTATGCGCGCCTGCTGGACCGCTCGCTGCACCACCGCTGGCTCAGTGCCGGTTTCGCCGCGCTGGTGATGGTCAGTTTGCCGTTTTTGTACCTGCTGCCGCAACGCGAACTGGCGCCGGCGGAAGACCAGGCCAGCGTGCTGACGGCGATCAAGGCGCCGCAACACGCCAACCTCGATTACGTCGAGCGCTTCTCGTACAAGCTCGATACCATCTACAAAAATATCCCCGAAACGGCGTCGCGCTGGATCATCAATGGTGGCGAAGGTCCGGCATCGAGCATCGGCGGCATCAACCTGACGCCGTGGGCGGAACGTTCGCGCAATGCGGCCGTCATCCAGGCCGAATTGCAACACGCCGTGGGCGACGTGGAAGGCACCAGCATCTTCGCCTTCCAGCTGGCGCCCTTGCCCGGATCGAGCGGCGGCCTGCCCGTGCAAATGGTGCTGCGCAGCGCGCAGGATTACGCCACCCTGTTCCGCACCATGGAAGACGTCAAGCAGCGCGCGCGCGCAAGCGGCCTGTTTGCCGTCGTCGACAGCGACCTCGATTACAACAACCCGGTGGTGAAAGTGCGTGTGGATCGTTCAAAAGCCAACAGCCTGGGCATCCGCATGCAGGACATCGGCGAATCGCTGGCCGTGCTGGTGGGTGAAAATTATCTGAACCGCTTCGGCATGGATGGCCGCGCCTATGACGTCATCGCGCAAAGCCCGCGCGAACAGCGGCTCACGGCGCAAGCCCTGACGCAGCAGTACGTGCGCGCCGACGACGGCAGCCTGCTGCCCCTGTCCGCCGTCGTGTCGGTGAGCGAACAGATCGAACCGAACATGCTGACCCAGTTCAACCAGCAGAATGCGGCCACCTTCCAGGGCGTGCCCGCGCCGGGCGTGACCCTGGGCGACGCCGTGGCCTTCCTCGATGGCGTGGCCAAGACCCTGCCGCCGGGCTTCAGCTATGACTGGCAGTCCGACGCGCGCCAGTTCGCCACGGAAGGCAATGCGCTGCTGCTGGCGTTCCTGGCCGCCGTTGTCGTCATCTACCTGGTGCTGGCGGCGCAGTATGAAAGCCTGACGGACCCGTTGATCATCCTGATCACCGTGCCGCTGTCGATCTGCGGCGCGCTGATTCCGCTGGCCCTCGGTTACGCCACCGTCAACATCTACACGCAGATCGGTCTCGTGACCTTGATCGGCTTGATCAGCAAGCACGGCATCTTGATGGTGGAATTCGCCAATGAATTGCAGGTGCATGAACAGCTCGACCGCATCACGGCCATCCGCAAGGCGGCGCAAATCCGCTTGCGTCCGATTTTGATGACGACGGCCGCCATGGTGGTGGGCCTGGTGCCGCTGCTGTTCGCCTCGGGCGCGGGCGCCAACAGCCGTTTCGGCCTCGGTGTGGTGATCGTCTCGGGCATGTTGATCGGCACCTTCTTTACCCTGTTCGTGCTGCCCACCGTGTACACCTTTCTGGCCCGCCGCCACACGGCCGACCATGCCACGCCGCGCGCACGCGATTTGTCGCAGGCGCTGAAGGAAACCCCATGAAAAACTACCGCTATCTTGTCTCTCTTTTCCCCGTGCTGGCCGGCTGCGCCGTCAGCCCCGCCTATGTCGCACCTGGCACGCCCGCCATCACCCTGGCCAGCCCGCAGCAGGCGCAATTCGCACCCGGCGCGAGCACCGTCAACGAGGCCGCCTGGTGGACGTTTTTCGACGATGCGCGCCTGTCGCAACTGATCGCCAGCGCGCTCGAACACAACCTCGATATCGCCCAGGCGCAGGCGAACCTGCTGGCCGCGCGCGCCGTCTTCGACGAACGCCGCCTCGATGAACTGCCTGCCGTCACGGGACAGGCCGGATGGCAGCGCACGGTGCAACAGGACACGCCAGACAGCCGCGCCGCCAGCGCCAGCACGCGCGTGGGCTTCGACGCGCAATGGGAGATCGACCTGTTCGGCCGCCTGGCGCACATGAGCCGTTCGGCGCAGGCGCGCGCCGACGCGGCGCAGGCGGACTTGCGGCAGGTGCAGCTGACGATCGCCGCCGAGGTGGCGCGCAATTACTACGAGGCGCTGGGCCACCAGCACAACCTGGCGCTGACGCAGGCACAGGTGCACAGCTGGCGCGATACGGTGGCATTGACCGACGCGCGCATCCGCGCCGGCGGCGGCTTGCCGGAAGAGCGCCACAACGCGCTGGCCAACCTGGCGCGCAGCGAGGCAATGCTGCCGCCGTTGCAAGCGGGACTGCGTCAGGCGCAGTACCGGCTCGATGTGCTGAGCGGACAAGCGCCAGGCGCCATCGCGCTGGCCACCACGCCGCGCCAGCAGGCGCCGCTGGCGGGCCAGTTGCCGCTCGGCGACGTGAACCGCCTGATCAAGCGGCGTCCCGACGTGGTGCGCGCCGAGCGCCTGCTGGCCGCCTCCAGCGAAGACGTGGGCGCCGCCACGGCGGACCTGTATCCGCGCCTGAGCCTGGGCGGTTTCCTGGGCTTCTTCGCGCTGCGCGGCAGCGGCGTGTTCGACGGCGGCGCGCGCGCCTTCGAGGTGGCGCCATCCGTCAGCTATCCTGCCTTCCGCCTGGGCAGCGTCAAGGCACGCTTGCGCGGCACGCAAGCCGAGGCACAGGGCGCGCTGGCGCGCTATGAACAAACGATACTGATGGCGCAGGAAGACGTGGAAAACGCCGTCACGCAACTGGCGGAAAACCAGACGCGATTGGCGTCATTGCTGCAGTCGGCGCGCCACGGCAACGCGGCCCTTGGCGTCGCCAGCACGCGCTATCAGGGTGGTTCCGGCAGGTACCAGGCGGTGCTGGAAAACCAGCGCGCCCTGTACGATATCCGGCGCGAAGCGCTGCTGGCGGAAACGGCGTCCTACATCGATGCGATTGCCCTGTACAAGGCGCTGGGATGGGGGCAAACTATGTGATCTTTTTAGCTCGGAAAGGCACGCGATGTTCAAGCAAGGCAGCTGGCTCAATCCACCGGAAAACTGGTCCGCCGACGGCGCGCAATTGCGCGTGACGACGGACGCCAACACGGATTTCTGGCGCAAGACCTCATACGGTTTTATCCGCGACAGCGGCCACTTTTTCGGCACGGAAGTCAAAGGCGATTTCACGGCGCAGCTGCATGTGGCGGCGCAGTATGCGGCGCTGTACGACCAGGCGGGCATGATGGTGCGCATCGATGGGGACAACTGGATCAAGTGCGGCGTCGAATTTTCCGACGGCCAGCTCTTGTTGAGCACCGTGCTGACGGTCGATACCTCCGATTGGGCCGTCAGCATCGCGCCCGCCATGCCGGACGGTTTCTGGCTGCGCGTGACGGTGGCAAACGGCGTGATCCGGGTGCAGTATTCGACCGATGGCAAGCTGTGGCCGCTGTTGCGCCTGGCGCCGTTTCCCACGGCATCGCGCTACCTCGTCGGCCCCATGTGCTGCACGCCGGAGCGCGCGGGGCTTGAGGTCGTGTTTTCGCAGTTTTCCACCGGTCCCGCACTGCAAAAGGATTTGCACGATCTCAGTTGAGTGGCCGTGCGTGGTGGATCAGGCGGTGGAATCGAGCCACTGATTCTCGACACACCATTGCCGCACGTCGGCGGTCAATTGTGCTGAAACCGGCTGGAGTGCCGGGAGTTTTTTCTCGTATTTCCGGATGCTGGCTGCAAAAAATGTGAAGAAAGCGGCGCCGATCAATTTGCGTTGTCCAGGCGTGTCTTTTTTCACCGGCACGAAGTCTTCCTCATCCATGGCGATATCGAGGCCGAACATGTTGTCGCTGGCGTAGTAGCGGCAAAAGGTTTTTCTCTGCAAGTCTTTCGGCACGCAGCGCAGGCAGACAAACAATTCCCAGTCGAGGGCAGGATATTTTTCTTCCATCAAGGGACCAAGCTGCCGCAGTTCATGACCAATGTCAAAGACCTTGGTCCAGCTTGGCGAGTCCGATGTCGTGTCTATGCGCATCTTTGTTTTCTCCGAATGCAAGAACCGCATGATACGCACATCGTGCTTCCGGCAGCGCACACGCACAGCGCCATCAGCTCAAGGCCGTATCGAGCACCATCATCAGGAGAAAACCAAACACCAGCGCGATACTGGAAAAACCGCCATTGCCGCTGCGCTGCGCCTCGGGAATGGCGTCGTGCACGATGACGAACAGCATGGCGCCGGCGGCCGCCGCCAGGCCCCACGGCAGCAGGGCGGACGACAGGCCGATCAGGGCCAGACCCGCGAGCGCCGCCACCGGTTCGACCAGGCCGGAGGCGGCGCCCATGGCCACCGACAGACGCCGGTTGTAACCCACGCTGCGCAGCGCCAGCGCCACCACCAGGCCTTCGGGCACGTCCTGGATGGCGATGCCGGCCGCCAGCGCGTTGGCCTTGTCCAAGTCGATGCCCGCATAGCCGACGCCGATCGCCAGCCCCTCGGGCAGGTTGTGCAAGGTGACGGCCAGCACAAAAATCCACACTCTTTTCAGGCTGCTGGCGGCGACGGGCGCGCCATGCCGCACGCGTTCGCGCACCACCAGGTTGAGCGCGACGATCAGCAGCATGCCCAGGCCCATGGCAAAGGCCACCAGCAAACTGGCATCCATGGGCGTTGCCACGCGCTGCCTGGCCGCTGCCAGCGCCGGCAACACCAGAGAAAAAGCGGTGGCCGCCAGCATCACGCCGGCGCCAAAACCGAGGAAGCAGTCATAGCTGCGTTGCGAAAATTTATGCGACAGCAGCACCGGCACGGTCCCCAACGCCGTGGCGGCGGCCGCCATGCCGCCGCCGATCAGGCCCGGCGCCAGATGGGCATGGCGCAGCGCCAGCTGGGCCGATAGCGCGTACAGCAAGCACAGCAACAGGAGCAGCAATGCGCCGCCGCACAGGGCAAAGCCCAGTGCATGAGACCAAGACCAGGACCAGTGCCTGGCCAGGGCCTGCAGCGCGCGCGGCGTGTTCACGCTGGCGGTACCCGGCCTGCCGCGCTACAAGGGCATGGACGAGCTGCCGCCATCGCGGCCGTTGGGGCGCATCCCAAGTTCCGCGCCCGTCAACGGGTCGGCATCGGGATTCGATGCCGTGCGCGCGCCCATCTGCTGCACGGTCGCCAGTTCGTCCTGCGACAATTTCACTTCCGCCTCGCCCGTGCCGCCATCGACGGCCATCTGCTGGCGCGGGTCGGAAATGTACTGCCACTTGCCGCCCTGGTTCCACGGCCCCCGTTCCTCGCCCGGCCCCTGCGACATATTGAAATACACGTCCGCATACTGCGGATCGCCCGGCAATTTGCCAGGAGGGAAATTGGGCTCGATCGAATACAGGGCTTTTTCAAACGACTTCTGGTGCGCCACTTCGCGCGTCATCAGGAAACCCAGCGCTTCCTTCACACCCGGATCGTCCGTCAGGTTGATCAGGCGCTCGTAGACGATCTTGGCGCGCGCCTCGGCGGCGATATTCGAGCGCAGGTCGGCCGTCGGTTCGCCGATGGTGTCGATGTAGGCGGCCGTCCACGGCACGCCGGCCGAATTGACCAGCGGGGCGCCGCCGCCGTACAGCACCTGCGTCACGTGGCTGTCGTTGCCAGCGCCCGTGATATTGCGGTACAGCTCCGCCGCCTGGTCGACACCCTCGGCCAGCCGCCCCTTGGCGCCCTTGTTGAGCATGACGACGATATTGCCGATCACTTCCAGGTGGCTCAGTTCTTCCGTGGCGATATCGAACAGCATGTCCTTGCGGCCCGGATCGTCCTCCGACAAGGCTTGCGTGAAATAGCGGCAGGCGGCGGCCAGCTCGCCCTGCGGGCCGCCGAATTGTTCCAGCATCAGGTTGGCCAGCCCGGGATTGGGCTGCTCCACCCTGACCGTGTATTGCAGTCGCTTGTTGTGTGCAAACATGGTGCTCTCCTCGTTCGCAGCACGCCGGTCTACTCGTGCTGATTCAGTGATCTGTGGATGTCCTTCGACTCGTTGCGGCCCGGCCGGTCATCGGCCAGCTTGCCCGCTTCGCTCTGCGGCCGCTGCGCCGCGCCCTTGACGTGAGCGTTGCCATCGGGTTGCGTGAGGGTGGGCAGGTTTTCCTGCTCCACCGGGTCAAGCCCGCCCTGCGGCGTGATGACGTCATTGGCCCAGTGGCCGCTGTTGGCGCCGTACACCAGCAGCAGCGAGGGGCGCGACAGGCGCATCTCGTAGCCGGGCTGCAAACGGTGCGGCGTCAGCTGGTAATCCGTGAAACAGGCCACGGCCGTGGCGCCGGCCGCCGCCGCCACGGTGGACGCCACGCGGCGGCGGTCGAGGATGCGCGCCGCATAGCGCTCGAACAGCACGCCCCAGAACATGGCGCTGCAATGGTGGATGACATAGCCGACCAGGGTGTGCCTGAGCGAGGCATCGTCGCGGCGCGCCGCCTGGTCGCCCCACAGCCAGTGGCTGACGGCGTTGACGGCGGCGAACACGCTGCCCGTTTCGCGCCGGCCACACAGGGCCAGGGCGGCGGCGGACAGGAGGGAGGCGAGGCTGCCCGACAGGGCGCCATGACGCAGGGAAGGGGGCAGGGCGGGCATGGTTTTTCTCCAGTGGTGTGATCGCACAGTGAACTGAAACGCAAAAGACCTATCCAATCCCGTCAAGAGGAGGCATGCATGCGCATACTGCTGACGGGAGCGAGCGGTTTCATCGGAACACATGTTTCGACCGCGCTGCTGGCCGAAGGTTTCCAGCTCGCGTGCACGACGCACCGCGCGCCGCCGCATTCGCGCGGCGGCAAGGAGCAGCGCGTGCACCTGATCGAAGCCGATTTTGCGCGCGACACGGCCAAGGCCGTGTGGTTGCCGCGCCTGGACGGCATCGACGTCGTCATCAACTGCGTCGGCATCATCGCCGAGCATGGCGCGCAGACGTTCGCGGCCCTGCACACGCAGGCGCCGCGCGCCCTGTTCGCCGCCTGCGCCGAGAGCGAGGTGCAGCTGGTGATACAGCTGTCGGCCCTGGGCGCGGACGCAGGCGCCGTCTCGCCCTACCACCTGAGCAAGAAGGCGGCCGACGATTTTCTCGCCAGCCTGCCGCTGCGCGCCGTCATCGTGCAGCCTTCGCTCGTGTATGGTGACGACGGCGGCAGCGCGCGCCTGTTCCGCATGCTGGCCAGCCTGCCCGTGTATCCCCGCTTCGGCCGCGCGCCGCAGCCGGTGCAACCCGTGCACGTGGACGACCTGACCGATGTCATCGTGGCGCTGGTGCGCGGCGCGGGCGCGCTGGGCGGCCAGAAAACGCGCCGCGTGCCCGTCGTGGGGCCGCAGGCGCTGCCGTTTGCGGCCTACCTGGCGGCCCTGCGCGCGGCCATGGGGCTGGGGCGGCTGCGCGTCGCGCCGCTACCGCGGCTACTGCTGCCGCCCATGCTGCTGCTGGCCAGGCTGCTGGGCTTTGCCATGCCGGACCGCGCCACCCTGGGCATGCTTGATCGCGGCAATGCCGCCGATGCGGGGCTCACGCGGCGCCTGCTGGGGCGCGCGCCGCGGCCCGTGGCACAGTTCATCAGCGATGCGCGCGGCGCGGCCGTGCGCGCCCAGCTGGACTGGCTGCTGCCCGTGCTGCGCCTGTCGATGGCCATCGTGTGGATCGCCACGGCCATCGTCTCGGCCGGCGTCTATCCGCTCGAAGACAGTATCGGCCTGCTTGAGCGCAGCGGCGTGCCGCCAGCCTGGGCGCCGCCGCTGCTGGCCGGCGCCTGCCTGTTCGACCTGCTGCTGGGCATGGCCACCCTGGCGCTGCGCCCACCGTGGCGGCGCTGGCTATGGCCGCTGCAAGCCGCCCTCATCGTGTTCTATAGCATCTGGATCGCCGTGTTCCTGCCCGAATTCCTGTGGCATCCGTACGGGCCCCTGACGAAAAACCTGCCCATGCTGGCGGCCCTGTGGCTGCTGTACCAACTGGAGGAAAAGCCATGGAATACCTGATCGTCAAATGGCTGCACATCGTCTCGTCAACCCTGCTGTTCGGCACCGGCATCGGCTCGGCCTTCTACATGCTGTTCACCAGTCTGAGCCGCGACGTGCGCGCCATCGCCGTCGTCAGCCGCCACGTGGTGCGCGCCGACTGGCTGTTTACGGCCACCACGGTGGTGTTCCAGCCCCTGAGCGGCTTTTACCTGGCCCACCTGGCCGGATATCCCTTGAGCAGCCGCTGGATCGTCTGGTCCGTGGTGCTGTACCTGGTGGCCGGCGCCTGCTGGCTGCCCGTCGTGTGGCTGCAGATGCGCATGCGCGACATGGCGCAGGCCAGCGCGCGCGACGGCGTCGCCTTGCCCGCGCTGTACTGGCGCTACCTGCGCATCTGGGCGGCGCTGGGCGTGCCCGCCTTCTTCGCTCTCATCGTCGTGTTTTACCTGATGACGGCCAAGCCGGCGTGAGCGCGCCGGCGCCTTTCAGTGTTTGCGGCCCTGCTTCTTGCCGCCACGCTGCAGGATCAATCCGCCCGCGCGGCCCACGTTTCATGCAGGTGGCGCCACAGCAAAGCGCCATCGGGCGTTTTCTCATACACGACGGTGGACCAGCGCTCGGTGTTTTCCGCGCCCGGCAGCGACTGGAATTCGCGGTAGGACACGGTGGCGCCGGCGGCGCTTTTCTGTATCAATTGCAAGTCCGTGATGCGCATGGCGAGGCCAGGGCGGCTGCCGCCGGCGCCCTGGAAAAACCTGGTCAAGCCAAAGTGATCGAGGCGCATCCCGCCCGGCGCCACCATCGTAAAATCGGGCGAAAAACGCGCGAGTAAATCGGCGCAATGTTCCGCTGATGCCGCCTCGCCGGACAGCCACTCGCGGATCAGCACATGCGTGGATAAAACGTCGTCAAAATAGGGATTCGTTGCAGTCATTTTTTTGCTACTCCATGGTGATGTAAAAGGTCGAGAACGGCGCGGTTGTCGATACGCAGGCACAGTGCCAGGGGCAGTACGCACGACGCTGCGGCCAGCGCAAAGCACCAGTGGAAAACCTGCGCCGCACGCAGGTGCTGGGCGGGGTCGTCCAGCGATGCGATGCCCTGCGCCGCCAGCAAGCCATTGAGCAGTACGCTGAGCAGCGCGACACCCAGGCAAAAGCCCAGCTGGCGGTTGATATTCCACACGGCGCTGGCCTGGCTCAGCTGCCCATCCGGCGTGCGCAAGAAGGCCGTGCTTTGCGCCGTGCTGCTGCACAAACCGCCGCCAAAGCCCATCACGGCGTACGCGCCGGCCAGCCAGAACAGCTGATCGGCCGCCTCCACGCGCAGCAGCATCAGCATGCCCGCCGCCTGCAGCAGGGCGCCCGCGATGAACAGCGGTTGCGGACCCACGCGGCGGTAGCTTTTGCCGGTCAGCGAAATGGCCGCAAACGAGGCCAGCGCCCAAGGCAGCATCAGCGCACCGGCTGTCGATGCCGACATGCCCAGCACGCCCTGCAGGTACAGCATGGCCAGCAGGCTCACGCCCATGAAAACGCCCGGCACCAGCAGATACATCAGCATGGCGATGCGCAGCAGCGGCTCACTGGCCAGGCGCAGGTTCAGCAGCGGCGTCGATTTGCGCAGGGCGCCGTGCACATAGCCCCAGGCGCAGGCAACACCGAGCGCCAGCACGCCGGCGCCGGCCAGCAGCTCGTCCGGCGTGCCCAGCATGGTCAGGCCCAGCAACAGCAAAAGGATGGCTGTGCTGCCCGCCAGCAGACCGCCCGTGTCGAGACGGGGTACTTGTGCGCGCGGCGGGTCGGGACGCAGCCAGCAGGCGGCCAGCAGCAGCGCCAGCGCGGCAAACGGCACGTTCAAATAGAAAATCCAGCGCCACGACAGGCTGTCGACGATGACGCCACCCAGCGCGGGCGACAGGGCCGGCGCCAGCAAGCCCACCAGCATGATGACGGAGGACAGGCCGGGACGCTCGGCAGGCTGGTACAGCTGGTAGGTCATGCTTTGCCCCAGCGGAATGAGCAAGCCGCCACCGAGGCCCTGCACGCAGCGCCAGGCGATCAGCGCTTCAATCGATGGCGCCAGGCCGGCGCCGATGCTGGCGCATAAAAAAGTTAGCAACGATGCCATGAACACGGTTTTGCTGCCATAATAGGCAGCCAGCCAGGCGCTGGCCGGGATGACGATGGTCAGGCCGAGGATGTAGGCGGTGCTGATCCAGGCCAGCTGCGCCACCGAAGCGTGCAGGGCATGGCCGATGTCGGGATAGGCGACGCTGGTGATGAACATGTTGATCAGGTCGACGAAAAACCCCAGCAGATAGATGGCCGCCACCTTTTTGCGATAGTCCATGGTGCTCCGAATGGCAAACGGCCAGCTTAAGCGTCCATCGCCATTTGCGTAACGGGCCAGCCCCGATTACACTGTCAAACAAATTTTGACAAACCTCTACAACCCGCATGCCTCCTCATTCTTATTTATGATCAGTCTTGACCGTTTGGGTATTTTCATCGCCATCGTCGACGCCGGTTCGCTGACGGCGGCGGCCGCCGTGCTGGGCCAGAGCAAGGCCGTCGTCAGTTTTAATTTGAAACAGCTGGAGGCGGAGCTGGGCGTGTCGCTGCTGACGCGCAGCACGCGCAGCCTGGCACTGACCGACGTGGGGCGGCGCTTTTACGAGGATTGCCAGCGCGTGCTCAGCGAAGCGCAGGGCGCCATCGAAACGGCGCGCCAGGGCCACCAGGGCTTGCGCGGCACCCTGCGCCTGACCACCACCGTCGAATACGGCAGCCGCACGGTGATCCCCGCGCTGATCGCCTTTGCCGCCGCCCACCCGCAACTGCAGATCCAGCATTCGTCGTCGTCCTCGCATGAAGACCTGATCTCGGGCGGCTACGACCTGGCCATCCGCATGGGTTCCCTCAACGATTCGAGCTACCGCGCCGCGCTGATCGAGCCGTATGCGATCTGGCCCGTCGCCTCGCCCGCCTACCTGGCCAGCCTGCCTGCCAAGGGCATCGCCACCTTGGACGACTTGCAGCGCGCGCGCTGGCTGGCGCACAGCCGCCTGGCCACGCCGCTGCGCTGGGACGTGCAGACACCAGACGGTGCCGCCGCCTTCACGGCGCAGGACGACGCCGTCATCCATTCCGACTCCGCCTCGGCCCTGCTGGGCTTTGCCCTGGGCGGCTGCGGCGTGGCCCTGCTGCCGCAATGGCAGGTGGAGGCGGAAGTGCGCGCGGGACGCCTGCGCCGCCTGCTGCCCGACGTCGTCTTTCCGCAGCAGGGCGTGTATGCCGTGTATCCGAACACCCAGCATATCGCGGAAAAGGTGCGCGCCTTTATCGACTTTTTGCGCGCCTTCGTGGGCACACCCGACTGAAGTTTCCCCTTCTTCAATATTTGACGAAGACAACGGTTTCCGAGGGGCAAACGGGCGCCCCTTTCGTGTTTCACGGCCTACACTGGAAGGACGTTGTTCACCGATTGGAGACCATCATGGCACATACATTGGCAGCAGTTTTCGCCCTGCGCGACATGGCCGAGCGCGCCCGGCACGACCTGATCACGGCGGGATTTCCCGGCGCCAGCATCCGCCTGCACGATGCGGGCAGTGACGACACTTCCGCCACGGAAAACATCCGCCGCGACGACAGCGACAGCCTGCTCGACAGCGTCAAGCATTTCTTTACGGACCTGTTCGGCAACCACGCCGACCGCCACATCTATGCGGAAGCCGTGCGGCGCGGACATGTCGTGCTGACCCTGGAAGGCGCGAGCGACGCCGATATCCAGCGCGCCACCGACATCGTCGAACGCTACGCGCCGCTCGACATCGATGCGCACGCCGAGCACTGGCGCGCCGGCGGCTGGCAGGGCGCGCCGCAGGACGACAGCGCGCGGCGCCAGGGCGCCAGCATGCAGTCGGATGCGCCATCGCAGCAGGGCATGTCCGCCAGCAATATGAACGAGTCGCCAGGGTCGCAGCAATTTGCCAGCGACATGACGCCCCCGCCGCCGTCCAGCGTGGGCGCCAACGCGCGCCGCTATCCCGGCGCCGAGAACCTGCCCGGTACCAGTTACGACGACGAGCAGTACTACCGCAGCCACTGGAGCACCACCTATGTCGCCACCGGCGCGCGCTTCGAGGACTACGATCCCGCCTACCGCTATGGCCATTCAATGGCCAGCAGCGACAGCTACCGGGGCCGCCCGTGGGACGACGTGGAAGCGGATCTGCGTTCCACGTGGGAGCACACGTATCCGCAATCGGCGTGGGACAACTTCAAGGCGGCCGTCCGGCACGGCTGGGAACGCATCACGTCCTGATGCGCGCTGAGGGGAATAGCCCCTCAGCGCCCCTCGTGCGTGAGCTTGAGGAAGTGGTTCAGGATGTGAAAGTGGTCTTCGAAGAATTGCTCTTCCATGGCCGGCAGCGCCGCCACGGGCACCCACTGCGCCAGCGCCGCATCGTCGGCCGCCGTCACTTCCGGCAACTGGCGCGTCTTCAAGTCAAAATAATGCGCATGCGTGATGGTGCGCCCGCGCTGGCTGCGGTCCGGGTGGTCGAACACGGCCACGCCGACCAGCGCCTCGACGAGGGTGGGCGCCAGCACGCCCAGCTGGGTTTCCTCCGCCAGCTCGCGCAAGGCGCCTTGCAGCAGGCGTTCGCGCGGCTCCAGGAAGCCGCCTGGCAAGGCCCACAAGCCCTTGCCCGGATAGCCGCCGCGGCGCACGAGCAGCACGTGGCCGCCCGTCTGCACCAGCGCGTCGACGGTGGTGAAGATGGGCGGATACGGCGCCGCGCGCCAGCGCGCTTTATAGGCTTCGATGGCGCGGTATTCCTGCACCAGCGGCGCATACCACGGCAGCAAGGTCCACGCTTTGACATACTGGCCGATGGCGGCCGGCAGCAGCTGCGCCACGGCGCTCAGCGACACGTCCACGTCTTGCGCCTCGAACAGCACGTTGCGAATCGCCGTCGCACCGATGGGCGCACCGGGATCGATCTCCAGATTGAGCAACTGCCAGTGCGGGAAATGGTGCAGGTAATAACTGGTGGCGTCCTTGAAGCAGGCCACCAGAGTCACACGCTGGGCCTTGGGCACGGCGCCCGTCACGGCGCGCCGCACGGCATCGGCCCACAGGCCATCGTCGTAGTAATCGCGCACGGCCACGTAATGCACGCGCGCGCGCTGCGCCTCGGGTAAGGTCGCGGCAATCATGGCGGCCCGTTCCTGCCACGTAAACGGGTTCTTCGGGCTGCGCGCATGGAAGGCCGAGCCGAGCACCACCACCACTTGCGCGGCCGTCGCCAGCGCCTTTTGCAGCAAGCCCGCATGGCCATTGTGAAAAGGCTGGAAGCGGCCGATCAGGATGGCCGCGTCGGCGGAATAGGCGGAATAGGATAAGGTCATGCGTCGTCTCCGGTAGGGTAGTGGGCGGCGATCGGCAATTGGCGCCCGCTGCCAAAGGCGCGCGAACGCACGCGGATGATGGGCGCCGCCTGGCGCCGTTTGTATTCATTGCGGGCGACCATGCCGAGGATGCGCGTGACGAGAATTCGTCCCTCATCCGTCTCGCGCAGCTGGTCGACCAGGGTCAACGCTTGCGCGCTTTCGGCCGCGGGCAAACGGCGTCCCTCGATATGCCATTTGAGGATTTCATCGAGCACGGGATAGGGCGGCAAGCTGTCCGTGTCGCGCTGGCCCGGCGCCAGTTCCGCCGACGGCGGTTTATCGAGCACGGCGACGGGAATCAGTTCGCGCCCGGCGCTGGCGTTGAGGTGACGCGACAGGGCGAAGACCTCCGTTTTATACAAGTCGCCGAGCAGGCCCAGGCCCCCGTTCGTGTCGCCATACAGGGTGCAGTAGCCCACCGAGATTTCGCTCTTGTTGCCGGTGGTGAGCAGCAGGGCGCCGAAGGCATTCGAGTACTCCATCAATATCGTGCCGCGCACGCGCGCCTGCAGGTTTTCCAGCGGCAGTCCCTGCAGCTTGCCGTCGAAGGCGGCCGCGTAGCCCGTTTCGTATTGCGCCACGATGTCGCGGATCGGATGCGTGTAAAGGGCGATGCCCAGGTTGGCGCACAGGGCGACGGAATCGGTGACGGAGCCGGCGCTGGAAAACACGGATGGCATGGTGATGCCCACGACGTTGGGCGCGCCCAGCGCTTCGACGGCCAGGGCCAGGGTCAGCGCCGAATCGATGCCGCCCGAGCAGCCGACGACGACTTTCGTAAAGCGGCAGCGGCGCGCGTAGTCGCGTAACCCCAGCACGATCTGGCGCCGCGCAAATTCCACGGCGGGGATGCCATCCGGGTCCGGTACGGGGAAAGGCTGACCATCGGGCCGCGCGAAACGGCCATCGGCAAAGCGCAGCAGTTGAAAATCTTCGACGAAGCGGGCCGCCTCGAATTCCACGCCCTGGCTCGGTGACATGGCGAACGAGGCGCCGTCGAACACGAGCTGGTCCTGGCCGCCCACCTGATTGACGAAGAGCAGGGGCAGGTTGACGCGCGCGCAGGCGGCGCCAAACACGGCGTGGCGCTGCGCGCGCTTGCCGATGTCGGACGGGCTGGCGTTGATGCTGACGACCAGATCCGGCTGCGCCGCGTGCAGGGCATCGAAGGGATTGACGGCGTAGGCACGGCCGTCGTCGTTCCAGCCATCCTCGCAAATCATGAAGCCGACCTTGCAGCCGGCGATAGCGAGGGTGCAGGCGCCGGGCGGGCCCGGCTCGAAATGCCGGCCTTCGTCAAAGATGCCGTAAGTGGGCAGCAGCTGCTTGTAGTATTCGGCGACGATGCGCCCGTCGCGTATCGCCAGCAAGGCGTTGTACAGGGGCTTGCCGACGCCGGTATTGGGCCGCGCCGTGCCGATGACGGTGACCAGCGCCGGCCAACGCGTGGACGCTTCCAGCAGCTGATTCAGCGCCTGTTGCATGCCGCGCAGGAAGGCGGCGTCCTCGAACAGGTCGCCCGGGTAATACGCGCACAGCGACAATTCGGGGCACACGAGCAGATCCGCGCCATCCTCGCTGGCGCGTTGCATGCGCGCGATGATGGCGGCGACATTGCCGTCAAAGTCGCCCACGGTTGGGTTGAGCTGGGCGAGGGCGATGGTCAGCATGGCGATCCTTCATTGGTTACGCTTGAAACCACTATCCTGCCTGAAATTTTACTGAACGTACTGATGCAATCGTGCAAGCCCGTAGCTCACTGTGCTACACGGTCTTGAGCCAGGCCCGCAAGCGCGTGCGCGCGTTCGCATACGGCGACGACGTGTTGAACTGGATCATGCGCCCCATCGTGTAATGCGTGTACCAGGGCTGGCCATACAATTGCGCGTCATCATGGCTTTCGATCAGCGCCAGCAGCTGGTTTTTGGCCTGCTCCAGGCGCAGCAGCAAGTCATCCATGCCCAGTTCAGCATAGTCGGCATAGAAGCGCTGCGCCAGTTTTCCCAGAGCGTTCCACGTGAAACCTTCGGCGGGAAAAGCGATGTCCTCGATGCGTTTGCCATCGCGCAGCTGCGCGTGCCAGTGCAAGACCAGCTCGTTCCAGCCGACCAAATAGGCGAGCAAGTCGCACACGCTCATGCGCGTACCCGCCACTTGTCCTTCCAGCACGGGTGCACGCGCCAGCGCCGGCGGCACGCGCGCCAGCTCTTGCGCCAGTTTCGCGTAGGTGCTGTTGATGGCGTCGAGCAGTTCCTGCTTGCTGTCGGGGATCGCCATCACGCCGCCTTCACGACAGGCAAGCCGGCCGCCTGCCAGTCGTCGTAGCCGCTGCCGAGACGGCGCGCCTGCAAGCCGTGCTGGCGCAGGGCCGCCACGGCCTGCACGGACAGCACGCAATATGGTCCGCGGCAGTAGGCGGCGATCTCTGCGTTCGCGGGCAATTCGCCGAGGCGGCGCTGCAAGTCATCAAAAGGAATATTGATCGCACCGGGCAAGTGGCCGGCGGCAAATTCCTGCGCGGGACGCACGTCGAGCACGGTGATGCTGGCCTCGCGCATGCGCTCCTGCAACTCGTCGCCCGTGATCGCTTCCACGTGGTCACCCCGGCCCAGCGCCTGCAACTCGCTGCGCTGGTGCTGCGCATACAGCTCCAGCGAGGCCAGCAATTGCACGATGGGGCCGCTGCCCAGCCGGTACAGCACGCGCTTGCCGTCGCGTCGCGCCTGCACGAAACCGGCGCGCCGCAACTGCTGCAAATGCTGGGACGTATTCGCCACGGACAGACCCGTCAACTCGACCAGTTGCTCCACCGCATACTCGCCATGCGCGATCTGCTCGAGCAGGCGCAAACGGGGCGCGCTGCCTAAAATATGGGCAAACCCGGCGGAACCGGTCAGCAATTCGATATCAGCATTTTTCATTGACACGATGCTAGCACCCTTATAACATTCAAGCAATCAATTGAATGTTAGGAGCAGCAATGCAAATACTCTGGCTTGATGCGCTGGCGATCGGCGTGGGCGCGACGGCGGTGATGGATGTGTGGGCGGTGGCCTTGAAACGCTTTTGGTGCATTCCCTCGCTGAACTTTGCGATGGTGGGGCGCTGGCTCGGCCATTTGCCGCGCGGCACCATGACGCACACAAATATTGCCCAGGCGGCGCCCGTGCGCGATGAAGCCATCCTGGGCTGGACGGCCCATTACGTCATCGGCGTGCTGTTTGCGGCCATGCTGCTGGCGCTGGTGGGGCAGGAGTGGGTGCAACAGCCGACGTTCGTGCCGGCCCTGCTGGCGGGCCTGGTGAGCGTGGCCGCGCCATTTTGCATCTTGCAGCCGGGCATGGGCGCCGGTCTGGCCGCCAGCAAGACGCCGCACCCAAACGCCGCCCGCCTGCGCAGCCTGATAGCCCACACGGCGTTCGGCGTCGGCCTGTACCTGGCGGCCCTGCTGTGGTCGACTATCCGCTGATCAGCTCGTCAGCGGCGGCACGGGAGCCGGTGCCGGTGCAACGGCTGACATGGCCGGCGCCTCGGGCTGCGCCGGCACAGTGCTCAGCACCATCGTGCTGGGCTTGGCAATCGCGATGTGCGCATCGTCCAGGCGCTTGAGCAGCTCGAACAGCAGCGCACTGCGGATGCCCGACGTCAGGCGCGGCGACGAGGCAAAGCCGGTGGCATTGAACAGCAACAAGCCATTGTCGATGCCGTCGAGCTGCACGCTGGGTGCGGGCGTGTCGAGCACATCAGGATTGTCGACAAAGACGGACAGGATCAGCGCGCGTGCCGCCTGCGCATCCGTGCCCAGCGGCAGCGGCAGCTTGACCTGCACCAGGCCCAGCGGATTGGCCAGGGTCACGTTGCGCACCGTCTTGGTGATGAATTCCGAGTTCGGCACGATCACCGTCGAGCGGTCACTCAGCTGGATTTCCGTGGCGCGCACATTGATGCGGCGAATGTCGCCTTCCACGCCACCGAGCGACACCCAGTCGCCCACTTTGACGGGACGTTCGGCCAGCAGGATCAGGCCGGACACGAAGTTCTGCACCACCGCCTGCAAGCCAAAACCGATACCCACCGACAAGGCTGACGCCACCCATGCGATGCGTTCCAGGCCGATGCCGGCCGCCGACAGGGCCAGCGCCACGGCCAGCACGCCGCCAATATAGCCGAACAGGGTGATGAACGACACTTGCATGCCCTTGTCGAGATTGGTGGTCGGCAAATAACTGTTTTGCAGCCAGCGCTTGAACAGGCCCAGCGCAACAAAACCAACGAGCAGCACCAGCAGGGCCTGGATCAGCGCGGCAGGGCGGATCGCCACCTCGCCGATGGCCAGGCCATCCTGCAGCTTGCCGATCCGCTGGAACAGCTCGCCCGGACCTTCACCGAACGGCGCCAGCAGCAACATCAGGGCCAGCAGCACGACGATGGCGCGGCCGATGCCCGACAGCAGCACGGCCGCCTGGTCGCGCGCCTTCGGCGTGGCCAGCACAGGATGGGCCGCGTCCGGCGGCGGCGGCGTCGAGGCCAGCAGCATGCAGATATCGTCGACCAGCACCGTCAGCAGATAGGTACTGCACAGCACCACGATGACCCAGGCGATTTGCTTGGCGACAAAGCTGCCAAAGGCCACATAGCCGATCAGCAAGCTGATGACGCTGGACGCCAGCGCCAGCCACAGCAGCACCGTGACGCAGCGCAGCCACAGCGGCGTGACCAGGGTGGCGGGATCGGCCTCGCGCAACTGGCGCCAGCAGCGCTCGGCCCGCATCAGGCCATAGGCGATGGTCGTGCTCATCACCAGGGCGACGATGCAATTGACGGCCACGGCCGTCGACAAGCCCGCATTGATGACGATGGTGACTCTTTCCGTCGCCCACACGAGCACGACGATGAAGGAAAACATCGATGGAAAATTGCGCATGCGGTGCGCCAGCGCGTCGGGCAGGGGCAGCAAACGCCACGACACGCGGCGCGGCGACAGCAGCGCGTGGCCGAGTCCCGCCGTGAAACCGGCAAAACAGATGATGCCGATCAAGCTGCTGAGGAAAGTCGAGGTCTTTTCGGACAAGCCGCCCTCCCAGCGCAGCCCCATGGCCAGCAATTCCGCCACCAGGCCCGGCGTGGCCAGCGCCAGCACCAGCACGGCCAGCGCATGCAGGGAGCGGCGCAAGCGGCCGTGCGGCACGCGCGTGGAAGTGACGACCAGCAAATAGCGCGAAATCCAGACACTGGCGCCGATCACGGCCACGATGGCGGCCAGCAGGCCGCCCCAGGCCGACCACGGCGTGGCGCTTGCCGCATTCGCCAATTCCAGCTCCAGCGCCCGCAGGCGCTGCAGGTTCTGCGGCAATTCCGCATGCAACTGCTTCCAGAACGAGCCGGCCAGTATCGACGCCGTGCGTTCGCCCAGGCGTGCCTGCAACTGCGCGCGACGCACCGTCGACACCTGTTCTGACGCCTGCGTCGCTTCCACGGCCAGCAAGCGCGCCAGTTTGACTTGCGCATCGAGCGCGCTGCTGGTGCGGTCCAGCTGGCTGCGCTGCGCCGCCACATCAGGAGCATCTTTCGTGCCCGCCGCCGGCTTGCCCAGCTCGGCCAGCCGCGCCTGCACGCTGGAGAGCGTGGGCGCGAGCGCGTCGGCCACCTTGTCCGCCTCGGCGCTGGCTGCCAGCGCATCGGCGCGCATCTGCGACAGGGTCGCGTCATCGAGCTCCGCCTCGCCATCGAGCGCCTTCTGGATACCAGTAATCTGCTTGCGCAAACCATCGAGGCGCTGGTCGGCCGTGGCGGCGTCATCGACGGGCTGCGACCAGGCGGGCGGGGGAGCCAGCGAGCAGGCCAGCAACAACGCCAGCAGGAAGGGAAAGAAACGGAGACGGAAAGAAGTCATGCGGACCTATGGCTGAAAATGAGAAAAACGGCCGGATTGGCGGCGCCGCCGGTCAAGGCGTGCCGCCCGGCGGGTGCCTGCCAATATAGCTGAAAACACCGCCAAGCCGCAGGATAAGCGGAACCGGCGTGTGCCCCGGAAGGAAACTAGGCATATTGCCCTATGGAAATATGATTCAAAAAGGTCTAGGATCGTCGTCCGCTTGGCGGCGCGGCAGCCATCTGCACGCCGCCGACCTTTTCACCATTCCCTCCGTATTGAGACAGCCATGAAGTTTTTATCCAACCTGACCATCGGCACACGCCTTGCAGTGGGCTTTGGCGCCATCGGCGCCATGCTGATCATCATCTCTTGCCTGGGCATTGCCATGCTGGGCAAGATCAACCAGGGCACCGGCCATATCGTGCATGACAGCATGCCGAAGATCGAGCTCGCCAACAGCGTCTCGGCCAACATCAACGACATCGCCATTGCCCTGCGCAACATGATGCTCAGCGCCGATCCAGCCGACCAGCGCAAGCAAACGGACGCCATCCTGGCCGCGCGCCAGGCGGCGGCCGGCAATCTCGGCAAGCTCGCGAGCATGCTCGATTCCGACCGTGAACGCGCGTTGCTGGCGAAGATGAACGACGCCAACACGCGCTACGCGCAGGGGCAGGAGGCCTTGCTTGAACTGATCAGGAGCGGCACGCCGGACGACAGCAGCGCCTACCTGTACGGCCAGCTGCGTCCCGTCTTGCTGGTCTACAAGCAATTGATCGCTGAACAGATCAGCTTGCAAAACACCCTGGCCACCACGGCGGGCGACAATGCCAATGCCACGTATGCCAACACGCGCACCTTGCTGATCGGCATGTCGCTGGCGGCCTTGGCCATCGCAGCGGCCTTAGCATATGGCATCACGCGCTCGATCACCGGTCCCGTCGCCACGGCGCTGCAAGTGGCCAACACGGTGGCCGCAGGCGATCTGCGCAGCCAGATCACCGTGCAGTCGCGCGATGAAATGGGGCAACTGTTGCAGGCGCTCAAGCGCATGAACGACAGCCTGGCGCACACGGTGGGCACGGTGCGCGCCGGCACGGAAACGATCGCCTCGGCCTCGTCCGAAGTGGCGGCGGGCAGCCTGGACCTGTCTGCGCGCACGGAGCAGCAAGCCAGCTCGCTGGAAGAGACGGCGTCCTCCATGGAAGAGCTGACCTCGACCGTCAAGCAGAATGCCGACAATGCGCGCCAGGCGCATGTGCTGGCCGACACGGCCTCGGGCGTGGCGCAACGCGGCGGCGCCGTCATCGCCCAAGTGGTGGCGACCATGCGGCAAATCGACGCCTCGTCGAGCAAAATCGCCGACATCATCGGCGTCATCGATGGCATCGCCTTCCAGACCAACATTCTGGCCTTGAACGCGGCCGTGGAAGCGGCGCGCGCAGGCGAACAGGGACGCGGCTTTGCCGTCGTGGCCACGGAAGTGCGCAGCCTGGCGCATCGCTCGGCAGCGGCCGCCAAGGAAATCAAGACCCTGATCGACGACTCGACCCGGAGCGTGGCAGCCGGCAGCGAGCTCGTGCATCAAGCCGGCGACACCATGACCGACCTGGTCGACAGCGTGCGCCGCGTGACCGACATCATGGAAGACATCACCTCGGCCAGCGCGGAACAGACGGCCGGCATCGAGCAAATCAACCAGGCCATCAGCGAAATGGACAATGTCACCCAGCAAAATGCGGCCCTGGTGGAAGAATCGGCCGCCGCGGCCGCTGCCATGCAGGAGCAGGCGGCGACCCTGGCGCAGGTGGTGAGCGTATTTAAACTGGACGGCGCGGCAGCGACGACCTTGCCGACGGCTACCGCGCGGCCAGCGACCGGCACGGCAATGCGCGTGAGCGTGACAGCGGCGCCGCAACGCGCCAGCGCACCGGCGCAGTGGGAGGAATTTTAGAATAGCGCGACGGGGTGTACCATGAACATAAGATTGAATTTAGTCGTATTAAATTCAATTTTATGTTTACATTAAAGCTCAACTGCTAGCTCAATTGCTGCGTACATATTCTTGCAATTAAGGACTACAATATAAAAAATATGTTCACTTCCATGTTCACTTCCTGATTATGACAAAACGTGCCCGCCCGGAAGATGCCATGCCGACGCTCGTCAACGAGCGGCTCAGGATATGGGGCCAGTGCGTGCGCAAGCAGCGGGTGCAGCAAAACATCACGGCACGCGACCTGTGCGCCCGCCTCGACATTTCGCACCCCACCCTGCAACGCATGGAACGGGGCGAGGCATCCGTCAACGTGGGGCTGTTCCTGGCCGCCTTCCACGTGCTCGGCATCCTTGCCATCACGGCGCCGGAACCGGACGCGGCGCTGTGGCAAATGGACAGCGCCAACATCCGCAGCCGCCCCACCTTGAACGGGGGCGACGATGGCTACTTCTAGCCGTCCCCTGTTTGTCTATCTGCAACGGCCCGACAACGGCGAATGGGTGGTGGCCGGCCGCTATGTGCTCAATGCACGCACCGGCATCGGCAGCTTTCTGTACGCGCCCAGCTATGCCGATGCAGGCTTGTCCTGGGCCATCGATCCCGTCAATCTGCCTTTCATTCCCGGCATGGAACACCTGGCGCGCCGCTATGACGGCCTGCATGACGTGCTGCGCGACGCCAGTCCCGATTCCTGGGGACAGATGCTGATACGCCGCGAACACCAGCTGGGCGAAAAAGCCACGGCGATCCAGTTCTTGCGCCTATCGGGCAATGGTGACCGCTGGGGTGCGCTGGCCGTGGGCGACACGCCCAAACCGAACATGGCGCAGCTGGCCAGTCCCAGGCTGCATCGCCTGGACGCGCTGGTGCAAGAACTGTTGGCCATCGCGGAAAGCCGGCCACCACTCAATGCGCCCTTGCGCAAGCGCCTGTTCGCCACCCCGAGCATGGGCGGCGCGCGCCCGAAAGCCACGGTGCAGGACGGTGAAGATTACTGGCTGGTGAAACCGGGCTTGATGACCGATACGGTCGACCTGGCACTGCTGGAACACGCGACGATGCAATGGGGCAGGGCGGCCGGCCTGCGTTTCGCCGACACGCGCCACCATGCATTGACGGCCGAACGCAGCGTGGTACGCATCCTGCGCTACGACCGGCGTGGCGCACGACGCATCATGACGGCCAGCGCGGCCTCGCTGCTGCAAGTGCAATATCCACCGGTGGAAGCGGCCGACAGCGATGGTGCAAGCTATCCACGCCTGGCCGAAGAACTGCGGCGCATCGGCGCGCCACCAGAAGACGGCATCGAACTGTTTGGCCGTATGGTCTTCAATGGCGTCGTCGGCAACAACGACGACCATCCGCGCAACCACGCCGTGCTGTTCGATCTGGACGAGCAACACTGGCGCCTCTCGCCCGCCTTCGATGTCGTACCGGATACGGAAGACGAGCCGCAATCACTGGTCATGCAAGTGAGCGCCGGCCGCCGCGACATCACGCGCGACGCCATGCTGCGCGATGTGACCCGTTTTGGCTTCGCCACACGCGGGCAGGCGGAAGAGTATCTCGATGCCTTGATGGTGCGCATCGCGAACGCTTTTGCGCAGGTGGCGCCGCTGCTGAACGCGGCCTTGCGGGCACGGATGGCGGAGCGCTTGCGAATAATGCTGCTGCGCCTGGCTTAGGCGCAGGCGTAACGTCACCAGCCGATTAGGAAAGTTCTCTCCGGATGATTTCCGCACCTGCACTGAGCGCATTCAACTTGCCTCTTGCTACCTGACGCGACAAGGGCGCCATGCCACAGTTGGTGCTCGGGTAAAGTTTGTCGGCATCGACAAAGCGCAGCGCTTTGCGCAGGGTGTCGGCCACTTGCTCCGGGGTTTCAATGGTATTGCTGGCCACGTCGATGGCGCCGACCATCACCTTCTTGCCGCGAATGAGTTCAATCAGGTCGATGGGCACACGCGAGTTGTGGCATTCGAGCGAGATGATGTCGATATTCGATTTCTGCAGCTTCGGGAAAGACTCTTCATATTGGCGCCACTCGGAGCCCAGCGTGTTTTTCCAGTCCGTATTGGCCTTGATGCCGTAGCCATAGCAAATATGCACGGCCGTTTCGCATTTGAGTCCTTCGATGGCCCGTTCCAGGGTGGCGATACCCCAGTCATTGACCTCATCAAAGAAAACATTGAATGCAGGTTCGTCAAACTGGATGATGTCGACGCCAGCCGCCTCCAGTTCCCTCGCTTCCTGATTAAGGATCTTGGCGAATTCCCAGGCCAGTTTTTCGCGGCTCTTGTAATGGCTGTCATACAGCGTATCGATCATCGTCATCGGGCCTGGCAGCGCCCATTTAATCGGCTGCTTGGTTTGCTGACGTAAAAACTTGGCGTCTTCCACAAAAACCGGCTTCGGACGGCTCACCGCACCAACGACGGTCGGCACGCTCGCATCGTAGCGGTCACGAATCCTGACGGTCTCGCGTTTGTCAAAATCCACGCCGCTCAAATGCTCGATGAACGTGGTGACGAAATGCTGGCGGGTCTGTTCGCCATCGCTGACGATATCGATGCCTGCCAGCTGCTGTTCCTGCAGTGACAAACGCAAGGCGTCCTGTTTGCCCTCGATTAATTCCTCGTCCTGCAATTTCCACGGCGACCAGAGTTTTTCAGGCTGCGCCAGCCAGGAAGGTTTGGGCAAGCTGCCGGCGGTGGAAGTAGGCAATAATTTTTTCATGATGATTGATGTCGTGTATTGTGATTAATCAGAGAGCGTAGTTCGCAGACCATTGTTCAAGAACATGCTTGTAGGGCTTGATGAAGTGCTCTTCCGTATATTTGCCCTGCTTGACAGCCAGCTGGCTGCGCTCTTCGCGGTCATAGACAATCTGTGTCAGTGAGTAATCCTGGTTCTTCAGGCTAGGCTGATACAACTTCCCTGCCGCGGAATTGGCGTTGTAAATCTCGGGCCGGTAAATCTTTTGGAATGTTTCCATCGTGCTGATGGTGCCGATCAGCTCAAGATTGCTGTAATCACCCAGCAGGTCGCCGATAAAGTAGAAGGCCAGCGGTGCGGAGCTGTTTGGCGGCATGAAATAGCGCACCTGCATCCCCATTTTCTCGAAATATTCATCCGTCGACGAGAACTCATTTTGCTGATACTCGACGCCCAGGATGGGGTGCTGGTTTTCAGTGCGCTGATAGGTTTTGCTGCTCGAGGCGCTGATGCAGATCACCGGCGGCTTGCTGAAGCGCGCTTTGTAAGCAGTTGATTTGACAAAGTGCTTGAACAGCTTGCCATGGAAATCGCCGAAATTGTCCGGCGTGCCAAACGTGGATTGATTATTGTTGTGCTCTGGCAGCAGCACGCTGAAGTCGTAATCGCGCACGTACGAGGAGAAGTTATTGCCGGCGATGCCATCGATGCGCTCATTGGTTTTTTTATCCAGGATATTCGGCTTCAATATCTCGATCAATGGAATATTGTCGCCTTCGGCACCGATATTCAACTCGACGGAAATGATTTCAAGTTCCACCGAGTAGCGGTCTGCCTTCGGATTGTCCCAATGCGCCAGACTGTTGAAACGGCTGTCGATCATTTTCAGGGTGTTGCGCAAGTTCTCCTGGCGACGCTCTCCCCTGGCCAGATTGGCAAAGTTGGTCGTCAAGCGCGTGCTGTCCGATGGGTGATAGTTTTCATCGAAAACAATGCTCTTGATGCTGAATACAAAATCTTTGCTCATGGTGATCTGTCCTGAAGTCTGCGAAAAGTTGAATGTGTTGCTTGCCTGGTGACCGTGGCGATGCGTATCAGGCCGCGACCAGCGCTTCAGCGGCGGCATGTCTCGCATGGCGCGTCAAGCCGACCAAGGGCAATGCCCGTTGGACGGCCAGCGCGGCCCGCTGAATCAGGGCCTCGTCCTGCAGACGGTAGTCGAGGAAATCCTTGTCGGTCGCGTAGACGCCCAGCGGCAAGGTGCGTGCCTGGAAAAAACTGAACAGCGGCCGCAACTGGTGGTCGATCATCAGGGCATGGCGCTCGCTGCCGCCGGTGGCCGCCAGCAAGACCGGCTTGTCGATCAAGGCATCCTGGTCAATGAAGTCGAAGAAGTGCTTGAACAGCCCAGTGTAGGAACCACGGAAGACCGGCGTTGCCACCACCACAATGTCGGCTTGCTCGACCGCCGCAAGTTCGCGCTCCACCGTCTCGGGCAGGTGGGAGCGCCAGGTCGCGCCGGCAAGCTGCGGTGCGAGCTGGCCCAGCTCGACCAGGCGCTGTTCGCACAGCACTTCCTCGGCGATCAGATCCATCAGGTGCTCTGCCAGGGCTGCCGCCTTGGAAGGACGTTGCAGCCCGCCGGAAACCGCGACTAAGCGAAGTGGACGTGTCATGTTTGCTTTCATAGGGAGTGATGCGCGAGGGCGAAGAATGCCAACAACAAGGAGATGGATGATAGCGGGGGGAATCGATGAAGTATAATGGTCTTATTTCATACATCCATGAATATGGCTCATTTCAATGCTTGAACGCATCCACCTCAGCATCGTCCAGCAGGTCGAAAAACAAGGCTCGCTGACGGCCGCCGCCAGCGTGCTGCACCTGACCCAGTCGGCCCTGAGCCACAGCATGAAGAAACTGGAGCAGCAACTGGGCACCGACGTCTGGCTGCGCGAAGGGCGCAACCTGCGCCTGACGCAGGCCGGCCAGTACCTGCTGGCGGTGGCGAACCGGGTGCTGCCGCAACTGGACCTGGCTGAAGAGCGCCTGGGCCAGTTCGCGCAGGGCGAGCGCGGTGCGTTGCGCATCGGCATGGAATGCCACCCTTGCTACCAGTGGCTGCTGAAAGTGGTGTCTCCCTATCTGGCCGCCTGGCCCGACGTGGATGTGGACGTCAAGCAAAAGTTCCAGTTCGGCGGCATCGGCGCGCTGTTCGGCTACGAGATCGACCTGCTGGTCACGCCCGACCCGCTGTACAAGCCGGGGCTGACGTTCGAACCCGTGTTCGACTACGAGCAGGTGCTGGTCGTGGCCAAGGGCCATGCCCTGGCGTCGGCGGCCTATGTAAAACCGCAGCAACTGACCCAGGAAGTACTGATCAGCTACCCCGTCGACATCGAGCGTCTGGACATCTATAACCAGTTTCTGTTGCCGGCCGGCGTCACGCCCAAGCGCCACAAAGCCATCGAAACCACCGACATCATGCTGCAGATGGTGGCCAGCGGCCGCGGCGTGGCCGCCCTGCCGCGCTGGCTGGTCGAGGAATACGCGGCCAAGATGGATGTGGTGCCGGTACGGCTGGGCGCGCGCGGCATCGCCAAGCAAATCTTCCTGGGCGCACGCGAGACGGACATCGCCATCGACTACGTGAAGGCCTTCATCGCATTGGCGCGCCAGCCTGCCAGCGCTCATGCGCAGTGAGGCTATGGTCGGCCACTTGATGCATCCCGCTCAGCCCTGGCCCGCTGACAACATCACTGATGCCTATTCCCTGGAAGCCAGTACGAAGGACATTGCTGCTTTGAGCGCGGCGGCGCCCCGGATATTGCCTGGGTCCACGATTGCCATTCCCTACCTGGCACGCGAGGACGACGACGCGCGGCTGGCCGCGGCGCACGCCGTGCGCAAGCTAGGCTTTGAGCCCATGCCGCACTTGTCTGCGCGCCGTATCGTCTCGCTCGCCGGCTTGGAGTCATTCGTCCAGCGCGCGGCCGCTGAAGCCGGCGTCGAGCGCTGCTTCGTGATCGCTGGCGATCCGTCGACCCCGATGGGGCCGTTTTCCGACAGTGCCTCGCTGATCGACACAGGCGTTTTCGAGCGCGCGGGCATGCAGGTGATCGGCGTGGGCGGTCACCCGGAAGGCCATCCAGTGATGAGCACGGCCGAGCAGTGGGATGTGCTTGAACGCAAGTGTCACAGCATCGAGAAGCGCGGCATGACGCCCTTGATCGTCACGCAATTCGCCTTTGATGCCGACATCGTGTTGACGTGGTTAAAAGCGCTGCGCGCGCGTGGCATCAACCATCCCGTGCGCGTGGGCGTGCCGGGCCCCGCGAGCATCGCGGTGCTGGCGCGCTATGCCGCAGTGTGCGGCGTGGGCGCCTGCACATCGATGTTATCCAAGTACGGGGTTTCCATCGGCAAGCTGTTCGGCACGGCGGGGCCGGATGTGTTTGTTGATCGCCTGGCCGCCGGGCTGACAGAAGCACATGGCAAGGTCAGCCTGCATTTCTTTCCGTTTGGCGGCATCGCGCAGTCGGTGAAGTGGGTGGAGCAGTACCGTTCTAGCACCGCCCCGGCCCCTTGAGCATCCTGTGTGACGACCGCCTCTCTGGCGGCAGCGTGCCACCAGAGATATTCTTGCCAAATATAGTCGTAAATTGATCAAGGGCAAAAACCCAGAATTGTCACGGCGCGGAACTTGATAAAGTCGTAAATTGGCAGCCCACCATATACCAATCTATAGCGAGGTTGCAAAATAAAGTCGTAAAGTGATACTTTCTGAGGCTGTCGAGCATCTAGCAAACTCATGGCGATTCAGAACGCCCGCGCATCAACAGCGTCATCTTGAAAAGCTCCTCGGCGGCTACGGACATCCAGAAACCGATGCTTTCCTGCGAACCAATATGAAGCTGATCTTGTCGTTGGGTATCCAACCTTGCTGATGTACACTGCTACTGCGACGTTCCGCTATGGGTGGAAAAGCAATTCGTTCCTAGCCCGAGTCGACGCAACCAGAATGGCACTCCACCGACCAGTTGCTTTACCCTTTGCTTGAAAAAGCATTTATCAATGGAAGGCTTACAACATGTCGAGATGTACCGCACCAACAAGAGGCCATCGCACGGCTAGCGCAAGAGCGGAATGCCCAGCATGTAGTAGCCGCTCTAGCGGCTATGGTTCGTATTCATATCCACCTTCGTCGTACTCCTCGGCGGGAAGCAGCGGTGGCGGCCGAAGCAGCGTTAGCGGGTCCAGCAGTCCTAGGCCGCGCTGGTCCCGCACGGGTTCGTCCGTGGTGTACACGGCCGCCGAGGTGCAGACACTGACACCAGTCCGCGAATACGTCGAGAAACGAGCAGTGGAGCAACCCGACCTGCGTGACGTCTTCCTTTGCCACGCGTGGGACGACCGCAATGGGGCCGCCAAAGAGCTTCACAATTTGCTTGTGGCGGCTGGTGTCAAAGTATGGTTCAGCGAGAAAGACCTTGGCCTCGGCGTGCCGATGATGCGCGCCATCGACAAAGGGTTAGCCAATTCGCGCATCGGGCTTGTGCTGGTGACCCCTGCGCTGCTGGCTCGCCTCCCGAAAGAGAGCGTCGCTGACAAGGAACTTTCAGTGCTCCTGGCGGGCAACCAGATCATTCCCATCGTTCACAACACCACGTATGCAGATCTCCGCAATGTCAGCCCAATGCTCGCCTCTCGAACCGGCTTGGACACTGCAGAAGAGTCAATGGCGGCGGTCGCGAAAAAAATCTCCGAATTGGTCACGATCTAATTTCATTTTTCACACCAAGCTTTTCCGGGCTTCCGGGTGTTTCAGCGAGTATGCGCACCACTAACTGCTGGGACGGATCCAACAGGTCAGGTCGTGGGAATGTGGACTTTCGCCGACGTAATTCGCCCGAATTCTAAAGACTAGACTGGGGGACTATAAGACAGAGTACTTTTTTGGGATGGAGCAGAATGCGCGACTGCCAGATGGCTACCAATCGGGACGGAAGAGCGATGGCTACGGCTACTCGGATACGTTAAACCAGGCCACAAGTGTGGCCAGGGAAGTTACGCGGGATGCTGTTGATTACCAGCCTAACGTCTTAGCTTGACCAGCCAGAATCCGAGTGATCTCTACCGAATCAGGAGAGAGACGGGATACGTTAGTGCGATTGTTTACAACCAGTTCCAAACGCGAGCGAACTGACATTGCCATGGAAACCGGCGCCGTCTTTGCCGGGCATTCTTCCACTTGGCTGAACTCGAAGTTCAGCGATAATTGCTTGTCGTCGTGAACATTGTTGAACATGTAAGCTCCCCCTGTGTAAGCACACTTACCTGCGCAAATTTCTAAAAGTCATAGATTATACATGACCTTGTCACCGGAATTCAGTCTAGCAGAATGCTAATTTCGTGCTCGTTCGTTACAAAAAAAATTATAGTCTACGCAACATATCCTCGACGCCATCGTCGGAGAGGACGACATCAACCCTCGTTTGCTGCACCCGAACCTTTGGTGCCAAGACCAGGTGGGGCGACCGGTGCCGCTGCGAGTGAGGCGACGACAGGCGCCGGCGTAGTGATCGGGAAGACCTCATCAAACAGCGTCGCTACTTTCACTTCAAAAACACGATGTGGGTCGATGTATTCATGAATAATTTTAATCGGGAACTCGCCACTGATCGTCCTGTTGGGCACGAAATCGCCGTTATCATTTTTCCGCGTGTCCCGTTGAAAAAAATCTGTGTACATGCGGGGGCCGACGCCGGAAAAATGAACAAATCTTAGTCTGGTGTGTTGCACGGGCGGATTGGCGGGGACAGAATCATTGTCGTGATCTAGAACCTCGATCGCATCCTTGTGCGCTTCCGGCGCAAGACTTTTCTCGTAGGGTTCAATATAGTAGACCTTGTCTATTCCCGCCGCGATGATGTGGCGAGCGCAGTTATGACAAGGGAAGGTTGTTGCGTAAAGGCTTCCTCCCACTGTCGACCCGCCGCCCCCGCGAGTCAGAGAAATAAGCGCGTCCATCTCGGCGTGCACTGCTCGCGAAAATTCTATTAGATCAGGAATACCCGACTGCTCGTAGACGAAGTCTGCAATCGCTGCGACATTCGCTTCCGCAATCTTCGCCATGTCCGCGTCCTTAAAGACCTCAGCAAACTTGGTTTCAATCCCCAGTTTAATTTTCGCAAATCGACGGTTTTTTTCAGCGTTGTTTTCACAAATCTTGTGCGTCTTAAAGCAACGATCATCCGTGGGATTTTCAGAGCTATAGAGGCCACCTTTATACTGTGGGACGTCATTGGTGCCCACCGCGATCAGTCGGCCCGAAACGTCCGTAATCGAGGCGCCAACCTGACGTGACAGGCAACTTGACTTCATGGCTGTTGAGTATGCTACGTACATGGCATGTTCATGCTTAGTGGGCGTGATCGCGTTATCACCGTGCGTCAAATGGATAAAGCGCTCGACCTGGTCGGTAACCAGTTTCTCCACTCCAAACGGATGATGGATAAAGTAATCGGCGAGTTTGAATGCCTTCTCTAATTGCTGACCAAACTTGTAGCCTTCCTTACGGTCACGGTTGACGACCTGGTCGATCAAATCCGGCTTCATGCCATCGTCCTTGAGCCGCGCTCTTCGATTGGCCTCCAAACTCATGACGCCGACGAGATAGAAATTATTCCGGTAAACCGTTCGGAGCAAGACAACCTCATCAGGATGCTTAATCTGGTCGATGAGGTAAGCAATCCTTGGCGGCTCTTTGGTCAGATCCTTTAACTCTGGATCAATCGCTAAGCGGTTTCGGCCTATCTGATTGATGGCGTACTTGGCCATGATGTCATGGCCGTAAAGTCTACGAAGTTCGTTGCCGCCACTCTGATATTTGAGATACCGATCATCCATATCCGATACAGGCACTGTCACCGTTTTATTTTCGATCTGAGCGGCTATAAAGGAACTCATCTTCACGCGAACAACTTGGTATCCTAGCTTGACCAACTGCTCTTCGAATTCAGTGACAATGCTCGGCAAGCCGGAGCCTACCGCGCCCATTACTCCAATCACAAACTCCTTGGACGCGCGACTTTCAAGAAGGCCCACGACGGATCCGCGCGGTATGTTGCTCGTTCTCTGCGGGGATTCTTTAATCTGGGCGCTCATCAATTTCTCTGTAAAATTCTAAGGCGACGATGACGTCGGAAATTTGTTAATTATCAATAACTAAAACAATTCTACCGTAATTTATTGACAAGAATCATTAAAATTGCATTCATGGCGTCGATGGCAGACTTCCTAGATTTGATTGAACGGAAGAAACGGGCCAGCTCGACGAATTGATCATTCGCCACGCGTCGGTAGCGGTCACGTGGTGAGTCTAAAAGAAGTATGACAATGCGGCATTTACGGTACGCGTCAAGATAGTTGTCGTATAAATCTATTTTAGAATGTGTCGATTTTGTCCTTTCCTCACCAAGTCATGCAGCACGGCGCTGCTCAACTCTGGACGGCGGGTTGAGCCAAACCTCGTCGGCTACCCCCCACGCGCGTGGCGGCCGTTTCCAGCATAACGGATGGCGCTCCCGCGCCTGCGCGTAGACCACCCTCCGCTGTTGCAGAATGGCGTCGGCCACGCCACTGTGGCGCTGTTCCGGCTTCACGAAAACCAGGCCGCTATGCAAATAGCTCGCCGTTGTACCAGGTGACGAATTTCAGCACCCATTGCCACCCCAGGTCGATGTCCTCGAAGCCGTTTGGCGGGTATTCGTCCTGCTCGAAACGCTGAACCAATCGGACTCGTAGGTTTCTTCCCGCCGAACTGCGACTCTCGACGAACAGCTCGTGCACGCGGCTACGCAATGCCATGCGCTCAACATCAATGTGCCGGGTGCGCTCCCGATGCTCATACAGGCATGACCGCGCTACGTCGAACACCGCGCAGATCAACTCGATTGATTCGTCACCACAAATCTGATCGATTACCTCGTACGTTCGGTCCCTCCCGACATCAAGAGCGCGGTAGCCTTTTTTAAAATGGACTTCTCCCGCTCGAGACGCTCAATGCGCGCTTCGAGTTCCTGTATTCGCTGCTGATCAGGCGTCATTGCCTTACTCTGTGGCGTGATGCCTTGCCGCTCCAACTGAAGCTGCTGCACCCAGCGGCGCAGCACTGATTCGCCGATGCCGACCGACCGGCTTGCCTCCGTATGGCTATATCCTTGATCCAGTACCAGGCATGCCGCCTGCTGTTTGAACTCAGGGGAAAACGTACGTCTTTGCTTACTCATCAAACACCTCTCCATGGCGAGCATTCTCGCCTAAATCAGTGTCCGGGTACATTAAACCACTACACTATTTCCTGAGCTTAGCCAGCGGAGAGAAGGATTCGTGCACGCTGCATCAAATTGGTTTCAGCGCTATAAAAAGCGTTGTGGTATAGATGGCAAGCTCACAAAGGTATTTCATAGCTTCAGGCACACCTTCATATCGGCACTGTTTGATCACGACGTTCCTGAACATGCAGTAGCTAAGATCGTTGGTCATGAAGCTCAATTGATCACCGGACACGTTTACTGGAACGTAAGGGATGCTGCAAAACGGAAGCCGACATTTTATAAGTACCATCCACCACTAGAAGTATGGAATCTTCTGCCGAGATTCGAGATAGTTTTATTCGAAAACTTCAATTTTAACTTGGGCGTAAACTTATGACATTACTGCTAGCCTGGGCGGCCTTTGATGACGGAAAAACTGATCCATCGGCGGTCTACATTACTACAGACAGCCGAATTTCGTGGGGAAACAACTCTACGTGGGATTATGCGCAAAAAGTTTTTTGCATTCCGATAACCAAAGAAATATTTGGTTACTGCGGTGACGTCATGTGCGTGACACAAACACTCAGTCAGATTGTGCAACTTGGTAACCTAGGAGGATTTAATAGTCTTCCGACCACTCTGAATCGCGTGGAATTGTATGCAGATCTAATTAAAGATGCCTTGATCAGCTATCCTAAAGAACAAATTGTTTCGTCCTCAAGTATCATTTATATACAGCGACATATCAATAGTTACAACGTTTTTGAAATAATAATTTCTAAAGAAATGGTTGTAACAATTAATAAAATCGAGTTTACTAGAAATGTAAAACCGTCAGAGAAAAAAGAACGAACAGATAGAATTATAAGGGGCAGTGGCGCTTCAACATTTAGGGGAAAAGTGCCACCAGATACAACTTATCAAGCGTTCCATAGATTTTGCGAATGCATAGATGATGTTAATTTGCCGAGTGTCGGAGGTGTGCCACAAGTAGTAACGATCCGGCGAAATGGCCATTGCTTATTGCTCGGCATTAACAAAAATGGAGATAATCGCGTTCTTGGATTACCAGTTCAAGCTCCAGATTTGTTTTCTGGAATAAATGAATGGAAGAACGAAAATTTCGAAAGATGGGACCCGAAACAGAACCAACTAGTGATTGGAGCCAAGAAACAACCGAAAGCTTGAGAAATGCGTTGGTCAAATTTTTTCTTGAATTAAAATTCAAGTTGGCTTTGGCCAATAGCTTTATTCATATTTCGGAAGGAAAAAGCTAATTTGTTGTTGGTACATCAAGGTTTTGGAAATTTGCAGGAGGGCTTTGCTCCCTCTTCTCTTACTTATGAAGTAAGCGTTTTAACTAATATAAACTACCGCACTGATCCGATATTACCTCATTGGGTTGGAAGTCACAATACCCATGACGGCGAGAATGCCAAGTTGATTCAACTCGGCAGCCATTTGGTGTCCAGTCCCGTTTGATCATAAACGCGCTTTACGAATAGCTCCGGCTTCTTTTGCTGCCATTCTTTGAGCGCCTGGATGGGTGTTTTGGCACCGATCGCTCTGGGATGGATGTGGGAATTGACCTCGTCGCTCGAAAACGTGGGACCGGGGACTATTGGGCTATCCAATGCAAGTTTTACGACCCAGACCACGCACTCCAGAAGGGCGACATCGACTCTTTCTTCACGGCGTCGGGAAAATGATTCGCGACATCTGCTGGCGAACGCTCCTTCTCCCATCGTTTGATCATCTCCACCACCGACAAAAACGATCCTAACGGCTGGTGTGCTGAAAATTCGAATCCGCGTTACATTGTGGACTTGCTAAAACGAATTGTCCGCGTAAGTCTTGAAAGCGTCCGCATTGTGAAGAGTCTTCCGCCTATGAATGAATATATGACCTAATCGCTAGCTATCAGTCCCCCCGGCGGAACCAGAAATGGACCGGACACGAGGACTGCAAACCCCGGAAACGACAACGCCAATCTCGATGGATTGGCGTTGCGTGAACGATGTTCTTGGTGGCCCGGGGCGGAATCGAACCACCGACACAAAGATTTTCAATCCTTGTGTCGTCCATGAATAAAATAGTGCTTGGCTCCAAGGGTAAGAACATCAGGGTTCGATCAAGTCTCCCGCTCGCCTACTCAATTTACGACTTTAATGACTCATTTACGACTTTAATGAGCCATTTACGACTTTATTGAGCAGGAATAAGAAAGGCCGAATCCGCCCCGCTTACTCCACCGTCACCGACTTCGCCAGATTGCGTGGCTTGTCCACATCCGTGCCGCGTGCCAGTGCCGTGTGGTAGGCCAGCAGTTGCAGCGCGACCACGTGCAGGATCGGCGACAGGTCGCCGTAGTGCTCGGGCAGGCGGATGACGTGCAGGCCTTCGCCGGAGCTGATGCGGGAATCCACGTCGGCGAAGACGTACAACTGGCCGCCACGGGCGCGCACTTCCTGCATGTTCGATTTCAGCTTTTCGATCAGGGCGTCGTTTGGTGCGATGGTGACGACCGGCATTTCATTCGTCACCAGGGCCAGCGGGCCGTGTTTCAGTTCGCCGGCCGGATACGCTTCGGCGTGGATGTAGGAAATTTCCTTCAGCTTTAACGCGCCTTCCAGAGCGATTGGGTAGTGCATGCCGCGGCCCAGGAAGAGGGCGTTTTCCTTGCGCGCGAATTCCTCGGACCAGGCGATGATTTGCGGTTCCAGCGCCAGCACAGACGCGATGGCGACGGGCAGGTGGCGCATGGCTTTCAGGTGCGCCGCTTCCTGTTCTTCGGAGAGGCGGCCATTGACTTGCGCCAGGCACAGGGTCAGCAGGAACAGGCCGGCCAACTGCGTCGTGAACGCCTTGGTGGATGCCACGCCCACTTCCACACCGGCACGCGTGATGTAGGCCAGCGCGCATTCGCGCACCATGGCGCTGGTGGCCACGTTGCAGATGGTCAAGGTGTGCTGCATGCCCAGGCTGCGCGCATGTTTCAGGGCGGCCAGGGTGTCGGCCGTTTCGCCGCTTTGCGAAATGGTCACCACCAAGGTGTTCGGGTGCGGCACGCTGTCGCGGTAGCGGTATTCGCTGGCCACTTCCACGCTGACGGGCACATTGGCGATCGACTCGATCCAGTACTTGGCCGTCATGCCCGCATACGAGCTGGTGCCGCAGGCGAGGATCAGCACGCGGTCGATCTGCTTGAAGATGGCATAGGCGTTGTCGCCGAACAGTTCCGGCATGATGCCCGTCACGCCTTCCAAGGTGTCGCCGATGGCGCGCGGCTGCTCAAAAATTTCCTTCTGCATGTAGTGGCGGTACGGGCCCAGCTCGGCCGCGCCAGTGTGGGCGTGCACGGTTTTCACTTCGCGCTCGACGGGCTTGCCGTCGACGTCGACGATCCAGCAGCGCGACAGTTGCAGGTCGACCACGTCGCCTTCTTCCAGGTAGATGATCTGGTCCGTCGTGCCGGCCAGGGCCATGGCGTCGGACGCGACAAAGTTTTCACCATTGCCCAGGCCGACGATCAGGGGCGAGCCCTGGCGGGCGGCGACCACGCGGTGGGGCTCGTCGCGGCAGAACACGGCGATCGCATACGCGCCGTCGAGGCGTTTCACGGCCTGCTGCACGGTCTCGAACAGGTCGCCGTTATACATGTGCTCGACCAGATGGGCGATCACTTCCGTGTCCGTCTGGCTCTGGAAGACGTAACCGAGGGCCGTCAGTTCGGCGCGCAGTTCGTCGTGGTTTTCGATGATGCCGTTATGCACCAGCGCCACTCTGGCGTTCTCTTCCGTTGGGGAAAAGTGCGGGTGGGCATTGAAGTTGACAGGGGCGCCATGCGTGGCCCAGCGCGTGTGGGCAATGCCCGTAAAACCGCTCAAGCCTTCTTCGGCGATCTGCTTTTCCAGCTCGGCCACGCGCGAGGTGGAGCGCGAACGCTGCAAACGGCCATCCGCATGCAGGGCGATGCCGCAGGAATCGTAGCCGCGGTATTCCAGGCGCTTCAAGCCTTCGACCAGGATGGGAGTGATATTACGTTGCGCTACCGCGCCGACGATGCCGCACATGGAAACCTCTGTTTAAAATTTAATCAATGCATGCATGCTAATGCAGAGTGTATGAAATATGCTTTCTAAATCTGTGTATTTTTGACTGAATATTTCACGACTATTTTATGATGAAATATTATTTCATTTAAACTCTATATATTTCCCAATTCATCAAAATCATGAACAATAGCAACATTACTCTCGACGAGATCGATCGTCGCATCCTGAACGCCCTGCAAATTGATGCATCGCAAACCAACAGCGAGCTGGCGCAAGCGGTGCACGTCTCGGCGCCCACCTGTTTGCGCAGGGTCAAGCATTTACGCGAAAGCGGCGTCATCGAGCGGCAAGTGGCCATCGTCGCGCCACAGCTGGTGGGCGCGCGCCTGACGGCCATCGTGGAAATCACGCTCGATGTGCAGGCGGCGGAACGCATGGCGGAATTCGAAGAGCTGGTTGCGCAAGAAGCTGCCGTGCTGCAATGCTACCGCGTCTCCCCCGGGCCCGACTTCGTGCTGATGGTGCAGGTGGCCGACATGCCCGCATATCACGCGCTGGCGCACCGCCTGTTCGCCGCGCACGCCAATGTGCGCAACGTAAAAAGCTATTTTTCCACGTTCCGCAGCAAATTCGAGACGCGCATCGCCGTGTGAAGCAGGCTGCAGACAAGTTATCCCGGCTTATCCCTGGTTTTTCGCCTGCTTATGCACAAGCTTATCCACAACACAAAAAATTCCAGATTTCCACAGCCGCCACATCCGGCCTCGCATGAGGCCCCTGAATAAATATACATGACCTCCAAGATAAAACTTATCCCGGCTTATCCATGGCTTGTCCATGCCTTAAGCACAGGCTTTTGCACAGCCTTATCCACAACCCGCATTGACGAACAACTCTTGAATATCCTTACAATACAATGACTTATAAGTTATTCATCACTTATTCTCAGATTGCGCACAAGCTTATCCACAGTCCAGGTAAGCAAAAACCAACGATACTTTTTCAGCCTGCTCAAACTGGCTTGTATGCTGGATTGGCAAGCTGGGCCCGATAACTTATCCCGTCTTTTCCACAGCTTCTTTACCGTTTATACGCAGCTTATACCGGGCTTATCCATCACTTGTTCGCATGCTTGTTCACATGTTTATCCACACACAACAATACGGAGAAAGTACGGGATGGGAAAAATGGTCGGACTTATCCCGGGTTGCTAGCCAACTCTCCACAGGATTATCCACAGGCGCAAAAAAACGCCGCCAGCCGGACAGGCTGACGGCGTCATGCGTACCGAGGGCGGTGCGCTTATTTCTTGATTTTCACGGGACGCGTCCAGCCGTCGATGGTCACCTGGCGCGCACGCGAGACCGTCAGCTTGCCGGCCGGCGCATCTTTCGACAAGGTCGTGCCGGCGCCCAGGGTGGCGCCCTTGCCGACGGTGACGGGCGCGATCAGCTGGCTGTCGCTGCCAATAAAAGCGTCGTCTTCAATCACCGTGCGGAACTTGTTCACGCCATCGTAGTTACAGGTAATCGTGCCGGCGCCGATGTTGACCTTCGAGCCGATGGTGGCGTCGCCGATGTAGGCCAGGTGGTTGGCCTTGCTGTGCGCGGCGATCTGGCTGTTTTTCACTTCGACGAAGTTACCGATGTGCACGTCTTCCGCCAGGACCGTGCCCGGGCGCAAGCGCGCGTACGGGCCGATGATGGAGGCGGCGCCGACGACGGCGTCCTCGATATGGCAGAACGGCTTGATGTACGCGCCAGCGGCCACCGTGGCGTTGATGAAGACGTTGTTGGCGCCCACGCGCACGCCGTCGCCCAGTTCAACTTTGCCTTCGAACACGCAACCGACGTCGATGGTGACATCGCGGCCGCAGATGAGTTCGCCGCGCACGTCGATGCGCGCTGGATCCAGCAGGGTCACGCCCCGCTCGAGCAAGGCTTGCGCGATATTGTTCTGGTGGATGCGTTCCAGCTGGGCCAGCTGCACCTTGCTGTTGACGCCCGCCACTTCCCACACGGCGGCCGGGTGGGCCGAGGTGACGGCCACGCCGTCGGCGACGGCCTGGGCAACGATATCGGTCAGATAGTATTCCCCTTGCGCATTGTCATTCGACAAGGCCGACAGCCATTGTTTCAGCTGCACGGTAGGCGCGACCATGATGCCGCTGTTGATTTCCTTGATGGCGCGCTCTTCAGGCGTGGCATCTTTTTCCTCGACGATGCGCACGATGGCGCCATGCTCGCGCACGATGCGGCCCAGGCCAAAGGGATCGTCCTGTTCCACGGTCAGGATGGCCAGCTTGTCGTTGCCAGCCGCCTGCACCAGTTGTTGCAGGGAAGCGGCGCTGGTCAGCGGCACGTCGCCGTACAGGATCAGGGTCGGCACGCTGTCATCGAACAAAGGCAGCGCTTGTTGCACGGCATGACCGGTGCCCAGTTGCTGCGCCTGCTCGGCGGCGTCGATCCGCACTGCATGGTTCACCTTGTAGCCGTCGAGCAACTTCAGCACCGCTGCGCCCCCATGCCCGTAAATCACGCATAATCGGGACGGCGCCAGGCCGCGCGCCGTGTCGATGACGTGCGACAACAGCGGCTTGCCCGCCAACGGGTGCAATACCTTGGGCAGTGCCGACTGCATGCGTTTGCCCATACCGGCAGCGAGAATGACAACGTTCATAGACCGTCTTTTATAAGTTAAGAATATGAAAAAGTTTAACACGCAGGCCCCGTCTTCCACGCCCTTCAACCGCTTTACTTATGCCGTGCTGGCCTTACTGCTCGTCGTCATGGCCGGCTGCAGCGGCTTGCGCCTGGCCTACAACAATGGCGATACCGTGCTGTACTGGTGGCTGAACGCGTATGTCGACCTGGACCGCGACCAGAAAGGCTGGGTGCGCGACGATATCGACAAGCTGTTCGACTGGCACCGCAAGACCCAATTGAAGGATTACGTGGAAATCCTGCACACGGGCCAGAAGCAGTTGCAAGGCAATATCACGCAGGCGGACCTGATGGCCGACTACAGCGAGATCAAGCAGCGCACCCAGGCGCTGTTGCTGAAGGCGGCGCCCGAGCTGGCCGACCTGGCGCGCTCGCTCAAGCCCGAGCAGATCGCACAGATGGAAAAGAAGTTCAAGTCGAACAATGAGGATTACCGCAAGAAATACCTGAGCGGCGACCAGGAGAAGCGCCAGAAGCTGCGCTACAAGAAAGCCATGGAGCAATTCGAACTGTGGTTCGGCAGCTTCAGCAGCGAGCAGGAAGCCCTCATCCGCAAGGCGTCCGACGCGCGTCCGCTGAACAATGAGATCTGGCTCGACGAACGCATGCGGCGCCAGCAGAACGTGTTGAACCTGGTCAAGAAAGTCCACCAGGAAAAACTCGGCAAGGAAGCGACCGTGGGCTTGATCACGACCCTGATCAAGGACAGTTTCGAGCGCCTCGAGCATTCCGAGCGCAAAGCCTTCTTCGATGCCTACGAAAACAGCACGGCGCAGATGGTCATGACGGTGATCAAGAGCGCCACGCCGGCGCAAAAGACCCACGCCGTCAAGCGCATGCAGGGCTGGATCGACGATTTCAATTCCCTGGTCACGCAAGCCAAATAGACAGGCAGCGCCAGCAGGGGGGAGGGGGCCATATGCTATAGTGGCCGACACCGAATTGAAGAAATCCCCCATGCAAAAAAAGATTAAAAAACCCGCCAAAGTCCCCGTCCACCACGCGCCGCCACCGAACCAGGTGCGCATCATCGGCGGCCAGTGGAAGCGCTCCGTGCTGCCTGTTTTGCAGGCACTCGGCTTGCGCCCGACGCCGGACCGCGTGCGTGAAACCGTATTTAACTGGATCAATCACTTGCGTGACGGCGACTGGTCCAACGCCCAGGTGCTGGACCTGTTCGCCGGCAGTGGCGCGCTCGGTTTTGAAGCGGCCAGCCGCGGCGCAGGCTCCGTCACCATGGTCGACACGCACACGCCCGTGATCCGCCAGCTGGAAGAGAACAAGGCGAAATTGCGTGCCGACAATGTCCAACTGCTGCGCGGCGACGCCCTGCTGACGGCGCAAGGCCTGGCAGCGCGCGGCCAGCGTTTCGACCTGATTTTCCTCGATCCGCCCTACCAGCAGGATTTCCTCGCAAAAGTGTTGCCCTTGTGCGCCAACCTGCTCAAGGAAGGCGGCATGGTGTACGCGGAATCGGGCTTGCCGCTGGTCTTCGATGAAGCCAGCGCACTGGAAAAACCGGAGTGGATGGCGCCATGGGAAGTCATCCGCGCCGACAAGGCGGGCACCGTTTATTATCATTTGCTAACTTACAACAAAGTGCCGGCAACTGCCTGAATCTGCCTATAAATGAGGCAAAAAAGCTCCCTGCCCCGAGGCGCTGCACCAAGGTGGTCACCAATTTCAGGCATAATGCGCGTCTATATTGGTGCATCGTCAGGGAGCCGCAATGGTTGTAGCCGTTTATCCAGGAACATTCGATCCGCTCACGCGCGGTCATGAAGATTTGGTGCGCCGCGCATCGGGTCTGTTTGACAAGCTGATCGTCGGTGTCGCCGACAGCAAGAACAAGCAACCGTTTTTCTCGCTCGACGAACGCCTGGAAATCGCCAACGAAGTACTTGGCCATTACCCGAACGTGCAAGTGGAAAGCTTTTCCGGCTTGCTCAAGGATTTCGTGCGCAAGCATGAGGCGCGTGTCATCGTGCGCGGCTTGCGCGCCGTTTCCGATTTCGAGTACGAATTCCAGATGGCGGGCATGAACCGCTACCTGCTGCCCGATGTCGAAACCATGTTCCTGACGCCATCCGACCAGTACCAGTTCATTTCGGGCACCATCGTGCGCGAAATCGCGGCGCTGGGCGGCGACGTCTCCAAGTTTGTCTTCCCCTCGGTGAACCGCTGGCTGCAAAACAAGATTGCCGCCAACGCTGCTTCATCGCAATAAGTAAGAGTGAAATCATGGCATTACTGATCACCGACGAATGCATCAATTGCGATATTTGCGAGCCCGAGTGCCCGAATGACGCGATCTACATGGGCGCGGAAATCTACGAAATCGATCCCAACAAGTGCACCGAATGCGTGGGTCACTTTGACGAGCCGCAATGCCAGCAAGTGTGCCCCGTCAGCTGCATCCCCTTCAATCCCGCCTGGCGCGAAAGCCCGGAGCAATTGATGGCCAAGTACGAACGCCTGCAGGCGGAACTTCCCGCCAAGACTTAAGCTTTTCTCCCGCGCCACATCCAGGCCACTTCTGCGTGGCGCCAGCTTCTGCCAACTGTTCTACACTGTGTGCTGACTTATCCACAGCCCATGGTTTCCACGGAGGTAGAAGATGCAAATAAGCACATCCCGTTTGGGCCGCTCCCTCGCGGCCGCCTGCCTGAGCGCCGTCCTGGCACAGCCGGCGCTGGCCGTCGAGATCGGCGGCGTCAAGCTGGACGACACGGTGCAGCTGGCCAGCCGCGAATTAAAACTCAACGGCGCCGGCGTGCGCTACAAGGTCATCTTCAAGGTCTACACGATCGCGCTGTACCTGCCTGAAAAGAAAACCCAGCTGGCCGACATCCTGGCCCTGCCCGGACCGCGCCGCCTGGAAATCGTCATGCTGCGCGACATCACTTCCGACGAACTGGGACAAGCCTTCATGCAGGGCTTGAAGCGCAGCTCCGAGCAGGCCGACCGCACACGCCTGCTGAGCCAGACGATGCAATTCGGCGCCATGTTCGAAATGGTGCCCGGCCTGAAAAAGGGCGACATTCTCACCGTGGACTGGCTGCCGGAAGAGGGAACGTTGTGCAAGCTGAACGGCAAGCAGGTGGGCGACACGGTGCCGGACCTGGCCTTTTACAATGCGCTGCTGAAAATCTGGATCGGCGCCCATCCGGCCGACACGGTGTTGCGCGCGCATTTGCTGGGTGACATGGCCTGAAGCAAAACGCGGGCGTAAAAAAAGCCGGCTCGCGCCGGCTTGTCTTTCTGCAAAAGCGAGCTTATGCGCGGGTCGACAGGGCGCGCAATTCAGCGGCATTGCTTGGCGACACACCGTCCATCTTGCCCAAGGTGCGCTGCAAGGCTTGCGCTTCGCGCATCTGCTGGCGCGCCAGGCGTTCTTCGCGGCTCAGTTTGGGACGCACCACCAGCATCATGGCGCGGGCGATGCCCACCAGCAAAGGCTTGAACAGCAGGGCGAAGGCGCCCACGGCAACGATCACCAGCACGAGTTGCAGGGTGTTCAGCAGGGAAATCTCCAGCACGGGTGCGGATACTGCGTACAGGGCGGAGGCGAAGGTAGACATAGTGTTCCAGTGCATTATAGAATTTGCCAGTACTATAGTGCAGTGCAACATATAAATCTAATTCCATTTCTTGATACCAATTATATGAATCGTGAATGGAAAACTGTAATATTTTTTGACGAGTGAAAATATTCGTGCCCGGCGCGGTTTACACTCCTAAGTAATCAATTTTAAGTAATCAATTCAACTTTTATCTTGGGCTTTCCATGAGTTTTCTGACGCTGGATCTGAACTTGCTGCGTGTTTTCGACGCCGTCATGACGGAACAAAACCTGACGCGCGCAGCTGGCCACCTGGCGATGACGCAGCCGGCGGTATCGAACGCCATCAAACGCCTGCGCGAGAGCCTCGGTGACGAATTGCTGATCCGCACGGCGTATGGCGTGAAACCCACGCCCCGCGCCGAAGCCCTGTGGCCATCCGTGCGCTCGGCCCTGGCCAGCCTGGAAGCGGCCGTCACGCCGGAAACCTTCGACGTGTCGAAAACGCACGCCACCTTCCGCATGGCCATGGCCGATGCGACGGCCGCGTTCTGGCTACCGTCATTGATGCGTTCGATCGAACGCGAAGCACCGGGCGTCAATGTGCGCATGATGCCGCTGACCACGCGCGAACCGCGCCCGATGCTGCTGCGCGGCGATATCGACCTGGCCGTCGGCTTCTTTCCCGGCGTGGCGGCGCAATTGTCGAGCGAAACGGGTTCGCCCATCCGCCACGAACGCCTGTATTCCGGCAAGTATGTGTGCGTGATGCGGCGCGGCCATCCGCTGGCCGACAAGGAATTGACCCTGGATAACTACTGCGCGGCGAACCATTTACTTGTCAGTTTTTCCGGCCGCGCGCATGGCTTGATCGACGAGGCGCTGTCGCAGATCCACCGCGAACGGCGCATTTTGCTGACGGTGAACCAGTTCTTCACGGCAGGCAGAGTGGTCGCCAATTCCGACCTGATCACGGTCTTGCCGCGCCATCTGATCGCCTCGACGGGCATGACGGAGTCCTTGCTGTACAAGGATTTGCCATTGACCTTGCCGGCCGTCCACTTGGACATGCTATGGCACGAGCGCGACGCCCGCAGCCCCGCCCACAAATGGCTGCGCAATCATCTGGAAAGCATGAACACGCCGACTTTACGGACGGCGACGGCGGCCGGCGGCGGCGTGGCGCCGAAACCGCATATTGAATAAACCGTAGCCTGCGCAAGAAAAAACGCCTGATGATCTCTCATCAGGCGTTTTGCTATGCGTGATTGCTGGAGCGGTAACCGATTCTAAATCCACCCCAGTGCTTGCCCTCGACGTGGATGGGCACGGACAAATCGTGCATGACCTCGCCCGTGTCGCGTTTATACGTCTGCAACAGGAAAGCCCTGGTGTTGCTGCCGCAGCGCTTGCCCGTGCGGTCGCTGAAGATGCGCTTGGTGCGGTTATTGACCATGTCGGTGGCGTAGTCGCCCGTCAGCGGCTGGGAAAACTTCTTGTTGTGCGTCGGAAAATAGCCATTGTTGTCGACGGCGCCCGCGTAGGCCAGGTGGGGCAGGGCGGCCAGCACGCCTTCCTGCAAGTCGGGCAACACCTTGTCCGTAAAGGCGTCGAACTTCGTGTTGTGCTTGGGCGGATTGGTATTCGGGATGGGGCGATAGTGGCGGTCGAACAGGGCTTCGCGCGTGATGCGCCCCGACGCGATCGCTTGCTCGAACAGTTTGCCCACCTCGCGCGCGGCGCGCTGGGCCGCCTCGCGGATCTCGTCGTGCGGCGTGGCCACGCTCGATTCGCCGAGGGCCCCGGCGATCACTTCGGCCCGCTCGGCCAGGGCCATGGCCGACTGCGTGGCGCGCGGCAATTCGGCATTCGTCGACAGCATGCTGTCGCGGATTTGCAGGATGGCATCGGCGATCACTTGCGTCGTGTCGACGTGCTCGCGCGAGGCGCGGGCGATCTGCCCGATCTCGTCTTCCGACTCGCCCGACGATTCCTCGATATGGCTGAGCGAGGCATGCACGCTTTCCACGTTGCGCGCCGCTTCCGTGACACCGGCCGCCAGCGAACTCATGCCACGCGCGGCTTTTTCCGCCTGTTCATTGATTTCGCGCACCATCACGCTGATTTCATCGGAGGCTTCCTTGGTGCGCTGCGCCAATTGCCGCACTTCCCCGGCCACCACGGCAAAACCGCGGCCGTGTTCGCCGGCGCGCGCCGCTTCGATGGCGGCGTTCAGCGCCAGCAAGTTGGTACGCGCGGAAATATCGGAAATGGCTTCCGTAAAGCCCGTGATGCGTTTGGATTTTTCCTGCAAGCTCAGCATGTTGCTGGAAGCGCCTTGCGCTTCTTCGCGGGCGCTATTGATGCGGCGCAAGCCTTGGTCCACTTCGGCGCGCGCCGCCACGCTTTCCACGCGCACGCCGGCGGCCACCTTGGCGGCCCGTTCCGCATTGGCGGCGATCTTTTCCGTCATGGCGGCATTTTGTACCGAGCTGTCGGCGATGTCGCTGGCCGTGCGCACGTCGAGTTCCACCTTCTGTTTGACGGAATCGACAAAATACGAGGTTTCCGCCGCGCCGATCATGATGGCATCGATGGCGTTGCCCACCGTGTCGGCGAACTGGTGCAAGCCCGGTTCGCCGCGCGGACGGCCGGCAAACGCCAGCAGCGCGGCGCCGATGGCGGCGCCCACGCAGGCAATCAGATAGGGATGCTCGCCGCCCGACAGCAGCAGCAAATAGGCCAGGCAACAGGCGACGGCCATGGCCAGGATCGTGAATACAAAGAAACGCACCAGCTGATGCTGCAACTGCTTCATTTGTCCCCCGCTGCGCGAACCCGTCACGTCCCGGGAGGGACGTGCTGTGGCCGTATGCGGGTGGGCACGATTGCCCACCTTGCACCCTGAATACAACGTCTGCGCGTCGTTTTCAGGCCGGCTACCGGATAGCAGAATTGTAGTTCTACCCTACAACATTTGTTCCGATAGCTCAATCAGAAAAACGGGACCACTACACCAGGGTCACTTAATTGGCAATTTGGTGGTGTTTTTGACCTCTTCCATGACGGCATAAGTGTGGGTTTCCCGCACACCTTTCTGCAACAAGGTCTTGCCCAGGAATTCGCGGTAGGCGGCCATATCCTTGACGCGCGCCTTGACCAGGTAATCGAAACCGCCAGCGACCATATGACATTCCAGTACCTCTGGAATGATTTGTACGCTATGCTTGAAGGCGTCGAACACTTCCGGTGTCGTGCGATCGAGCACCACTTCGATGAACACCAGCAGCGACACGTCGAGCAGCTGCGGGTTCAACTGGGCCGTATAGCCCATGATGTAACCGGATTCGTGCAGCTTGCGCACGCGCTCCAGGCAGGCCGCCGGCGACAAGTTCACGCGCGCGGCCAGCTCCACATTGCTGATGCGTCCATCGCTCTGCAATTCCATCAAGATTTTCTTACTGATCTTGTCCAGCATTACCATCACCCCCAAATTAATATTATTTGGTTAAATTGTCGCATCAAAAACTATCTATTGCTAGTCCCCTGTATTACCAGAATTAATCCATAAGAATCCCCTTTACAATCGAATCATCTTAACGTCCGACTTTCTGTATTTTTTTGCACCAAAAAAGAGCAAGAATTACGTCAGTTTTCGTCCCCTTTTCCTTGTAAAGAGCACTTATGCACCCTGCAGGCCCCTCGGCTTTTACCCCGATTCCTTTTGCTGCGTTCCAGGCAGAAATCCTGCCCGAAGCGACACCACAACGCGCCGCCATCACCGCCGCCTATAGGCGCGATGAGGTTTCCGCCGTGCAGTGGCTGTTGCAACAAGTGCGCCCCAGCAGCACCGAAACGACGGCCGAAGGGCAAGCGCTGGCGCACCGTCTGGTCTCGAACGTGCGCCAAAAACGCACACGCGCCTCCGGCGTCGATGCACTGATGCACGAGTTCTCGCTGTCGTCGGAAGAAGGTGTTGCATTGATGTGTCTGGCTGAAGCGCTGTTGCGTATACCCGACAGTCAAACGGCCGATCGCCTGATCGCCGACAAAATCAGCAAGGGTGACTGGAAAAAACACCTGGGCGAATCGCCGTCGCTGTTCGTCAACGCGGCCACCTGGGGCTTGCTGATCACGGGCAAACTGGTCAGTACCAGCAGCGAATCGGGCCTCGGTTCGGCCATGACCAAGCTCATCGCCAAAGGCGGCGAACCGCTGATACGCAAGGGTGTCGATCTGGCCATGCGCATGCTGGGCAACCAGTTTGTAACGGGCCAGACCATCGAAGAAGCGCTGAAGAACAGCCGCGAGAATGAAACGCGCGGCTACCGTTACTCGTACGACATGCTGGGCGAGGCGGCCCTGACGCAGCAGGACGCGGCCAATTACTACGCCTCGTACGAAACGGCGATCCACGCCATCGGCAAGGCCTCGAACGGCCGCGGCATCAAGAACGGCCCCGGCATTTCCGTGAAACTGTCGGCCCTGCACGCGCGCTACAGCCGTGCCCAGCGCGCCCGTGTCATGGAAGAATTGCTGCCGAAAGTCAAAGCGCTGCTGTTGCTGGCCAAACAGTACAACATCGGCTTCAACATCGATGCGGAAGAAACGGACCGCCTGGAACTGTCGCTCGACCTGATGGAAGCACTGGCCTTTGATGCAGAGTTGGCCGGCTTCGAAGGCATCGGCTACGTGGTGCAGGCGTATCAGAAGCGCTGCCCGTACGCCATCGATTACCTGATCGACCTGGCGCGCCGCAGCGGCCGCAAGTTCATGGTGCGCCTGGTAAAAGGCGCGTATTGGGATGCGGAAGTCAAACGCGCGCAAGTCGATGGCCAGGAAGGCTATCCCGTCTACACGCGCAAGGTTTACACGGACGTTTCTTACCTCGTGTGCGCGCAAAAACTGCTGGCCGCCAGCAAGGATATCTACCCACAATTTGCCACGCACAACGCGCAAACCCTGTCGACCATTTATACCTGGGCGAAACGCGACGGCATTACCGACTACGAATTCCAGTGTCTGCACGGCATGGGCGAGACCTTGTACGACCAGGTCGTCGGACGCGATAACCTCGACAAGCCGTGCCGTATCTACGCCCCTGTCGGCTCGCATGAAACCCTGCTGGCCTACCTGGTGCGCCGCCTGCTGGAAAACGGCGCCAACTCGTCATTCGTCAACCAGATCGTCGACGAAAGCGTGGCCATCGATAGCCTGATCCGCGATCCCCTCGAGCAGGCGCGCCTGCAGGGCGGCTTGCCGCACCCGTCGATTCCGCTGCCGCTGGACATGTTTGGCAATGAACGCAAGAACTCGGCCGGCCTGGACCTGTCTAATGAAGACACCTTGCGCACCCTGGCCACCGGCCTTGCGCAGCAGCAGACATGGCAGGCGGCGCCGCTGATCGATGGCGCCGTCAGCCTGAATGGCCCCACGCACATGCTGCACAACCCGGCCCAGCACGACGATGTCGTGGGCAAGGTCATGGAAGCCGGTCCGGCCGACGTGGAAACGGCCCTGGCCAGCGCCAGCGCTTACGCCATGGATTGGCAAACGACGGAACCGTCGATCCGCGCACAAGCCTTGTTGCGCGCGGCCGACCTGTTTGAAGAGCATCACATCGAGCTGATGGCCCTGGCCGTGCGCGAAGCGGGCAAGTCCCTGCCGAACGCGATCGCGGAAATCCGCGAAGCCGTCGACTTCCTGCGCTACTACGCGGCGCAGGTGGAACACGCGCCGAACACCCTGGCGCTCGGTCCCGTCACCTGCATCAGTCCGTGGAACTTCCCGCTGGCCATCTTCACGGGCCAGCTGGCCGCCGCCCTGGCCGCCGGCAACGTGGTGCTGGCCAAGCCGGCCGAGCAAACGCCGCTGATCGCCCACCGCGCCGTGCAATTGCTGCATGCGGCCGGCGTGCCGCGCGGCGCGCTGCAATTCCTTCCCGGCAGCGGCGAGGTCGTTGGCGCCGGCCTGTGCAATGACACGCGCGTAAAAGGCGTGATTTTCACGGGCTCGACGGAAGTGGCGCAATTGATCAACCGCAACTTGTCCGCGCGCGCCGTGGCCGAAGGCATCGACATTCCGCTGATCGCGGAGACGGGCGGCCAGAATGCCCTGATCGTCGATTCGTCCGCCTTGCCGGAACAAGTGGTGCAGGACGTGATGTCGTCCGCTTTCGACAGCGCCGGCCAGCGCTGCTCGGCCTTGCGCGTGCTGTTCCTGCAAACGGAAATCGCCGACAAGACCATCCACATGCTCAAGGGCGCCATGCAGGAATTGCGCGTCGGTAATCCTGACCGTCTGGCGACCGATATCGGTCCCGTCATCGATGCGGAAGCGCAAAGTAACTTGCTGGCGCACATCAACAAAATGAAAACCATGGCCATCGACCATTATTCGCTCGATTTGCCGACCGTCAAAGGCACGTTTGTCGCCCCGACCGTGCTGGAAATCAAGTCGCTGGCGCAATTGACGCAGGAAGTCTTCGGCCCCGTGCTGCACGTGATCCGCTACAAGCGGTCCGAACTGCCGCAACTGGTGCAATCGATCAACGACAGCGGTTACGGCCTGACCCTGGGCATCCATACGCGCATCGATGAAACCATCGATTTCATTACCAAGCGCGCACACGTGGGCAATATTTATGTGAACCGCAACATCGTCGGCGCCGTCGTCGGCGTGCAGCCGTTCGGCGGCGAAGGCAAATCGGGAACCGGCCCCAAGGCGGGCGGTCCCCTGTACCTGAAACGCCTGCAGCGCAATGCACCGGCCGGCACGCAGCACCAGCGCCAGGCGCCGCCGGCCCTCGATGCGCTGACCGTGTGGGCCAAGATGCACGGCCACGACAAGGTCGAGCAACTGGCGCAGGACTATGCGCGCACGACCTTGCTGGGCAGCACCACCGTCTTGCCAGGCCCGACAGGCGAGCGCAATACCCTGAGCTTTGCCGCGCGCGGCACGATACTGTGCGCTGCCGCCACGTCCGGCACCTTGATGAACCAGCTGGCAGCCGTGCTGGCCACGGGTAACCAGGCCCTGGTACTGGCGCAAACGCCGGATCTGATCCCAGGCGACTTGCCGGCGGCGCTGAAAGATCGCATCCAGGTCGTCAGCAGCCTGGAGTCGGTCAAGCATGATTTCCAGATCGCCATGATCGAGCCTAGCCTCGATGCGCAACTCAAACCGCTGCTGGCGGCACGGGAAGGGGCCCTGGTGGGCACCATCGCCACCACGCAGGAGGCTGCCATCCCCCTGTGGCGCCTGGTCGCTGAGCGGGCGCTGTGCGTGAATACGACGGCAGCCGGCGGTAACGCCAGTTTGATGATGCTCAGTGTCTAACATGTAAGCAGGCAGTCAACGCAAAAGGGCAGAACCAATGGTTCTGCCCTTTTTTTATGCACGCTAGATGAAAAATCAGCCAGCCAGGCGGTGGCACAATTGCTGAATCACCGTCAATGCATACGGCGAAGCGACGGTTTGCACGAAACGCATGAAGTCGACGGCCGCCTCTTCGTTGGCGTTGTCGGAAATGGTGCGCATGACCGTAAACGGCACGCCCAGTTCAAAACACACTTGCGCCACGGCGGCGCCTTCCATTTCGACGGCCAGCAGGTCGGGGATATCAGCTTTGAGCTGGTTCACATGAGCGGCGCTGCTGATGAACTGGTCGCCGCTGGCGATCAGGCCGCGGTGCACTTGCGCATGTTGCAGACCGAATTGCGCAATATCGGCCGCCTTGAGCACGCTGGACACATCGTCACGCAGGAAATCTTCCGCAGCGCCAGCCAGTTGCGTGCTCAGTTCCAGGTCGGTGGCAAAGCGCTGCAAGCCCGTCAGCGGCACTTCGAAGCGGGGAAACAAAGGGCGAGCGTCCATATCGTGCTGCAGTAGCGCTTCAGCCACCACGATATCGCCGACTTTCACGCGTTTATCCCCACTACCGGCCACGCCGGTGAAGACGATGTGGGTAACTCCGTACTTTTCCACAAGGATAGAAGCTGTCATGGCAGCGGCAACCTTGCCCAGACGCGACAGGACGCACACAGCGTCGATATTCCACAGGGTCCCCAGGGTGTAGTCGCGCATGCCGTGCGAACGCCTCTGGGGGCCTTGCATGGCTTCTACCAGCCCCTGCTGTTCTTCGTGCAAGGCACTGATGATGCCTAAACGCATATTTTTGTGTGAATTCATGCTGTTTTTTACAGGTTTTGGGGATTGCAAAACGGTTTACATGGTGAAAACAGCCGTTTCGGCGACTTTTCCACCGTTCGCGTTTGTCTCTGTGTTTTAAATAAAGATGTATACATAAAAATAGTAGTGATAGTAAACGGCCATTTTTTTGTGGATAAGTCGGTATACCATCGAAAAATCATCAACTTAGCGCACAAAAAAGTAGGCGCACAAGCATTGTATCTACGCAGGACTTGTTTGGGATAAAAATCGGCTTGTGGACAAAGATCGACTTTTCCCACATCTCATCCTGTGGATATGCAGGCACTTATCCACACCTGCAAGCAAAAGTCGCGGATTTTCTTGCTGTCGTGGCATGTTTGACGTGCTTCGTCAGCATGGACCCAGGTCTGGCAATCAACAGTCAGCGGCCACGAGCGTTGTTCTTTCACCGAGGCCGGCATCAAGGTGATTCCTGGAAGACGGTTTGGCAGTGGCTCGTGAAGTTGCCGTTGGCTTTTTTTTTGACGGTTTTGCATGCTTTTTGGAAATATCCCCGGACTTCCGCTTTTTTTGTCGGTTTACAATAGATCCATATATAAAAATAGTAGTAATAGTAAACGCGTTTTTTTCTGTGGATAAGTCGCTTTTTTTCAACAGGATCAATCGTTTACGCGCAAAATAAAGCGTGCATAATCGCTGTATCAGGCGAGGAGCAAAATTGTATAAAATGCGGGCCTGCGCATAACTTCGTGCTTACTCACAAGTCATCCTGTGGATATCAAGTGACTTATCCACAATCGTTGTAAATTCCCCTTCTTTTCGACATCGAAGCGCTTGCTGGCACTGTGCCTGTCCAGGTCGGTTGACGTTTCCATTTTGCAAAACGGTTTGGCAGTGCAGTGCCCGTGATGCCGGCCGTGCCGGTTTTCGTCGCTCAGTTGTTGGCGCGATTTTTTTTTGTCAGCCAAAGTAGCTCGTCGGCTTTTTTTTTTTGAAGACAGGCTTGCGAACCTTCCCGAAGGGGCAGGGCAGGCAAAGCGTGCGTTGTCGGGTTTACCTTAACAAGATCGTATACAAGAATAGTAATAGTAGTTAACGGGTGCATCTTCTGTGGATAAGTGCTGATTTATCCTTGTAAACAATCGCTTGGCGTGCGGATAAGCGCTGAGTAAGCGTTGTATCTGCCTGGGACGGTTTCTGGACAAAAAAAAGCCGCTGAAAAAATTTTTCGTTTACACACATATCGTCCCTGTGGATATCCATACGGTTATCCACAGCTTGCAGCCCCTTGTTTTGTGCTCTTTTTACCTGGCCGTGACGCTTGTCCGTATCCGTGGCAACGATTAATGTCGCCCTGGCCCGGCACTGGTGGTAATCTCAAGGCGGCTCAGCAGCCATGCATGCATGAAGAAAGACAGACTCTGGTAGCGGAACGCGGCGGGGAGACACGCCGCGCGACAGCTTGATGGCATACCGAAAGGAGCTTCATTGGAATCGGCAGGCGAATACGACTACATCATCGTGGGCGGCGGCACGGCAGGTTGCGTGCTGGCCAACCGGCTCACGCGCGACAAGGATGCCGACGTTTTACTCGTGGAAGCGGGCGGCAAGGACGATTACGTGTGGATCCACATCCCCGTCGGCTATCTGCATTGCATCGGCAATCCCCGCACGGACTGGCTGTATTCCACCCAGGCGGACGCGGGACTGGGCGGGCGCAGCCTGATCTATCCACGCGGAAAAGTCCTGGGTGGCAGCTCTTCCATCAACGGCATGATCTATATGCGCGGCCAGGCCGGCGATTACGACCACTGGGCCGACTTGACGGACGACGCTTCCTGGCGCTGGGACAAGGTCTTGCCGCTCTTTAAGCAAAGCGAGGATTACTACGGCGGCGCCTCGGAAAACCATGGCGTCGGTGGTGAGTGGCGCGTGGAAAAACAGCGGCTGTCGTGGGATATTTTGAACGCCTTCCGCGATGCGGCGCAGCAGGTCGGCATTCCGAAAACCAGCGATTTCAATGGCGGCGACAACAGCGGCAGCGCGTATTTCGACGTCAACCAGCGCCGCGGCATCCGCTGGAATACCTCGAAAGCGTTTTTGAAACCGGCATCGCGCCGCTCGAATCTGACCATCATGACGGGCTGCCACGTGGAACGTTTATTGATTGAAGCTTCGGAGTCGGGACCGCGTTGCACGGGTATCGTGTTTACGGGCGGCGGCACGCAATGGCAGGCGACGGCCAAACGGGAAACCCTGCTGACGGCGGGGGCCATCGGTTCGCCGCAATTGCTGCAACTGTCCGGCGTCGGCCCGGCCGCCTTGCTGCAGCAGCATGGGATTGTTCCCGTGGTCGATGCCGCCGGCGTGGGCGGCAATTTGCAGGACCATCTGCAGCTGCGCATGGTATACAAGGTGCAGGGCGTGAAAACCCTGAACATCATGGCGGGCAATATGCTGGGCAAGATGCAGATCGGTTTGCAATATGCGCTGTTCCAGAGCGGGCCCATGTCGATGGCGCCGTCGCAGCTGGGGGCGTTCGCCAAGTCCGATCCGCTGCAAGCCACGCCGAACCTGCAATATCACGTGCAACCGCTGTCGCTCGACAAATTCGGCGAACCCTTGCACGCGTTTCCCGCGTTTACGGCCAGCGTCTGCAATCTGCGTCCCACTTCGCGCGGCCACGTCCATATCGCGTCGGCCGACAGCTACGCGGCGCCGAAGATCGTGCCCAATTACCTGAGTACCGAGCAGGACCGCAAGGTCGCGGCCGATGCCTTGCGGCTGACGCGCGCCATCGCCGCCGCGCCGGCCCTGAAACAATTCTCTCCGGAAGAATACAAGCCCGGCGTGCAATTCCAGAGCCAGGAAGAGCTGGCGCAGGCGGCCAGCCAGATCGGCACCACCATCTTTCACCCGGTGGGTACTTGCCGCATGGGCCAGACCAGCGATCCGTCGAGCGTGGTCGACAGCCAGTTGCGCGTGATCGGCGTGGCGGGTTTGCGCGTCGTCGATGCCTCGATCATGCCGTACATTACTTCTGGTAATACGAATTCGCCCACCGTGATGATCGCGGAAAAAGCGGCGCAAATGATACATGCGGCGTGGAAATAGCCGGGCAAGCGTGCGAGTTTGCGCCATTCGGGCTGGCGAAAAATCCCCGTAGTTATACTGTATTGTGCGTTAAATTTAAGTTGTGTATTATAAAAATGACTAAGTAGTACAAAAAGTACAACTAGGAGACACGATGTCAAACGTAATCTTGGAAACAAGAAATTTGACCAAGGAATTCAAGGGTTTCACCGCTGTGAGCGAAGTGAACCTGAAGGTAGAGCGGGGCCATATCCACGCCTTGATCGGTCCGAACGGCGCCGGCAAGACCACGTGTTTTAACTTGCTCACCAAATTCCTGGTCCCCACTTCCGGACAGATCCTGTTCAATGGGAAAGATATCACGGCCGCCAAACCGGCCCAGATCGCGCGCATGGGCGTGATCCGTTCCTTCCAGATTTCCGCCGTCTTCCCGCATCTCTCCGTGCTGCAAAATGTGCGCATCGGCTTGCAGCGCCAGCTCGGTACCTCGTTCCACTTTTGGCAAAGCGAACGGGCATTGAACCAGCTCAACGACCGCGCCATGGCCTTGCTGGCCGAGGTCGACCTGACGGAGTTTGCCGACACCATTACGGTCGACATGCCCTACGGGCGCAAGCGGGCGCTGGAAATTGCCACCACCCTGGCGATGGAACCGGAAATGATGCTGCTCGACGAACCGACGCAGGGCATGGGCCACGAAGACGTGCACCGCGTGACCGAGCTGATTAAAAAAGTGTCGGCTGGCCGCACGATTTTGATGGTGGAACACAATATGAGCGTGGTCTCGGGCATCTGCGACAAGATTTCTGTCCTGCAGCGCGGCGCCATGCTGGCCGAAGGCAGTTACGCGGAAGTGTCGCGCAATCCGCAAGTGATGGAAGCGTACATGGGCACCACCCACGCCGAACTGGAAGGGGCACATTGATGACCGTTAGCAACAAGGCACCCGCGCTGGAAATCGCACAGCTGCACACCTGGTATGGCGAGTCGCACATCCTGCACGACGTGAACCTGAAAGTGGAGCAGGGCGAAGTGGTCACTTTGCTGGGCCGCAATGGCGCCGGCCGCACCACCACCTTGCGCGCCATCATGGGCTTGACGGGCGCGCGCACGGGCTCCATCAAGGTCAACGGCGTCGAAGCGATAGGTTTGGCCACGCACAAAATCGCCCACCTGGGCATCGGGTATTGTCCCGAAGAGCGCGGCATTTTCTCGTCGCTATCGACCGAGGAAAACCTGCTGCTGCCGCCGACCCTGGCCAGCGGCGAGAAGGGCATGTCGGTGGAGGAAATCTACGCCATGTTCCCGAACTTGCAGGAACGCCGCCACAGCCAGGGCACGCGCCTGTCGGGCGGCGAGCAGCAGATGCTGGCCGTGGCGCGCATCCTGCGCACGGGCGCGCGTTTGCTGCTGCTCGATGAAATTTCCGAAGGCCTGGCGCCCGTCATCGTGCAAGGGCTGGCGCGCATGATCACCACCTTGAAAGCGAAGGGTTACACCATCGTCATGGTGGAACAGAATTTCCGGTTTGCCGCACCGCTGGCGGACCGGTTTTATGTGATGGAGCACGGTCAGATCGTCGAGACTTTTGCTGCATCCGAACTGGAGGCCAAGATGCCGGTACTGACCGAGCTGCTTGGCGTGTAGTCCCCATGTAGTCTGTTGTACTCGTCATCGTCCAGCAATCGACTGAATAGCAAACAATAATCCCAACGGAGACACTATGAAACGTAACGCTATCGCCATTGCCACCGCCACTCTTTGCGCACTGGGCTTGTCCGCCGCCGCGCATGCCCAGGTATCGGGCGACACCATCAAGATCGGCTTTATTTCCGACATGTCGGGCGTGTATTCCGACGTCGACGGCCTCGGCGGCGCGGAAGCCATCAAGATGGCGATCGCCGATGCTGGCGTCGTATTGGCCGGCAAGAAGGTGGAATTCATTTCCGCCGACCATCAAAACAAGGCTGACATCGCCGCCTCGAAAGCGCGCGAATGGTTCGACCAGCAGGGCGTCGACATGCTGATCGGCGGCACCAATTCCGGCGCCAGCCTGGCCATGGCCAAGGTCGCGGCGGAAAAGAAAAAAATCTTCATCGCCATCGGCGCCGGCTCTTCGCGCCTGACGAATGAAGAGTGCACGCCTTACACCGTGCATTACGCCTACGACACGGTGGCGCTGGCGCGTGGCACGGGCGGCACCATCGTCAAGCAGGGCGGCAAGAACTGGTACTTCATGACGGCAGATTATGCGTTCGGCCACTCGCTGGAAAAAGACACGGCCGAGGTCGTCAAGGCAGCCGGCGGCAAGGTGCTGGGCAGCGTCAAGCATCCGCTGGGCGCCTCGGACTTCTCTTCCTTCCTGCTGCAGGCGCAATCGTCCAAGCCGCAAATCCTCGGCCTGGCCAATGCCGGCGGCGATGCCATCAACAGCATCAAGGCGGCCAACGAGTTCGGCCTGACGAAATCGATGAAACTGGCCGGCTTGCTGATTTTCATCAATGACATCCATTCGCTGGGCCTGAACCTGACGCAGGGCATGTACCTGACGGATGGCTGGTACTGGGACTTGAATCCTGAAACGCGCGCCTGGTCGAAACGCTATTTTGCCAAGATGAAGAAAGAGCCGTCGATGCTGCAGGCGGCCGATTATTCGGCCGCGGCGAATTACCTGAAAGCAGTCAAGGCGATCGGCACGGATGACACCGAGAAGGTCATGGCCTACCTGAAAAAGACCAAGATCAACGACATGTTCACCCAGAATGGCGAAGTGCGTCCCGATGGCCGCATGGTGCACGATATGTATTTGATGGAAGTGAAGAAACCATCCGAGTCGAAGTACCCATGGGATTACTACAAGGTGGTCGCCACCGTGCCCGGCGCACAGGCGTATGTGACCAAGGCTGAATCGAAGTGTTCGCTGTGGAAGTAATGCTGTAGCAACATCCACGGAGTGCTCGCCGCTGCGCGGGCGCTCCGTCCTGCACTTCGCCCGCAGGGTACGCCTTGCGCCGCCGCACCCGTTTGCGGCGGCGCGTTTCCCTTGATACCACACCGCTGTCCGGCGGTGCTTTTTATACTGTGATGCCATGGAAATTTTCGGCGTTCCAATACAAGCGATGATGAGCCAGCTGCTGCTGGGTCTCGTCAACGGCTCGTTCTATGCCATGTTGTCCCTCGGTCTGGCCGTCATCTTCGGCTTGCTTAACGTTATTAATTTCTCGCACGGCGCCATGTACATGATGGGCGCCTTCCTGGCCTGGATGGGCCTCAGTTATTTCGACATCAGTTACTGGGCCATGCTGGTCATCGCCCCGATCCTCGTCGGCCTGGTCGGCATCCTGATTGAAAAGACTATGCTGCGCTGGCTGTATAAACTCGACCACCTGTATGGCTTGCTGCTGACCTTCGGCATCACCCTGATCATGGAAGGCGTGTTCCGCTCCTTCTATGGCGTCTCGGGCCAGCCGTATGCCGTGCCCGAAGCGCTGGCCGGCGCGACGGACCTCGGTTTCATGATTTTGCCGAACTACCGCGCCTGGGTAGTGATCGCTTCGCTCACCGTCTGCCTGGCGACCTGGTTCGTCATCGAAAAAACCAAGCTTGGCGCCTACCTGCGGGCCGGCACGGAAAACCCGAAACTGGTGGAAGCGTTCGGCATCAACGTGCCGCTGATGGTCACCCTGACGTTCGGCTTCGGCGTGGCCCTGGCCGGTTTCGCCGGCGTGCTGGCCGCACCGATCATCCAGGTCTCGCCGCTGATGGGCTCGAACCTGATCATCGTCGTGTTCGCCGTGGTGGTGATTGGCGGCATGGGTTCCATCATGGGTTCCATCCTGACGGGCCTGGGCCTGGGCGTGATCGAGGGCCTGACCCGCGTGTTCTACCCGGAAGGCTCGGCCACCGTGGTGTTCGTGGTGATGGTCATCGTGCTGCTGCTGCGTCCCGCCGGTCTGTTCGGCAAAGAAAAGTAATCCTCATCAGTCATGTATTGGAGCTACCACGATGAATAAGAATGTAGGCTACGCCATTGCCTTGCTGCTGGCGTTGGCGGCCCCGTTTTACGGCTATCCCGTCTTCCTGATGAAGTTGCTGTGCTTTGCCCTGTTTGCCTGCGCTTTCAACTTGCTGATCGGCTACACGGGCTTGCTGTCGTTTGGCCATGCTGCCTTCTTTGGCGGCGCCGGTTATGTCACCGGCTACGCACTGCGCACCTGGGGCTGGCCAACGGAACTGGGCTTGCTGGCTGGCGTCGCCACGGGCGCCTTGCTGGGCCTGGTGATCGGCGGCCTGGCGATCCGCCGCCAGGGCATCTACTTTACGATGATCACCCTGGCGCTGGCGCAGATGGTGTACTTCCTGGCCTTGCGCCTGCCGTTCACGGGCGGCGAGGATGGCTTGCAGGGTGTTCCACGTGGAACCTTGCTCGGTACGATAGACCTGGGCAACGACACCGTCCTGTACTACGTCGTGCTGGCCATCTTCGTTGCCGGCTTCGCCCTGATCGTGCGCACCATCCACTCGCCGTTCGGCCAGGTGCTCAAGGCCATCAAGGAAAACGAGCCGCGCGCCATCTCGCTCGGCTACGACGTCAACAAGTACAAACTGATGGCCATCGTGCTGTCCGCTTCCTTGGCCGCACTGGCCGGCGCCACCAAGACCCTGGTGCTGGGCTTTGAAACGCTGACCGACGTGTACTGGGGCATGTCGGGTCTGGTCGTGCTGATGACCCTGGTGGGCGGCATGGGCACCTTGTCCGGTCCCATCCTCGGCGCCGTCTTGATCATCGCGCTGGAAAACAAGCTGGGCGATGTCGGTACCTATCTGGCCACGCATACGGGCATCGAGTGGTTCGGCACCCTGGGCGAATCGGTGGGCATGGTGACCGGCGTGATCTTCGTCATCTGCGTGCTGATGTTCCGGCGCGGCATCGTCGGCGAAGCCATCGCGCGCTTCGGCGGCAGGCCAGCCAAAGCCGCGGTCTGATTTTCAAGCAACGCCGGACGGATCGTCCGGCGTTTTTCATTGTGCGTCCACTGTTACCTCAACGGAGAGAACCACCATGCAAATGACGATCACGCGCGCAGGCACTGGCGCAAGCCTGTGCACCCTGCTGGCGTTGGCAGCCTGCGGCAGCAACCATGCGCCGGAAGAATTGAACCAGATGCCCGGCTACCTGGGCACCATCACGCGCGCCGACTACGACGGCAAGACGAACGACTTACTCACGGCTGGCCTGGGCAAGACGGGGCTGGCGGGAGCAACTCCCGCGTATGCGAACGTGGAACAGCCGACGCCGCTCGAACTGCGCCGCAATGCCATCTACGCCAATTACCGGGCCGTGCTCGACATTGCCGCCAACAGCGGCTACGGCACCTTGTACGGACCGAACGTGGATGCGTCCGGGAACGTGGGCACGGGCGAGGGTCTGGTCGCGGGCAGCGAATACATCGCCTATGCCGACGATGGCTCGGGCAAGAAGAACGTCACCTTGATGGTGCAGGTGCCGGCCAGCTTCGATCCCGACCATGCGTGCATCGTCACGGGCACGTCGAGCGGCTCGCGCGGCATCTACGGCGCCATCGGCAGCTCGGGCGAATGGGGCTTGAAAAAAGGCTGCGCCGTGGCGTATGCCGACAAGGGCTCCGGCACGGGCTTGTACGTGTTCGAGGACGACAGCGTCAACCTGCAGAACGGCCTGCGCGCGGGCAGGGTGGCCGCCAGCAAGAGCGCGCTCTTCGCGCCGGACTTGAGCGACGCCGAGCGGCTGGCCTGGGTGGGCAGCAATCCGAACCGCATCGCCTTCAAGCATGCGCACTCACAGCAAAATCCGGAAAAGGACTGGGGCAAGGTCACCTTGCAGGCCGTCGAGATGGCGTATTACGTGTTGAACGAGCGCTACGGCGTGCTGGCCCGCGATGGCAGTGCGCGCGTCGTGCGGCTGACGCCAAAGAACACCATCACGATTGCCTCGAGCATTTCCAACGGCGCTGGCTCGGCCTTGCTGGCGGCGGAACAGGATAGCAAGGGTTTGATCGGCGGCGTGGCGGTCAGCGAGCCGCAAATCCAGCCGGCGGCGTCGAGCGCCTACACTGTGCGCCAGGGCGGGGCGGCGGTCGCCAATCCCGGCCGTGCGCTGTTCGACTACGCCACCTATGCGGCCTTGTATCAGCCGTGCATCGCCTCGGTGGCGGGCAATGCGGGACGCTGCACGGCGCTGGTGGCCAAGGGGCTATTGAACGGCGCCGACCTGGCGGCGCAGCAGGCGGACGCCAGGCAGCGCTTGCGCGCGTATGGCTGGCTGGTCGATTCCGATCCCTTGCAGGCGGCGCACGCGGGCACGAACATCCTCGTGGCCGTCACGTATGCATATGCCTACGGGAAATTCTCTGTGGCCGATAAAGTGTGCGGTTTCACGTTTGCGCAGACGGATGGCGGCGGCAATCCGATCGCGTTCACCTCCGCGCAAAAGGCAGTCAGCTTTGCCGCGCAAAACGGTATCCTCGGTAATGTTGTGTACGAGAACAGCGTGGGCGGCGCCAGGGTGTACACGGCCGGCGTGTCGCCGTCAAACAGCCTGGCGGACCAGTCGCTCGACGGCTTCCTGTGCCTGCGCAGCCTGGCGACGGGGCGTGACACCGTCAGCGGCGCCAACTTGCAGGGGACATTGGCTGCGCAAAGCGTGCGCGTGCGGGCAGGCATGGCCGAGGTCGCGGCCAGCGGCAAATTGAATGGCAAGCCGGCCATCATCGTGCACGGCCGCAGTGACACCCTGATTCCCGTCAATCACGCCTCGCGCGCCTATGTCGGGCTGAACGCTGCCGTAGAAGGGAACAGCCAGTTGCGCTACATCGAGGTGACCAATGCCAACCACTTCGATTCCTTCAGCAGCGCCTTGCCGACCCTCATCGTGCCGCTGCACGTGTACCTGAACCGGGCGTTAGATGCCATGTATGCGCACTTGCATGCCAAGCAAGCCTTGCCGCCATCGCAGGTGGTGCGCACGGTGACACGTGCCGATGCATCGACCTTGATCACGAATGTCAACGTGCCGGCGATTGCGGCAACGCCGGCGCCCGGCAATGTCATCGGCGTGACGGGAACTGTCGTCGATATACCCAACTAGGCTGTAGCGTCTGTGGACGCTGCGGCCACGTTTCACGTGGCCGTTTTTATGCCCAGGCCGTATCCGGGATATCGCCCAGTCCCTGGAAGACGGGTTTGGAAAACCAGTAGCCCTGCATCAGCGAGATGCCGCAGCCGGAAAGAAAATCGCGCTCGGCGCGTGTCTCGATGCCTTCGGCGAGCACGCGGATGCCGAGCTCGCGGCACAGGCTGGCGATGGCCCGCACGATAGCCTGGCGCGGTGCGTGCGTATCGATGCCGCGCACCAGGTCCATGTCGATCTTGATGATGTCGGGCTGGTATTCGGCCAGCAAGTTCAAACCCGCATAGCCGGCGCCGAAATCATCGATGGCCGTCTGGAAACCGAAGCGCCGGTAGGCGCGGAAGATCTCGACCAGATGGGGACGGTCTTGCACCCGTTCGCCTTCCGTTACTTCAAAGATGATTTTATCGGTAGGGAAGCGATGCAGCCTGGCCGCTTCCAGGGTGCTGCGGATGCACACTTCGGGACGGTAGACGGCGTTGGGCAGGAAGTTGATCGACAGAAATCCCTGCATGCCCAGCCTGGCGGCGCCGGCCACGGCCTTGACGCGGCACGCCTGGTCGAAGCGGTAGCGGTTGGCGTCGTTCACTTGCGCCAGCACGCTGGCCGCGCTTTCGCCGTTGGGGCCGCGCACCAGCGCCTCGTGCGCGTAGATGCTGCGCGTGGCCAGGTCAACGATGGGCTGATAGGCATACTCGAAGGCAAACGGCAGCGGCGTGCCGTCATGGCAGCCGGCACAGGCACCGTGCGGAAAGCTGGTGCTGTCAGGATGAATGGGGATGTCGGGAGGCGTCATGGCGGCAGTGTAGCAGGGTGGAGGAACTGGCTCCGTTTGCTGGCTCACAGTGCGGCCGCATAGATGGCGCGCGCGTCGCTGCGCGTGACGGGACGGGGATTGTTGCCCAGTAAACGCGTCTGCAGCATGGCTTCATCGGCCAGCCGGTCCAGGTCGCTGGCCGCGATGCCGACCTCGCGCAGGGTGCGCGCGATGCCCGTGGCCAGGGCTATCTCCTGCATCGTATCGATCAGGGCCACGGCGCGTGCTTCCTCGCTGCCCGCGATGCCGGGCTGCAGGATGGCCGCCAGCTGCGCATACAGGGGTGTCGCGTGGGACAAATTGAAGCGCAGCACGTGCGGCAACACCAGCGCATTCGACAAGCCATGTGGCACGTGAAACAGTCCACCGATGGGATAGGCGAGCGCGTGCACGGCGGCCACGGGCGCATTGGCAAACGCCTGGCCGGCCAGCATGGCACCGAGCAGCATGGCCTGGCGCGCCGGCAAGTTGCTGCCATCGCGGCAGGCGGTGACCAGGTTGCTCGACAGCAGCGACAGCGCCTGGATGGCCAGCATGTCGGACAAAGGGTTTTTCAGCAGGCGGCTCGTATAGGCTTCGATCGCATGCACCATGGCGTCGATGCCGGTGGCGGCCGTCACGGCGGGCGGCAAGCCCAGGGTCAGGCTGGCGTCGAGGATGGCCAGGTCCGCATACAGTTGCGGCGCGACCACGCCCATCTTGCTGGTGGCGCCCGTGGTGACGATGGCGATGTGTGTCACTTCCGAGCCCGTGCCGGCCGTGGTCGGCAATTGCACCAGGGGCAGGCGCTGGCCATGGACATTGCCGATGCCATACAGTTGCGCCAGTTCCTGGTGGCCCGGCGCCAGCACGGCGATCAGCTTGGCCACATCCAGCGAGCTGCCGCCGCCGAGGCCGATAATCAGTTCCACGTGAAACATCTGCGCCTGGGCCACGCCGGCCAGCACGATGGCTTCGGGCGGATCGGCTTGCACGTCGGAAAACACGTGGACTTCGATGCCGGCGGCTTGCAAGCTGCGCAGGGAGGCATCCGCCAGGCCCGTGCGCAAAAAGCCTGCGTCCGTGACGAGCAGGGCGCGGCGCACGGTGGGGAAGTGATGGGCGATGTGTACGCCCAGCTGGGCGGCGGCGCCCGCTTCGACGATCAGGTGCGGCACGGTGCGGAACTCGAAGGCGGACATGCGGACTCCTGACGATAAGGACAGAAGCCAAGCTTACTCCGCTTTCCCGCCCCGCGTTTGTTTCACGTGAAACCAGAAGCGGGAGTTATTCCCACTCCAGCGCGCCTTTCTTCCACTCATAGATTAGTCCGATGGTCAGCACGGCGAGAAAGCCCATGACGGCCCAGAAACCGACGAGGCCCAGTTCGTTGACGTTGGCCGCCCACGGCATCAGGAAGATCACCTCGATATCGAACAGGATGAAGAGGATGGCGACCAGGTAGAAGCGGATGTCGAACTTCATGCGCGCGTCGCCGAACGCCTCGAAGCCGCATTCGTACGGCGACAGTTTTTGCGCATCGGGTTTGTGCGGACCGAGCGCGCGACCCAGCAGCATGGGCACGATGCCGACGAGGACGCCGATCAGAATGAACAGCAGGACAGGAAAATAGTTTTCGAGGAGCATGGGATTCCTCTCAGTGGCTGGACGACAGTTTCATCAGCACGATGCCGCACACGATGAGGACGGCGGCGCACACGCGCATGGTGTTGACTTGCTCGCCCAGAAAGACGATGCCGACGATAAAGGCGCCGACGGCGCCGATGCCGGTCCAGATCGTATAGGCCGTGCCGAGGGGCAGGGTGCGCATGGCCAGCGACAGCAAGCCGAAGCTGGCGATCATCATGACGATGGTAATGATGGAGGGAGTGAGTCTGGTGAAACCCTCGGAGAGTTTCATCGAGTATGCCCACACGACTTCAAACATGCCAGCAATCAGTAAGAGTATCCAGGCCATGGCGGCTCCTTATACAGAGCGGGCCGTCCCGGTGTGTTCCCATGATGGGGGAGGCCGTCCTCCTGGATGATCGTCCCGCTGGCCACAGGCGTGACCACGAATGCAGACGATGCGGCAATTGTAGCAAACATTGTCCAGTGCCGCGCCTCCATCCTGGATGCGATTCGTGTTCCACGTGAAACAAAAAACAGCGTTGACTTGCCCGTGCTGAGTAAAAATTAAGCAAAAATTGGCCGTCGCAAGGTTGCGCTTGCAAAAAGACTCTATAATCGGAGCTCTCTTCCCGCATTTTTACTTGCACTGTTACCTATTTATCATGTTATTTCCTACAGAATTCGACGTCATCGTTGTCGGTGGTGGTCACGCCGGTACCGAGGCGGCCCTCGCTTCCGCCCGCATGGGGCAGAAGACGCTATTGCTCACGCATAATATTGAGACACTGGGCCAGATGTCGTGCAACCCTTCCATCGGTGGCATCGGCAAGGGCCACCTGGTCAAGGAAGTCGATGCCATGGGCGGCGCGATGGCGATTGCCACCGACGAGTCCGGTATCCAGTTCCGCATCCTGAATTCCTCGAAAGGCCCGGCAGTCCGCGCCACGCGCGCCCAGGCCGACCGTATTTTGTACAAGGCCGCCATCCGCACGCGCCTGGAAAACCAGCCTAACCTGTGGCTGTTCCAGCAAGCGGTCGATGACCTGATCGTCGAAGGCGACCGCGTCGTTGGCGCCGTGACGCAGATCGGCCTGAAGTTTCTCGCGCGCGCCGTGGTGCTGACGGCCGGTACTTTCCTCGACGGCAAGATCCACGTGGGCTTGAATAATTATTCGGCCGGCCGTGCCGGCGACCCGCCCGCCATTTCGCTGTCGGCCCGTTTGAAGGAATTAAAGCTGCCGCAGGGCCGCTTGAAAACGGGCACGCCGCCGCGCATCGATGGCCGCACGATCGACTTTTCCGTGATGCAAGAACAGCCGGGCGACCTCGATCCCGTGCCCGTGTTTTCCGTGATGGGCAACACGTCCATGCACCCGCGCCAGGTGCCGTGCTGGGTCACGCACACGAATAGCCAGACGCACGACATCATCCGCGCCGGCCTCGATCGCAGCCCCATGTACACGGGCGTCATCGAAGGCGTCGGCCCCCGTTATTGCCCCTCGATCGAAGACAAGATCCACCGTTTCTCGGGCAAGGAATCGCACCAGATCTTCCTCGAGCCGGAAGGCTTGACGACGCATGAGTTCTATCCGAACGGTATTTCCACGAGCCTGCCGTTCGACGTGCAGATCGCCCTGGTGCAGTCGATGAAGGGCATGGAAAACGCCCACATCCTGCGTCCCGGCTACGCCATCGAATACGATTATTTCGACCCGCGCGGCTTGAAGGCGTCGCTGGAAACGAAGGCCGTCGCCGGCCTGTTCTTCGCCGGCCAGATCAACGGCACCACCGGCTACGAGGAAGCGGCCGCGCAAGGCATGCTGGCGGGCCTGAATGCGGCCTTGCTGACGCAGGACAAGGAAGCCTGGGTACCGGGCCGCTCCGAGGCTTATCTGGGCGTGCTGGTCGACGATTTGATCACCCAGGGCGTGCAGGAGCCGTACCGCATGTTCACCAGCCGCGCCGAGTACCGCCTGAGCCTGCGCGAAGACAATGCCGACATGCGTTTGACGGAAATCGGCCGCGCTTTGGGCTGCGTCGGCGACGCCCAGTGGCAAGCCTTCGAGACCAAGCGCGAAGCGGTGGCGCGCGAACTTGAGCGCCTGCGTTCCACGTGGGTCAACCCGCGCATCCTGGCGGCCGCCGAATCGGAACGCATCGTTGGTCAGGCCATCGAGCGCGAGTATTCGCTGGCGGACTTGCTGCGCCGTCCGAACGTCGCCTACGACACCCTGATGAGCATGACGGGCATGGAAGGCCAGGCCCTGGCCGGCCCCGGCGTGGAGGACCCCGCCGTGCGCGAACAGGTGGAAATCCAGCTCAAATATGCGGGTTACATCGAGCGCCAGAGCAAGGAAATCGAGCGCCACGAACACTATGAAAACCTGGCTTTGCCGGAAGGTTTCAATTACCTGGATATCGGCGCGCTGTCGGTCGAAGTGCGGCAAAAACTCGACAAGCAGCGCCCTGAAACCCTGGGCCAGGCCTCGCGCATTTCCGGCGTGACGCCGGCGGCCATTTCGCTGCTGCTGGTGCACCTGAAAAAGCGCGGCTTTGGTGCAGGTCAGGCCGAAATACAGACCACCACTTTAAAGGACGAGGTTGTTGAATGAAGCAGTTTGACCGGGCCGCACTGGCCCCTATTTTGAATGAAGGCATCGCCGCGCTGAGGCTCGACCTGAGCGCGGATCAGACGGAAAAACTGCTCGATTACCTGGCCTTGCTGGCCAAATGGAACAGCGTGTACAACCTGACGTCGGTGCGCGATCCACTGCAGATGCTGACCCTGCACGTGCTCGATTCGCTGGCCGCCGTGCCGGCGTTCGCGGACGCCAAGAATGTACTCGACGTGGGCGCCGGCGGCGGCTTGCCGGGCATGGTTCTGGCCATCGCGCGGCCTGATATTAAAGTGTCGATGATCGACACGGTGCATAAAAAGACGGCATTTTTGACGCAAGTGAAGGCGGAACTCGGCCTGAGCAACGTCACCGTGTACACGAAACGGGTGGAACAGCTGGAAGTGCAACAGAAATTCGACGTGATCACCTCGCGCGCCTTTGCCGACCTGTCCGACTTCGTCAACTGGTCGAATCACGTGCTGGCCGAGGACGGGCAATTCATCGCCTTGAAAGGGGTGGCACCGCCAGAAGAGAGAGAGCGACTGCCGGCGGACTGGCAAGTGACGCAATTACGCGCGATTCAGGTGCCAGGGCTAAATGCAGAGCGTCATCTGGTCTTTATAGCAAGAATTTAAAAGCCGAAAAATAAATGATATAAACAATTTATACGGTATAAATTATATAAACCGTATAAACGATTTATATCATATAAATGAAATAAACAGTATAAATCGTTTCGGCCAGATGCCGGAGCGCACGATGAAGTTTGCATCTCTTTACAACTAGAAGATACATGGCCAAAATTTTTTGTGTAGCAAATCAAAAGGGTGGTGTTGGTAAAACCACAACAAGCGTCAACCTCTCCGCCGGTCTGGCCAAATTGAACCAGCGCGTGCTGCTGGTCGACCTCGACCCGCAGGGCAATGCGACCATGGGAGCCGGCATCAACAAGGCCGGCCTGAAGGCGTCGACCTATGAAGTCATGTTGGGCGAGTCCGATGTCAAAACGGCACGCCAGCGTTCGGAAGCGGGACGCTTCGACGTCTTGCCGTCGAACCGCGAGCTGGCCGGCGCCGAAGTGGAGATGGTCGAGCTGGACAACCGCGAACGCCGCCTGAAGGATGCGCTGGCCGAAGTGGACGGCGAATACGATTTCATCCTGGTAGATTGCCCACCGGCATTATCGATGCTGACCCTGAACGGCCTGTGCGCCGCGCATGGCGTGATCATCCCGATGCAGTGCGAGTACTACGCATTGGAAGGCTTGTCCGATCTGGTCAATACCATCAAGAAGGTGCATGCCAACCTGAACCCGGATCTGAAGATCATCGGCTTGCTGCGCGTGATGTTCGATCCACGCATGACATTATCACAACAAGTGTCGGCGCAGCTGGAACAGCACTTCGGCGACAAGGTGTTCAATACCATCATCCCGCGCAATGTGCGCCTGGCCGAAGCGCCATCGTACGGCCTGCCCGGCGTGACCTTCGACCCCAGCTCGAAAGGTGCCCAGGCGTATATCGCCTTCGGCGCCGAGATGGTCGAACGCATCAAACATATGTAAACAAGGGGCGAGCGTCTGCACATCAAGATGTAAGCGCTTACTCTGAAAACACGATTAGGACAGCATGGCTACGAAAAAATTAAAAGGACTGGGTCGCGGACTCGACGCCCTGTTGGGCGGCGGCGGTGGCGACTTTGCCAGTGCGGACACGCATCAACCGTCGAACTTGCCCGTGTCGCAAATGCAAGCCGGCAAATACCAGCCGCGCACGCGCATGGACGAGGGGGCTTTGAACGAACTGGCCGCCTCGATCAAGGCGCAAGGGCTGATGCAGCCGATCCTGGTGCGCCCGATCGGGCAAGACACCTTGAGCGGGCTTGTCAAATATGAAATCATCGCCGGCGAACGCCGTTTCCGCGCGTCGCAACTGGCCGGCCTGACGGAAGTGCCGGTGCTGGTGCGCGACGTGGACGACCTGGCCGCCGCGGCCATGGCGCTGATCGAGAACATCCAGCGCGAAGACCTCAATCCGCTGGAAGAAGCGCAGGGCATTCACCGCCTGATCGCCGACTTCAATTTTACGCATGAGCAAGCGGCCACTGCGCTGGGACGTTCGCGCAGCGCCGTGTCGAACCTGTTGCGTTTGATGAACCTGGCCAGTCCCGTGCAAACCATGTTGATGGCCGGCGATATCGACATGGGCCATGCGCGCGCGCTGCTGGCCGTCGATGCGGCCAGCCAGATCACGCTGGCCAACCAGGTCGTGGCCAAGCGCCTGTCCGTGCGCGAAACGGAAAAGCTCGTGACGCGCACGGTCGAGGAAGCGGCCAACCCGGTCGAGCCGCGTCAGAAGGAAAAATCGGGCGACATCGCGCGCCTGGAAGAAGAGCTGTCCGATGCGCTGGCCACCCCCGTGGTGTTCAAGATGGGCAACAAGGGCCGTGGCCAATTGGTGATTGATTTTGCCGATCTTGACGTGCTCGATGGTTTGTTGACCCGCTTGCGTGGTTAAATAGCAAGCTGCAAAGACAGGGGACCTGCGGTGTGGACAATCCGGCCATGCTTTCCGGATGGACCACGTGATTCCTTGATAACACGGCTGGAAGCGGCCAGACAAGCGGCTTTGCCATATAGTGGTGCAAAAGGCGGCGAATAGTCGGTAAAGCGTCAGTTTCACGCCGCAATTGCCCTGCTGCGGTGCAGCAACGTTTGACTCTATAGATCAAAGCCAACTATAATCCCGTGTCTTTGCGTGTGTAGATTTTTCTGGGAACTTGGCAATTGAGTGATTCACAACAAAGTATTGCCAAGCCAGTCTACAAAGTAGTTGCATTGCAGCTAGCAATCGCTATCAGCTTTGCCACGGTCACCCTGTTTTTTGGTGGCAATGTCAGAGGCTGGTCCGCCGCATACGGCGGCGCTATCGCAGTCATCGGTAGCCTGGTGTATGCCCTGTTGGTGGTTCGCGGTTCTAGCGACGCCAACAAGGCATTCCGGGCGCATTTGCGCGCAGAAGTGGTGAAAATATTTATCACAGCGGTGCTGTTTATATTGGCACTGGTGTTGTTTCAGTCGGCCGCCTGGTTATGGCTGATCTTGGGTTTCGCGGTGGCAACCTTAGCATACTGGTTTTCATTGCTCGCTGTTTAATCATTGGTTTTGGGGCCTGTTGAGCTCTGAAACGACAAATCTAAATTCATTATGACCACAGAACACGCTATTGAAGCGGGCCATGCTGCCCCGGCCAACGCCACAGAATACATCAGTCACCATCTGGCCCACCTGAGAAGTGCCGACGGCATGATCAATCTGGATACGTTCTGGATTTCGGCCATTCTGGGCTTTGTTTTCCTGGCTGTTTTCTATATGGCGTCGCGCCGCGCGACGGCTGGTGTCCCTGGCAAGTTGCAAAACTTCGTCGAAATGGTCATGGAAATCGTCAATGACACTATTAATGGGGCCTTCCACGCGAAAAGCAAGGTCATCGCGCCGCTGGCCATCACTATTTTTGTGTGGGTCTGGTTGCTGAACGCGATGGACTTCCTGCCGGTTGACCTGTTGCCGAAGATCCTGAGCTGGTTTGGCGTGCATAAACTGCGCGCCGTGCCGACCGCCGACGTCAACCACACCTTCGCCATGTCGCTGTCGGTCGTGCTGTGCGTGATCGCCTTCTCGATCAAGGCCAAGGGCCTGGGCGGCTGGATCAAGGAACTGTTCACGGCACCGTTCCATGCGAATGGCCTGATCGCCACGATCGCCCTGGCACCTGTCAATTTCTTGCTGCAAATGGTTGAGCTGGTTGCAAAACTGATCTCCCTGTCGCTGCGACTGTTCGGCAATATGTATGCCGGCGAACTGATTTTCATCTTGATCGCGTTGTTGCCTTGGTGGGCACAGTGGGCGTTGGGTGGTCCATGGGCAATTTTCCATATCTTGATTGTAACTTTGCAAGCTTTTGTGTTTATGGCGTTGACGGTTGTGTATCTGAGCCTCGCGGTTGAGAAACATTAATCATTAACTTTATATTTTGTTTTTTTAGTATCTTTCGTTTTTAAATTTAGGAGAATTTTATGCAAGCTCTGATCGCACAAGTACAAAGCATGACCGTTCTGGCAGCAGCAATCATCATCGGCCTGGCCGCAATCGGCACCGCTCTGGGCTTCGCTATCTTGGGTGGCAAATTCCTGGAAGCTTCGGCACGTCAACCAGAACTGATGCCACAACTGCAAACCAAACTGTTCGTTATCGCTGGTCTGCTGGATGCTATCTCGATGATCGGCGTTGGTGTTGCTCTGCTGTACACGTTCGCTAACCCGTTCCTGTCCGCTCTGACGGCTGTTGCTCAGTAATTCGCTCCAACCCTAGGAGAAACTTTTAGTTAGGAGCAAAGGTATGGACATCAATATGTCGCTCATCGGCCAGATGATCACCTTCGCGGTGTTGGTCTGGTTCTCGATGAAGTTCGTATTTCCAGCGCTGAACAACGCGCTGGATGAGCGTGCCAAACGAATCGCGGATGGATTGGCTGCGGCCGATCAAGGTCAGGCTTCGATGGCAGTCGCTGAAAAGCGTGCGCAAGAGGCATTGAACAGTGCACGTGAAGAAGCGTCGCAACGCGTTGCGGACGCTGAAAAGCGCGCGCAGCTGGTTGCTGAAGAGATCAAGCAAAATGCACAAGCTGAAGCTGCGCGTATCATTGCGCAAGCCCAGTCGGACGCCGAACAGCAACTGTCGAAAGCACGCGAACAATTGCGCGCTCAGGTGGCTGACCTGGCTGTCAAGGGTGCCGAGCAGATCTTGAAGCGTGAAGTTAACGCTACGGCTCACGCCGAAATGTTGCAGCGTCTTGCTGTCGAGCTGTAATCATGGCAGAACTCGCAACCGTCGCCCGTCCCTACGCGGAAGCTTTGTTCCGCGTAGCCCAAGCTGGTAAGGAGTCAAGCAACCTCGCGGCGTGGTCCGAGCTGGTGTCCGAACTGGCACAGATCGGTAGCCACCCCGAGGTACAGGCGTACGCGCGCAATCCGAAAGTTTCGGAAAGCGACGTCGCCGCCACCATCCTGTCGTTGTTGAAATCGCCGCTCAATGAGGAAGTGAAAAACTTCGTCACGATGTTGATCGAAAATGGCCGCATCAGCCTGCTGCCGGAAATCGGCGCGCAATTCCATGCCCTGAAAAATGGCCTGGAAGGTGCGGCTGACGCCGAGATCACGAGCGCTTTCGATCTGAGCGAAGGCCAAACGGCCGAGCTGGTCGCAACGCTGGAAAAGAAATTCAGTCGTAAGCTCAACCCTGCCGTCACAGTGGATCCATCGCTGCTCGGCGGCGTGCGCGTGGTCGTTGGCGACCAAGTGCTCGATACCTCGGTGCGCGCCAAGCTGCAGCAACTGCACGCTGCACTGGTGTCGTAAGACACGCGCTTCGGCAGGCCAGCTTAGACAGACCCTTACCCCTCGCGCAAGCTGAGAGAAACACTTTTAGGAGTTAGTATGCAACTCAACCCATCTGAAATCAGCGAGTTGATCAAGAGCCGGATCCAAGGTCTTGACGGCGGCGCTGAAGTGCGTAATCAAGGCACGGTTATTTCCGTCGCCGACGGTATCTGCCGCATCCACGGTTTGTCGGACGTGATGCAAGGCGAGATGCTGGAATTCCCAGGCAACACGTTTGGCCTGGCAATGAATCTGGAACGCGACTCCGTCGGTTCCGTGATTCTGGGTGCCTACGAGCACATCTCCGAAGGCGACACGGTGAAATGCACCGGCCGCATTCTGGAAGTGCCAGTCGGTCCTGAGCTGCTCGGCCGCGTTGTCAACGCGCTGGGCCAGCCGATCGACGGCAAAGGCGCCATCGAGACCAAACTGACGGCCGCGATTGAAAAAATCGCACCGGGCGTGATCGCCCGTGAATCCGTTTCGCAACCAATGCAAACCGGCCTGAAGTCGATCGATGCGATGGTTCCAGTTGGCCGCGGCCAGCGCGAACTGATCATCGGCGACCGTCAAACCGGCAAGTCGGCTGTGGCGATTGATGCGATCATCAATCAAAAAGGCCAGGGCATGAAATGTATCTACGTCGCGATTGGCCAAAAAGCCTCGTCGATCAAGAACATCGTGCGCTCGCTGGAACAGCACGGCGCGATGGAATACACCATCGTTGTCGCCGCTTCCGCTTCGGAATCGGCCGCCATGCAATACATCTCGCCGTACTCCGGTTGCGCCATGGGCGAATACTTCCGTGACCGCGGTGAAGATGCACTGATCGTCTACGATGATCTGTCCAAACAAGCTGTTGCATACCGTCAAATCTCGCTGCTGCTGCGCCGTCCACCAGGTCGCGAAGCGTACCCAGGCGACGTGTTCTACCTGCACAGCCGCCTGCTGGAACGCGCAGCACGCGTGAACGCCGACTACGTCGAGAAGTTCACCGACGGCGCCGTCAAAGGCAAGACCGGTTCCCTGACGGCACTGCCGATCATTGAAACGCAAGCTGGCGACGTGTCCGCATTCGTTCCAACCAACGTGATTTCGATTACCGACGGTCAGATCTTCCTGGAAACCTCGCTGTTCAACGCCGGTATCCGTCCTGCGATTAACGCCGGTATTTCCGTATCGCGCGTCGGTGGTGCCGCCCAGACCAAGGTCATCAAAAACCTGTCCGGCGGTATCCGTACCGACTTGGCGCAGTACCGTGAACTGGCCGCGTTTGCGCAGTTCGCTTCGGACCTCGATGAATCGACCCGCAAGCAGCTGGACCGTGGTGCCCGCGTCACGGAATTGCTCAAGCAAGCCCAGTACTCGCCACTGTCGATCTCGCTGATGGCCGTATCGCTGTTCTCGGTGAACAAAGGCTTCATGGACGACGTGCCAGTCAAGCAAGTGCTGTCGTTCGAAGCTGGTGTCCACGCTTACATGAAGACCAAGCAAGCTGCTCTGCTGGCCAAGATCGAAGAAACCAAGCAACTCGACAAAGACAGCGAAGCAACTCTGTCGGCGGCCATTGCTGATTTCAAGAAATCCGGCGCATATTAAGCGGCCAGGCGGCGCCCACCTTGAGTGAGGCGCCGCCCTACGCGCAGAAGGAGTAAGGACTCATGGCATCAAGCAAAGAGATACGAGGCAAGATCAAGAGCGTAGAGAATACGAAGAAGATCACCAAGGCGATGGAAATGGTCGCCGCGTCCAAAATGCGCAAGGCGCAAGACCGGATGCGGGCCGCTCGTCCCTACAGTGACAAGATTCGGAATATCGCCGCCAATCTGGCGAATGCCAATCCGGAATACACGCACCCGTTCCTGGCAGCTGCCCAGGGTACGCAAGCGAAGGCAGTAGGTTTCATCGTTGTGACGACCGACAAGGGTCTGTGCGGCGGCATGAATACCAACATCCTGCGCCAGGTGACGTCGAAGTCGCGCGAGCTGGAAGCAGCTGGCAACCGGATTGAAGCAGTTGCCATCGGTAACAAGGGTTTGGGTTTTTTGAATCGCATCGGCGTCAAGATCGTCGCTTCTGCCATTCAAACTGGTGATACGCCCCATCTGGAAAAATTGATCGGACCCGTCAAGGTCATGCTCGAAGAGTTCCAGGCTGGCAAGCTCGACGCAGTGTACCTGTGCTACACCAAATTCATCAACACGATGAAGCAGGAACCAGTGGTCGAACAGCTGCTGCCTTTGACGGCTGACAAAATGGTCGCCGACAAGAGCGCACACTCGTGGGATTACATCTACGAGCCGGATGCACAAAGCATCATCGACGAATTGCTGGAGCGCTATGTAGAAGCGCTGGTGTACCAGGCAGTCGCGGAGAATCTGGCGTCCGAGCAATCGGCACGGATGGTCGCGATGAAAGCTGCAAGCGACAACGCGGGTAGTGTGATCGGCGAATTGAAGCTGATCTACAACAAGACCCGCCAAGCTGCGATTACCAAAGAACTCTCCGAAATCGTCGCCGGTGCGGCTGCGGTTTAAACGAATTTAACTATATTGAAGGAACGAACATGGCTGATGGCAAAATCGTTCAGTGTATCGGCGCTGTGGTGGACGTTGAGTTTCCCCGCAACGCGATGCCTAAGGTATTTGATGCCTTGAAGATGGCAGGCTCGGAACTGACCCTGGAAGTACAACAGCAGTTGGGCGACGGCATTGTCCGTACCATTGCACTCGGCTCGTCCGATGGCCTGCGTCGCGGCATGATGATCCAGAACACCGGCAAACCTATCATGGTGCCAGTCGGTAAAGCAACCCTGGGTCGCATCATGGACGTGCTGGGCAACCCGATCGACGAATGCGGCCCCGTGTCGCACGAGCAGATCGCGTCGATCCACCGCACCGCTCCTGCATACGACGAACTGTCGCCTTCGCAAGAACTGCTGGAAACCGGCATCAAGGTGATCGATCTGGTGTGCCCGTTTGCAAAAGGCGGTAAAGTTGGTCTGTTCGGCGGCGCTGGCGTAGGCAAGACCGTCAACATGATGGAACTGATTAACAACATCGCCAAAGCGCACAGCGGCGTGTCCGTGTTCGCCGGTGTTGGTGAGCGTACGCGTGAAGGTAACGACTTCTACCACGAGATGGCTGACGCGAAAGTGGTCGATCTGGAAAATCCAGAGAACTCCAAAGTGGCGATGGTCTACGGTCAGATGAATGAACCGCCAGGTAACCGTCTGCGCGTCGCGCTGACCGGCCTGACGATCGCTGAATCGTTCCGTGATGAAGGCAAAGACGTTCTGTTCTTCGTCGACAACATCTACCGCTTTACGCTGGCTGGTACCGAAGTCTCGGCACTGCTGGGCCGTATGCCGTCGGCTGTGGGTTACCAACCGACCCTGGCTGAAGAAATGGGCCGTCTGCAAGAGCGTATTACGTCGACCAAGACCGGTTCGATCACCTCGATCCAGGCCGTCTACGTTCCAGCCGATGATTACACCGATCCGTCGCCTGCTACCACGTTTGCTCACTTGGATTCGACCGTTGCGCTGTCGCGTGACATCGCTTCCCTGGGTATCTACCCAGCCGTGGACCCACTCGATTCGACCTCGCGTCAGCTCGATCCGTTGATCGTTGGTCAAGAGCACTATGACACCGCGCGTGCCGTGCAAACGACCCTGCAACGCTACAAGGAATTGCGCGACATTATCGCGATTCTGGGTATGGACGAGCTGGCACCGGAAGACAAACTGCTGGTCGCCCGCGCACGTAAGATGCAGCGTTTCCTGTCGCAGCCTTTCCACGTCGCTGAAGTCTTTACCGGCGCGCCTGGTAAATACGTTTCGCTCAAAGACACGATCAAGGGCTTCAAAATGATCGCTTCGGGCGAACTCGATCACCTGCCGGAACAAGCGTTCTACATGGTCGGCACGATCGAAGAAGCAATCGAAAAAGCCAAGAAACTTAACTAAGTTAAGTCTGGGCCTAACCCCGCCCCTTACAAGGCGGGGTTCTTCAACCCGATAGGACACACATGGCACACACAATTCACGTTGACGTGGTTTCCGCTGAAGAACTGATTTTTTCAGGTGAAGCAGAATTCGTCGCGTTGCCGGGTGAACAAGGCGAGCTGGGTATCTACCCACGCCACACGCCTTTGATTACCCGCATCCGTCCGGGCGCGGTCCGCATCAAGGTAGTCGGCCAGGCTGAAGAAGAGTTCGTCTTCGTTGCCGGCGGCCTGCTGGAAGTGCAACCGGATACCGTGACCGTCCTGGCCGATACCGCGATCCGCGGTCACGACCTCGACGAAGCGAAAGCGCTGGAAGCGAAGAAGTTGGCGGAAGAAAATATCCACAACAAGGATTCGGGCATCGACTACGCGCAAGCGCAAGCCGAGCTGGCCAGCGCGATTGCGCAACTGGCAGCGATCCAGAAGCTGCGCAAGATGTAATTCATCTGCGCCGCACAAGAAAGGCAGCCTTCGGGCTGCCTTTTTTTATGCAGAAATCAGCGGCGCTTGTCCTTGCCCCTTTCCAGTCCCGCCTTCAATACCGTCTTCCACCTGGCGCGCGCGGCGATGCGCTCGAGCGGCGTCTCCTCGATACGGCGCGCGTCGCGCAGCAGCTTGTGATAATTGCGCAGGCGGTCCGCATCGACGGCGCCGCGCACGGCGCAACCGGGCTCGCTGGCATGCCGGCAATCGCGGAACTGGCACGTCGCCGCCAGCGCCGCGATGTCGTCAAACGTGGCCGCCAGGGTATCCGCATCGGCATCGGCGCGCCAGCTGCGCAAGCCCGGCGTGTCGATGATGCAGGCGCCGCTGGCGCACAGGTGCAGCGAGCGGGCCGTCGTCGTATGCCGGCCGCGCCCGTCGCCATGGCGCACGCCGTTGGTCGTTTGATCCGCCGCGCACAAGGTATTGGTCAGGCTGGACTTGCCGGCGCCCGATGACCCGAGCAGCACCAGGGTCTGGCCAGCATTCAACCACGGTTCCAGGATGGCCACGTCATACGCATGGCGCGTATCGATGGCAAACAGCGGCACGTGAGGCGGCAGGCGCTGTCTGAGCTGCGCCAGTTTGCCCGGCACGTCGTCGGCCACGTCGGCCTTGCTCAGCACCACCACGGGCGTCACTTGCGCGGCCAGCACGATGGCCAGATAGCGCTCCAGGCGGCGCGGATTAAAGTCCTCGTCCAGTCCCATCACCAGCAGGGCCGTATCGACATTGCTGGCGAGCAGTTGGCGCCGGCCGTCATTACCGCGCCGCGCGATTTGCGTGACTGGGGATAAGTGCGCCGTTATCCACAGCGTAGCGTGCGCGTCGGGTTCGGCGGCGACCCAGTCGCCGACAGTAAGAATATTGTCTTGCGCCTGCAGCTGATGCAGCAGGCGCGGCACGATGTACGCCGGGTGTTCCCGGATGCCGTCGTGCACGCCGATGCTGTCGCGGTGTACGGCGCAAACGCGCAGCAGCTGCGTGGCGGGGGAAGAGAGTTCGAGTTGGGTGGCTGCGCTGGCGATGGCCTGCTGCAGCCCGATAAGGCGTAGTTGCGCAAAATCGAATGCGATCATGGTAGCGTGATTCCAGATTCTGTCGTCCGCGTGCGGACATGCAGCCTGCGCGAGCAGGCACCGCCAGTCGCCATGACTGGCACGAAAGAAGGGGAAGTCGGCTACGCGATCACGCGTAAGGGGAATGTCGAGCTAAAAAGGCTTAGCAGGGGAAAACAGTGATCAGGCAGCCGACAGCACGGCAGTATCCGAATGGCGCATGTTGTCTACTCCTCAAGTGTGATGGAAAACCCCAGTGTGCCAGCGGCGTGCGCCGGCGTCAACGGAAGGTGTGGCTTAGCTGCACATGCCGTAAGCCTGACGCTCGGGGAAGTAGCGGTAGGTAAAGGTGCGCACCGGATAGCGCTTGCCGGCGACGAGCATGTCGGGCATGGACAGGTCAAAGCGCTGCGGCAGCTGGCGCGGCAGTTGCAGGCGCAAGCGCCACTGGGTTTCGGCGCTTGAACCGACGGCGGAAAACATGATGGGCAGCTGCTCGATGACGTCGACGATTTCCGCCTTGCGGTTCATGCCGCGCTGGTAGATGGTCAGCACTTTCGCTTCGGCGAAGGGGGGCTTTTTCGGCTCTTCCAGCAGGAAGGACAGGCGCGTGAAACTGGCTTGCGTGCCGATGGGAAGCGTAAAAATCAGCGCCAGCTCCGTGCCGCCTTCCTTCAGGGTGACGGGTGGCGTGGCATACACGCTGATACCGCGCGGCAGCTCGAAGCGTGAACCCTCCGTCCACGTCTTGCACTCGGGCGTGGTGGCCTGGTACAGGCTGGGCGCCGTGTAGTCGTTGCAGGCGGAGACCAGCAGCAGCAGGGGCAGGGCAAGCAGGGCGGAACGGCGCATGGAAGTCACGGTTGGGAGATGAGCCGACAGTGTAAGCGATCCCCCCGCGATCCACCAGCGGGCTTATGCTTGCCCGGGTGGCGCGCGCCGCACGGACTGCAGCTGGCAGTGCGCCGCCTGCAGCGCGTCCTTGATGGCGTCCAGCGCCAGTTGCGGCCGCGCCGCGCCGCACATGAAGATATCGACGGCGGCAAAGCCGCATTCCGGCCACGTGTGGATGGAGATATGCGACTCGGCCAGCAGCACCACGCCGGTGACGCCCTGGCCGGCGCCAAAGCTGTGGAAATGGCTGTGCAGTACTTGCGCGCCAGCCGCGATGGCCGCATCGCGCAGCAGGCGCTCGAGCGCGGCGCAGTCACGCAGGCGTTCCGGCGCGATACCCGACAAATCGGCCAGCAAATGGGTGCCCAGGGGCAGATGCGGTGTGGCTGCCATGCTTACTTGTGGCTGCCGCCGCTGGAGCCGCCGCCATAGCTGCCGCCGCCGCTGCCCGTACGCGAACTCCAGCTGCTGCCGCTGCTGCTGCCGGCCACCTTGAACATGCGCACCCAGTTGGCGGCCGTGACACTGAAGGTCACCATCAGGGCATAGATCACGTATTTACTCATGGGGGATTCTTTGCATTCTTGTCGAGAAAAGCGGCAGGCAGGAACAGCGCCAGGCAGCCCAGCAAACTCCACATCAGGGTGCTGGAGAACGAGACAAACATGGGGATCGCATTCAGCACCAGCACGATGACGATGAAGACCTTGGCGATGCCGCGGTGGCTCAGCTGGATATTCGTCGTTTTGCTGGCGCCATGGAAGGCGGCGCCGAACCAGGCGGCCATCTGATCATAGGCGACGGGCACGGAGCGCGACCAGGTCATTTCTTCGCCGGTCAGTTCCGCCGCCAGTTTGGTCTGTCCCTGCTCGAATTCATGCACATGCGTGCTGTCGCCGACGGCCACTTTCCAGTTGAAGGCGCCCGCCGCATACACGACCTGCGAGCCGTAGTCATACAGTTTGCGGTAGGTGGCGCCATCGAGCGTGCAGGTAGCGGCGTCCAGCGACGCCCAGTTGGGCCAGTTCGGCAGCACGTTCGAGCGCGACCAGCCATCGTCCGTTTCCACCAGCCAGAAGAAGCCGGCGCGCGCGTTGTACAGCAGGTATTCGTTCCACTCGCTGCCTTCGTCGTCGGCGCGGCGCATCATGCCGATCACCGTGAAATCGACATTGCTGATCTTTGCGCTGGCGCCCAGTTCCAGCGTGATGTCGGCGTTGTCGTGCACCTGCTTGCCGATGGCCAGCACCTGCGCTTCCGGGCCGCTGGCGTCGAGCTGCGCATGGCAGGCGGGGCACACGAGTTGCGCCGCCGCGCCAGGTACGTACTTGATGCCGCTGCCGCAGGACGGGCAGTCGAGCGCATCGAGCTTGCCGCGGTACTTGCCGGCGCTCCTGGCGATGGCGTCATCATCGCGCAGCAGCTGGCACTGCAAACCGTCCAGGGTGACGGCGACGCCCTGGTAGACGACCGGTTGCGGGCCATCCGTGTAGTCGAGCGTGACAAAGCTGGCGTAGTTGCGGAAGTCCGCCACCTGGATGCGCCAGCCGGCGCCCACCTTGAACGGCAGTTCGCCCTGGCCGGCGATGCATTCCGCGTTGCGGATCTCGGCCGCCGTGTATGGCTCGCCGCAGATCGTGTAGCGCTTGCCCGGCGCCAGCTCGCCAAAGACGGGTAAGGTATCTTGCGTGCTGCGCTCGCGCGTCAAGGTGTACAGGCCGGACGAGTCACCCAGCCACGCCGTGCTGGCGTCGTCGAACAGCAGATACCACTCGTTCCACGTGCCGGCGCTGTAGCGCTGCTGGATGCGGCCGACGACGGTGAAGTGCACGCCATCGTGCACGCCGGCCGTGCCGATCTGGATCGGCGTATAGTCTTCCAGGACGGCCGACATCTTGCCCATGTCCCTGACGGAGTCGGCGTCCTTGAGGATGGTGCTGTGGCAGTACTCGCACACGGCGAGCACGGAAGCGTGCGAGCGGAAGTGAACTTCCGCGCCGCAGCTGGGACAGGAAACAGTTTGCATGCAGTCGTATTTCGCTAATATTTAGCCGATCAGTTTTTTCAGCAGTTCAGCCTTGGCGCCGTCGTAGTCGGCTGGCGAAATGAGACCCTTGTCGAGCAGGCCCTTGAGTTTTTCCAGGCGCGCCTCGATCGGCTCTTCCACTGGCGCGGGTGGCGCCGCCGGCGCCGGTGCCTGCTGCTGCAGCGCGCCGCCCATGCTTTGCGCCATCACCTGGCCGATCGACAGCCCGGCGCCCAGTCCCGCACCGATACCGGCCATGCCGCCTTCGTTTTGCGCCGCCAGCGGAATCGCATTGGCCACCTGGAATTTCGTAAAGCCGCTCATCTTGTCTGCGCCCAGGCCGCCCTTCATGCCGGCCGAGATGCGCTCGTCGAGCGCCGCCTGCAATTCCTCGGGCAGGCTGATGCTGGCCACGTTGAATTCATCGAGACCCACGCCATAGCGGGCAAACGCCTGCGCCAGGCCATCCTTGACTTCCTGCGCCATCAGCGCCTGGTTGGCCGCCATGTCGAGGAAGGGAACATTCGCGCCGCCCAGCGAGCTGGCCATGCTCGACATCAAAATGCCGCGCAATTGATCTTCCACCTCGTCGCGCGTATAGACTTCGCGCGTGCCACTGATCTCGGTGAAGAAGGTGCGGGCATCGGCGATGCGGTACGAGTACATGCCGAAGGCGCGCACGCGGATCATGTCGAAATCCTTGTCACGGATGGTGATCGGCTGCGGCGTGCCCCATTTGCGGCCCGTCTGCACGCGGGTGCTGAAGTAATACACGTCCGACTTGAACGGCGAATCGAACAGCTTGTCCCAGTTTTTCAGGTTGGTCAGCAGCGGCAAAGTCTGCGTCGTCAGCTTGTGCGTGCCGGGACCGAAGACGTCGGCGATCTTGCCTTCATTGACGAAGACGGCGACCTGCGATTCGCGCACATTCAGGATGGCGCCGTTCTGGATCTCGAAATCCTGCATGGGGAAGCGCCAGGCCAGTACGCCTTCCGTCTCTTCGTTCCATTGCAGTACGTCGATAAACTGCTTCTTGATAAAGCTGCCGAGGCTCATGATGGTGTCCTTGAATGAGGTAAAACGTCAGGAAATGCAGGCGGCGTTGATGGCGCCGATCGACAGGGAAATGGCGGCCAGCAGGCCGCCGAAAGCGCTGTTGTTCGATTCGATCTGGTCCTTCGACATGCGCAGCAAACGCGTGGTGACCACATAGGCGAGCAATTGCACCACCATGGCGCCGAAGGCCCAGGCGAAAAATTGCTGGTAGCCGGCCGTGTGCATCAGGGACGAGGCGATGGTGGCGGAAAAGCCCAGCAGCGCGCCGCCCAGCGACAGGGCTGCTGCCTGGTTGCCCTGGCGGATCAGCAGTACTTCGTTATACGGCGTGACGCGCGTGTAAATGATAAAAAATACAATCAGCAGCGCGGCGGCCAGTAAAAGGTGGATCAGATAGTTTAGGATGTCGGGCACGGCATTCCTCGCAATGAGCATTTGATAACGTCAACGCATATTAGAACAAAAAAAGTCCAATGAACAAAAAGATTCTGATTTTGTCCGTCTTCGTGGTCGCTTCCTGCGGCCTCGCCTATGAGCTGATCGCCGGCGCCATGTCCAGCTACCTGCTCGGCGACTCCATCCTGCAGTTTTCCACCATCATTGGCTGCTACCTGTTCGCGATGGGTGTGGGCGCTCACTTTTCTAAGTACGTCAAGGACGACGACGTGCTGTCGCGCTTTGTCGATATCGAACTGGCCGTGGGCCTGATCGGCGGCCTGTCGGCCGCCATCCTGTTCATGACCTTTTCGTGGATGGCCGCGCCATTTCGCACCTTATTGTATGTGATGGTGTTCCTGATCGGCGCACTGGTCGGCATGGAAGTGCCGCTCGTGATGCGCGCCCTGAACACGCGCCAGACGGAATTTTCCGAGCTGGTCAGCCGCGTGCTGACCTTCGATTATCTGGGCGCGCTGGCCGTTTCCCTGCTGTTCCCGCTGGTGCTGTCGCCGTATCTGGGCCTGGTGCGCACGGGCTTTTTGTTCGGCATGCTCAACGTGGGCGTGGGCCTGTGGAGCATTTATGTGTTCCGCGCCGAGCTGAAAAATCTCACCGGGCGTCTGCTGCGCGCCTGCGCCGTGATGCTGCTGCTGATCGCCGGCTTTGCCATGTCGGACCGCATGGTGGCCTGGGGAGAACACGGCCTGTTCGGCGACCAGATCGTGTATTCCACCACCACGCCCTACCAGCGCCTGGTGATCACGCGCTGGAAGGACGATACGCGGCTGTACATCAACGGCAACCTGCAGTTTTCCTCGCGCGACGAATACCGCTACCACGAGGCGCTGGTGCACCCCGTGCTGGAAGCGCTGCCGTGGGCGCGCCGCGTGCTGGTGCTGGGCGGCGGCGATGGCCTGGCCCTGCGCGAAATCCTCCGTTATCCACAGATCGAACACGTCACCGTGGTCGACCTCGATCCGGCCATGACGGCCGCGTTTACCACGCGTCCGGAACTGGCCAAGCTGAATAACAACTCGTTCTCGGACAAGCGCGTCACCGTCGTCAATGCCGATGCCGCCGTCTGGCTGCGCAATAACGGCGACATGTTCGACGCGGCCATCGTCGATTTCCCCGACCCGTCCAGCTTCGCGCTCGGCAAACTGTATTCGGTGCCGTTCTACGACCTGGTGAAAAAGCACCTGGCCGCCAAGGGCCTGATGGTGGTGCAATCGACGTCGCCGTTTTTTGCCCCGCACGCCTACTGGACCATCAATTCGACCCTGCGTGAAGTGGGCATGCGCACCTGGCCCTATCACGCCTACGTGCCCTCGTTCGGCGAATGGGGTTTTATCCTCGCTTCGCCCCAGCTCGACTACACACCGCCGACGACCTACCGCCTGCCGATGCGCTACCTGAATGCGGACACCACACGCGAAATGTTCATCTTCCCGCCCGATATGCAGCCGCTGCCGATGGCGCCAAATCGCCTGAATACCCAGTCGCTCGTGCATGAATTCGAGCAGGACTGGAACCGGGTGATCCGCTGATGCAGCGCCGCTCCTTCATGCTGTGGGCCGCCGGCGGCACGGCGGCGGCTGCCGCTGGCATCGGCAGCATCGCCGCCTATCTGCGCTGGCAGGAAATCACGCCGAAGGTGCTGTATCCCGGCCGCAGCGAGGGACACTATCTGCGCAAGCTGCTGCGCGAGCGCACGGCGCTGCCGGCGCCCTCGGCAACCATCACCACGGACGTGGCCATCCTCGGTTCCGGCATTGCCGGCCTGACGGCCGCCTGGCGTCTGAACAAGCTGGGGCACCAGGATTTCCTGATGGTCGACGGTCCCCAGCCCTACGGCAACGCGGCCGGCGGCCACTTTGGCGACCTGGCCTATCCTACGGGCGGCCATTATTTGCCGCTGCCTTCGCCTGAATCGACGCATGTGCGAGAGATATTGTTCGACCTGGGCATTATCCAGCGCGATCCGCAGGCGGAAAAGCCGTACTACGATGAGCGTTACATCCTGCACGCGCCGGAAGAGCGCTTGCTGTTCAACGGCCACTGGCAGGAGGGCTTCATTCCCACCGAAGGCGTGCCGCCTGCGGAACTGGCGCAGCACGAGCGCTTCTTTGCGCAGGTGGCGCAACTGCGCCAGGCGCATGGCAACGACGGCAAGCGCGTGTTTGTCTTTCCTACCGTGGAATCGTCGCAAGACCCGGCCTGGCAGGCGCTCGACACCATCACGTTAAAACAGTGGATGGAGCGCGAAGGATACACCTCGCCCACCCTGCACTGGTATCTGAACTACTGCTGCCGCGACGACTACGGCACGCGCTACGACCAGGTGTCGGCCTGGGCCGGTCTGCATTACTACTGCAGCCGCTGGGGCCAGGCGGCGAATGCGGGCAATGGCGCCTGGCTGACCTGGCCGGGCGGCATGCAGCCGGTCGCCACGGCCATGGAGCAGGCGTCGGGCGTCAAACGTCATGCGGGCACGGTGGTTTCCGTGCAGACGACGGACCAGGGCGTCGAAGCGCTGTGCCTGGAACTGGTCGACGGCCAGCCGCGCACCTACCTGGTCAAGGCGCGCAAGGCCATCTGCGCCATGCCGCTGTATGTGGCGGCGCGCGTAGTGAAGAATATCGCCGGCTATGGCTTTGACGCGAAGCGCGATACGCCCGCGTATGCGCCGTGGATGGTGGCGAATTTTTTACTGAAACGCTTTCCCGACGAACTGCCGCATGCGCCCCTGTGCTGGGACAACGTCGTGTACCAGGAGCCGGGCCTCGGCTATGTCGTCTCCACGCACCAGGACATCCGCGTGCGCCCGCCCGAGAAAACCGTCTTCAGCGCCTACGTGGCCCTGTCCGACCGTACGCCGCAGCAAGCGCGCAAATGGTTAGACGTGGCCACGCCTGAAGAATTGCTGGCGCTGGCCAGTGTCGACCTGAAAACGGCGTATGGACGCGATTTTGCCAATTGCGTCGAACGCGTCGACATCACCGTGCGCGGCCACGCCATGGCGGCACCGTTGCCCGGTTTTCGCAGCAATGCGGGCCTCAAAGCCTTGCGCGAGCACGATGGCGCCATCCTGTTCGCGCATGCGGATCTGTCGGGCTTTTCCGTGTTTGAGGAGGCGGCGTGGTGGGGGGATCGCGCTGCGCGGCTGGCGATCACATAAATGAAAAAGGCCGGCGCAAGCGCCGGCCAGAGCCCCCTAAGGCTCGAACCTGTACTTCCTTGTTCTTCTCATTTATTTTTATTAATGACGTCGATGAAGACGGCCGCCAGCAGCACCAGGCCCTTGATCACTTGCTGGTAATCGATACCGATGCCCATGATGGACATGCCGTTGTTCATCACGCCCATGATGAAGGCGCCGATGACGGCTCCCATCACCTTGCCCACGCCGCCCGACGCCGAGGCGCCGCCGATGAAGCAGGCGGCGATCACGTCCAGCTCGAATCCTGTTCCCGCCTTCGGCGTGGCCGTGTTCAGGCGCGCCGCGAAGATCAGGCCGGCCAGCGCGGCCAGCATGCCCATGTTGACGAAGGTGTAGAAGCTGACCCGTTCCGTCTTGATGCCGGACAGGCGCGCCGCCTTCTCGTTGCCGCCCACGGCATACACGCGCCGGCCCAGCACGGTGCGGTTGGTAATGAAGGTGTAGGCGACGATGAGCAGCGACATCACGGCCAGCACGTTGGGAAAACCGCGGTAGGACGCCAGCAGGTAGCTGAAATACACCATCACGGCGGCGAAGATGGCGTTTTTCAGCAGGAAGAAGGCGCGCGGCTCGTTTTCCATGCCGTGTTTCAGTTGCTTGGCGCGGCTGCGCAGCGAGGTGATGATCAGCGCCGCGGCGGCGATCACGCCCAGCAGCAGCGACAGGCCGCGCAGGTTTTCGCCGCCGAACGGATCGGGCAAAAAGCCCGAGCTGAGCATCTGGAAGCCTTCCGGGAAAGGGCCGACCGACTGGCCAGCGAGCAGCGCCAGGGTCAGGCCCTTGAACACCAGCATGCCGGCCAGGGTGACGATGAAGGACGGGATCTTGAAGAAGGCGACGAAATAGCCTTGCGCGCCGCCGATGACGGCGCCGGCCAGCAGGCAGATGATGCTGGCGGCGACAAAATTCATGTTGTAGTTGACGATCAGGACGGCCGCCAGCGCGCCGACGAAGCCGACCACCGAGCCGACGGACAAATCGATATGGCCGGCCACGATGACCATCAGCATGCCCAGCGCCATGATGACGATGTAGCTGTTTTGCAGCACCAGGTTGGTCAGGTTCAGCGGCTGCATCAGGGTGCCGTCGGTCATGTACTGGAAAAAGCCCATGATGACGATCAGCGAGAGCAGCATGCCGTAGTCGCGCATATTGTTCTTCAAAAAGCCGGCATAGCTTTTCGCTTGCGGCGCGGCCGCCGGCTCTGCTGCCGATGGCGCGCCTGCTGTCAATTTATTGTCCATTGTTTTCTCCGTGTGTAACGATCGCGCGCATGATGCGCTCCTGCGATGCTTCTGCTGCGCTCAGTTCTGCCGCGAAGCGGCCTTCGTTCATGACATAGATCCGGTCGCACATGCCCAGCAATTCCGGCATTTCCGACGAAATCATGATGATGCATTTGCCTTCGGCGGCCAGGTCGCTGATGATGCTGTAGATCTCGTATTTGGCGCCCACGTCGATGCCGCGGCTCGGTTCATCGAGGATCAGCACGTCGGGGCGCGAAAACAGCCACTTCGCCAGCACCACTTTTTGCTGGTTGCCGCCGGACAGATTGACCACCTTCTGCGCCACGCTCGAGCAGCGGGTCTTGAGCTTGCGGCGGAACTCTTCGGCCACGCCGAATTCACGCTGCTCGTCGATCACCATGTGTTTGGAAATCGCGTCCAGGTTGGCCAGGCTGGTGTTCTTCTGGATGTCTTCCTCGAGGATCAGGCCCAGGCCCTTGCGGTCTTCCGTGACATACGCGAGGCCATGGGCGATCGCCTTGCCGATGGTGCTGACGTCGATCTCCTGGCCATTCTTGAGTACCGTGCCGCTGATGCGCTGGCCGTAGGCGCGGCCGAAAATGCTCATCGCCAGTTCCGTGCGCCCGGAGCCCATCAAGCCGGCGATGCCGATGATCTCTCCCTTTTTCGCGTGCATGTTGATGCCCTTGATGACGGGGCGGTCGGCATGCTCGGGATGGAAGACGCGCCAGTCGCGCACTTCGAAAATGGTCTCGCCGATGGTCGGCGTGCGCGGTGGATAGCGGTCCGCCATTTCGCGCCCGACCATTTTTTCGATGATGCGGTCTTCGCTGACGGGTTCGACGCGGCAGTCGAAACTGTCGACCGTGTTCCCGTCGCGCAGCACCGTGATGGCATCGGCGACTCTTGAAATTTCATTGAGCTTGTGCGAGATCAGGATCGAGGCGATGCCCTGGGCTTTCAGGCCCAGCAGCAGGTCGAGCAGGGCCGCGCTGTCGCTTTCGTTCAGGCTGGCCGTCGGCTCGTCGAGGATCAAGAGCTTGACGTCCTTGCACAGCGCCTTGGCGATCTCGATCAGCTGCTGCTTGCCCACGCCCAGGTTGGTGATCAGCGTGTCCGGGGACTCTTTCAGGCCGACTTTCTGCAGCAGTTCGCGCGTCTTGCTTTGCGCGTATTCCCAGTCGATGACGCCCATGCTGGACGGTTCGTTGCCGAGGAAGATATTTTCGGCGATCGACAGCTGGGGCACCAGCGCCAGTTCCTGGTGGATGATGATGATGCCGATTTCTTCGCTGTCCTTGATGCCGCGGAAGTGCCGCGTCTGGCCCAGGTAATCGATGTCGCCCGTATAGCTGCCATGGCCGTAGACGCCGCTCAGCACTTTCATCAGGGTCGATTTGCCGGCGCCGTTTTCGCCGACGATGGCGTGGATCTCGCCGCTGCGTACCCGCAGGTTGACATTGTCGAGCGCAACGACGCCCGGGAATGTTTTGCGTATCCCGCGCATTTCCAGGATAGTGTTCGTCATATAACCTCTCTGGCACGGCCGCGCTGGTTGGCGCCGGTCGTGCGGCAGTCTTGTTCTTGATCGTGCATGAAGCGAAAGGCCCGGCAGCGCCGGGCCTTCAGTACCGTCGATGCTTATTTCACTTGCGCTTCCGTGTAGTAGCCGCTGCCGGTGACGAGCACCTGCTTCCAGTTCGCCTTGTCGACGGTGACGGGTTTCAGCAGGTAGGACGGCACCACCTTGACGCCGTTGTTATAGGTCTTGGTGTCGTTGACGGTCGGCGTCTTGCCGCTCATCATCGCGTCGACCATGTTGGCCGTGACCTTGGCCAGCTCGCGCGTGTCCTTGAACACGGTCGATGCCTGTTCGCCGCGGATTATCGATTTCACCGACGGGATTTCCGCATCCTGGCCCGTCACGACGGGGAACGGCTGCTTCGGCGTGCCGTAGCCGACGCCCTTGAGCGAGGACAGGATGCCGATGCTCAAGCCGTCATACGGCGACAGCACCGCGTCGACGCGCGCATTGCCGTAGTAGGCGCTGAGCAGGTTGTCCATGCGGGCTTGCGCCACGGCGCCATCCCAGCGCAGGGTGGCAACCTTTTCCATGCCCATCTGCTTCGAGCGCACCACCAGCTTGCCGCTGTCGATGTACGGTTTGAGCACCGACAGCGCGCCGTTGTAGAAGAAGTGCGCGTTGTTGTCATCGGCCGAGCCGCCGAACAGTTCGATATTGAACGGACCCTTGCCTTCCTTGAGTTTCAGCGCCGATTCGATATAGCCCGCTTGCAGCACGCCGACCTGGAAGTTGTCGAAGGTGGCGTAGTAATCGATGTTTTTCGTGCCGCGGATCAAACGGTCATACGAGATGACCTTGATACCCTTGTCGGCCGCCTTTTGCAGCACGTTCGACAAGGTGGTGCCGTCGATGGCGGCGATCACCAGCACCTTGGCGCCCTTGGTGATCATGTTTTCCACCTGCGCCAGCTGGTTCGGGATGTCGTCGTCGGCAAACTGCAAGTCCGTCTTGTAGCCGCGCTCCTTGAATACCTTGACCATGTTGTCGCCGTCGGCGATCCAGCGCATGGACGACTTGGTTGGCATCGAGATGCCGATCGCGCCCTTGTCGGCGGCGCTTGCCACGGGCATTACCGCCATGCCGGAGATGGCCAGCGCCAGGCTCGCGGTCAGCATTTTCATTGTTGTTTTCATTTCAGGTCTCCACCGTCTTCGATAGTTGAATGTGCCAGGGCCGTCGTCCAGTGGGCGGGCTCCATGCGAATGGCCGATTGCAGGCCACGGCTGATACTAGTTTGTCCATCCATCCCTCACCAATCACTTTTTTCGCATTGGCGATATCCAAAACGGTATCGATAAGCCAATTGATGCAATGCGCCATGGCCTGCCTTTTCGCCTGCGCACAGGGCGGAAATGGAGGGCGGGTGGCGGCTTTTTATGCTGCACTGCAATACCAATAATCATCATTCAATTTGGTGATTTTCGTAATTGCGGCGACACAGGGCGGCGCGCAGAATCGGTCCGGACTTGAAGACCCGCCATCCCGTCATGACCTTTTGAAAGCTAGCCATGCAGCCGATTTCTCCCGCCTCCCTGTTGCCCGCCGACCTGGCGCAGGCCGTCCTCATCGGCCGCATCTGGCGTGACGGCCCGTGCGTCGTCGCCGTGCGCGGCGGCGAGGTGGTCGACATCACGCAGACGGTGGCGACGGTGGCCGAACTGTTCGAGCGCAGCGATGCGCTCGATATCGCCCGCCATGCGCCGGGCATCGCGCTCGGCTCCGTGCAGGCGCTGCTGGCGCAGGCGCTGGCCGCGCCAGCCGGCCAGCCGTTGCTGCTGGCGCCGTGCGACCTGCAGGCCGTCAAGGCCTGCGGCGTGACCTTCGCCGTCAGCCTGCTCGAACGCGTGATCGAGGAACAGGCGGGCGGCGACGCGGCGCGCGCGGCGAGCCTGCGCACCGCCCTGCAAATGACCCTGGGCGGCGATTTGTCGGCATTGAAGCCTGGCTCGGACGCGGCGCAGCGCCTGAAACAGCAGCTGCAGCAGCGCGGCGCCTGGTCGCAATACATGGAAGTGGGCATCGGCCCCGATGCGGAAGTGTTTACCAAGGCGCAGCCGATGTCGTCGGTCGGCTGCGGCGCGCAGGTGGGCTTGCTGCCATCGTCCGCCTGGAACAACCCGGAGCCCGAGATCGTCCTGGCCGTCAACAGCCGCGGCGAGGTGCTGGGGGCGACCTTGGGTAACGACGTCAACCTGCGCGATATCGAAGGGCGCAGCGCCCTCTTGCTGGGCAAGGCCAAGGATAACAACGGTTCCTGCGCCATCGGCCCCTTCATCCGCCTGTTTGACGAGCACTTCACGCTCGACACCGTGCGCCAGGCGGAAGTGTCGCTGCTGATCGAGGGCGCGGACGACGGCTTTGTGCTCGAAGGCGCCAGCTTCATGCGCGAAATCAGCCGCGACCCGCTCGACCTGGTGCGCCAGACGGCAGGCCAGTACCACCAGTATCCGGACGGCTTCATGCTGTTCCTGGGCACCATGTTCTCGCCCGTGAAGGACCGCGGCGCGCAGGGCGGCGGCTTTACACACCACCTGGGCGACCGCGTGACGATTGCCAGCGCTGCGCTGGGCGCGCTGGTCAACGAAGTGCAGCGCTGCGATGCGATTACTCCCTGGACGTTCGGCGTGCGCGCGCTGTACCAGAACCTGGCCCAGCGTGGCTTGCTTTGATCCGATTATTTTAAAAAGAGAGACACCATGCAGCATGCAATTTATTCCAGTCTGGCAGGCAAGCGCGTCGTCATCACGGGCGGCGGCACCGGCATCGGCGTGGCCATCGTCGAGGCGTTCGCGCGCCAGGGCGCCCACGTCATCTTTCTCGACATCGCCCGCGAGGCGTCGCTGGCGCTGCAGGACAAGCTGGCCCACTTGCCGCAGCCGCCCGTTTTCCGCTATTGCGACCTGACGGACCTGGGCGCCCTGGCCGCCACCTTCGCCGAGATCGCACACAGCGCGGGCGCCACGGATATCCTCATCAACAACGCGGCCAATGACGACCGCCACGAACTGCAGGACGTCACGCCCGCCTACTGGGACGAGCGCATGGCCGTGAACCTGCGCCACCAGTATTTCTGCGCCCAGGCCGTGGCGCCCGCCATGCGCGCCAAGGGCAGCGGCGTGATCCTCAACCTGGGCTCGATTTCCTGGCATCTGGCGCAAGCGCGCCTGTCGATCTACATGACGGCCAAAGCCGGCATCGAGGGCCTGACGCGCGGCCTGGCGCGTGACCTGGGCATCGATGGCATCCGCGTCAACTGCATCATTCCCGGCGCCGTGCGCACACCGCGCCAGGAAAAGCTGTGGCATACGCCGGAAGCGGAAGCCGTGATCCTGCAGGGCCAATGCCTGCAGCTGCGCGTGGAGCCGGAAGACGTGGCCGCGCTGGCGCTGTTCCTCGCGTCGGACAACGCGGCCAAGTGCGCCGGACGCGAATACTACGTCGACGCAGGCTGGTACGGCGCATGAGCACCGCAGGCAAACACCCGGCGCGGCGCTTCCGCTCGCAGGACTGGTTCGACAATCCCGACCATATCGACATGACGGCGCTGTACCTGGAGCGCTTCATGAACTACGGGATCACGGCCGAGGAGCTGCGCTCGGGCCGTCCCATCATCGGCATCGCGCAAAGCGGTAGCGACATCAGTCCCTGCAACCGCATTCACCTGGAGCTGGCGCAGCGCGTGCGCGACGGCATCCGCGACGCGGGCGGCATCCCGATGGAATTCCCGCTGCACCCGATTTTTGAAAACTGCCGCCGTCCCACGGCCGCGCTGGACCGCAACCTCGCGTATCTGGGCCTGGTGGAGATTTTGCACGGCTACCCGATCGACGCCGTGGTGCTGACGACGGGCTGCGACAAGACCACGCCGGCCCAGCTGATGGCCGCCGCCACGGTGGATATTCCCGCCATCGTGCTGTCGGGCGGTCCCATGCTCGACGGCTGGATGGACGGCGAACTGGTGGGTTCCGGCGCCGCCATCTGGAAAGGCCGCCGCCAGCTGTCGGCCGGCTTGATCGACAACGACAAATTCCTGCAGATCGCCGCCGCCTCGGCACCGTCGGCCGGCCATTGCAACACCATGGGCACGGCATCGACCATGAATGCGCTGGCCGAGGCGCTGGGCATGTCGCTGACGGGCTGCTCGGCCATCCCCGCGCCGTACCGCGAGCGGGGCCAGATCGCCTATGCAACGGGGCGCCGCATCGTCGCCATGGCGCATGAGGACGTGCGTCCGTCGAGCATTCTCACGCGCGAGGCGTTCCTGGACGCCATCATCGTCAACGCGGCCATCGGCGGCTCGACCAACGCCCAGCCGCACCTGATGGCCATGGCGCGCCATGCGGGCGTGGAATTGCACTCGAGCGACTGGATGGAGCACGGCTACGACGTGCCGCTGCTGTTGAACATGCAGCCGGCCGGAAAATACCTGGGGGAGCGCTTCCACCGCGCCGGCGGCGTGCCGGCCGTCATGTGGGAGCTGCAGCAGGCGGGTTTGCTGCACGCGGACAGGTTGACGGTCACGGGCCAGACGATGGCGGCGAACCTGGCGGGGCATGAAAGCGCGGACCGCGAGATGATCCGCCCATTTGCCGCGCCGCTGAAGGAAAAGGCCGGTTTCATGGCCTTGCAGGGCAACCTGTTCGATTTTGCCATCATGAAGACCAGCGTGATCTCGCCCGCTTTCCGCGAGCGCTACCTGTCGCGTCCCGGCAGCGAAGGCGTATTCGAGGCGCGCGCCATCGTTTTCGATGGTTCTGCCGACTACCACGCGCGCATCAACGATCCGGCCCTGCAAATTGATGACAGCTGCATGCTGGTCATGCGCGGCGCAGGTCCCGTGGGCTGGCCCGGTTCGGCCGAAGTGGTCAACATGCAGCCGCCCGACGCCTTGCTCAAGGCCGGCATTCTGAACCTGCCGACCCTGGGCGACGGGCGCCAGTCGGGCACCTCGGACAGCCCGTCGATCCTGAACGCGTCGCCGGAAAGCGCCGTGGGCGGCGGCCTGGCGCTGCTGCGTACGGGCGACATCATCCGCGTGGACTTGAACGCGGGCCAGTGCGACATGCTGGTCGATGCCATTGAGCTGGCGCGCCGCGCCAAAGAACTGCCGCCGCCCGTCAACGACAGCGCCACGCCATGGCAGGAGCTTTACCGCGCCAGCGTGGGCCAGCTGGAAACGGGCGCCTGCATGGAGCTGGCGCTGAAATACCGCGCCGTGGGCCAGACCCTGCCACGCCATAACCATTAGCAGGCAGGTCGGGGTAGGTCGGCTTAGCGCTCCGCGCGTAAGCCGACACCACCACAGACATAAAATTTTTCAGCAGTACCCGTAGTTAAAAAACGTTGTTAATAAAATCCACAAGGAGACACACAATGAACAAGATCATCAGTGCAGCCATCATGACCGCCATGCTGGCATTGAGCAGCAGCGCCGCCCTGGCTGACGCCAAAAACCCGAAGATCGGCTTTTCCATCGACGACCTGCGCGTGGAACGCTGGACGCGCGACCGTGATTTCTTCATCGCCGCCGCCGAAAAGCAGGGCGCCAAAGTCTTCGTGCAATCGGCCGACGCCAGCGAACAGCGCCAGATTTCGCAAATCGAAAACCTGATCTCGCGCGGCGTGGATGTGCTGGTCATCGTACCGTTCAACGCCACTGTCCTCAACAACACCGTCAAGGAAGCGAAAAAGGCCGGCATCAAGGTGCTGTCGTATGACCGCCTGATCCTGAACGCCGATATCGATGCCTACATCTCGTTCGACAACGAGAAAGTGGGCGAGATGCAGGCCGAAGGCGTGACCAAGCTGCAGCCGAAGGGCAATTACTATTTGCTGGGCGGCTCGCCGACCGACAACAACGCCAAGATGCTGCGCGAAGGCCAGATGAAGGTACTCAAACCGTTCATCGACAAGGGCGACATCAAGATCGTCGGCCAGCAGTGGGTGAAGGACTGGAGCGCCACCGAAGCGCTGTCCATCGTGGAAAACGCGCTGACGGCCAACGGCAACAAGATCGACGCCATCGTCGCCTCGAACGACGGCACGGCCGGCGGCGCCATCCAGGCACTGGCCGCGCAAAAGCTGGCCGGCAAGGTGCCGGTCTCGGGCCAGGACGCCGATCTGGCGGCCGTGAAACGCGTCATCGCCGGCACGCAGTCGATGACCGTCTACAAACCGTTGAAAACGATCGCTGCGGAAGCGGCCAAGTTGGCCGTGCAACTGGCGCGCAATGAAAAGCCGGCCTACAACTCCAGCTATGACAACGGCCTGAAAAAAGTCAGCACGGTGCTGCTGAAACCGACGCCGCTGACCAAGGCGAATGTGAACATTCTCGTTGACGACGGTTTTTATACCAAAGCTCAGTTGGGCAACTAAAAGCTGGGGTCAGACCCGCCGGGTCTGACCCCTGATTTCTGTTAATCCGCAACGAGAGTGAGCATGTCCGACTATCTGCTTGAAATGAAAGGCATCGTCAAACAGTTTGGCGGTGTCCGCGCGCTTGACGGCATCGACCTGCAGGTGCGGGCCGGCGAGTGCATCGGCCTGTGCGGCGAGAATGGCGCCGGCAAGTCGACCCTGATGAAGGTGCTGTCCGGCGTGTACCCGCATGGCACCTGGGATGGCGAGATCCTGTGGGATGGCCAGCCCCTGCGCGCGCAATCGATCCGCGACACGGAAGACGCGGGCATCATCATCATCCACCAGGAGCTGATGCTGGTGCCGCAGCTGTCCGTGGCCGAGAATATCTTCATGGGCCGCGAGCTGACCCTGCCCGGCGGGCGCATGCATTACGCGGCCATGTACAAGCGCGCCGACGAGCTGCTGCGCGAACTGAAAATTCCCGAACTGAACGTGGCGCAGCCCGTGATGAATTACGGCGGCGGCCACCAGCAGCTGGTGGAAATCGCCAAGGCGCTCAACAAGAATGCGCGCCTGCTGATCCTCGACGAGCCGTCGTCGTCGCTGACGGCGTCGGAAATCGCCGTGCTGCTCGATATCCTGCGTGCGTTGAAAGCCAAGGGCGTCACCTGCATCTACATTTCGCACAAGCTCGATGAAGTGGCGGCCATCTGCGACACCATCGTCGTCATCCGCGACGGCAAGCATATCGCCACTACGCCGATGGCGCAGATGAACGTCGAGCGCATCATCGCGCAGATGGTGGGCCGCGAAATGAGCCAGCTGTACCCGCAACGCGCGCAGCCGGCACCTATCGGCGAAGTGCTGTTCGAGGCGCGCCACGTAACGTGCATCGATGCCGACAACCCGCAGCGCAAGCGGGTCGACGATGTGTCGTTCACCCTGCGCAAGGGCGAGATCCTCGGCATCGCCGGCCTAGTGGGGGCAGGGCGCACGGAGCTCGTCTCGGCCCTGTTCGGCGCCTACCAGGGGCCGTGCCAGGCCGAGGTGTGGCTCGATGGCCGCAAGATCGATACCCGCTCGCCGCAAAAGGCCATCGCCATGGGCCTGGCCATGGTGCCGGAAGACCGCAAGCATCACGGCATCGTGCCCGACCTCGACGTGGGGCAGAACATCACCCTGGCCGTGCTGGAGGAATTCGCGCGCGCCACGCGCATCGACGGCGAGGCGGAATTGACGGCCGTGCGCGGCGAGATCGCGAAGCTGGAACTGAAGGCGGCCAGCCCGTCGCTGTCCATCACGAGCCTGTCGGGCGGCAACCAGCAAAAGGCCGTGCTGGCCAAGATGCTGCTGACGCGCCCGCGTGTGCTGATCCTCGACGAACCCACGCGCGGCGTGGACGTGGGCGCCAAATATGAAATCTACAAATTGATGCTGGCGCTGGCCGACCAGGGCGTAGCCATCATCATGGTCTCGTCGGAACTGGCCGAAGTGCTGGGCGTGTCCGACCGCGTGCTGGTGATGGGCGAAGGCCGCCTGCGCGGCGACTTTATCAACGATGGCCTGAGCCAGGAAACCGTGCTGGCGGCGGCGCTCGACCAGCGCCCGGCGCCCGCCGCCAACACCGCAAACAAGGAAACCGCAGCATGAAACCGCACAGTATCAAACAGCTGTTTACCCAATACAAGATGCTGGCCCTGTTGATCGCCGTGGCGCTGATCTGGGCCTTCTTTTCGTGGAAGACGGAGGGCAGTTTCCTCACGCCGCGCAACCTGTCGAATTTGCTGCGCCAGATGTCCGTCACCGGCATCCTTGCCTGCGGCATGGTGCTGGTGATTATCGCCGGCGAGATCGACCTGTCGATCGGTTCCCTGCTGGGGCTGCTCGGCGGCATCGCCGCCGTGCTGGACGTGACGCAGCACTGGCCGCTGGCGCTGAACCTGGCGGCCGTACTCGGCTGCGGCCTGGTGATCGGTTTGCTCAATGGCTACCTGACGGCGTACCGCGGCATCCCGTCCTTCATCGTGGGCCTGGGCGGCATGCTGGCGTATCGCGGCATCCTGCTGGGCATCACGGGCGGCATCACGATCGCACCCGTTTCCGAGCCGATGGTCTACCTGGGGCAGGGCTACCTGCCCGCGGTGCCCGGCATCGTGCTGGGCATCGGCCTGTTCCTGCTGGCCGCCTTTTTGACGTGGCGCGCGCGCGCCAGCCGCGCCCAGCATGGCTTGCCGCAGACGGCGTCCTGGGCCGACGGCTTGCGCCTGGCCGTCATCGGCGCCGTGCTGTATGCCTTCGTGCAAACCCTGAACGGCTATGAAGGCATCCCGCTGCCCGTGCTGTTGCTGCTGGCCTTGCTGGGACTGTTCAGCTACATCACGAGCCAGACCGTGTTCGGCCGGCGCATCTATGCCGTCGGCAGCAATATGGAAGCGACGCGCCTGTCCGGCATCAACGTGAAAGCCGTCAAGCTGTGGATCTTCGGCATCATGGGCCTGATGTGCGCGCTGGCTGGCCTGATCAACACGGGCCGCCTGGCGGCCGGTTCACCCTCGGCCGGCACCTTCAGCGAACTCGATGCGATTGCCGCCTGCTTCATCGGCGGCACCTCGATGCGCGGCGGCTCGGGCACCGTGTACGGCGCCCTGATCGGCGCGCTGGTGATGGCCAGCCTGGATAACGGCATGTCCATGCTGGACGTGGACACCTACTGGCAGATGATCGTGAAAGGCAGTATCCTCACCCTCGCCGTGTGGGTCGATGTTAGCACGCGCGCCGGACGTCGCTAGCGGGGAACCTCGACAAACCTACTGCGCGTCCCACTATCGCCTCTGCGTTGCTCAGCGTACCTCCGTACGCTTGCGCTACTCAAGGCGATATTGGACCGCTCGCTACGGTTTTTCGAGGCCCCGAAAGGCCTGGCTGCCACATGGAGGAGACACCAGCATGAAATTGCCGACCGCGCACCGGATCGCGCTGCTGTTTAACGGGAATAAGATCTATGACCGCGACATCATCGCGGGCATCGCCGCCTACCTGAACACCACGCGCGTGTCGTGGGACCTGTTCCTGGAAGAGGATTTTCGCTGCCGCCTGCCAGGCATCGAGCGCTGGCAGGGCGACGGCATCATCGCCGATTTCGACGATCCCGCCGTCTGCGAAGCGCTGGCGCACAGCCGCCTGCCCGTGGTGGCCGTGGGCGGCTCGTATGCGCGCGCCGAGGATTACCCGGCCGGCATCCCGTACGTGGCGACCGACAATTTCAAGATCGTCAAGCTGGCCTATGAACACCTGGTGGAAGCGGGCCTGACGCGTTTCGCGTGTTTCAGCCTGCCCGAGGCCGACGTCAACCGCTGGGCGCAGGAGCGCGAAACGGCGTTTTGTACCCTGATGGAGCGCGACCACATGCGCGCCGACGTGTACCGGGGCGTCGCCACCAGCGCGCCTTCGTGGGACGAGGCGGTGGAGCAGCAGATCGCCTGGCTCAACAGCCTGGAAAAACCCGTCGGCATCATCGCCGTCAGCGACGCGCGTGCGCGCCAGCTGCTGCAAGCGTGCATGCACGCGGGGATCGCCGTGCCGGAGCAAGTCGCCCTGATCGGTATCGACAACGACCCGCTGGCGCGCATGCTCACGCGCATTCCCTTGAGTTCCGTGATCCAGGGCACCGAGGAAATGGGCCGCACGGCCGCGCATTTGCTGCACCAGATGTTGAATGGCGCGCGCCTGTCCGGCACGCGCATCCTCGTGCCGCCGGCCGGCCTGAACGTGCTCGCGTCCACGCGCCACCAGCCTTTCCAGCATCCGCAGGTGATGCAGGCGCGCCATTTTATTCGCCAGTACGCCTGCCAGGGCATCAAGACGGAGCAGGTGGCCGATTACGTGGGCGTGTCGCGCTCTTCGCTCGAAGCGCACTTCCGCCACGAGCTGGGGCGCAGCGTGCACGATGAAATCCTGCATTTCAAGCTCGATGCGGCCAAGACCCTGCTGGCGCGCGGGCCGGGGCAAGTGGCCGAGGTGGCCGTGCGTTGCGGCTTTACCACGGTGCAGTACATGCATGCCGTCTTCAAGCGCGAACTCGGTTGCACGCCGCGCGAATTCCAGCAGCGCAGCCGGCCGCCGCCAGCCCCCGGGCAGGCGCCATGATGCATCTGCTGCACAACGCGCGCGGCATGCGCGTGGCCATCGATGCGCACGATGCCAGCGTGCGGTCCTGGTGGGCGCCGGACCGCTATGGCCGCCTGGCCGATGTGCTGGGCGCCGCGCCCCCTGCGGCGCCTGCATCCACGGGCTGGCGGTGCGCGCCGCCGGACGACGGCCACCTTTTGATGCACCTGGCGCACGACGGCCTGTCGGTGCGCCTGGCCTACCGGCTCGACGACGATGGCAGCCTGCACCTCGACTGCGTCGCCACGGCCGATACGCTTTCCCGTTTTGCGCTCGCCGCGCCCCTGTTCAATCTGCAGGGCGGCCGCGCCGCCGTGGGCGACCATGTGCTGCGCCTGGCCGCCGACCGTTACCGGCCTTGGCCTGGCGGTAGCACGGACGGCTCGCCGCTCGATGTGGCGGGCAGCGCCTTCGACTTCCGCCAGCCGGCGCCGCTCGCTACACGCCTGGCCTGGCCCGCGCTCGTGCATTTACCGGGATTCCGGCATGACTTTTACTGGACGGGCAGCGGCCAGCTGCGCGAGGCGGCGCGGGTGGCCGACCCCGCTTCCGGCCGGGTCTTGCGTTTTTCCAGTACCCAGGACAGTTGCCATTTGTATTCCGATGCGCGCTGTTTTTCCCTGCTGGCGCAGGGCGTGCAATTGCAGCCGGGACAGGTGATGCGCTTCAAGCTCGCCTACCGTTTGGGCGTGCAGGATATCGATGCATTTGACATATCTGAACCGGTATCAATGATGTCAAATAAGTGATTGGTCAGATATGCGGGGCAGTTCTACCATGAGGTAGTTTTTCCCTCATTCATTTTTGTCCTGACCGACGCTGCGAACCTGCCCATGAACATACTCACCATCGATGCCGGCACCACCAATACGCGTACCTTGCTGTGGCGCGCAGGCGCCGTCGTCGCGCAGGCGCAGCTGGAAACGGGCGTGCGCAATACCGCCATCGATGGCCATAACGGCGCGCTGAAACAGGCGCTGCGCGACACCATCGCCAGCGTGCTGGCCAGCGCCGGCATCGCGCCGTCCGAGGTGGACCTGGCAGTGGCCTCGGGCATGATCACTTCGCCCATGGGCGTGCGGGAAGTGCCGCATTTGCCGGCGCCTGCCGGCCTGGCCCAGCTGGCGCAAGGCATGCAGGCGGTGGACTTGCCCGACGTGCTGGCGCAGCCCCTGTGGCTGATTCCCGGCGTGCGCAACCAGCATGGCGCCGTCGGCCTGCATAACGTCGAAGCGATGGACATGATGCGCGGCGAAGAGACGGAAGTCGTCGCGCTGCTCGAGCGGCTGCAGTTGCGGGGCGCGGCGACCCTGATCATGCCCGGCTCGCATACCAAGCTGATCAGTGTTGACGAACAGCGCCGCATCCTCGGCTGCAGCACCACCATTGCGGGCGAGCTGCTGCAGGCGATCACGCAGCACACCTTGATCAAGCAATCGGTCGATGGCGGTTTTGCGCAGACCCTGGTGCCGAAAATGCTGCTGGCCGGCGCGGCCGCGGCGCAAAAAACGGGGCTGGCGCGCGCCTGCTTCAGCGTGCGCACCCTGGGCCAGTTCAGCGCCATCGAATGCAATGAGCGGGCCAATTTCCTGATGGGCGCCGTCCTCAGCGGCGACCTGCTGGCGCTACGCAACAGCACCGCCATCCAGATGCGGCCCGATAGCCCGCTCGTCATAACCGGCAAGCCCATGCTGCGCCAGGCGCTCGGCTTGCTGATCGAAGAACACGGATTTTTTTATGGCAAGCGCATCATCGTCGACGACCAGCAGCAAGACCATCTGGCCGGTCACGGTGCGCTGCTGATCGCCGCCGCGCGCGGCTTGATTTCCCCGCAGGAGACAGTATGAGCAGCAACAAGAACAAGCGTCCCTTGCGTTCGCAATCGTGGTTTGGCGGCGACGACAAGGACAGTTTTATTCACCGCAGCTGGATGAAGAACCAGGGTTATCCCAGTGACGCCTTCGATGGCCGTCCCGTCATCGGCATCTGCAATACCTGGTCCGAGCTGACGCCCTGCAATGGCCATTTCCGCGACCTGGCCGAGATGGTCAAGCGCGGCGTGCTCGAAGCGGGCGGTTTCCCCGTCGAGTTTCCCGTCATGTCGCTGGGCGAGACGAATCTGCGCCCGACGGCCATGCTGTTCCGTAACCTGGCCAGCATGGATGTCGAGGAATCGATCCGCGCCAACCCGATCGACGGCGTGGTGCTGCTGACGGGCTGTGACAAGACCACCCCGGCCCTGCTGATGGGCGCGGCCAGCGTGGACTTGCCCACCATCGTGCTGTCGGGCGGCCCCATGCTGAACGGGAATTACCGGGGCAAACCGATCGGTTCGGGCACGGACGTATGGAAATTTTCCGAAGACGTGCGGGCCGGGCGCATGACGTCCGCCGAATTCAAGCAGGCCGAATCGTGCATGTCGCGCTCCGCCGGCCACTGCATGACCATGGGGACGGCTTCGACCATGGCCAGCATGGTCGAAGCGCTGGGCGTGACCTTGCCCGGCAACGCGGCCATTCCCGCCGTCGATGCGCGCCGCAAGCTGCAGGCGCAGCTGACGGGCCGGCGCATCGTCGACATGGTGCATGAAGACCTGAAACTGTCGCAGATCCTCACGCGCGACGCGTTTGAAAACGCCATCATGGTCAACGGCGCCATCGGCGGCTCGACCAATGCCGTGATCCACCTGCTGGCCATTGCCGGGCGCATCGGCGTGGACATGCGCCTGGGCGACTGGGACCGCCTGGGCCGCGACATTCCCTGCCTGCTGAACCTGATGCCGTCGGGCCAGTACCTGATGGAAGATTTTTACTATGCGGGCGGCTTGCCCGTGATCATCCGCGACCTGCTGGGCAAATTGCACGGCGAGGCGCTCACCGTCACGGGCGCGACCATGGCCGTCAACGTGGCCGAAGCGGAAAATTTCAATCCCGAGGTGATCACGCCGCTGGCGCAGCCATTCAAGGACGAGGGCGGCATCGCCGTCCTGCATGGCAACCTGGCCCCGCGCGGCGCCGTCATCAAGCCTTCCGCCGCCTCGCCCGAGCTGATGCAGCACCGTGGCCGCGCCGTCGTCTTCAACAGCATCGAGCATTATAAAAAGCGCGTCGACGATCCCGCGCTCGATATCGACGCCAGCTGCGTGATGGTGTTGCAAAACTGCGGCCCGCAGGGCTATCCGGGCATGGCGGAAGTGGGCAATATGGGCTTGCCGAAAAAACTGCTGGAGCAGGGCGTGCGCGACATGGTGCGCATCTCGGACGCGCGCATGAGCGGCACGGCTTACGGCACGGTGGTGCTGCACGTGGCGCCGGAAGCGGCCGTGGGCGGGCCGCTGGCGCTGGTGCGCGATGGCGACATGATTGAACTGGACGTGGCGGGCCGCCGCTTGCACCTGGACGTCGACGAGGCGGAGCTGGCGCGCCGGCGCGAAGAGTGGCGCGCTCCCGAGCCGGCCATGAAGGGCGGCTACCAGTCCATGTACATCAAGCACGTGACGCAGGCCGACGAAGGCGCGGACCTCGATTTTCTCGTTGGCTGCAGGGGTTCGGCGGTTCCGAGGGAATCACATTGAAAGAAGGTATGGACATGGGAACACAAGCCCAATTACTGGTCGATGCACAAAATTTTCTCGGCGAGGGCGTGCGCTGGTGCGAACGCAGCGGCCGCGTTTTCTGGACGAATATCGAAGGCTGCCAGCTGCATGCGCTGGTGCTGGCCACGGGCGAGCGCCAGAGCTGGGCCATGCCCGAGCGTCTGGCGTGCTTCGCGCTGACGGACAGCGACGAGGTGCTATTGCTGGGTCTGGCCTCCGGACTGGCATGGTTTGACGCGCTTAGCGGGGCCGTCACGCGCTTGCACACGGTGGAGGGCGACTTGCCCATGACGCGCCTGAACGATGGCCGCTGCGACCGCCAGGGACGTTTTGTCTTCGGCACGCTCGATGAGCGCCCGTGCCGCGATGCCATCGGCAGTTTTTACCGCCTCAACCTGGACTTGACTCTGGAGCGATTGCCGCTGCCGCAGATCGCCATCTCGAACAGCATCTGCTTCAGCGTCGACGGCACGGCCATGTACTTCTGCGATTCGATGAAAAAGGCGATCTACCGCTGGGACGATTACCTGGGCGGCGACGTCAGCCGGGTGCGCGTGTTTGCCGTGCTCGATCCGGGACCGGGCGCCGCCGATGGCGCCACCATCGATGCGGATGACTACCTGTGGAGCGCGCAGTGGGGCGCCGGCAGGGTCTTGCGCTTCGCGCCGGACGGCAGCGTCGAGCGCAAGGTCAGCCTGCCCGTCTCGCAGCCCAGCTGCGTGAGCCTGGGCGGCCCGCACTACGACGAATTGTTCGTCACGACGGCGCAGGAGAACTTGACCCCGGCACAGCTGGCGGGCGAACCGCTGGCTGGCGGATTGTTCCACGCGCGCCAGGTGGGCGTGCGCGGTTTGCCGGAAGTGCGCTTTGGCGCCCTGCCGGCCTGACAGGAGAGAGCATATGCAAAAAAACACGGTTTTCAATGGCATCCTCGAACGGGGCATGGTCGGCATCGTGCGCGCCGATTCGGCGCAGGCGGCCGTGCAGATCGCCGAGGCGTGCATCGCCGGCGGCATCACGGCGCTGGAAGTGGCGTTCACCACGCCCGATACCCTGGGCGTGCTGCGCACCCTGCGCGAACGCCATGGCCATGACGTGCTGCTGGGCGCGGGCACGGTGCTCGATACGGAGACGGCGCGCGCCGCCATCCTGGCTGGCGCCCAGTTCATCATTTCGCCCAGCGTTAACGTGGAAACGATCGCGCTGTGCCAGCGCTACCAGGTGCTGTCCATGCCGGGCGCGATGACGCCGACGGAAATCGTCACGGCCCTGCAGGCGGGCGCCGACATCGTCAAGGTCTTCCCCGCCGAGATGTTCGGCCCCGCCTACATCAAGGCCCTGCGCGCGCCCTTGCCGCAAGCGCCATTGATGCCGACGGGCGGCGTGACGGTGGAGAATCTGCATGAATGGTTTGCCAGCGGCGCCGTGGCCGTGGGCATCGGCAGCAGCCTCAGTGGCCCTGGCGCGACGGGCGACTACGCGGCCGTGACGGCGCGCGCGCAGGCTTTCGTGGCGAAGATGGCGGCCGTGCGCAAGGCTAAGTCTTCTGGCTAGCTCCCGCCGGGACGGGAATCTGCTACGCTAGGCGGGCAATGTCGCACGCCTCATAGACCAGAATATGTCCAACATCGCCCGCATCCTGCAAGACAGCCGCATCATCGCCATCGTCGGCATGTCCGACAAGCCCGAACGCGCCAGCCATGAAGTGGCCGACTACCTGCTGCGCCATGGCTACCGCGTGCTGCCCGTCAATCCGGCCCTCGCCGGGCGCGAGGTGCTGGGCCAGCGCGCCTACGCCACCTTGACGCAGGCTGCCGCTGCCGTGGCACCGGCGCGCATCGACATCGTCGATTGCTTCCGCAAGTCGGAAGATATCCTGCCCATCGCCGGGGAAGCCATCGCCGTCAAGGCTGGCTGCCTGTGGCTGCAGCTCGACATCGTCAACGAGCAGGCGGCGCAGCTGGCGCGGGCGGCGGGCCTGGACGTGGTGATGGATCACTGCACAAAAATCGAGCACCGCAAGCTGGCGGTGGCGGCATGAAGGCGCGCACGCAATTTCGCGCCGGCAAGGGGTTTGACCTGAGCGAGGATTTCGCCGGCAAGCGCCTGCTGGGCGCCGCCACCAAGGCGGCCAACAAGAAGCTGACGCCGGCCCAGTGCAAGGCCCTGGACCGCGAGGAAACCGTGGCCCTGACGGCGCAGATCGCCGAGTGCCAGAGCATGCTGTACGCGCAGCACAAAAAGAAGGTGCTGCTGGTCTTGCAGGGCATGGATACGTCGGGCAAGGATGGCACGGTCAAAGCCATCTTCAGCAACATCAATCCGATGGGCATTCGCGCCGTGGCGTTCAAGGGCCCGACCGATATCGAACTGGCGCACGATTACCTGTGGAGAGTGCACCAGCACGTGCCCGTGAAGGGCGAGATCGCCATCTTCAACCGCAGCCATTACGAAGATGTGCTGATCACGCGCGTGCAGGACATGATCGACAAGGCCGAATGCCAGCGCCGCTACGCGCAGATCCGCGATTTCGAGCGCATGCTGAGCGAGACGGGCACCGTCATCCTGAAAATCTTCCTGCACATCTCGAAGGATGAACAAAGAGGACGGCTGCAGGAGCGGCTCGACGATCCCGACCGCCAGTGGAAGTTCGACCCCAACGATATCGCCCAGCGCAAGAAGTGGGATGGCTACCAGCGCGCCTATGAAACGGCGATCCGCGAGACCGATGCCGACCACGCGCCATGGTACGTGGTGCCATCGAACTCCAAGACGCAGCGCAACCTGGTGGTCGCGTCCCTGCTGCTGGAAACCCTGCAGGGCATGAAGCTGGAATACCCGGCGCCGGACCCGAAACTGTCGTCTTTCAAGGTCGAGTAAAGGTCAGGGTAATTCAGCGCCGCGCCTGCGGAATCGGCCGCGCTGTGGCATAGTATCCCTCGTCGATAATTCAAACCAGACCGGAGATCCATATGCTGCAGTTGAAAGATCCTACCTTGTTGCGTCACCAGGCTTACGTGAATGGAGCCTGGATGGACGCCGATGGTGGCCAGACGATCAATGTGAACAATCCCGCCACCGGCGAGCATATCGGCACGGTGCCCTTGATGGGCGCCGCCGAGACGCGCCGCGCCATCGAAGCGGCCAATGCCGCCTGGCCCGCCTGGCGCAAGAAGACGGCCAAGGAACGCGCCGCCGTGTTGCGCCGCTGGCATGACCTGATCCTGGAAAACGCCGATGACCTGGCGCTGATCATGACCACCGAGCAGGGCAAGCCGCTGCCGGAAGCGAAGGGCGAAGTGCAGTTCGGCGCCTCGTTCATCGAGTGGTTTGCGGAAGAAGGCAAGCGCGTCGCGGGCGACACCCTGCAATCGCCATGGCCGGACCGCCGCCTCGTCGTCACCAAAGAGCCGATCGGCGTGTGCGCCGCCATCACGCCGTGGAATTTTCCGGCCGCCATGATCACGCGCAAGGTCGGTCCGGCCCTGGCCGCCGGCTGCCCGATGGTCTTGAAACCGGCGGAAGCAACGCCGTTTTCCGCGCTGGCGCTGGCCGTGCTGGCCGAGCGCGCGGGCGTGCCTGCCGGCGTGTTCAGCATCGTCACGGGCGCGCCGAAAGACATCGGCGGTGAAATGACGTCGAACCCCATCGTGCGCAAGCTGACGTTTACGGGCTCGACCCAGGTGGGCCGCTTGCTGGCGGAGCAGTGCGCGCCGACGATCAAGAAACTGTCGCTGGAACTGGGCGGCAATGCGCCGTTCATCGTCTTCGACGACGCCGACCTGGACGCGGCAGTGGAAGGCGCCATCGCCTCGAAATACCGCAATGCGGGCCAGACGTGCGTGTGCGCCAACCGTCTGTACGTGCAGGACAGCGTGTATGACGCGTTTGCCGAAAAGCTGGTGGCGGCAGTGGCCAAGCTGAAAGTGGGCAATGGCATCGAAGCGGGCGTCACGCAAGGCCCGCTGATCGATGCCAAGGCCGTCGCCAAGGTGGAAGAGCACGTGGCCGATGCATTGGCCAAGGGCGGGCGTCTGCTGGCCGGCGGCAAGCGCCATGCGCTGGGCAATGGCTTCTTCGAGCCGACCATCATCGCCGACGTGACGAACGACATGCGCGTGGCCACCGAAGAAACCTTCGGCCCGCTGGCACCGCTGTTCCGTTTCAAGACGGACGACGAAGTGATCGCCCTGGCCAACAACACGGAATTCGGCCTGGCCGCCTACTTCTATTCGCGCGACATCGGCCGCATCTGGCGTGTGGCCGAAGGCCTGGAAACGGGCATGGTCGGCGTCAACACGGGCCTGATCTCGAACGAGATCGCCCCCTTCGGCGGCGTCAAGCAATCGGGCCTGGGCCGTGAAGGGTCGACCTACGGTATCGAAGATTACCTGGTCATCAAATACATCTGCATGGGCGGTATCTAAGGCCGCTTAACGTGAGCCGCGGCGCGCAGCCAACCGGTCCAGCATGCCCTTGACCGCTTCCATCTGCGTGCCGCTCTTGCGGTAGAAATCCGGGTCGATCGGATTGATGCTGGTGTAGCCCCAGAAATCCCAGCAGCCTTTCGGGTTGTACGGGTAGACGGGGCTCGGTTCGGCTTGCGGATACAGCACGATGATCTTGTTGGCGTCCGCCACCTGGTTGTAGCCGGTGCTCGTATAGAAACGGTCGCCGATCGCCTGCGTCGTTTGCAGGCAGCCGTGGAACACCACGTGCACGCGGCAGCTCTCGTTGTCGCAGGCTTTCGGGATGTAGGCGTAGCCCGTATTGTTCATGCTCGAGTACGCGTTCTGAATGAAGCTGCGCTGATTGAAGGCGATCAGCTTGCCCGTCAGGGTGGTCGCCGACGGTTGCAGGTTCTGGTACAGGTGCTGCAGGATGTCGCGCGCCTGCACGTAGTCGCAATCGTTGATGAAGGGCGATTCCGTCACGGCGCAAGGCTTGTCGGTGTTGCTGTCGGTCAGAATGGCGTGACCCGCGCCTAGCGTGTCGACGAAGCGGATCTGCGCCGCCGGCGTGCCCGCCAGTTGATAGAATTTCCCCACCTGTTCCACCACCGGCCGCGTCACGGTCTGGTCTTTCGTTCCGCTAAACAGATACACGCGCTGGCGCTTCAGGTTGGCCGTGTCGTCGATGAGATTTGCGCGCGCAAAATCGTTCGCCGCGCGCAGCAATTCGCTGGCGACGGGCGGCGCCACCTGCGTGCTGCCCGGATTCATGCAGGTGGTCAGCGCATTCGTCAGGTAGGGGATGTAGGGGAAGCGGCCCGGCTGGCCCGAACAGAAATACGGACCGCCCGCGATGATGCCGGCGCCGGCCACCGTGGCCGAGTAGGCGACGGCAAACTGCGCCGCCATGAAACCGCCCGAGGACAGACCGGACACCGTGGTCTGGCTCAGGTCAGCCTGGTAGCCGGGCAGGGCGGGCGCGTCCTTGGTCGCGGCGGGCTTGACGGCTTTGACGGCTTTGACTGCCGTGGCGGCGTGCGCGCTTGCTGGCGCCAGGATGAGCAGGCTGGCGGCCAGCACGGCGGTGGTTAGTGTGGTCAGGTGCGGGAAGGGCATGGCGACTCCAGAAGGCAAGGAAAGGGACAGGAAGGCCGAGCATAGGTAAAAAAACTGTGCGCTGGGCAAGTACTGCACGGTCGTTGATGTCGCTCAAGCAATTGTCGTTGTTGTCCGTCTTGTACGCACGCGCGGCGTTTGACATAGAATGGTTTTTTTCCGTTCAACCATGGTGCCCTTCATGTCCAAGACCCTTGCCCAGCTGTTTGTGCTCACCACCCTTGCCGCCGGCGCCGGCCTGGCCATGCCGGCCCATGCCGCCGACACCGCGCCAGCTGCCGCCGCGACAGCGGCCTGCCCGGCCATTCTGAAACAGACCTTCAACCGCCTGCAGGATGAAGCGCCGCAAAACCTGTGCCAGTACGCGGGCAAGGTCGTGCTGGTGGTCAATACGGCCAGTTATTGCGGTTTTACCAATCAATATGAAGGGCTGGAAGCGCTGTACGCCAAGTACGGCAGCAAGGGCCTGGTGGTGCTGGGTTTCCCGTCGAACGATTTCGGCAAGCAGGAGCCCGGTAACAGCAAGGAAATCGCCGATTTCTGCTACAACACCTATGGCGTGAAGTTCCCCATGTTTTCGAAGTCCGTCGTCTCCGGCCCTGCGCCGAACCCGCTGTACGTGGACCTGATCAAGCAGACGGGCAAGACCCCGGCCTGGAATTTCCACAAATACCTGATCGACCGCCACGGTAAAGTGGTGGAAAGCTTCCCCAGCAAGGTGACGCCGGACGACAAGAAACTCGTTGGCGCGGTGGAAAAAGCGCTGGCGCTGTAAGTTGCCAACACACAAGCAGGCTTGATCGCCTGCTTTTTTTTAATGCCGCGCTTGTCGTCTTGCCATCATTGTCCTAAGCTGGTTGTTCACGTTTGTCACAACAAAGGAGAACATCATGGCGTATGTCGATGGATTTGTGGTGCCCGTACCGAAAGCCAAGCTCGATGCCTACCTGGCCATGTCGCGCAGTTGCGGCGCCGTCTGGCGAGAGTACGGCGCGCTGGAATTTCGCGAATGCGTGGGCGACGATGTCAAGCCGGGCAAGCTGACCTCGTTCCCGCAGGCGGTGGATTTGCAGGATGGCGAAGTGGTGGTGTTTTCCTGGATCGTGTATGAGTCGCGCGCCAAGCGCGATGAAATCAACGACAAGGTCATGAAAGACCCGCGCCTGGCCGAGATGATGGACCCGGCCAAGCTGCCGTTCGATGGCAAGCGGATGATCTACGGTGGTTACGAGATGCAGGTAGATATCAAATAACCAGCTTTGCGGGAACCGCCCCGCGCAGCGCATTGCACACGACGATCGCTTCGGCCCGTGCCAGCATGGCGCGCGTGATGACGGTTTCCTGCGCATCCCAGGCGGGATCGGCCAGCATGGCCGCGCGCTGCACGCCGGGCAGCAGGCCGCAGGACAGGGGGGGCGTGTGCCAGCGGCCGTCCAGTTTCACGAAGACATTGCTGCGCCCGCCCTCCGTCAGCTCGCCCCGCTCGTTAAAGAACAGCATGTCGAAGCCGCCTTGCGCTTCGGCCGCGCGCCAGGCAGAGTCGTAGCGCGCGCGCACGCTGCTCTTGTGGCGCAGGAAGAGGTCGCAGGCAGTCGTTGTGTCGGGCGCCAGCAGGATGTTGACTGTCTCCGGCAAGGCGTTGAGGGTGCCGCTTTGCGTCGTAAACCGGCCATCCTGGCGCAGCGCCAGGCGCAGGCGAAAAGGGATATCGTCGGTCCGCGCCGCGCAGGCCGCGTGCAGCGCGGAGCGGGCAGCGTTTGCATCCCAGGCAAAATTAAAATAGGCGCAGGAGGCGGCCAGGCGCGCCAGGTGGCGCTCCTGCTGGCGGCAGCCATCGTTGCGGCTGGCATGCAGGGTCTCGAACAGTTCGAAGTCGTTCGTGAGGCCGGTGAGGAAGCGGGCCTTGAGCTGGCATTCCGCAAATTCCTCGTGCGGGTCGCTGTCGAGGACGATACCGGCGCCCACGCCCATCTCGCCGCGCCGGATGCCGTCAGGGCTCGCCGGCTGCAAGGCCAGAGTACGGATCGGCACGGACAGGCAGAAGTCGCCCACGGCGTGCGCGGCGCTGGCGGCTGGCGGATCGAACCAGCCGATGGCGCCCGTGTAGATGCCGCGCGCGGCAGGTTCGAGTTCGGCGATGATTTCCATGGTGCGGCGTTTTGGCGCGCCCGTGATCGAGCCGCATGGATACAAGGCCTGGAAGATGTCGGCCAGGCTGGCGTCGGCGCGCAGGCGCGCCTGCACGGTGGAGGTCATTTGCAGCACGCTGCTGTAGCGCGTCACCTCGAACAGGGCCGGCACCTTGACGGAACCCGTGACGGCGATGCGGCCGATGTCGTTGCGCAGCAGGTCGACGATCATCAGGTTTTCCGCGCGGTTCTTCGGATCGCTGGCCAGGGCGCTGGCGCGGCGTGCGTTTTCTGCCACCTGTTCGGCTGGGGCGGCCGGCGCCGTGCCTTTCATGGGGCGCGCCATCAACTCGCCCTGCGCATGGCGCACGAACAGCTCCGGCGACAGCGACAGCAGGGCGCCGCCATCGGGCAGCATCACCAGCGCGCCGTAGGGCACGGGCTGGCGCGCACGCAGCCGCGCATACAGGGCCAGGGGCGAGCCGAAGGCGTCGAAGCGCAGGCGATACGTGTAGTTGACCTGATAGGTGTCGCCGGCCACGATGTAGTCGTGGATGCGGTGCAGCGCGCGCGTAAATTCGGCTTGATCCACGTTCGCGCGGATATCGGCCACGCCGGCCGGCGCGGCGTCCGCGCTGACGCGCGCGTCCAGCCACTGCGCCACCTCGTCCTGCGACAGCTGCGTGCAATGGTCAAAGACGAGCACTTGCGCCAGCGGCGGCGCGTTGATGCCTGCCGCGCGCGGCGGCATGGCCAGCAAATGCGCGCCCAGCTCGTAGCTGCACACGCTGACGGCGTACTGGCCGCGTTGTAAAGCCTCTTGCAGCCCTGCGAGCAGGTCCGGCCACCGTTGCCCCTCGGTGCACTGCAAGACTGCCGCCAGGCCCGTGTACAGGCGCGAACCGGCGCCCGGGGTGCTGGCGTCGTCGAGCAGGGCGAAACAGTCGGTGTGCATGGGACAGCCGCGGCGGTGACTTACCCCAGCAGCATGGCGATTTGCAGCGCCGCTTCCTGGGAGGGATTGATCTTGAAGCCGCTCTTGGCGTAGCGGTGCCAGCGTCCGATGACGAAGCCGACGATCAGGGTGGCGCGCGCCGCCACTTCGCTTTCCTTGCCATGGCCTTCGGCGGCGGCCACGCGCAAGGCCTGCTTGAGCGCCAGTTCCACGCGGTCGTAGAACTGGTTCATGCGCACTTGCAGGCGCTCGTCTTCATTGACCAGCGCATCGCCGATCAATACGCGCGTCATGCCCGGATTGCTGATGGCGAAATTGAGCAGCATGCCGATGATGTCGCGCGTCTGCGTCATGCCGTCGCTGTGTTTTTCCGCGATCTGGTTGATCAGGCCGAAGACGCTCGACTCGATGAATTCGATCAGCCCTTCGAACATTTGCGCCTTGCTGGCGAAATGGCGGTACAGGGCCGCTTCCGACACGGTCAGTCTGGCCGCCAGTGCGGCGGTGGTGATCTTTTCGCCTTTCGGCTGCTCCAGCATTGCGGCGAGGGCCTGAAGAATTTGTAGCCTGCGTTGGCCCGGCGGTGTGCTTGCCATATTTTCTCTTGTCGTTAAAAAAAATGCTGCCTTGATGGGGATATCCGTCACCGCCGCTAGCGGTGCGGCTTCCGGCGTCAACCGTAAGCCCAGGAGTCCCCTTCAACGCAGACGGTGAAGGCGGCGTGCCAAATGCCGGACAGATTTTACTTTGACATCGACGTAAGCGGGGCGATTTAACGCCTTGGGCAGCTTCGCTACGCCGATCGGATCGGCCATTTTCAGGTATTGCGTGACCCAGGCCGTGCGCAGGCCCAGCTTTTTCGCACCCTTCAGGTTGGCCAGGGTGTCTTCCACCAGGATGCAGCGGCCAGGGCGGATGTGGTGCTTGCGCATCAGTTTGCGCAGCATCAGGGTCGATGGCTTGGGCCGCAGCTGGCGGTGCACATGCATCGCTTCGATGGCGATGTGGTGTGAAAAATGCTGGCGCAAGCCCAGGTGGCGCATCACGTCGCTCGAATAGCGCAGCGGCGCGTTGGTGAGTAAAATTTTACGGCCAGGCAGGCGTTTGAGTAAAGCCCCCAGCCCCCGCTCGGCGCGTATCATCGCGCGCAAATCGTCGAACGCGTGCGTCTCGTGCAAAAAATGCGCGGCCTGCACCTGGTGATGCTTGACCATGCCCAGCAAGGTGGCGCCATAGCGGCGCCAGTAGGCCGCGCGCGCCGCATTGACGATGGCGTCATCGGCCGGCGTGACGCCATCGCCCAGCACGCGCGCAATATACGTGTTCATATTGGCCGTGATGGTGGGGAAGATGGCGTGCGAGGCATTGTGCAGCGTGTTGTCGAGGTCAAACAGCCAGACCGGCGACGAGCGGTTAAGATGGGGCACAGGCACAGGAGTCTTTAGGCAAGAGGATAAGCAGGATGAAAAATTCAACAATCAGGAAAACCATGCGACGCCAGATTATAGTGATGTTTTGCGGATTATTCTTGCTGCCGTTGCCGGCGGCCTTTGCCGAAGCGCCGCCCGTGGCGCAAAACCGCGGCGCCCTGTTCAAGGTGCAGGACGCCAGCCACACCCTGTATCTGTTCGGTACCATCCACGTCGGCGCGCCCGATTTTTATCCGCTCGAGCCGACCGTGACGCGGGCATTGGAAGGCGCTGGCGCGCTGGCGCTGGAGATCGATCCGGGCGCCGATCCGCGCAAGGCCATCAGCGCCGTGCTGAAATACGGCATGGAGGCGCCGGGCAGCAAAGTACCGCCTGACTGCCGTCAGACGCTGGCGCCGCGTCTGGCGCCGCTGTTGCAAAAATACGGTATAGCGCCCGAAGCGGTGGCGCCGATGAAGCCGTGGATGCTGGCCAGCATGCTGGCCATCGGCGAATTTTCCACGCTTGGCTACCGCTCCGACCTGGCCGTCGACAATTATCTGTCGCAGCAGGCCAAGGCGCGCAAGATCCCCGTGCTGGAACTCGAATCGATGGAAGGCCAGATGGCGCTGTTCGGCGCGATGTCGCCGCTGGATCAATGCCGCTTCCTGGAAGACGGTGTGGCGTCGATCGAAGAGCAGGAACAAAGCCAGGAAGCGCGCGAGATCGCCAACGCCTGGCGTAACGCCGACGCGGCCGCCTTCGACAAGCTGGCCGCCAAGGCGGCAACCGACCCGTCGTTCGCCGCGCAGTTCGTGCAAAAGGTGTTGTTAGATGGCCGCAACCCGGCCCTGGCCGACGGCATCGCCAACTTGCTTGCGCGTGAAAAGTCCAGCCTGGCCGCCATCGGCGTATTGCATCTGGTCGGAACGAAAAGCGTGCCGGAGTTGTTGCGTCAGAAGGGCTTGAAGGTCGAACGGGTGTATTGAAACGCGGAGTAAATGCGGGCTACAGATAGCAGAGCAGATGGGGAGTGTTCAGGGCAAGGCGGACTGACGAAGACAGTACGCATGTACGGCGAGGAAGGACAACGCCGCCATGGACATTTTTACTATGAGGAGATGACGGCAGAGTAGATGAAAAGTGTTCAGGGCAAGGCGCCGAGCCGAAGACAGTACGCATGTACGGCGAGGCGAGGCAACGCAGCCATGGACATTTTTCAGATACGGGGATAAGTCGATGGTGCCCTTGACGTGGATCGAACACGTGGCCTCTCCCTTACCAAGGGAGTGCTCTACCACTGAGCTACAAGGGCAAATTAAAAGCGGCGCCAGGTGATCTGCGCCGCCAAACTACTCGCTGTGATGCATTGCGATTTTTTTAGTGCGAACGGATCATAGTACCAAAAGCCTGCTCGGTCAACACTTCCAGCAATAATGAGTGTTCGATACGGCCGTCGATGATGTGCACCGTGTTTACGCCGGACTTGGCGGCGTCGAGCGCGGACGAGATCTTCGGCAGCATGCCGCCCGAGATCGTGCCATCGGCGAACATCTCGTCGATTTCGCGCGCCGACAGGTCGGTCACCAAGTTGCCCTGCTTGTCCTGGACGCCAGCGATGTTGGTCATCATGATCAGCTTTTCCGCTTTCAGGATTTCCGCGATCTTGCCCGCCACGACATCGGCGTTGATGTTGTAGGCCTGGCCATCCTGGCCGAAACCGATCGGCGAGATGATGGGAATGAAGGCGTCGTCCTGCAGCGCCTTGACGACGGCCGGGTTGATCGCGTCGATCTCGCCCACAAAACCGATATCGAGGAATTCGCCCGGATGTTCGCGGTCCGGCATCTGCATCTTGCGCGCGCGGATCAAGCCGCCATCCTTGCCCGTCAGGCCCACAGCCTGGCCGCCGTAATGGTTGATCAGCATGACGATATCCTGCTGCACTTCGCCGCCCAGCACCCACTCCACCACTTCCATGGTTTCTTCATCGGTGATGCGCATGCCTTGCACGAAAGTGCCTTGCTTGCCGATTTTTTTCAGCGCGTTGTCGATCTGCGGTCCGCCGCCGTGCACCACGACCGGGTTCATGCCGACCAGCTTGAGCAGGATGACGTCGCGCGCGAAGCCGTGCTTCAGGCGTTCGTCCGTCATGGCATTGCCACCGTACTTGATGACGATGGTCTTGCCGTGGAAATTGCGGATGTATGGCAGGGCCTCGGCCAGAATCTGCGCCTTGATTTGCGGCGACACCGCCGTCAAGTCGTCATTCATGTCCAGGTTCAAGTTAGCTAGTTGATTCATGGCGAGTCCGGAAAATAGATTTGTGCGATTTTACAGGGAAGAAGAAAATCCTGGAGGCATTATAGGGCGATCTTGTTGTATTTTCCCTGATGATCCTATAGTCTGGCCCGATATGTTCCCCAGCCAGCCCTTTTACTGCCAGTTACATCTGCGTCCCATCCCGGCGCGGCATGACACACACTTGCCAATTCACACACAGCCATGAGCCAGTGCAGCCTGTGCGGTGCCACTTTCCAGTGTGGCCAGCTTGACCCGGACGTCAAGGAGCCCTGCTGGTGCGTCTCCCTGCCGCCGGCCGTTCCCGTGCCCGGCAGCGCCGCCATCAGCTGCTGGTGCCCCGCCTGCCTGCAAGCCCATATCGCCAGCTTGACGCGCCCGGCAGCAACGCCGGCCAAATAAGCGCATCGGCACGCTTTTTCCTTTGCAAAAGACCTTGCATTTTGTAGGGGAATACGGTCAGACTTCGATTTTCAAGAATTTCTTATAGGAAAGTTATGCGCTTCAGGGATATCAGTATCGGCGTGCGCATCAATGCCGGTTATGCCATGTTGATCGTGCTGATGCTGGTCGTCATCGTCCTGTCCGGCAGCCGCATCTATGCCATCCGCGCCGAGACCGACGATATCCTGCAGCGCGACTGGGTCGCCGCCAAGGCCACCAGCAAGATCCACGGGCTGGCGCGCGAGGCGGCCACGCGCATCGGCAACCTGCCGAACCAGCACGAGCTGGCGCTGCGCCAGGCGAACCAGGCGCGCCTGGAAGCGATCAAGCAGGGCATCGATGAGCAGGTGCGCATCCTCGACGGCCTCGATGCGCGGCCCGAGGAGCGGCGCCTGCTGGAACAGATGCACCTGGCCCGCGCCGACTATTATGTGTCGCTCAAGGCGATGTTCGAACTGGTCGAGCGCGGCGAGGATGCCCTCGCCGAGCAGGCCATACAGACGCAGACCTTGCCGGTGCTGGAAAAAGTGCTGCTGTACGTGGGCCAGCTCGACGACCTGCAGCAGCAGCTGATCCGCGACAGCGCGGCCAGGATACGCAATGACATCGACACCTCGCTGCTGCTGATGGGCGGCATCGGCCTGGCGGCCTTGCTGACGGGCCTGGCCTTTGCCTGGTCGGCGCGCTCGATCACGCGGCCGCTGGGCGAGGCGGTGGCGATCGCCACGCGCGTGGCCAATGGCGACCTCAGTTCCGTCATCGAAGTGACGTCGCGCGACGAGACGGGCGAATTGCTGCAGGCGCTCAAGGACATGAGCACCAGCCTGGCCGTCGAGCAGGACCTGCGCCACGCCGTCGAAGTGGCCGAGGATGCGACCAAGATGAAGTCGGACTTCCTGGCGAATATGTCGCATGAAATTCGCACGCCGATGAACGGCATCATCGGCATGACCCACCTGGCGCTGCAGACGGAACTGACGTCGACCCAGCGCAACTACCTGGAGAAGGTGGAATCGGCGTCGAAGAACCTGCTGGCCATCATCGACGACATCCTCGATTTCTCGAAGATCGAAGCGGGCAAGATGGCCTTTGAAAAAGTCGATTTCTTCCTCGAGGACGTGCTGGCGCAGATCGCCGACCTGTCCGTGATGCGGGCACAGGACAAGGGGCTGGAACTGCTGTTCGACATCGCCCCCGACGTGCCGAACGCCTTGCAGGGCGACCCGCTGCGCCTGGGCCAGGTGCTGATCAACCTGACCAACAACGCCATCAAATTTACGGAGAAGGGCGAAATCGTCGTCACCATCCGCCTGCAGCAGCTGGAAGAACATGCGGCCGTGCTGCGCGTGGACGTGCGCGACACGGGCATAGGCCTCACGCCGCCTCAGCGCAGCAAATTGTTCCAGGCTTTTACCCAGGCCGACACGTCCACTACGCGCCACCATGGCGGCACGGGCCTGGGGCTGACCATCAGCAAGCGCCTGGTGGAAATGATGGAAGGCGAGATCGACCTGGTCAGCGAAGCGGGCGTGGGCAGCACCTTTTTCTTCACGGCCCGCTTCGGTCTGGCTGCCGTGCCGCGCGATAATTTACTATTGCCACAGCAATTCCATGGCCTGCGCGTGCTGGTGGTCGACGACAACCCCAGTGCGCGTGAAATTTTCGTCAGCATGCTGACGGCGCTCGGTTTCGAGGCGCGCGCCGTGCTTGGCGGCGCGCTGGCCATCGGCGCCGTGGCGCAGGCGCGCGCCGAGGGACGCCCGTACGGGCTGGTGCTGATGGACTGGAAAATGCCGGGCATGAGCGGCCTCGATACCCTGGCCGGCATCCGCGCCGATGGCGCCGGCATCGATGCGACGCCGGCTTGCATCATGGTCACGGCCTTCCATCGCGAAGCGCTGCTGGAAGCGGCGCGCCAGCGCGACTTGCCGCTCGACGGCGTCTTGAACAAGCCGGTCAGCGCCTCGACCCTGCTCGACCAGATTGCGTTCGTGTTTGGCGGCGTGACGGGGCAGAGCCGCAAGACGCAGCGCCAGAGCAGCTACCGCGACGATGAGCGCGCTCTGCGCGGCGCCTGGCTGTTGCTGGTCGAGGATAATGAAGTGAACCAGGAAGTGGCGCAGCATATTCTCAACGACGCCGGCATCCGCGTCGACATCGCCAGCAATGGCGCCATCGCCCTGGCGAAGATCGAGGAAAACGCCTATGACGGCGTGCTGATGGATTGCCAGATGCCGGTGATGGATGGCTACCAAGCGACGCGCAAGCTGCGCCAGGATCCGCGTTATTCGAATTTGCCCGTGATCGCCATGACGGCCAATGCCATGGTGGGCGACAAAGAAAAATGCCTGGACGCCGGCATGAACGATTTCATCGCCAAGCCCATCGACGTGGCGCAGCTGTTCGGCACCCTGGCGCGCTGGATCGCGCCGGCCACGCCGCAGGAAGTTGCGGCGGTGGTGGCGCAGCCGGAAGCGGAGCTGCCCGTGATCGCCGGCCTGAAAATGGCGGAGGCCATGCGCCGCGTGGGCGGCAATGCCGCTTTGATGCGAAAATTGCTGGAGCGTTTTGTGGAAACCCAGTTCGACGCCATGCAGCGCATCGTTGCCGCCATCGAGAACAACCAGCTCGAGACGGCGATCCGCGAAGCGCATACCCTGAAGGGCCTGGCCGGCAATATCGGCGCCGGCGGCCTGGCCGACAGCGCCGCGCGGGTCGAGCACTTGCTCAGCCTGGGTTCGCACGACGGTCTGCCGCAGGCGCTGGCCGCCTGCACCCTGGCGCTCGACGAGCTGGTGCCGAAGATCGTGCTGGCGATGCAGTCGCGCGGCAATGCGGCCGAGGCGGGCGGCGCGGCGGTGGCGCACGTGGTGCCGGTGGACCGGGCGCAGCTGGAGGCCGGCTTGCGCGAGCTGTCGCAGCTGCTGCAGCAGGATGATGCGCAGGCCGTCAAGCACCTCGACGGCATCGGCCCCGTGCTGGTCGCGGCGGGGCAGGCGGAACACGCGCGCCAGTTGAAGCGCATGCTGGGACAATACGATTTCGAAGGTGCGCTGGCGCAGCTGGGCGAGGTGGCCGATGCGCTGGAGCTGACACTGTGACAAGGATAACTATGCAGAGCGAAGGACGGGCATGAGAGCGCCGGCAAGCAAGCCAACCATCCTGGTGGTCGACGACACGCCAGACAATATCGATCTGCTGCGCGCGGTGCTGGAAGACGATTACCGCACCAAGATCGCCGTGAACGGCGAGCGGGCTCTGAAGATCGCCGCCGGCAGCGACCAGCCGGACCTGATCCTGCTCGACATCATGATGCCGGGCATGAGCGGCTACGATGTGTGCCGCGCGCTGAAGGCCGATCCCGCCACGGCCGGCATTCCCGTGATTTTCGTCACGGCCATGAGCGAAGTGGCGGACGAGCAGCTGGGCCTGGCCCTGGGCGCCGTCGATTACATCACCAAGCCGATCTCGGCGCCCATCGTACTGGCGCGCATCAGGACGCAGTTGGCGATGAAGCAGATGCAGGATTTTTTGCGCGACCAGAATCATTACCTGGAAACGGAAGTGGAGCGCCGGGTGCAGGAAGTGGCGGCGCTGCAGGACGTCACGATTCACGCCATGGCCTCGCTGGCCGAGACGCGCGACAGCGAGACGGGCAACCATATCCGCCGTACCTCGCACTACCTGAAGGCGCTGGCCGAGAAGGTGCGCGGCTTGCCGCGCTTCCGCGATTTTTTGACGGACAAGAATATCGAACTGCTGTTCAAGACGGCGCCGCTGCACGACATCGGCAAGGTGGGCATCCCCGACCATATCCTGCTCAAGCCGGGACGTTTCGAGCCGCACGAAATGGCCATCATGAAAACGCACACCACCTTGGGGCGCGACGCCATCCTGGCGGCCGAGCACGAGCTGGGCATCGAAGTCGATTTTCTCAAGTACGCGAAAGAGATCGCCTACAGCCACCATGAAAAGTGGGATGGCAGCGGCTACCCGCAAGGCCTGGCCGGCGAAGCCATCCCGATTTCGGCGCGCCTGATGGCGCTGGCCGACGTGTACGACGCCCTGATCAGCCGGCGCATCTACAAGCAGGGCATGGACCATGCGCAGGCCGTGCGGATCATCGTCGAAGGACGCGGCTCGCATTTCGACGCCGAGATCGTTGACGCCTTTTTGCAGATCCAGGACCAGTTCATCGCCATCTCCCACCGCTATGCGGACGGCGTGTGCGAAATCGCCGACAAGCAGCGGCAGATCGCGCCCTACACCGAAAACCTCAGCTGACGGTCTTGAAGAAACGCAGCATCTCGCGGCTGGCGTCCGGCCCTTTGCCGTCCGTATAACTGCCGTTATGGCTGCCGCCGGACCAGGCATGGCCGGCGCCGTGGATGACCCAGTGCTCGCCCAGTGGCGAACCATCGGCCTGGCTGTGCGTGGTGCGCGTGTAGCGGTGGCCGTTCGGCACGCTGCCGTCGATGGATGCGGCCTTGGCCGCCTTGTCGCCGGCCTGGCTGCGCACGCCCTGGGCGATCAGTTCATCGCCATTGCGCGGATTGACGGTGGTGTCGCGGTCGCCGTGAAAAACGATGATGGGCACGCCGCCGGCCGGCGCCTTGCGCTGGGCATTGGGCATGGCGCCGCCCTTCATGGCGGCCAGCGCCGACGGCAAGTCCTGCGCCGAGGCGAAGGGCAGGCCAGAATGCACGCCGACGGCGGCAAACAAATCCGGGTACAAGGTGCCGACGATGACGGCCATGGCGCCGCCCGCCGACAGGCCGGCGACGAACACTTCGCGTTCATTCACAGGATATTCGTCGATCACTTGCCGGGCGATGCCGGCGATCAGCGACGGCTCGCCCTGGTCGCGCTGCTGGTCGATGGCGTTGAACCAGTTCCAGCAGCGCGAACTGTTGGCGCCCTGCGTTTGCGCGGGATAGACGACAAAACACTCCTTTTCTTCGGCCAGCGCATTCATCTGCGTGCCGGCGGCGAAATCGTCGGGATTTTGCGTACAGCCGTGCAGCATGACGATCAGCGGCATGGCCTGGCCGTGGTAGCTGCTGGGGATATACAGCTTGTAGGAGCGCGTGCCCGCATGGTTGCGGTACACGCCGTCGATGAATTGGGCACCGGCCGGCACATCGACCGGCGTGGCGGCGGGCGCGTTGAAACCGGGCGGGTGGAAATTCGGCAGCTCGAAGCTGGGCATGTCGAAGCTGTGCTGGCCCAGGCCGGCCGGCACGCCCAGGCGCGCCATGAAATCCTGCGCGAAGTCCTGCGCCGCCTGCGCGGGCGTGGGTGGTACGGCGTCAGCTTGCGGCGGCTCGGATGGGGCCTGCGCCGGTGCCGGCGGAGGATTGATATCACGCATGGGCGGTGCTTGCGTGGCTGCCGCCTGCGGCGCCAGACCGGCGGCGGACAGCGCCTGCTGGATTGCTTCGGTGGCGGCGGCGGGACCGCTGCCCATCAGATTACGGGTTGCGGCGCGCATCTGCGCCAGCATGTTGACAGGTAGTTTCATGACCATCCTTAACGGTGCCGCGCATCGGCCGGGTCATCGCCGCGAACCAATACGCTAGTGAATTCGCCCTGCGAGCGCCGTCTTGACGACGGTGCTGGCGTGCAGGGCACCTAATACGAAAATCGACTCGATGGTGGCCAGTGCCAGTTCCACGGAGACATCGCTGGCGATACTGGCCAGTCCCAGCACCTGTATCTGCAGGCGCTGGCCGGCTGCCTGGATCGCCTCCAGGTCGGTGCGCGAATAATGCTGCATGCCCAATACCAGGCTTTTACGGGCGACGGTTTGTTTCACCACGTCGGCGTGGATACCCAGCTGGTTGCGTATGGCCGTACGGATCAGATCCGTGCGGTTGGAATAAAATCCCTCCTGAACCAGCAAATCGATCTGCCCCAGGTCGATCAAGCCGAGGTTGATCGTGATTTTCTCGGATTCCCCAATTTTGGGCTTGCTGTCTTGCTTGGCCATATCTCTCCAAAAACTCCACGTGGCATCCATTTGCCATCTGTATGGATGGTAGTATAGTTGTGTAATATCTCAAGTCAAGCAGGATTTGGCCGGATCGTGTTGTAGGACGGGCACCCGCAGAGTGAGAATGGGCTGCAAAATAAATTTCCCGAAGATGCTTTTTTAATCATTTTTGCCATAGAAAATATATTCACAGAAACATTGCATGGCGATGCAGCCGACTCGCCGGCGCCGTTTCGCGGCATAATGAAAGCCTACACGTTTACCGATGCCGCTCCATGATGGTCGCTCCCCCACCTCCGCCAGCCATTCCGCTCCCCTCGCCGGTGCCGTCGCCCTGCGTCAGCCTGTGCAAGATGAACCGTAACAGCGGCTTGTGCGAAGGCTGTTTGCGCACGCTCGACGAAATCATCGCCTGGAGCAAGGCCGACGACGACTTCAAGCGCGCCGTGTGGGCCGAATTGCCAGGACGCGAATCCCTGCTCGATTTCGAGCCCGACTACTGAGGAAGCCATGCCGCAATCGCCAGCGCTGTTCCCCGAGGCCATGCAGGTGTTCGAACGTGGCTGGCTGTCGTCGAATAACATCCTGTTCCAGGGCCGGGACGACACGGCGCTGATCGACAGCGGCTATGTCACGCATGCGCCGCAAACCCTGGCCCTGCTGCGCCACAGTCTCGATGGCCGTCCCCTGGACCGCCTGCTCAACACCCATCTGCACTCCGACCATTGCGGCGGCAACGCGCTGCTGCAAGAGGAATACGGCTGCCATACGGCCATTCCCGTGTCGGAAGCGGACAAGGTGCGCGCCTGGGACGTCGACGCCCTGAGTTTCCAGGCCACGGGCCAGCAATGCCCGCGCTTCGGTTTTGACGCCACCGTCTCGCCCGGCGACACGTTGACCTTGGCCGGCATGCGCTGGCAAGCGCTGGGCGCGCCCGGCCACGATCCGCACTCGCTGATTTTTTATTGTGCCGACGAGGGCATCCTGATCTCCGCCGACGCCTTGTGGGAAAACGGCTTTGGCGTGATCTTCCCGGAACTCGATGGCGGCTCCGGTTTTGCTGAGGCGCGCGCCACCCTGGACCTGATCGCCGGCCTGGACGTGCGCGTGGTGATCCCCGGCCACGGACGGCCCTTCACGGATGCCGCCGGCGCCCTGCAGCGTGCCTGGTCTCGCCTCGATTACCTGTCTTCCGACCCCGTGCGCAATGCGCAGAATGCCGTGAAAGTGCTGCTGAAATTCCTGCTGCTGGAACGCCAGCGCATCGCCCTCGCCGCCATACCGGCGCTGCTGCGCGGCATGCCCATCTTCGAAGAGGCCAACCGGCGCTTCCTGCGCCAGGAAGCGGCCGCGCTGGCCGAGTGGGCCGTGTCGCAACTGGTGAGGGCTGCAGCGGCACGGGTCGAAGGTGAGTACTTGCTCAACGAAGGCTGAAACGGCCAGGCGATAAATTCAGCACGATCGTACTTTTTCTGCACTATAATCAACCTTCAGTGTGTCTTTCACGTCCGATCAACTTTCCAGCGAGTCCGCCATGGCATTGCCTGTTGCGTTGCAAAACCTCTCCTTACCCGTTATCGCCTCGCCGATGTTCATCGCCAGCGGCCCGGCCCTCGTCGCGGCGCAGTGCAAGGCCGGCATCGTCGGTTCCTTCCCGGCCTTAAATGCGCGTCCCGCCGAATTGCTCGATACGTGGCTCACGGAGCTGCAGGCCGAGCTGGCCGCCTTCCAGGCCGCCAATCCCGATAAAAAAGTCGGGCCGATCGCCGTCAACCAGATCGTGCACCAGTCGAACGACCGCCTCGCGCATGACGTGGAGGTGTGCGTGAAACACCAGATCCCCATCATCATTTCCTCGCTGCGCGCGCCACCGAAGGAAATGCTCGACGCCATCCACAGCTATGGCGGCATCGTGCTGCATGACGTGATCTCGATCCGTCACGCGAAAAAAGCGCTGGAAGCGGGTGTCGATGGCTTGATCCTGGTCGCCAGCGGCGCCGGCGGCCACGCGGGCACCCTGTCGCCGTTCGCGCTGGTGGGTGAAGTGCGCAAATTTTTCGACGGTCCGCTGGCGCTGTCGGGCTCCATCGCCACGGGCGACGCCGTACTGGCCGCGCAAGCAATGGGCGCGGATTTTGCCTACATCGGCTCGCGCTGGCTGGCAACCAAGGAATCGAACGTCAGCGATGGCTACCGCGACGCCATTGTCGATTCCAGCGCCGCGGACATCGTCTACACCAACCTGTTTACTGGCGTGCACGGCAACTACCTGAAAAAATCGATCGAAGCGGCCGGACTCGATCCGGAAGCCTTGCCCGAAGCGGACAAGAGCGCGATGAATTTCGGCTCGGGCAGCGCCAAGGCCTGGCGCGACATCTGGGGCGCGGGCCAGGGCGTGGGCTTGATGGATGACGTGCCGAGCGTGGAAGAGATGGTGGCGCGCCTGAAAGCCGAATACGATGCGGCGCGCGCGCGGTTGAAGCTGTAACGCTGGTGGTAGTTGTCGGATTACGGCCTTTGGCCTAATCCGACCTACTCGAACCCGGTGACGTAGGTCGGATTAGCGCGCAGCGCGTAATCCGACAAATCATCACTCCTGCTTCAAATCCTCAGGCTTGATGGCCCACAGCCCTGGCAGATTGCGCCAGTAGCCATACGCATCCATGCCGAAGCCGACGACGAAGCGGTTCGGGATCACCAGGCCGACGATGTCGGCTTGTACCGGTTTCTTTTTGCCGATGGCCTTGTCCGCGAACACGGCCAGGATCACTTCCGAAGCGCCCATGTCCAGCAAGCGCTGCTTGACGTGCGCCAGGGTTTCGCCTTCGTCGAGAATATCGTCGAGCACGATCACGGTGCGGCCCGCTACATTCGAGCGGGGGATGACTTTCCACACCACTTCGCCACCCTTGTCGTCGTCGCCGTAGCGGCTCACGTGGATGTAGTCGAATTCGAGCGGAAAGCTCAGCTGTGGCAGCAGGTTGCCCGTAAATACGACGGCGCCGCCCATCACGCCCAGCACCAGCGGGAACTCTTTCGAGTCCTCGGCGTTGAAGCGCGTGTTGAGCACATCGGCCATGCGCGTGATCGACGCTTGCACGGCGTCTTGGTCGAACAGCAGTTCCGCGTTCTTGATCAGGTCACGGGCACGATTGTGATGAAATTCTTGCATGGACTCTTGCATGGCGATGAATGGGGCTGATGATGAATGCGGGTATTATCCCGCAAATCGGCCTTATTTGTAATCGCGCATGTCGTCGATTATTTTTCCGTCCTGCGCCAGGCTGCCTACGGCCACCAGCAGCACCTCGCCACGCAGCTTGGTCAGTTCGCGGATTGAGCCGATGATGGCTTCCACGCTGCTGGCGTCCGTCGGATCGTCGACTTCGCAATGCAAAGCCATCTCGTCGTTGGCCATGCGCCCCGACACCACCAGCCGCGCCTTTTTGATTTGCGGGTGGCGGCGCGCGATTTCATGTACCTGCGACGGATGCACGAACATGGCGCGCACCTTGGTGGTTTGATCGGCGCGCCCCATCCAGCCCTTGATGCGCGTATTCGTGCGGCCGCACGGCGACTCCGGCGCATCGACCAGCACGGCGGACAGATCGCCCGTGGCGAAGCGGATCAGCGGATAGTCGGCATTGAAGAGGGTGACGACGACTTCGCCCACCTCGCCCGGCGCGACGGGAATGCCGCTGCCCGGATGGACGATCTCCAGCAGCACGTTTTCATCGACGACCATGCCCGGATTGAGCTTGCCATTGCTGGCCGTTTCATAGGCGATGCTGCCGATATCGGCCGAGGCATAGGTCTGGAACACGTGCGGCACGCCGTTTTCGGCAAACCAGCTGCGCAAGGACTCGGGCAAGGCTTCCGCGCCCATCACGGCCTTGGTGACGCTGCTGATGTCGGCACCCATTTCGCGCGCCTTCTCGATGATCAGTTTTAAAAATGACGGCGTGCCGATATACGTGTCGGGCTTCAGGTCGGCCATCGCCTGTACCTGCATTTCCGTCTGGCCGATGCCGGCCGGGATGACGGTGCAGCCGATGCGCGCGGCGCCGCCTTCGACCATGAAGGCGGCCGGCGTGAAGTGATACGAAAAGCAGTTCTGCAGCAAGCCGCCGGCGCGCACGCCGGCCGCATACATGGGGCGCGCGAAGCGCCACCAGTCGGGCCCGCGGCCTTCCGGATCAAAGATGGGGCCGGGCGAGACGAACACGCGCGACAGGGCGTTTTTTGGCGTCGTGTTCAAGCCGCCGAACGGCAGCGCGTCGTGCTGCAACTGCTTGAGGTCGGACTTGCGCGTCACGGGCAGCTGCGCCAGCGCGGCGCGGCTGGTGATATCGGCCGCGTTGATCCCGTCGAGGATGCGGGCCCAGCCCGGCGCCTGTTGCGCGCGCGCGATCAGCTGCGGCAGGCCGGTCATCAATTCGCGTTCGCGCGCTTCGGGGGCGCGTGCTTCCAGACTGTCGAGCGTATCGGTCATGTTGCTGATTCTCCAATGTCACGTTGCATTTTTTTCGTCAGCCTCGCCACAATCAGGCTGTATGAACGGTGCAGCAGGGCGGCCATTTCATCGTCGTCCAGGGCGTCGGGACTGGCGACCAGCACCCATTTGGCCCGCGCCAGGTAGGGCGCCGGGCGAAAGCCGGGGCGGTCCGTCAATTCCAGGAAGCGTTCCGCATCGACCTTGAAGCTCATGCCGCGCGTGCTGTGCGCTTCCGCGCCGCACAGGGCGAACAGCCGGCCACCGACGCAAAACGCCAGCACGTTGCTCCATTTGATGTCTTCTGTCGCGCCGGGAAAGCCGCGGCACACTTGCTTCGCCCGTTCCAGGTCCATGATTTGCCTCCTGCGTCAGGCCAGCCAGCGCTTGCGGCGGCGGTAGAACTTCATGTCGCGAAAGCTCTTGCGCCCGGCGCTGGAGACGCCCAGGTAAAACTCTTTGACGTCTTCGTTGCTGGCCAGTTCCTGCGCTTGCCCTTCCATCACGACTCTGCCGTTTTCCAGGATGTAGCCGAAGTCGGCGTAGCGCAGGGCCACATTGGTGTTCTGCTCGGCCAGCAGGAAAGACACGTTTTCCTTGTGGTTCAAATCCTTGACGATGCCGAAGATCTCTTCAACGATCTGCGGCGCGATGCCCATCGACGGTTCGTCCAGTAAAATCATCGACGGCTTGGCCATCAGCGCACGGCCGATGGCGCACATCTGCTGCTCGCCGCCCGAGGTGTAGCCGGCCTGGCTGCTGCGCCGCGTTTTCAGGCGCGGAAAATAGTGATACACCTTGTCCAGCGCGTCTTTCAGTTCGCCGCGCGACAGGCTGCGCGTGTAGGCGCCCGTCAGCAGGTTTTCCTCGATCGTGAGGTGGCCGAAACAGTGGCGCCCTTCCATCACTTGCGACAGGCCCCGCTTGACCAGTTCATTCGGCGTCAATTGATCCACGCGCTCGCCCTTGAACTGGACTTCGCCCTTGGTGACGTCGCCCCGTTCGCCGCGCAGCAGGGTCGAGATGGTTTTCAGGGTGGTCGACTTGCCGGCCCCGTTGGCGCCCAGCAGCGCCACGATCTTGCCCTGCGGGACTTGCAGCGACACGCCCTTCAGGACCAGGATCACATGGTCGTAGATGACTTCGATATTGTTCACCGACAGGTAGGGCGGCGCGGTGTCTGGTGTTTGCGTGGCAGTGGGTGTCATGGCTGCTTCGTTTTCATGTGATGTTGGTGCTTGTCGGATTACGCTACGCTAATCCGACCTACGTGGATGCGGCGTAGGTCGGATTAGCGCAACGCGCGTAATCCGACACCACTTTGAGAGCCGCTTACTTCATGCACGCCGGCGTGATCTTTTTCTCTTCGGCGTACTTGCCCGACGATTCCTCGACCAGCTTGCGCACCAGGGCCTTGTCGCCGACGATCCATTTCGGCGTGATGGCGGTCCACTTCTTGCCATCCCACTGCTGCACTTTCACGGCGCCCGAGCCTTCATGGTCGTCGCAGCTGGTTTTCACGGTGGGGAACATGCCTAGCGCGCCGACGGCCTTCTGGCGCGCATCGTCGACGTTCAGGTTTTCCAGGCCCCAGCGCATCTGCTCGCCCGTGATCGGCTTGCCCTTGCCGAATTTTTCCTGCGCCGCGCGGATCGCTTCGACCCACAGGATGCCGGCCGTCACGCCGCGCATGTGGTAGACGGAGCCGATGCGCGACTGGTCGGACAGGTTGCCCTTGCCGGACGCGTAGAGTTTTTTGCGGATGTCGTCGAGCACAGGGTAGTTGCCTGGCGTATTGAACGTCATCGCCGTGTAGCCCTTGGCCGCTTCGCCCGATGGAATCGTGTCTTCCTCGGAACCGGCCCACCAGACGCCCAGCATTTTGTCGCGCGGGAAGCCGTTGCGCTGCGCCGTCTTGATGGCAACGGAGTTCATCACGCCCCAGCCCCACAGGATCACGTGGTCCGGCTTGGCCTGGCGGATTTGCAGCCATTGCGATTGCTGTTCGCTGCCGGGCGGCGCGACCGGGATCTTGACCAGTTCGAAGCCGTACTGTTTCGACAGCGCTTCGAGCACGGGCAGCGGCTCCTTACCGAAGGCCGAATCGTGGTACAGGTGGACGATCTTTTTGCCTTTCAGCTTGTCCATGCCGCCATCCTTGTCGCCCAGGTACTTGATCATGCCGGCAGCCTGGCTCCAGTAGCTGGAGATCAGCGGATACACGTACGGGAAGACCTTGCCGTTGGCGGCGTCCGAGCGGCCGTAGCCGATCATCGTCATGGGAATTTTGTCTTGCGCCACGCGGTCGAGGATGCCGTAGGCGACGCCGGTGGACAGGGTTTCGACCAGGGTGGCGCCGCCCTGCTTGGTTTTCAGGCGTTCATAGCATTCGACGCCGCGCGACGGGTTGTATTCCGTTTCGCATTCTTCCCAGCTGATTTTCACGCCGTTGACGCCGCCAGCCTGGTTGACCAGGTTGAAGTAATCGATGATGCCGCCGTAGAAACCGGAGCCGCCGGCCGCGTACGGACCCACGCGGTAGGATGGCAGGGCGATGTACTGTTCCTTGTCCTGCGCCTGGGCGCTGCCGGCCATGGTGAGTGCGGCACTGGCGATGGCGGTGGCCAGCATGAGCGATTTGATGTGTTTCATTGTGTGTCTCCTCTTGTTTTATTTGGTATTCAAGTGAACCGACATCGACTGCTAAAACTTAATGGGGGAAGGGCCAGAGTCGCAATTTTTCCTTGGCGATCTGCCACAGCCTGGCCAGGCCGTGCGGCTCGACGATCAGGAAGAAAATGATCAGCGCGCCGAACACCATCAGCTCCAGGTTCGAGGCCACGCTGGTCGGCAGCGACAGGCCGTGCGCGATGGTGTTCAGGAAGACGGGCAGCAGCACGATGAAGGCCGCGCCGAGGAAGGAACCTAAAATCGAACCGACGCCGCCGATGATGATCATGAACAGGATGCGGAAGGACAGGTCCAGGTTGTACGCTTCCGGTTCCACCGTGCCCAGGTAGGCGTACGCATACAGGGCGCCGGCCACGCCGCAGTAGAACGAACTGACGGCGAACGCCAGCAGCTTGGTGCGCATCAATCTGAAACCGATCACCTCGGCCGCCATGTCCATGTCGCGCACGGCCATCCACGAACGGCCCACGTTCGAGCGGATCATGTTCTTGGCCAGCAGCGCCATGCCGGCAACGATGGCCAGCACCAGCAGGTATTTGCTTTGCGGCGTGTCGAACTGGTAGCCGAGGATGGTCATCTTCTGCACCGTGATCACGCCCGAGGAACTGTAGTTGGTCAGATACGGGATCTTGGTCAGGCACCAGACGACAAAAAACTGCGTCGCCAGCGTGGAGGCGGCCAAATAAAAGCCGCGGATGCGCAAGGAAGGCAGGCCGAAGGCGATGCCCACCATGGCCGCGCACAGGCCGCCGAGGATGAAGGACACGAGCAGCGGCAATCCTGGCAGGCGGGCCATGAAGTTATACGAGGCAAAGGCGCCCACGGCCATGAAGGCGGCCGTGCCCAGCGACAGCTGGCCCGCGTAACCGGTCAGGATGTTCAGGCCCAGCGCGGCCAGGGCGAAGATCAGGAAGGGGATCAGGATCGCCGACAGCATGTAGGGCGAGGCGACATACGGCAGGAGGAAGACGGCGATAAGCAGCGTGGCCGTCAGCGCCAGGCGGTCTTGCCGGATCGGGAAAATCTGGTTGTCAGCCTGGTAGCTGGTCTTGAATTGTCCTGCTTCACGGTAAATCATGGGGTGCTCCTTTGCTGGCTATTGGGGTGTTTGTCGGATTACGCCTTCGGCTAATCCGACCTACGATGCTCTTGGGGCCTTATATTCGGCGGATGATTTTCTCGCCGAACAGGCCTTCCGGGCGCACCAGCAGGAACAGCAGGGCCAGCACATACGGGAACCAGCCTTCGATGCCGCCGCCCACCATGGGGCCGAGGTAGACTTCGGCCAGTTTTTCCGACGCGCCGATGATCAGGCCACCGACGATGGCGCCCGGCACCGATGTAAAGCCGCCCAGGATCAGCACCGGCAGCGCTTTCAGGGCGATGAAGGTGAGGGCGAACTGCACCCCGTTGCGCGCGCCCCACAGCAAGCCTGCCACCATGGCGACCAGGCCGGCCACGCCCCACACCACGGCCCAGATGCGCTGCAGCGGGATGCCGACCGCCAGCGCCGCTTGGTGGTCGTCGGCGACGGCGCGCAGGGCGCGGCCCACCTTGGTTTTCGAGAACAGCAAGGCCAGGCAGATCACCAGCAGCGCGCAGATGCCGGCCGCCATCAGGTCGAACTGCGAGATGTTGATGTCGAAGCGGTCCATCAAAAACTGCATCGGCACGTCTTCGATGGGCAGGTCCAGCTTGTGCACCTGCGAGCCCCACATCAGCTGCGCCAGGCCTTCGATGAAAAAGGTCAGGCCGATGGTGGCCATGAACAGCGTGATTTCCGGCTGGTTGACGAGCGGGCGCAAGACCACCCTTTCAATCGCCATGCCCAGCACGATCATGGTCACCATCGTCAGCGGGATGGCCAGCCACAGTGACAGGCCGAACTTGTCCATGATGCCGACGCAGGTGAGGGCGGCGAAAAACACCATCGCTCCCTGCGCGAAGTTGAACACGCCCGAGGCCTTGTAGATCAGCACAAAACCGATCGCCACCAGCGCGTACATGACGCCCGACAGCAGGCCGCCGATCAGCACTTCAAAGAAAAAATTGATATTCATTGCTATTCCTCGTCTAGTGCGCCACGCCGAGATAGGCGTTGATGACATCCTGGTTGCTGCGCACCTCGTCGGGCGTGCCGTCGCCGATCTTCTTGCCGTAGTCGAGCACCACCACCCTGTCCGAGATATCCATCACCACGCCCATGTCGTGTTCGATCAGCACGATGGTCGTGCCCAGCTGATCGTTGACGTCGAGGATGAAGCGGCACATGTCCTGCTTTTCTTCCACGTTCATGCCGGCCATCGGTTCATCGAGCAGCAAAATCTCGGGTTCGGCCACCAGCGCGCGGCCCAGCTCCACCCGCTTTTGCAGACCGTAAGGCAAACGCCCCACGGGCGTCTTGCGGATGGCCTGGATTTCCAGGAAGTCGATGATCTCTTCGGCCTTCTTGCGGTGCTCGATTTCCTCGCGCCGCGCCGGTCCCCAGTACAGGGCCTGCAGCAGGAAATTCGACTTCATTTTGAGGTTCCGGCCCGTCATGATGTTGTCCAGCACCGTCATGCCTTTGAACAGGGCGATGTTCTGGAAGGTGCGGGCGATGCCGGATTTGGCGGCCGCATAACAATCCATGCCGCGCCTGTGTTCGCCCCGATAAATGATTTCGCCCTGTTGCGGGCGGTACACGCCATTGATCACGTTGAGCATCGAGCTTTTGCCCGCGCCGTTCGGGCCGATGATGGCGCGGATTTCATGCTGTTTCACGTCGAACGAGATGTCGGTCAGCGCTTTTACGCCGCCGAACGACAGCGAAATATTTTTCAAGTCGAGGATCACGGGGCCCGTCTTGCGGGCCGTGCCGAAATGGGCGTCGGGTTCGTTCATTTGCATCGTGCTGTGCTCCATCATGCGGCCAGGCCCTGGGGCCGGTACGTTTTGCTGTCCCAGATCTGCAGGTCGGCGCTGGTCGAGCCAAGGCGGCCATCCTCGAATTTCACCTGGGTCTCGATGTATTGCGTTGCCTTGCCCTCGTACAGGGCGGAAATGAGCACCGCGTACTTTTCAGCGATGAATTTGCGGCGCACCTTGCGCGTGCGCGTCAGTTCGTCGTCGTCCGGGTCGAGTTCCTTGTGCAGCACCAGGAAGCGGTGGATCTGCGTGCGGTCCATCAGCGGATCGGTCGCCAGTTCCGCGTTGACCTGCTCGATGCAGTCGCGGATCAAGCCGTAGGTTTCGGCGCGCCCCGCCAGGTCCGTGTAGCCGGCATACGCGATGCCGCGCCGCTCCGACCAGTTGCCCACCGCTTCGATATCGATGTTGATGAAGGCGCACACCTGGTCGCGTGCATGGCCGAAGGCCACCACTTCCTTGATGAAGGGGAAAAACTTGAGCTTGTTTTCGATGTAGTTGGGCGCGAAGATGGCGCCGCACGTCAGCTTGCCGACGTCGGCTGCGCGGTCGATGATTTTCAAGTGGCCTTCGCTGTCGAATACGCCCGCGTCGCCCGTATGAAAGTAGCCGTCGGCATCGATCACTTCGGCGGTGGCTTCGGGACGCCTGAAGTAGCCGCTCATGGTGGCCGGTGACTTCACCAGCACTTCGCCATTGGCCGCCAGTTTGACTTCCACGCCCGGCGCCGGCAAGCCGACGCTGTCGAATTTGATATTGCCGTCCGGCTGCAGACATACATAGGCGCAGGTTTCGGTGGAGCCGTACAGCTGCTTGAGGTTGACGCCGATCGAGCGGTAGAAGCGGAACAGGTCTGGGCCGATGGCGGCGCCGGCCGTGTAGGCGACGCGCACGCGCGACAGTCCCAGCACGTTTTTCAAGGGGCCGTAGACGAGCAGCTCGCCCAACTTGTAGCTGAGACGGTCCGCCAGCGAGACTGGCTTGCCGTCGAGGATCTGCGCGCCGCAGCGCTTGGCCACGTCCATGAAATGGCTGAACATATGGCGCTTGATGCTGCTCGCGTCTTCCATGCGTATCATCACGCTGGTGAGCATGTTCTCGAACACGCGCGGCGGCGCAAAGTAGCAGGTGGGGCCGATCTCGCGCATGTCGATCATCACCGTGTCGCCCGATTCGGGGCAATTGACGGTGAAGCCGGCCACCATCGCCTGCGCCAGCGAGAACAGGCAGTCGCCGACCCACGCCATGGGCAGGTAGGACAGGATGTCTTCCGCGTCGGTGAGCTTGTCGAAGGCCACGCCGCCAACGCCGGCGGCCAGCAGCGCCGTGTGGCTCTGGCACACGCCCTTCGGCTTGCCCGTGGTGCCCGAGGTGTACAGGATCACGGCCGAGTCGCTGCCCTGGCCCGCTGCCACGGCGGCGTCGAAAAAGCCCGGGTGTTCGCGGTCGTAGGCACGGCCCAGCGTCTGCAGGGCGGCAAAGGACGTCAGCTCCGGCTGGCGGTAGTGGCGCATGCCCCGTTCATCGTCATACGCGATGTGGGCGACGTGCGGATACAGGGCTTTGAGTTCGAGTAGCTTGTCGACCTGCTCCTGGTCTTCGACGATGGCGTAGCGGATTTCCGCATCCTGCAGCACATAGGCCATGTCGGCGGCCGGCGCGTCCTGATACAGTGGCACAGGCACGCCGCCCAGGCTTTGCGCAGCCAGCATGGCCCAGTACAGGCGCGGACGATTGTCGCCGATGATGGCCAGGTTCATGCCGCGCTGGAAGCCGATGGCGGTCAGGCCGCAGGCCAGTGCGCGCACTTCTTCGTTGACCTCGCGCCAGGTCCAGGTTTGCCAGATGCCCAGGTGTTTTTCGCGAAAGGCGGGCTTGTCGGATCGTACTGTCCCGTGTTGCAATAAGCGCCGCGGAAAAGTCGGCATTGCTGCTGTGGTATTCGTTTGCACCAGTGTCTCCCTGTTGCTTGTCTCAGGCCCCACCTCGTTGGATGGCGCTCTGTGTTTTTTATGTGTCAGGCGTTTGTGCAATGATAGTAGCTTGCGTTAGTTTGCCAAGTTGTCTTTTCGGGGACATTTACCCACTTTTCGATGGTGCATCGCACAATGACCTACCCTGATATCAGTCTCAAGGATGCCGTGCGCGCGGCCCACTGGGCACAGCTGCTCGACCCCGTTCAACTGGCCCGGGTCGAAGCGGATGTGTTTGAAACCTTCGTGCCGAAAGGCGGCTTTGTCTGCCGCAAGGGCGAGCCGGTGGACAACTGGATCGGCGTCATCAGCGGCATGGTCAAGATGAATAATTTTTCCGCTTCCGGCAAGGCCATGACCTTCATCGGCGTGCCGCCCGGCAGCTGGTTCGGCGAAGGTTCATTGCTGAAGAACGAGATCCGCAAATACGACACCATGGCCCTGCGCGACACGCGCGTGGCGCGCCTGCCCGGCGCCACCTTCCACTGGCTGCTGGAAACGAGCCTGCCGTTTACGCGCTTTTTGCTGATGCAGCTCAACGAGCGCCTGGGCCAGTTCATCGGCATGGTGGAAAACGAGCGCCTGCTGGACCTGAACACGCGCGTGGCGCGCTGCCTGGCCTCGATGTTCAACTCGCATTTGTACCCGGGCGTGGAAACCCTGGTGCAGCTGTCGCAGGAGGAAATCGGCCTGCTGTCCGGTTCTTCGCGCCAGCGCGCCAACCAGGCCTTGCAGGTGCTGGAAAAAAAGGGGCTATTACGCCTCGATTACGGCGGCATCCGCGTGCTGGACCTGGAAGGCTTGCGCCGCTACGAGGCCGATGATGGCGACTGAAATCTCCAGCCGTGCCACAGCGCTGCGTGAACGCCTCGAGGGTGCTGCCGTCGACCATGCGCGTTTCACGGGGCCGCCCGTCGATTTCAACGACTGGACACCGGAAGAACTGGGCGCCGTCTGGGGGGCGCTGCACCGCGCGGCGCGCTTCGGCCATGATGATGTTGCGCGGTTTAATCTGGCGCACACGCTGCTGGAACAGGTGACTGAGGCCGGACTGGCGCCGTTGCTGGCCGGTGCCGTGTTCCTCGACGCGCTCGACGCGGCCGCTGATTACAACCGGGAATGGGAGTATGTCATCGGCTGCCTGGCCTGCCTGCAGGGCGAGGCACCGGCAGGCACGGCGGCGCAGGCGCGGCGCATTCTCGGCGAAACCTCGGGCTGGGTCGAGCGGCCCTACCAGGCCTGGCTGCTGGCGTGCCTTGCCGGCGGCGACGCCCCTGCCCAATTCGCGCAGCTGATGGAGGAGCGTCACGCCCGTTATCCGATGCCACTGACCTTGCAGGAATTGGCACTGCTGCCGCAGCTGGCGCAAGCGTCCCTGCTGGCGCTGGCCGGTTCGCCCCATAGCAGCTTCTGGAACCGCAACAGTATCGGCGAGGCGGATCCCGCCGCCGTGCTGGCCGACGATGCGGCGTATGCCGCTTTTGCGCGGGTGATACTGGAACAGGCGGCGCGCCATATCGCCGCCATCCATGACGGCAGCGTGCCGTATGCGGCCGATGCCGCCTTTGCCACGGCAGACTCTCCGGTGCTGGCGCGCGCCGCGCGGGTCGCCGCCTATCGCGATGATGGATGGTTCCGTCCCGTGATCGCCGTCTTGCTGCCCTTGGCCTGCGTCGCGCCCGGCGCGGCAAAAAGCGCGCCGTCGCAGTCGCTGGCGATGGCGCTGGGCCATGCGGTGGAAACCATCCCCACGCCGGAAAGCTTGCTGGCCCTGCGCACGGCGCTGGCGCAGGTGCGCCATGCGGGCATTCGCAAGAAGCTGGAACGCAATCTGAAACCGGCCGAACGGGCGCTGGCCGAACGACCCGATATCGCGTGGCGGGTCGGCATGCCAGGCCCCATGGGCAAGCGGCGCCAGGCCATGCTGGCGCGCCGCCTGGAAGCGGGTTACGCCAGCGAAGTGTGGTTTGGCCTGGACCAATGGCGCGCCTTGCGCGACGATGCCGATATCGAGACGGTGGCGCGCGCGCTGGTCTGGCGTACGGGCGATGGCCAGGCCTTCATGCTCGACGGGAAGGGCGCCATCGATGCGCAGGGGCAGCCAGTGGATTTGCCTGAGCAAGGCGACATCGGCCTGTGGCATCCTCTGCACGGCAGCGGGGAGCAGCGCGCCGCCTGGCAGGCGCTGCTCGCGCGGCGGCGTGTGCGCCAGCCGCTGCGCCAGGTGTATCGTGAAATATATGCACCGCCCGGCGACGGCGGCGCCCCATTTGCCGGCTACCAGTTGTCGCTGCCTACCTTGCTGGGACTGGCCCGCCGCGAAGGCTGGCGGCTCGATGACGATGAAGGCTTGTCGCGCCAGTTCGGCGCCTGGCGCGTATTGCTGCGCCTCGGGGGACACGTCTATCCAGGCGCGGGCGGCGCCTGCACATCCAATGGGCTGGCGCCCGCGCAGATGATGCCGATGGCGCCGGTGGCGTATTCGGAAGCGTGCCGCGCGGTGGATCTGCTGGTCAGCGCCAGCGCCCTGGCGCTGCTGGAAGAAGAGCAAAGCGTGCAGCGCGCAAAGCGCCTGTTTTACCTGGCCAATCTGGCGCCGGGGCCGATGGCGGGCATGCGGCGCACGGTGCTGGAACAGGTATTCGCGGAGCAGATCGAGGACGGGCGCATGGCGCTCGAAGCGCGCCACCTGATGGTCGGCAGGCATGCGATTCACCTGACCACCGGCAGGGTCACGCTGGACGGCGCCGAGGTAGCGAGCGAGGTGGCAGCGAAGGGGAGCAAGCTGGGCGCCGTGCCGTGGCTGCCGCACGATGAGGCGCTGCTGGAAAAAATCGTCGGCCTCGCCGGCCAGCTGCTCCAGCATTGAAGACGAGCCGCATCCTGATCCTGGCCTGGGCTGCGTGAGTACTGCATTGCCGGCAATCGGAGTATCATGAGCGCTTCCCAGCACAGCACCTTTTCGCCGCCATGCAGACATCCGTTCACAGTAATCCCGCCTCCCGTTTGACCTTGCTGCGCGCCGCCATGCACGCGCAGCAGATCGATGCCCTGATCGTGCCATCGGCCGACCCGCACTTGTCCGAGTACCTGCCGGCCCGCTGGCAGGGCCGCGAATGGCTGTCGGGCTTTACGGGTTCCGTCGGCACCCTGGTCGTGACGCAGGATGTCGCCGGCGTGTGGACCGATGGCCGTTACTGGGAACAGGCGGAAGAGGAACTGGCCGGCAGCGGCATCGCCCTGAAAAAAATCCCGTCCGGCGCCAGCGTGCTGTATATCGACTGGCTGGGCGAGACCATGCAGCCGGGGCAGACGGTGGCCGTCGATGGCGCCGTGCTGGGCCTGGCCAATGCGCGCCTGCTGCAGCAGGCGCTGGGCGCGCAAGTGACCCTGCGCACGGACATCGACGTGCTGCAAGCCGTCTGGCCCGATCGTCCGGCCATGCCCGCCGCGCCCGTATATGAACATGCGCCCGCGTATCCATCGCTGTCGCGCACGCAAAAACTGGCGGCCCTGCGCGCCGGCATGGCGGTGTACGGCGCCAGCCACCACGTCATTTCCACGCTCGACGATATCGCGTATCTGTTCAACTTGCGCGGCGCCGACGTGCACTACAACCCCGTCTTCCTCGCGCATGCGCTGGTGGGACCGGAGCGCGCCACCCTGTTCGTCGCCGACGGCAAGGTGCCGATGGCCCTGCGCGCCACCCTGGAAAGCGAAGGAGTGGACGTGGCCGCGTACGACCGCACGGCGGCCGCCTTGGCCGCCTTGCCGGCCGGCGCCACCTTGCTGCTCGACCCGCGCCGCATCACGTTCGGCACGCGCCAGGCCGTGGCCGAGGCTGTGCGCGTGGTCGAATCCATCAACCCGACCACCCTGGCCAAGTCGCGCAAGACGGACGGCGAAGCGGCGCACGTGCGCGCCGCCATGGAGCAGGATGGCGCCGCCCTGTGCGAGTTTTTCAGCTGGCTGGACGCCACCCTGGCCGACCCGCAGCGCGCGCCACTGACGGAAATCGGCGTCGACGAACACCTGACGGCCGCGCGCGCCCGCCGCGCCGGCTTTGTCAGCCCCAGTTTCGGCACCATCGCCGGCTTCAATGCGCATGGCGCCATCATGCATTACCACGCGCATGCGGATTCGGCCGCCACCATCGAAGGCGACGGTTTGCTGCTGATCGACTCGGGCGGCCAGTATTGGGGCGGCACCACCGACATCACGCGCGTGGTCCCCGTCGGCACGATCACGGCCGAGCACAAACGCGATTTCACCCTGGTCTTGCGCAGCATGATCGCCCTGTCGCGCGCGCAGTTCCCGCGCGGCGTGAAGTCGCCCATGCTCGACTCGATTGCCCGCGCACCGCTGTGGGCCGAAGGCATCGACTTTGGCCACGGCACGGGTCACGGCGTGGGCTTTTTCCTCAACGTGCACGAAGGGCCGCAATCGATTTCCCAGTCCGCCATGCCGGAGCCGCAGACGGCCATGGAAGCGGGCATGATCACCTCCATCGAACCGGGCATCTACCGCCCCGGCCAGTGGGGCATCCGCATCGAGAATCTGGTGCTGAACGTGCCTGCGGAAACGACGCAGTTTGGCGAGTTTTTACGTTTTGAGACCTTGACCCTGTGCCCGATCGACACGCGCTGCGTGGAACGCTCGCTGTTGCGCGACGACGAGGCGGCGTGGCTGAACGACTATCACGCCACCGTGCGCGCGCGCCTGGCGCCGCACCTGGCCGGCGGTGCGCTGGCGTGGCTGGAACAGCGCACGGGAGCCATCTGATGCGCTCGACCCGCGCCACCTCCGCCATCGAGCGGCTCAAGGAACGCACCGGCCACCGCCTCTACACGATGGCGCGCACGGGCGATGAACTGTTCTTCCTCACGGAAGGCCCAGGCTTGCCGCCTTTGTGCCCGCCGCTGGAACTGGATGCCTTTGTCGCCTTCGTCAATGGCCTGGGACCGCAAAAGGCGCGCCGCGTCAGCAAGCTCGATGTGGCGTTTGAAAAGCAGCTGACGAAAAAGCCTTAGATGCCGACCATCGACTTTCTGCGCGCCTACTGGTCGCCGGCCGAGCTGGCGACGAATGGCGTGATCCTGCTGAACCTGCTGGGCGCGCTGCTGCTGGGTTTATTGGTGGGTTACGAGCGTTCGTATCACGGGCGCGCTGCCGGCATGCGCACCTACAGCCTGGTGTGCATGGCTTCGGCCGCGCTGACGGTGCTGGGCGGCTATCCCGAGTTCTGGTACGGCGGCCATGGCGCCATCGTCGGCAGTGATCCCACGCGCGTGATCCAGGGCATCGTCACGGGCGTGGGTTTTCTCGGCGCCGGCGTCATCATGCGCGAGGGTTTCAACATCAGCGGCCTGACGACGGCCGCCTCGATCTGGGCCTCGTCCGTGATCGGCATCATGGTCGGCATCGGCTTTTATCTGTCGGCCATGGGCCTGGCCTTCCTGTGCGCGATGGCGATGATTTTTCTGTCAAAATTGGAGAACTGGCTGCCGTCGCGCCACGCGGTGGCCATCACCATGCGCTTCAAGCAAGGGTTCATTCCCCGTGAGGATGCGCTGCGGCGCATGGCCGCCAAGCGCGGCTACGACATCGCCGGCGGCTCGCTGACCATCGGCAGCAACGAAGGCATGCAGGAATGGCGCTTTGTCGCCATCGCGCATGGCAAGAACACGGGCGCCAGCCTGTCGGCCATGTCGGCCGAACTGGCCGCCTTCGAAGGCATCGCCGGCTTCCAGCTGTCGCATGCCCGCAATTGATACGGATGCCGAGAGGATGGACATGGATGCACAGGCGCAAGCGGTACTCGATTTCTGGTTTTTGCCGCCGGATAACCCTGACTATGGCCAGTCGCGCATGGAGTGGTTTCGCAAGGATGACGGCTTCGACGCGCAGATACGCGCGCGTTTCGGCGCGCTGATCGATGCCGCCATCGATGGCGGCTTGCGTGAATGGGATGCGACGCCGCACGGTGCGCTGGCGCGCCTCATCGTGCTCGATCAGTTCACGCGCAATGTGTACCGCGGCACGCCGCGCGCCTTTGCCGGCGACACCAGGGCGCTGGCGCTGGCCATCGCCTTGACGCAAGCGGCGCAGGACCAGCAATTGCCGCCGATGCTGCGCGCCTTTGCCTACCTGCCGTTCGAACACGCGGAAGACCTGGCCATGCAGGCGCGCGCCGTCGAGCTGTTCCAGCTGCTGTCGCAGGCGCAGCCCGGTTTTGACGGCATGCTCGACTACGCCGAGCGGCACCAGGAAGTGATCGCCCGCTTTGGCCGTTTCCCGCACCGCAACGCCATCCTGGGCCGCGCTTCCACGCCACAAGAGGTGGAATTTCTGCGCCAGCCGGGATCGAGCTTCTAGAAAATCATCATGAACGTCACTTTGAATATCATCGGCGCCGGCCACGTGGGCCGCGTGCTGGGCCGTCTGTTCGCCGGCGTGGAAGGCGTCGCCGTGCAGGACGTGCTCACGCGCTCGTTGGCCTCGGCGCAGGCGGCCGTCGCTTTCATCGGCGCCGGCACGCCCGTCGACAGCTATGCGGCCTTGCGCCACGCCGACGTCACCCTGCTGGCCGTGTCCGACGACCAGATCGGCCCGGCCTGCGCGGCGCTGGTGGCCGAGGGACGGCAAGCGGGCGCCATCGTGTTTCACTGCAGCGGCGCGCTGGCCTCGAACGTGCTGCTGGCGGCCACGCAGGCCGGCGCGTTTGTCGCCAGCGCCCACCCGATCCGCAGCTTTGCCGATCCGGCACAAGTGGCCGCCACCTTTGACGGCACGTTTTGCGGCGTCGAAGGCGACCCGCTGGCGCTGGCCTTCCTCACGCCGGCCTTGAACGCCATCGGCGCGCGCCCCGTGCCCATCGATCCGGCCGCCAAGACCCTGTATCACGCCGCCGCCGTCTTTGCCAGCAATTATCTGGTGACGGTGCTCGACGCCGCCTTGCGCGCCTACCAGGCGGCCGGCATTCCCGAGCCGGTGGCGCGCGAACTGGCGCAGCCGCTGGTGACTGAGGCGGTGGCCAATGTATTCCGCCTGGGCGCCGCGCCGGCGCTGTCCGGCCCCATCGCGCGCGGTGATTCGGCCACCGTGCAACGCCAGCAGCTGGCCGTGCAAAGCTGGGATGCCGCCACGGGCGAGTTATACCGGGCGCTGGTGGCGCCCACGCAGGATCTGGCCAGACGCAAGCGCGGGAAATGACTCAGGCGGCGTGCCCACCGTTGCGGCCTTGCTCCTTGGCCTGGCTGGTGGCCATGTAACCCGCCCCCAGGATCAAGGGCAGGACGATGAGCAGGCGGTACTTGATCGACAGAAGACGCATGCAGACGAGGGGCGGCCGGCGCAAAGGCAATCGTGACGCAAGCCAAAAGCATGCAGCAGGGCGGGTATTGGCGCAATGATAACTGGCTTTCTTGATAATTTACGCTGGCGAACGCGACAAGATAACCACGACTTACCAAATAAAAGTGCCGATTTGTCGACAAAGATGCAAATAAGCAATAAGATTTGTTGAGGGGAATCATTGCGCATCGCCCCTGTCTTGCCGCCCGTTTCAGGCGCGGGACATTACGCGCAGGGAGTGTTGTATGTTATTTTTAAAGAGTACGTCCGTCAGCAAGGCCCCGGGCATCTACGAGGTCGACATCGCCGCCAAACCACCAGGCAAGACCTTCGGCATTTTCCTCGCCACCGATCCCGACCAGCCACCATCAGCCTTGCTGGGGCAATTGAAGGTGCTCGGCTTCGAGAACACCTATAGTTCGCCCTACCTGCACAAGGATGGGGGCAAAGTGCTGGACCTGCATTTCCAGAAAGATGGCACGGATATCTTCAAAGGCTGGAAAACCGAGGAGTGCACGCACAACCTGGCGGCCATCACGGCGCTGTTCGAGGAGCATGGCATCGTTATTACGCCACGGGTTATGTCGATGGCGGAAGCCTACGCTTAATCTGCCTCAACCGCTTCAACCCGCCTCCACGCCAATGTGATATAGCGCCCATGGGCAGCTGGCGAAACGTTCGGCCAGGGGCAGGGCCGCCACGGGCGCGATGCGGTCCGCATCGTGGATCGCCCATAGCGGCCCCAGGCCGCCCAGCGCCATCGCCTGCCCGTCCAGGTGGGTGGCGACGATAAAACGCTGCGTGCGCGCTTGCGCCATGGTCAGCGCCGCCGCATAGCCATCCACGGCACGCAGCACTAGCCGTACGGCATCTTCCTCGGGCGCACCCGCCGCCTTCAAGACATCGACCAGCAACGGCCCGCGCAGGGCGTGTGTCTTGCCATCGTATTCCAGGGTGGGGTGGATGGTGCGCGCCGGCAAGTTCGCCAGCGCCGCGAAGTCGAAGGCCCGCGCCCGCTCAAAACTGATCTTTTGCTTGTGCATCATCTGGTCGCGCACGGCGTCGAACGGACCCCGGTTCGGCTTGTCGATGCTGCCCGTGATGGTCAGCAAGGCAGGACCGCGCAGGCCGGCGGGCGCCGCCCGGGCGATGGCGGGCAGGGCCGCGCTGGCCATGGCGGCGGCGAGAAACTGGCGTTTGTGCATGCACTTCTCCTCTGGGCTGAAATCGCTAAAGTTCTTAAGTCTATCTTAAGTTCGCTCAACGGTGCGCATTTTACGGTTATTGTCAGTTTGGAATGTTGGCTTACATCTTGTCACAGTTCTTACGCAATGGAGAAAGACGTAGCTTTTTTCGGCTGTTATTGTGTCCTCATCGCACTTCGCTGAACTGCGAATCCAGGCACCATTCACTAATTTGAGAGAGAACATGATGAAGAAGAAAATCCTGTTTGCAATGATCGCTTCCGTTACCGCATTCACCGGCATGAGCGCCGCCCACGCCGAGGGCGCCTATGTGGGTGCTGGCGTCACGGGCAACCGCTATAACTTCGATATTCCTGGCGCCACCAGCGCCGATAATCACAGCGGCTACAAGGCTGGCGCCAAGATCTTCGCCGGTTACGATTTCGATAAAACCTGGGCGGTCGAGGGCGGCTATGCCGATTTCGGCAGCAAGGATTACAGCTATGTCACCGGCGCCGGCAACGGTTCCGTGAAAAGCGACTCGCACGGCTACTACCTGGCCGGCAAGGCCACCATGCCCGTGACCGACAAGGTCGGCGTATTCGGCAAGCTGGGCGTGGCCAAGGTCAAGAACAGCTTGAGCGGCACGGGTCTGTCGACCGGCATCAGCGGCAACGACAAGACGGGCGTATACGCTTCCGTTGGCGCCCAGTACGCGATCAACGAGAAAGTCTCGCTGACGGCGGAAGTGGAACACTTCGGCAAGAGCGCCGACCAGGGCCGCAAGGCTACCGGCCTGGCCCTTGGCGCACGCTACAACTTCTAATTCACCGGAAGTTTGCTGAAAAAAAAGGCAGTTACCGCGAGGTAACTGCCTTTTTGCATGGCCGGACCGAAATTACGTGGTCAAGGGCTTGTAGCGGATACGTTTTGGTTTCGCGCCTTCGTCACCGAGGCGTTTCTTCTTGTCGGCTTCGTATTCCTGATAGTTGCCGTCAAAGAAGGTGACCTGCGAATCGCCTTCGAATGCCAGGATGTGCGTGGCGATACGGTCGAGGAACCAGCGATCATGCGAGATGACCATCACGCTGCCGGCAAATTCCAGCAAGGCGTCTTCCAGCGCGCGCAAGGTTTCCACGTCCAGATCGTTCGACGGTTCATCGAGCAGCAGGACGTTGCCGCCCATCAGCAGGGTTTTTGCCAGGTGCAGACGGCCACGTTCACCGCCGGACAGATTGCCGACGATTTTTTGCTGGTCGCCGCCCTTGAAGTTGAAGCGGCCCAGGTAGGCGCGCGACGGCATTTCGAAGCGGCCGACCGTCAACATGTCGGCGCCGCCGCACACGTCCTGGAAGACGGTCTTGCCGTCCGACAGCGAGTCGCCGCGATTCTGGTCGACGATGGAGACGCGCGCCGTCTGGCCGATGGCCACTTCGCCGCTGTCCGGTGTTTCCTTGCCGGTGATCATCTTGAACAGGGTCGACTTACCGGCGCCGTTGGGGCCGATGATGCCGACGATGGCGCCTGGCGGCACGGTAAAGCTCAGGTTGTCGATCAGCAGGCGGTCACCGAACGCTTTCGACACGTTCTTGAACTCGATGACGTCATTGCCCAGGCGTTCGGCCACGGGAATGAAGATCTCTTGCGTTTCGTTGCGTTTCTGGTATTCGTGCTCGGACAGCTCGTTGAAGCGGGCCAGGCGGGCTTTCGACTTGGCCTGGCGCGCTTTCGGGTTCTGGCGCGACCATTCCAATTCCTTTTGCAGCGCCTTCTGGCGCGCCGATTCCGTCGATTCTTCCTGCTTCAGGCGGGCTTGCTTCTGCTCCAGCCAGGTCGAGTAGTTACCCTTCCATGGAATGCCGCTGCCGCGGTCCAGTTCCAGGATCCACTCTGCCGCGTTGTCGAGGAAGTAGCGGTCATGGGTGATGGCCACCACGGTGCCGGGGAAGCGCAGCAGGAATTGTTCCAGCCAGTCGACCGATTCCGCATCCAGATGGTTGGTCGGTTCGTCGAGCAGCAGCATGTCGGGCTTGGACAGCAGCAGCTTGCACAGCGCCACGCGGCGCTTTTCACCGCCGGACAGCACGCCGACCTTGGCGTCCCATGGCGGCAGGCGCAGCGCGTCGGCGGCCATTTCCAGCTGCAGATTCAGATTGCCGCCGTCGGACGTCGAGATGATCGCTTCCAGGCGTGCCTGTTCCGTGGCCAGGGCGTCGAAATCGGCGTCTTCCTCGGCATACGCGGCGTACACGGCTTCCAGCTTGGCTTGCGCCTCAAACACTTCGCCCAGGCCCGATTCCACTTCCTGGCGCACGGTTTTTTCCGGGTCCAGCTGCGGTTCCTGCGGCAGGTAGCCGATGTTCAGGCCCGGCATCGGCACGGCTTCGCCCTGGATGTCGGTGTCGATGCCTGCCATGATTTTCAGCAGGGTCGATTTGCCGGAGCCGTTCAGGCCCAGCACGCCGATCTTCGCGCCTGGGAAGAAGGACAGGGAAATATCTTTCAGAATCTGGCGCTTGGGCGGGACGATTTTGCCCACGCGATTCATGGTGTAGACGTAATTTGCCATTAGAAATCTCGGGTGATATACAAAGACGGACAGGATACGGTAAACGCCCGCTTCCGGCCAGCGCTGCGCGCTGCGGAAACGGACGCGAGGGGAAGACTAAGTGCTGGCGCGCGCCTTGCGGGCCGTCCACAGCCCTTCGGCCGCATACAGGCCCAGCGCCGTCCAGATGACGAGGAAGCCCAGCATGCGCTCTTGGGTGAACGATTCGTGAAAGACCCACACGCCGATCAGGAGCTGGCCCGTGGGGGCGATGTATTGCAGCAAGCCCAATACGGCCAGCGGCAGGCGGCGCGCGCCGGCGGCAAACAGCAGCAGGGGAATGGCCGTGATGGGGCCGGACGCCAGCAGCAGCGCGCGCGTGGCGGTGGAATCTGTATTGACGAAGCCGCTCTGGCCATGCCAGCCCAGCCACAGCATGTAGGCCAGCGCCAGAGGGAACAGAATCAATGTTTCGAACGACAGGCCTTCCAGCGCACCGAGCGCGGCCGTCTTGCGCAGCAAGCCATAGCCGCCAAACGTGGCCGCCAGCAGCAGGGCGATCCAGGGCACTTGCCCCGCCTGCCAGGTGAGCCAGGCCACGCCGCAGGCGGCCAGGCCGATGGCCAGCCACTGCAGGCGGCGCAGGCGTTCGTGCAGCAGCAAAAAGCCCAGCATGACATTGATCAGGGGCGTAATGAAGTAACCGAGGCTGGCGTCGACCACGTGGCCGTTGTTGACGGCCCAGATATAGATGAACCAGTTGGCGGAGAGCAAAAACGCACTGGCGACGAAGCTGGCCACCACCCTGGGCTGCGCTTTCAGGCTGCCCAGCCAGCTCCATTGGCGGCGCACGGTCAGCACGATACCGAGGAACAAGAGCGACCAGACCATGCGGTGCGCCAGGATTTCCTGCGGCGCGATCTCGCCGATGGCGTGAAAGTACAGGGGGAACAGGCCCCAGCACAGGAAGGCGAGGGAGGCGTACAACATGCCTGGATTCATGATGGGCTTCGCTGGAGAGTAGACAGTCTGTCATTATGGCGGAAAACATCGGGGGCTGCCCGGCGCCGCTGGCGAGGCGTAGAATGGCAACAAATCAATGGCCGCAAGCCCGCGCAGCAAGGCGGAGCGGCATAAAACCACGACTTTGGGGCAGCCCGGGACCATGCAAAAATACTCTTGCTATTTGCTAATACCTATCATATTGTGCGATGCAACAAAACAAAAACGGGTGCAATCTTGACGTCGGAACATAAAAAAAGCGGCCTTGCCGGCATGACCCTGGCGGCCGTCGGCATCGTTTACGGCGATATCGGCACCAGTCCGCTGTACACCCTCAAAACGGTCTTCGACCCGGCCCACGGCCTGCTGCTGTCGCCAGAGAACCTGCTGGGCATCGTTTCGCTGATCTTCTGGGGCCTGACCCTGATCGTCTCGCTCAAGTACGTGACCCTGGTGCTGCGCGCCGACAACCGCGGCGAGGGCGGCATCATGGCCTTGATGGCGCTGGTGCTGTCGTCCGTCAGCCGCCTGTCGCGCTGGCATTTCCCGCTGATGGTGATCGGCGTCTTCGGCGCCACTCTGTTCTATGGCGACAGCGTGATCACGCCGGCCATTTCCGTGCTGTCGGCGATCGAGGGCCTGGAAGTGGCCACGCCCGCCTTCAGTCCGTATGTGGTACCGCTGACGATGGTGGTGCTGGTGGCGCTGTATTCGGTGCAGTCGCATGGCACGGCCGGCATCGGCCGCTATTTTGCCCCCATCATGGTGCTGTGGTTTGCCGCGCTGGCCGGCATGGGCGTGGTCAACATCATCAAGTCGCCGGCCATCCTGGCCGCGCTCAATCCCCTGCACGCGGCGACCTTCCTGATGAATAACGGCTTCGTTGCCTTCGTTGCCCTGGGTGCCGTGGTGCTGGCGCTGACGGGCGCCGAGGCGCTGTACGCCGACATGGGCCACTTCGGCAAGAAGCCGATCCGCCTGGCCTGGTTCCTGATCGCCTTTCCCGCGCTGGCGCTGAATTACCTGGGCCAGGGTGGTCTGCTGCTGGCCCATCCGGAAGCCGTCACGAATCCGTTTTACCAGCAGCTGGGCGCGTGGAGCGTGTACCCGCTGGTGATCCTGTCGACCATGGCCACGGTGATCGCCTCGCAGGCAACCATTTCCGGCACCTTCTCGATGACCAAGCAAGCGATCGCGCTGGGCTTCTTGCCGCGCATGCGCGTGCGCCACACGTCGGAAAGCGAAATCGGGCAGATTTACATCCCTGCCGTGAACTGGCTGCAGCTGGCCGTGGTGTTGCTGGCTGTCATCGGCTTCGGTTCCTCGGAAAACCTGGCCGCCGCCTACGGCATCGCCGTCACGGCCACGATGCTGTCGACCACCATCCTGACGTTCTTCGTCATCCGCTACCGCTGGAAGATGAACCTGGCCCTGTGCTGGGCCGCCACGGGTTTTTTCCTGATCATCGACGTCAACCTGGTGTCGGCGACTGCCCTGAAACTGTTCCATGGCGGCTGGTTCCCGCTGCTGCTGGGCTCGATTTTGTTCATCGTCATGCTGACCTGGAAGCGCGGCCGCCAGCTGGTGTTCCAGAACCTGGAAAAGCATGCGATTCCGCTCGACGATTTCCTCTCGTCGCTGTTCATCGCGCCGCCGCTGCGCGTGCCCGGCACGGCCATCTTCCTGCGCGGCGAAACGGATGGCGTGCCGCATGCGTTGCTGCATAACTTGCTGCACAACAAGGTGTTGCATGAACGGGTGATCTTCCTGACCGTTTTCATGCATGAAGAGCCGTGGGTGGCGCCATCGGAGCGCGTGCGCGTGGTGGACCTGGGCCACCAGTGCTACCAGGTGAATGTGCATTACGGCTTCAAGGATGAACCGGATATTCCATCCGCGCTGGCGCAGTGCGCGCAGCAGGGACTCGATTTCGAGATGATGGAGACGTCGTTCTTCATCGCGCGCCAGACCATCATCTCGACGCCCGGTGCCGGCATGATGCCGTGGCGCGAACACCTGTTCGTCACCATGTCGCGCAATGCGCGCACGGCGGCCGACTACTATCAGATTCCGAGCAACCGGGTGATCGAACTGGGCACGCAGGTGGAAATATAGATATTGTGTCAATGTTGCATCGAGACACATTTATTGCCCTGCTTACGTCTGCTTACAAATGGGCTACGCGAGTCCTGTTAAACTCCAGCCCGTACCGGTCCGCACCGTACGGACTTAGCCACACACCAATATTTAAAGGGAAACCATGAAATCGGTATTTCAAATGATCGCCACCCTCGCTTGCGCCGTGGCCCTGACCGCTTGTGGCGCTGCTGCCAACACCGAGAAGCCGGTCGTGCTTGACCCGAACACGCAAGTCAAAGAATTCATTTTTCCTGACCTGGTGAAAGGCACCGGCACGGCCGCCGCCGCGGGCGATACCTTGACGGTGGTCTACACGGGCTGGCTGTATGACGCGAGCAAGCCGGATGGCAAAGGCGCGCAGTTCGATGCGACACTCCCTCCCAAAAGTTTTACGTTTATCCTCGGCATCGGCAAAATGATTCTGGGCTGGGACCGTGGCCTGGTCGGCATGCAAGAGGGTGGCACGCGCCGCCTGCTCATTCCGTATGACCTGGGCTATGGCGTTGGCGGCACCCGTGACGCGACGGGTGCGGTGGTGATCCCGCCTTACGCTGGCCTGGTGTTCGACATCACGCTGCGAAAAGTAGAGAAAAAGTAAGCACGCGCAAGGTGCACGGACAAAGGGCGACTCCATGGAGTCGCCCTTTTTGCTTTTGCGGCGGAGTCAGGCGGGCGCCAGTTCCTGGAAGTAGTACGTGGCGCCGCCCAGATTGGCTGGTGCGTCATATTGCAGCACTTGCGTGCGGCGCAGCGCCACCGGTGCGCTGAAGGCGGGGCCGTCGTAGACGAAGGTGTGGAATTCGCCGTTTTCGCCGCAGGCGTCGACGCCGGGCGGCAGGTCGGCCAGAAAGGCGGCGTCGAACTCGCGCCCGCAAAATGCGCGCGGCAGGTGCTGGCCGTTGATGCACACGACGATGGCCTTGAAGCCGGCGGCGAGAAATTCGTCGACCAGCGCGCGGCGATCCCCGCCCCACAGGGGCAGGTGGGCCGTCAGGCCGGCGGCCGCACAGACTTTTTCTTCCCAGTCGCGGTGCGGCTGCAGGTCGATGTCGCCAAACAGCGCATGATCGATGCCCTCGGCCTTGGCCGCGCGCAGCATGGCGATGAATTGCTCTTCGTAGCTGGCCCAGCTGGCGTGATAGCGCTGCAGGCGCGCGCCCAGGCTGGCCGCCTGCACCTCAAGCAGCTCGGGCGGCACGCCGTGCGAGCGCGACTTGCGGCCGTCTTCATCCATGGCCGTGATTAACAGGGGAACGGCTATGCCGGCGTTGCGCGCGCGCCACAGGGCCAGGCAGGAATCCTTGCCGCCGCTCCAGGAAATCAGGGCCGTCGTCATGCCGCCACTCCCGGCGCCACCGCGCGCAGCATGTCGACGTGCTCAATGCCGTCTTCGTCGTACGGTGCGCTGACGGTGACAAAGCCGAAGGATTGATAGAAGCGCTCCAGGTACTGCTGCGCGCCGATGCGGATGGCGTGGCCGGGGTGCTGGCGTTCGGCGCGCGCGATGCCCTCAAGCAATAGCTGCTTGCCGGCGCCCGTGGTGCGCGCCTCGGGCGCCGTCAGCACGCGGCCCAGCGACATTTCCACATACTTGGCGCCCGGTGCCAGCACGCGCAGGTAGGCGGCCAGCCGGCGTTGGCCATCGACCGTTTGCCAGCCCAGCAAATGCATGGCTTGCTGGTCATGGCCGTCCAGGTCCGGGTAAATGCACTGCTGTTCGATGACGAACACGCGCTGGCGCAAGGCCAGCACCTGGTACAAATCGTGGGGGCCGAGTTCGTCGAACGTGTTCCATTGCCAGCTGATCATGGGTCATCCTTGATTGAGAGTGGCCATGATTTTACCGGCTTCAGACCGCCGGCGCGGGATAGCGCTGCGCATACCACTGCTTCAGGTGCTCGATGCAGCGCGTCACGCGGGGCGCCACCAGCTGGCGCGACGGATAGATGGCGAACAGCGCCAGGCTGGGGCGCTCGATGTCCGGAAACAGCTCGACCAGGGCGCCGCTGGCCAGTTCCTCGCGGCAGACGAAGGTGGGCAGGATGCCGATGCCCAGGCCGCGCAGGATCAGGCTGCGCATGAACAGGGTGTTGTTCGTGCGCACCCAGTTCGGCACTTCGATGTCGCTGTGCGGTCCCGCATGGCGCAGCGGCCAGCGGCTGCCGAACAGCGCGTGGCTGTAGATGAAGCAGCGCTGGCGCGTCAAGTCCGTGGCTTCCCGCAAGGGGCCGTGGCGTTCCAGGTAGGCCGGCGCGCAGCAGATGTGCAGGCGGTAGTCGTGGATGTGGCGCGCCACATAGCTCGAATCGTTGAGCGCGGTGGTGACGCGAAAACCCAGGTCGTAGTTGGCCGCCGCCAGGTCCACGTATTCATCCTTCAGGTCGACGTCCAGGCGCAAGGCTGGCCAGTCGGCCATGAAATCGGCCAGGCCTTCGGCCAGCTCGCCCACGCCCAGGGTCAGCGGCGCATTGATGCGCAGGCGGCCCGTCACGTGCGCCGTCGAGTGTGCCACCATGTCTTCCGCCTGCGCCAGTTCGTCGAGCAGCTTGCGGCAATGCTCAAGGTAGGCGGCGCCCGTTTCCGTCAGGGCCAGCTGGCGCGTGGTGCGCGTCATCAGGCGCCCACCCAGTTCCTGCTCCAGCTGGCCGATGCGCCGGCTCACATAGGAGGCCGACAAGTCCAGTTCATCGGCGGCGCGGCGAAAGCTGCCCAGCTCGGCCACGCGGCGAAACAGCTGCATCGCCTGCAATTTGTCCATGTCGGTTCCAGTCAGAGATTTTATTCAGTCGTATTACGCATCAGTGCTGTGCATTATTCATCATTTTTCTCCATTTTGATTCGGAATATGCTGGTGACCTCTCTACAGAAAGGCCACACCATGAAAAAAATACTGATCAGCAGCCTGTTGCTGGCCGCCTTTTCCACCGCCCAGGCGGCCGAGGTCCTCGTCGTGCTGTCGGACGCCAATCACCTCGACTTGCGCGACGGCAAGGTCTTCCCGACGGGCTTTTATCTGAATGAATTGATGCAGCCCGTGAAAAAACTGCTCGACGCGGGCCACACGGTGACGTTCGCCACGCCGCAGGGCCAGGCGCCCACGCTGGACGCCAGCTCGGATACGGTCGACTACTTTGGCGGCGACGCGGCCGCGCACGCGGCGCACAAGGCGTTGCTGGACCAGCTGGCGCTGACGGTGCCGGGCCGCTCGCCCGTGATCAGCCTGAAACGGGTGGAGCAGATCGGCTATGGCCACTACGCGGCCGTGCTGGTGCCGGGCGGCCACGCGCCGATGCAGGATCTGTTGAAGGATGCCAGGCTGGGCGCCTTGCTGCGCCAGTTCCACGCGGACGGCAAGCCGACGGCGCTGCTGTGCCACGGCCCCATCGCTTTGCTGTCGGCCTTGCCGCAGGCGGCAGCGTTTGCGGCCGCGCTGGAAGCGGGCCGCACGCCGCCCACCCCGGCGGACTGGATCTACAGCGGCTACCGCATGACGGTGATCAGCAATCAGGAAGAGTTGGCGGCGCAGGGCGCGCTGCAGGGCGGAACGATGAAGTTCTATCCGCAGTCGGGCTTGCAGGCGGCCGGCGCGCAGTATGTGCAGAACCAGGCGCCGTGGAGCAGCAACGTGGTGGTCGACCGTGAACTGATCACGGGACAGAATCCCGCCTCGGCGCCGGCCCTGGCGGACAAGCTGCTGCAGGCGCTGCAGGTGTCTCGTTAACGTCTCGTTAACGAAAAATCCCCGGCGGCGCCAGGGCGCGGCCGGGGAGGCAGTGCGTGCAGCGGGGATTACACGATCGTCAGGGTGACGTCGATATTGCCGCGCGTGGCGTTCGAGTACGGGCACACGATGTGGGCGGCGGCGACCAGCGCTTCGGCGGCGGCGCGTTCCATGCCTGGCAGCGAGATTTTCAGTTCCACTTCGATGCCGAAGCCCGTGTCGATGGCGCCGATGCCGACGTTGCCTTCGATGGACAGGTCCGCTGGCAGGGCGATCTTGTCGCGGCCGCCGACGAATTTCATGGCGCCGATGAAGCAGGCCGAGTAGCCGGCGGCAAACAGTTGTTCCGGATTGGTGCCGACGGCGCCATTGCCGCCCAGTTCTTTTGGCGTGGTCAGCTTGACGTCCAGCACATTGTCGGACGATACGGCACGGCCTTCGCGGCCTCCGGTGGCGGTAGCTTGAGCGCGGTACAGGACTTGTTTGATCGACATGATGGTTTTCCTCGGTGAGTTAAATAGTTAACGACTAAATAGTGTGCTACTTGTTTCGTGGGCTGTCACCCCAGGATGCCTGTCTGCAGAAGCGTTTGCCGGCGTCCATGTACACAATATATATCGTGTACTATTTAATTGCAAGCGATTTTATTTCAGAGCGGCGCATATTGATGCTTTATTTTGATGCCTTTGTCGCCACTACCTGGCTTCCATCGCATAATGGCCACCGCCGGTGGGGCCGATGGTTATGCTTGGCTCCACTTCACACCCCAAGGAAAAATCATGACTAGCCTCTTCTTTATCCTGCGCATCACCGTGGCCACGATGGTCGCCTACATCATCGCCACGGCGATCCTGGTCGAGAATTTCTTGCGCTATATCTTCGGGCACACGGAAGGCTTCTTTGTCATCGTTGGCGCGCTGCTGGCCAGCGCCGTCATCACGAATGCGTTTTCGCACGTGCGGCGCGTGCGCCTGATCGCCGGCACCGTCAACGCCGGCACCCTGTCGAGCCGCCAGCGGCGCCAGATCGAGATTCCGTTCGAGGCGGGTGAGGCGTTCGACATGATCGACGCGGCCATCCGCGAACTGCCGGGCAGCGAAGTGGTCGAAAGCGCGCGCGACAGCCTGCAGGTACAGGCTAGAGTGCGCCGCGCGGCGCCGTACACGCACACGGGCTTGCCCCGCATGCGCCTGCTGGGTTTCCTCGAGCCGCGGCCGAACCAGATCCTCGCCACCGTCACGCCGAATGGCGAAGCGGGCAGCGTGACCCTGATCTGCGAACCGGCGCGCAACGCGTGGACGGACTGGTTCCTCGTCGACCATGGCAGCAACCTGGAAAACGCGGAAGCGGTGACGCGGGCGATGACGCGCCGTGTGGCGCAGCGCCGGCGCGGCGAGCAGGCCGAGGCGCGCCAGACGGTGACGGAAAAGGAACTCACGGTGGCCAAGCTGAGCCTGCTGCATGCGCAGGTGGAACCGCACTTCCTGTACAACACCCTGGCCAGCGCGCAGCTGCTCACGCGCAGCGACCCCGTGCGCGCCGACGAGATGCTGGGCAACCTGATCCTGTACCTGCGCCACTCGCTGCCGCGCACGGAGCAAGCCATGTCGACCCTGGGCACGGAGCTGGAACGGGCGCGCGCCTACCTCGATATTTTGAAAATCCGCATGGGCGGGCGCCTGAACCTGCAGATCGAAGTGCCGCAATACCTGCGCCAGGCGGAGCTGCCGCCGATGATGCTGCAAACCCTGGTGGAAAACGCCATCAAGCATGGCCTGGAGCCGAAAAGCGGCGGCGGCACCATCTGGATCATGGCGCGCAGCGGCAATGGCACGGTGATCGTTACGGTGGCCGACGACGGCAAGGGGTTCAGCGACGATGGCGCCGGCACGGGCATCGGCCTGCGCAATGTACGCGAACGCCTGCGCCTGACCTACGGCAATACCGCCGCGTTTGCCATCGTCGCCAATTTCCCCGATGGCGTGACGGCCACCATCACGGTGCCCGACAGCACGGCGCAAGGAGTGTCCCATGCATCAGCCTGAGATGACTTGCGTCATCGCCGAAGATGAAACCCTGCTGCGCGATGCGCTGGTGGCCCTGCTGGCCGAGGAGTGGCCCAACTTGCGCATCGTCGCCGCCTGCGACGACGGCGGCACGGCGCTCGAGGCCATCGCCACGCACAAGCCCGACGTCGCCTTTCTCGACATCCGCATGCCGGGCTTGACGGGGCTGGAAGTGGCGGCCGGCGTGCTCGACGCGAGTCCCGCCACGCAGGTGGTGTTCGTCACGGCCTACGACCAGTACGCGATCGACGCCTTCGACAAGGGCGCCGTCGATTATCTGTTGAAACCGATCGCCCGCGAGCGCCTGCAGGCGACCTTGCAGCGCGTGCAGGCACGGGCCGGCAAGACCCGGGCGGGTGATGGCGCGCTGGCCGGCCTGCTGCAGCAATTGAGCAGTGCCTTGCCGGCCGCCGCCAAGTCGCCGCCGCTGGTGTGGCTGACGGCCAGCAGCGGCAAGGATACGCGGTTGATCATGGTGGAAGACATCGCCTATTTTCAGTCCGACACCAAGTACACGGCCGTCATGACGGCGGAAGGCGAGGCGCTGCTGCGCAAGCCGATCCGCGAACTGCTCGACGTGCTCGATCCGGCCATCTTCAAACAGATCCACCGCTCCACCATCGTCAACATGAAGATGGTGGCGTCGGTCACGCGCGACGAGGTGGGCCGCGGCGCCCTGCGCCTGAAGACGCGGCCGGAAACCCTGGCCGTGAGCCAGCCGTTCATGAGTTTGTTTCGGAATATGTAGCGCTGCTAAAGCCGGGGTCAGACCCTCAACACCGCTAACGCCAGGCTCACCGTCAACGTGGAGGGGGGGGCTGACCCCAGAATTACTCCGCCGTCTCAAAACCTTCCAGCACATTGACGACATTGATGCCGATTTCCTTCACCGCATAGCCGCCTTCGAGGATGAAGGCGGTGGGCAAATTCAAATGCGCGAGGCGCTCGCCCACGCGCAGGTAGTCGCCGCTTTGCAGGGCGAAGTGCGACAGCGGGTCGCCGGCGAAAGTATCCACGCCGAGCGAGACCACCAGCGCGTCGGGCGCATACATATTGATGCGCAGGCAGGCCGTTTCCAGCGCGGCGAACCAGCTGGCCGTGGTGCTGCCGGCCGGCAGCGGCAGGTTGACGTTGTAGCCGAGTCCCGCGCCGCTGCCCGTCTCGTCGGCGTGGCCCAGGTAAAACGGATATTCGTTGCGCGGGTCGGCGTGGAGGGAGGCGAACAGCACGTCGTCGCGCTGGTAAAAGATGCTTTGCGTGCCGTTGCCGTGGTGGTAATCGATATCGAGGATCGCGACCTTGCGGGCGCCGTCGTCGAGCAGATGCTGCGCGGCCAGGGCCGCGTTGTTCAGGAAACAGTAGCCGCCAAAAAAGTCGCTGCCCGCGTGGTGGCCCGGCGGGCGCGTCAGGGCGAACGTGGCCCGCTCGCCCAGGCGCAGCGCGTGGGCCGCGTTGACGGCGCAGTCGGCGCCCGTCTTGGCCGCCGTCCACGTGCCGGCCGTCAGCGGCGTGCCGTTGTCCATCGAGTACAGGCCCAGCTTGGCCGTGAAGTCGTCCGGTTCGATGTCGCTGCGCAAGGTGCGCACGGGCCAGACGGATGGCAAGGCGTCCTTGCCCGCGTTGTCGGGGTCGAGCGCCAGCCAGTCGTGCCAGGCGTGGCGCAAAAAATGCAGGTAACGGGGCGTGTGGATGCGCTCGAGCGAGGTCAGCGGCACGCCGTGCGGCGTGACGATGCGGCCCAGGTTGCGCCGTCCCAGTTCGGCCACCACCATGTCGGCCCGTTCCGGTGCCTCGAAGCAGGGCACCATGGCGCCGCGAAACCATTCGAAGCGGCCCCGGTGCTGGCCGTGCAATTCATTGTAGAAGGTCAGCATGGGGCGCCAGGCGAAAAGTCAGGCAGGATCAGGTGTGCGAACACAGGGTGCTGGCGCGGTAGGCGGCGACGAAAGCGTCGAAGCTGCCGGCTGGCGCCGCTTCCATGGCGCGCTGCTCGGCCAGCGAGCTGGCGGCCATCGCGTCGAAATACGCACTTTGTTCCGATGTTGGCGGATGCGCGCGGAAAAACGCCGCATGGCGTTCGCTTTGCTGCAGGCCGAAGGCGGCAAACGAGCCGCCATTGGCGCGCAGCTCGGCCAATACCTTCGCCGACGGCGTCGCATCGGGGTCGGCCAGCTTGACGGCTTGCGCCGCCAGGCTGTCCGCGTGCTGCGTGCCGCCATGGCGAGAGTCGAGCAAGGCCGCCACGGGGGCGATGCGTGCCAGCAATTCCTCGCCCCAGGCCTGCAGGGTGATCTCTTCGCCATCGCGGTGCAGGGTCAGGCCCGGCTTGCGGCCTTCCTTCACGGTGCGGGCGAAATTGTTCGTGTAGCAGGCGCTTTGCTCGGCCGAAATGGGGCCGCTGTCGTCGAGCGCGCAGAACAGCAAAAAGGCGTCGAGGAAGCGGCCCGTTTCCAGGCTGATGCCGACCGGTTCGAACGGATCGACATCCATGCAGCGCACTTCGATGTATTGCACGCCGCGCAGGCACAGGGCCTGGATCGGGCGCTCGCCCGTGCGGATCACGCGTTTCGGGCGGATGGTCGAATAGTATTCATTTTCGATCTGCAGCACGTTGGTGGACAGCTGAATCCACTCGCCATCTTTTTTGGTTCCCAGCGTTTCGTACGGCGGATACGGGTCGTTGACGGCGTGCGTGAGCGCGTTGACGTAGTCTTCCAGGCTGTTTTCGTGCGGGCGCAGGCCGGACTGGGCATCGTTCTGGTAGCCGAGGTCGCTCATGCGCAGGCTGGTGGCGTAGGGCAGGAACAGGGTGTCGTCGGACAGGGTCTCGAGCTTGTGCGCGCGGCCGCGCAGGAAACCGGCGGACAGGGCCGGCGAGGCGCCGAACAGATACATCAGCAGCCAGCTGTAGCGGCGGAAATTGCGGATCGTTGCCAGATAGCTTTCCGACTGCACGTCTTTCGGCGTGGCAGCTGCCTGCGTGGCGCTGGCGCTGGTGTCCGGGTTGCTGGCCAGCACTTGCCACAGCTGTTCGTCGAGCGAGTAGTTGTAATGGATGCCGGCGATGCATTGCATGGCTTTACCGTAGCGCAAGGCCAGGCCGCGCCGGTAGACATGCTTGAGCATGCCCATGTTCGACGTGCCGTAGTTGGCGATTTCGATGTCCGCTTCGGGCGGCAGCTGGCACGGCATCGACTGGCTCCACAGCAACTCGTCGCCGAGGCGGCTGTAGGCATGGCGGTGCACGGTGTCGAGCTTGTCGAGCGTGACGCCGATGTCGGCTTCGGCCGGGGTGATGAATTCGAGCAGCGCTTCGGCGTAGTCGGTGGTGATTTCAGGGTGCGTCAGCGCCGAGCCCAGGGCTATCGGGTGAGGCGTGGAAGCCAGATGGCCGGCGTGGTCGACGCGCAGGGTTTCACGCTCGATGCCGCGCAAGCCGCCCAGCAGCGCGCGGTTGGCATCTTCAGTCAGCAATGCCAGGCGGCGAGTCAACAGGTTGGGCAATTTGAGCTTCCTTTCTTGTGCAGCATATAAATAATTTGTGCTGAGATTAACCGAATTTTGGCAAATGCGTCGGCGCCGGCCCAAAAAACGCCGCGTCGCCAGCGTCCGCCCCGGGGAACGGGGGCGGCGCTTCGGTCAGGAATTCGCTTGATATTTTAACAAACTGCGATGGCATCTGGCGCGCCGCCGGATCAAGCTTTGCGCAGGTGGCGGCGGTCAGCCCAGGCGGGCGCCGCTGACTCGTTCGATGCCGGCCAGGTCGCGCCAGCTTTGCACTTTGTTGTAGCCGGCGTCGGTCAGCAAGCCGCGCACGGATGCCGCCTGGTCATAGCCGTGTTCCATCAGCAGCCAGGCACCGGTTGCCAGATGGCGCGCGGCGCCGGAGACGATGCTGCGCAGGGCCGACAGGCCGTCCGCATGGTCGGTCAGCGCGCCCGCCGGTTCAAAGCGCAAATCGCCTTCGGCCAGGTGACGGTCGCCGCTGGCGATGTAGGGGGGATTGGAGACGATCAGGTCGAACTTTTCCGTGCCCAGCGCTTCGAACCAGTCGCTGGCCATGAAGGTGATGTTGACGCCGTTGGCGCTGGCGTTGCGGCGCGCCACGGCCAGCGCCGTGCTGCTGACGTCCAGGGCCGTGACGACGGCGTCGGGCCGCGTATGCGCCAGCGCGACGGCGATGGCGCCGCTGCCCGTGCCCATGTCGAGCACCCGTCCGCCGGGCGGCAGGCGCTCGAGCGCCAGTTCCACCAGCACTTCCGTGTCAGGGCGGGGGATCAGCACGGCGTCGTTCACTTCGAACGGCAGGCCGAAAAATTCGCGCTGGCCGACGATGTAGGCGATCGGCTCGCCCTGCAGGCGGCGCGCCAGCAAGCCGGATAAACGTTCGGCTTCAGCGGGAGTGAGTACGCGCTCCGATTGCGTGATCAGGCTCACGCGCGACAGGCCCAGCGCGTGGCCCAGCAAAATGCGGTTGTCGAGCGGATCGAGCAGTGGACGGATTTGCAGGGCGCCGACAGTGCTGCCGGCGGGAATCAAGGTTTCTGTCATGGTGCTTTCAATTATTTCTGACGGCGCAGCAAGGTCCACAGCATGGCGATGGCGAAGATGGCGAACCAGGCGAATGCCCATTGCGGGATCGACAGGCCGAAGAACGGTTCGCCGGCGCTTTCGCAGGCGCCATACGATTCAAACATGAAGGGCATGAGTTCGGCCGTGAAGACCTTGTTCAGCGCCGTTTCCACCGGATCGATGCCGCACGAGAAGCCGGGGTTGGCCAGCACGTACAAATGCTTGGCGCCCACGCCCAGGCCGCCCAAGGCTGCCAACAAGCCGACGCTGGCGCCGATTTTCGGTTTGTTTGCCGCCGCGCCGGCCAGGCAGGCGATGCCGATAGCGAGGAACAGGTAGCGCTGGATCACGCACAGCGGGCACGGCGCCATGTTCATGGCATGCTGCAAATACATGGCCACGCCGAGCATCAGGAAACATAGGGCGGCGATCGACAGGAGGACGGTGCGTGAATTTTTCATGGGCGACACGGTGAGGTGGATGGAATCGAGCTGGTCATTTTCGCACAAGGCTGGATTTTTATTGCTTAGCCGCTACTTAAAGCTGTCGGCTTACGCGCTGCGCGCTAAGCCGACCTACCACTGCGGCATAGGTCGGCGTAGGTCGGCTTAGCGCAGCGTAAGCCGACGCAATGGCGTCAGCATTTAGTCGCCCAGCGCCGCCAGCAACTCCGCCTGGTGCTCCGCCGCCAAGGCATTCGTCAAATCCGTCAAATCCCCATCCATGATGAAGTCGAGTTTATATAAGGTCAGGTTGATGCGGTGGTCCGTCAGGCGGCCTTGCGGGAAATTGTAAGTACGGATGCGCTCGCTGCGGTCGCCCGAGCCGATCAGGCTCTTGCGGGTGGCCGCTTCCTTCGACTGCTGTTCGCGCAGCTGCACGTCCTTGATGCGCGCGGCCAGCACTTTCATCGCCTGCGCCTTGTTCTTGTGCTGGCTGCGGTCATCCTGGCATTCGACCACGATGCCGGTCGGCAAGTGGGTGATGCGCACGGCGGAGTCCGTTTTGTTGATGTGCTGTCCACCGGCGCCCGAGGCGCGGTAGGTGTCGATGCGCAGGTCGGCCGGGTTGATGTTGACGTCTTCCACTTCATCCGCTTCCGGCATCACGGCCACCGTGCAGGCGGAGGTGTGGATGCGGCCCTGCGTTTCCGTGGCCGGCACGCGCTGCACGCGGTGGCCGCCCGACTCGAATTTCAGCTTGGAATATGCACCATTGCCCACCACGCGCACGATCACTTCGCGGTAGCCGCCCAGGTCGGAGTCGGACGCCGACACGAGTTCCACTTGCCAGCGGTTGCGCTCGGCAAAGCGCGTGTACATGCGCAGCAGGTCGCCGGCGAACAGGGCCGATTCATCGCCGCCCGTGCCCGCGCGAATTTCCAGGAAGATATTGCGTTCGTCATTGACGTCCTTCGGCAGCAGCATGGTCTGCAATTCGCGTTCCAGCCGCGCCATGGTGGCCTTGGCCGCTTCGATTTCTTCCTGGGCGAATTCCTTCATGTCCGGATCGCCCAGCATCTCTTGCGCCGTCGTAATATCGTTGCCCGCTTCCTGATAGGAACGGTACAGGGCCACCAGCGGGCCCAGTTCGGCGTGCTCGCGCGTCATCTTGCGGTAGCTGTCCATGTTCGACGTGGCGTCCGGGTGCATCAGCAGTTCGTCGAGTTCGACCAGGCGGTTCGCCAGTTGATCGAGTTTGGCCAGCATGGATGGTTTCATAGCGATTCGCGGTAAAAGAGTGTAGGGATGATGCGGGTCCGGCAAGCCCGGCAGGCGGGCAGGGGGCGGCCGCGCAGGCGGCCAGCGGGGCTGCGCTAACGGCGGGGGCGGAACAGTTTCGGCAGCAGGGTGACGAGCTGCTTGCGCTCGTCGCCTTGCGCATGGTGCAGCGCTTGCTGCGGGCCGTGCAGGAACTTGGCCGTCAAGCCTTTCGACAGCGCTTCCAGGACGGCGTCGATATCGGCGCCCTTGGCCAGCATTTTGCGCGCCCGTTCCACTTCCATCAGGCGCAGCGCTTCGCTGTTTTCATGCAAATGCTGGATGATAGGCACCATGGCGCGGTCGTCGACCCAGCTCATGAACGATTGCACGCGCGTCTCGATGATGGCTTCGGCTTGCGCCACGGCCGCTTGCCGGCTTTCCAGGCCCGTCTGCACGACCTTGCCCAGGTCGTCGACCGTGTACAGGAAGACGTCGTTCAAGCGTCCCACTTCCGCTTCGATGTCGCGCGGCACGGCCAGGTCGACCATGAACATGGGCTTGTGGCGGCGCGCCTTGATGGCGCGCTCGACCAGGCCCAGGCCCAGCAGCGGCAAGGACGACGCCGTGCACGAGATGACGATGTCGAACTGGTGCAACTGCTCCGGCAAGTCCGCCAGGCGGATGGCCTTGCCGTTGAAGCGGTGCGCCAGTTCCTCGCCCCGTTCCATGGTGCGGTTGGCAATCGTGATGCTTTTCGGGTTTTGCGCCGCGAAGTGCGTGGCGCACAATTCGATCATTTCGCCGGCGCCGATGAAGAGCACGTTCTGCTCGGCGATCTTGTCGAAGATGCGCTGCGACAGGCGCACGGCGGCGGCCGCCATGGACACGCTGTGGGCGCCGATTTCCGTACTGCTGCGCACTTCCTTGGCGACGGAAAAGCTGCGCTGGAACAACTGGTGCAGATACGTGCCCAGGCCGCCCGCCTCGTCGGCCGTTCGGATGGCGTCCTTGATCTGGCCCAGGATCTGCGTTTCGCCCAGCACCATCGAATCGAGCCCGGAGGCGACGCGGAAGGTGTGGCGCACGGCATCGTGCTGCGGCAGCATATATAAGTGGGGGCGCAGCTCGCTGTAGTTGAGCTTGTGATAGTCGGCCAGGAAATGCGCGCCCGCGTCGAGCGGGTTCGGCACGTGGCTGGCCGCATACAGCTCGGTGCGGTTGCAGGTCGACAGGATGGCCGCTTCGTCGTTGTCGCGCAAGTCGATGCGCTGGAACCAGGTACGCGCCGCCATCACCGCCGAACCCAAGTGCTCAGGCGCAAACGCCAGCTGTTCGCGGAGCGACACTGGAGCGGTGGTATGGTTGAGGCCGACGGCGAGCAGTTGCATTTCAGGGCTGTTGGGGTGACTTATGCCGACATTATAACGCTTTGTGCCCGCGCTTTGAGCAGGTCAGCCGTTTGCCGCCATTCAGCCGCCCAGTTTTTCCAGGCGATAACCGTAGCTGTAGACGGGCACGAGCCTGTAGCCGTGTTCCGGTTTCAGCTGCAACTTGTTGCGCACGCGCGAGACGTGGGTATCCATGGTGCGCGAGGGCAGGGCCGTGTCGCGCTGCCACACGGCTTCGTGGATGTAGGCGCGCGACAGGGGACGGCCCAGGTTGCGGAAAAACAGCAGCGCCAGGGCGAATTCCTTGTGCGTCACATCGAGCACGTCGCCATCGCGCAGCAGGCGGCCGGGGCGGGTTTCAAACGTATATTGACCGAATTGCAAGGTTTCGGCGCCATTCTGGGCCGGGTACGCCACGCGCAGCAGCGCCTGGGTGCGCAAGGTCAGTTCGCTGCGCCGCAGGGGTTTGATCATGTAGTCGTCGGCGCCGGCCGTCATGCCCGCCACCACGTCGTCTTCGCCCGAGCTGTTGGTCATAAACAACACGGGTGCCTTGGGCGCCAGTTTTTCCCGGGCACGGCGCAAGACTTCGGCACCGTCCAGATCGCTCACATGCCAGTCGAGGATGAGCATGTCGCAACTGTCCTTGCGCAATTGGCCCAGCATTTCCTTACCACTTTGAAACTCGTGGCAAGCGTGGCCGGCGGCGGTGAGCACCTGGCAGATCAGTTCTGCCTGGCTATGGTCGCTATCGAGTACGGCAATTCGCATAATTGGCTGGAGTGTGTAGCAACAAACAGACGGTCCGCTCTGCTTATCGTAATGTTAAGGAATGCTCAAGTGAAATATAACAGAGATTGCAACTGTGTCCAGTGAAATCGGCAGCGCAGGCCTTTACGTTACACTTGTTCATCTACCTCATACTGCGGAGAAACGGCCATGCCAGACAAGAGCACTACCGATTGGACCCTGATACCGGCCAGCCGTGCGGACATCGAGCAAGTGCGCGAGCGTTGCCGGCGCCTGGTGCAGCGGCGTGCCATGATGTCGGCGGGCGCCTCGGCCATTCCCATTCCCGGCATCGATCTGATGTCGGATGTCGGCCTGTTTTCCATGCTGATCAATGATATCAACCACGAATTTGGCCTGACGCCCGAGCAGATCGAGCGCCTGAACCCGCAGTTCAAGATGATGGCCTACCGCGCGGCGGTGGGCATGGGGGGCATGCTGGTGGGAAAGTTGGTGTCGCGCGAACTGATCCTCCACCTGCTCAAGCGCAGTGGCGTCAAGATAGCCACCAAGCAGGTGGCGCGCTTCGTGCCGTTCGCCGGCCAGGCGGTGGCGGCAGCCATTGGCTACGCCGTGTTCCGCCAGATCGGCAACCAGCACGTGAACGCCTGCGCCGCGGTGGCGCAGGAATTGCTCGCGGTCAGGCCGGATTAACTATTACGCGTCCGGCAGCACCACGTTGACGTCGAGCACCTCCAGGTTGCCCTGGCGGTCCAGCGAGATCTTGATGTCGTCGGCATTCACCTTGGTGTACTTGGAAATGACGGCGATCAATTCCTTGTGCAGGGCGGGCAGGAAGTCCGGACCATCGCGTCCGCTGCGTTCGCGGGCGATGATGATCTGCAGGCGTTCCTTGGCCGCAGTGGCCGTCTTCGGCTTGGGGGGGAAGAGGAAAGAAAGCAAGGCCATATCACTTCGCCCCAAAAATGCGCTGGAGTAATCCAGGCTTTTCATAGTTGGTAAAGCGCAACTCGACTTCTTCGCCGAGGAAACGCGAGACCACGTCTTCATAGGCTTGCGCCACGTCCGTGCCCGTGAAATGGATGGCCGGATTGCCCTGGTTCGAGGCGGCCAGCACTTGCTCCGATTCCGGAATGATGCCCACCAGCGGGATGCGCAGGATTTCCTGCACGTCCTGGTAGGACAGCATTTCATCCGATTCCACGCGTTTCGGCGAGTAGCGGGTGATCAGCAAATGTTCCTTGACCGGCTCGCCGCCCGTCTGCGCGCGGCGCGACTTGGCTTGCAGGATGCCGAGGATGCGGTCCGAATCGCGCACCGACGACACTTCCGGGTTGGTGACGATGATGGCTTCGTCGGCGAACGTCAGCGCCATCAGCGCGCCATGCTCGATACCGGCCGGCGAATCGCAGATGATGAACTCGAAACCCATGTTGATCAGGTCGTTCAACACGCGTTCCACGCCTTCTTCCGACAAGGCATCCTTGTCGCGCGTTTGCGACGCGGGCAGGATGAACAGGTTGTCGCAGTGCTTGTCCTTGATCAGGGCCTGGTTCAGGGTGGCCTCTTTGTTGATCACATTGATCAGGTCGTAGACGACGCGGCGCTCGCAACCCATGATCAGGTCGAGGTTACGCAGGCCCACGTCGAAGTCGAGCACGGCTGTCTTGTGGCCGCGCATGGCCAGGCCAGTGGAAAAACTGGCGCTAGAGGTCGTCTTGCCGACACCGCCCTTGCCGGACGTCACAACAATAATTCTTGCCACAAATAATCCTTTTCAGATATCTCTTGAATTGTGCAGCTTAAGAGCGGTTCACGGGAGTGACCGGATTGACAGAGTGTATATCGATTCTGTCGCCAGCCAAACGAATTTGCGCGGGTCCGCGCGCCATTTCTGCGGGGAAACCATCCTCGAACGTGCGGTACACGCCAGCGATCGAGACCAGTTCCGGTTCCATGGCCAGCGCGAAGATGCGGGCCTGGGCATTGCCCGAGGCGCCGGCCAGCGCGCGGCCGTACAGCGAGGAATATACGTGGATGCTGCCGTCGGCGATGATTTCGGCGCCATTGTTGACGACGGCGGTGATGATTAGGTCGCAGCCGCGCGCATAAATGCGCTGGCCGGCCCGCACGGGGGTGTCGATCACCATCACCTGGGCGTCGGCGCCGGACTGGGCGGCGGCCGTGGGCGTATCCTTGGGGCCATCCTTGGGCGGCGCATCGTCGCGCGTCTTGCCGCTGTCAAGGCTCAAGCCTTGCGCCAGGATGGCGTCATGCATGTCGGCCGGCGCATTGCGCACGGCAACGGCATTCAAGCGGTATTTTTTCAGCAAGGCCACGAGGGCGGCCCAGTCGATGGGCACGCTGCCGGGCGGCAAGGCCGCCACGTCCAGCACGGCCAGGTCGTCCTCGAAAAAGTCGGCCACGCCTCCCGTCATGTCGCGCAGGGCGGCGTCGAGTGCCTGCGTATCGGCGCTATGCAGAATGGCGGAGACAGCAACGACGGTGGAAATCTTGATTTCGATAGGCTTCTGCGACGGGCTTTTGGACATAAACATTTATCAAAGTGAAACTGCGGCAGGCCAGATGTTCCGTACGGCAACAATGGGAGCAGTAAATTTCTTGCATTCTACTGCAAAAAAATCAGCATCAGGGGCCTGGCGCGTGCTATTCCGCAGGGCAACACCTACTTCAGGTCAAAAAAAACGGACGGCGCCCCGGAAAACCGCTGCGCCGCCCTGGAAGCAGCCGAGAATGCGCCCTGAGGGTGCGGTCCGAGATCAAGCTGCGCGCATCTGCCGCGCCGCCGCGAGCATATTCTTTAAAGCCGCTTCCGTTTCCGCCCAGCCCCGCGTCTTCAGGCCGCAGTCCGGGTCGACCCGTAACTGGGCTGGTGGAATCACGGCGGTGCGGTAGGCGCGCGTGGCCCAGTCCAGCCAGGCGTCCCACTGGCCGCGGCGCAGCGGCAAGCCTTCGCGGATGGCCGGTTCGTCGATCTGGATGATGCCGATGCCGGCCGTTTCCAGATCCTGGACTTCATCGCGGATGGCCAGGGCCAGCTGCAGCGCCGTGGCGGCGCGCGGCTGGTCGTCGCGCACGAACGACCATTGCAAGATCGTCACCGGACCCGTCAGCATGCCTTTCACAGGTTTGCTCGTCAGGCTTTGCGCGTGCACCGTCCAGGCCACCGTCATGGCGGCCGGGCGCTGCACGTCGCCGTAGATGACGGGCGGTTTCACACAGCGCGAGCCGTACGATTGCACCCAGCCGTGGCGCGTGAAGATAAAACCGTCGAGTTGCTCGCCAAAGTAGTCGACCATGTCGTTGCGTTCCGCCTCGCCATGCACGAGCACGTCCAGGCCCAGCGCTTCCTGGCGTCCCACAGCGTGGGCGATTTCAGCGCGCATCGGTGCTTCATACTCGGCGGATCCACGTTCGCCCCGCTTATGGCTGGCGCGGCGGCGGCGGGCAATGGCCTGACGGGAAGTGGCCAATGCGGCCAGTGCGCTGTCATCGGGGTGGCCTTCAAGCGCGTCCTTGAGAACGGCGATTTCCGTCAGTTTTTCCGTGGCGAACGCCAGCCAGGTCCGGATTTCACCGTCGAGCGCCGTTTCCGCTTCCAGGCTGAATGGCACGTGCAGCAGCGAGCACGACGGCGCCAGCCACAGCTGGCCGTTGCGCTTGGCCGCCAGCGGCTGCAGCACGGCCAGGGCCGCGTCGAGGTCGGTGCGCCAGATATTGCGCCCGTCGACGATGCCAATCGACAACACTTTATGCGCGGGCAGCCAGTCCGTCACACTGATCAGTTCATGCGGCGCGCGGATGCCGTCCACGTGCAGGCCGGCCACGGGCAGGCGGCACGTCAGGCTGAGGTTTTCTTCCAGCGGCGAGAAATACGTGGCCAGCAGGATATTCACACCCACCTGGTTCAGCTGCCAATAGGTGCTCTCGAAGGCGCTGCGCCACGCGCTGGGCAAGTCCAGGCCCAGGATCGGCTCGTCGATCTGCACCCACTCCACGCCTTGCTGCTTCAGGCGGTCGAGCAGGGCGCCGTACACGGGCAGCAATTGTTCCAGCAGGGCCAGACGGTCAAAGCTCGACTCGCCTGGCGTCTTTTCCTTGCCCAGCCAGAGGAAGGTGAGGGGGCCGATCAGGGCCGCCTTGACCTGGTGACCGAGCGCCTGCGCCTCGGCCACTTCTGCCAGCAAGCGCTCGCAGGCCAGCGAAAATTGGGTTTGCGGCGACAATTCGGGCACCAGATAATGGTAATTGGTGTCAAACCACTTGCTCATTTCCAGCGCGGCAGTGCCTGCGGCGTTGCTATGGTTCGCATGGCCGCAGTCCGCGTGCTCCGCATGCGTTGCTTCACCACGCGCCATCGTGAAATAGCGCGCCAGCGGCGATTGCTCTGGCGCAAAGTTGAAACGGGCCGGTTCGCAGCCCAGCAGCTGGATATGGTTGGCCACTTGGTCATACAAGGCGAAGTCGCCCACGGTCACGTAATCGAGCCCGGCATCGCGTTGCAAGGCCCAGTGGCGCGCGCGCAGTTGCTGGGCCGTCGCTTCCAGGGCCGCCTCCGACACCTCGCCGCGCCAGTGGCTTTCCAGCGCCAATGTCAGCTCACGCGCGGCGCCGATGCGGGGAAAGCCCAGGGTGTGGGTACGAATGGTCATGATGTCATCGAGATTTAATGTGAATGCGCTAGAGTGTGCGGCAACTTGGTCTATAATCAAAACGAAACATTTTATCGAATAACATGAAAATAATTCACGCACATCCCCCCACTTCCCGATGCTAGAAATCCGCCACCTGCGCACCCTGAGTGCCCTGCGTTCGTCCGGCAGCCTGGTGCGCGCCGCGCAGCTGCTCAACCTGACCCAGTCGGCCCTGTCGCACCAGATCCGTTTGCTCGAAGAGCGCTACAAGGCGCCTTTGTTCGAGCGCAAATCGATGCCGATCGCCTTTACGGCCACGGGCAGCCGGTTGCTGGAGCTGGCCGACAAGCTGCTGCCCGAGATCGAGCTGGCCGAGCGCGACGTGGCGCGCCTGTCGCAGGGTGACAAGGGGCAGCTGCGCGTGGCGCTCGAATGCCATACCTGTTTCGACTGGCTCATGCCCGTGATGGATGCGTTCCGCCAGCGCTGGCCCGAAGTGGAAATCGATCTTGTCTCCGGCTTTCACAGCGAACCGGCGGACTTGCTGCGCTCGGGCGAGGCGGACCTCGTGATCGGCTCGCCGTACGGCCCCGATTTCACCGTGTTTCCCCTGTTCCGCTTTGAAATGCTGGTGGTGATGGCGCAGAAGCACCGGCTGCAGGCGCAGCGCCGGCTGGTGGCGGCCGATTTTACGGGCGAGACCTTGATTACCTATCCCGTGCCGGAAGAGCGCATCGACCTGATCCGCGAAGTGCTGCGGCCCGCCGGCATCCAGTTTGAACGCCGCACGGCCGAATTGACGGTCGCCGTGCTGCAGCTGGTGGCGAGCCGGCGCGGCATCGCCGCCTTGCCGAACTGGGCCATCAAGAATTACGTCGATTACGATTATGTGGTGGCGCGTTCGGTGGGCGAGCACGGCCTGTGGAGCGATTTGTACGTGTCCGTGCCGGACCATCTGCAGGACAAGGCGTACGTGCGCGATTTCGTCAGCGTGATACGCGAGCAGTGCGCGGCCTCGCTCGACGGTATCAAGTTGTTGTCCTGATCAACGTTGAGTTGGAAACAAACCAACAGGAAAGCTTGATAAATATCAAGGTTCAGCAATGAACCACCGCTTACAGTTGAGCACTGTGCGGCGCAACATGGCGTCGCCTACTCTTTGGGGAGAAACGACATGTTTTCATTTTCCGAACAATGGGCACTGGCCGGCAAGGCCGTGGTGGAAGCACAATTGATCAGCGCGCAAGCGTATGCCCAGGCCGTCGTCGACAGCGGTGCCAGCGTGCTGGAATTGCAGCTCGATACGGCCCGCTCGGCGCTGGCCGCCGCTACGGTAGCGGGCAATCAGCTGCTGTCCGTGAAGGATACGCAAGCGCTGCTGCAACTGTCGCGCACGCAGTCGCAACTGGCCATCGAGCGCATCGGTGCATATGGCCGCCAGGCAAAGGATGTTGCTCAAGAAACCCAGGAGAAATTCGAGACTGTGACAAAGGGTGAGTTTGCTGCATCGCGTCAAAAATTTGGCGAGCTGTTGCAGGTGGTAAAGCAAACGCCCGTGCCCTTGATTATTCCCTTCAATAATTTTCTAAAAACCACTTTCGGCGGCGCCGATGAAGGGTATGATAAAAATAAAAATACGCGTCCTGCTCGCCAGGCGTAAGCGTGTTGCGGCCCGGCAGCGGCTATCCGCCGCGCCAGTCCGCCCGCCAGTACCGCAAGCAGGTTGTCATCGCCGCCGCCTGCGGTGCGGCGCTGGAACTGCGGCGCATGCCGCGCTAGAATGAAACGCAGCTTGCTGTGTCTTCCCCGGATTCTCATTGGATTCTATTAGCACCTTGACCTTGGCCCTCGTGGCCTGCATATCGGAGAAATAAATGGATGATGTCGTAATCGTGGCCGCCGGCCGTACCGCAGTCGGCAAATTCGGTGGCAGTCTGGCCAAGATTCCTGCGTCCGAACTGGGCGCGCATGTAATCAAGGGCTTGCTGGCACAAACCGGCATCGACCCGAACCTGATCGGCGAAGCGATCCTGGGCCAGGTACTGACGGCCGCCGTCGGCCAGAACGCCGCGCGCCAGGCCGTCATCAAGGCTGGCCTGCCTAGCTCCATCCCGGCATTTACCATCAACAAGGTATGCGGCAGCGGCCTGAAGGCCACGCACCTGGCGGCGCAAGCGATCAAGTGCGGCGACGCCAACATCATCATCGCTGGCGGCCAGGAAAACATGAGCGCCTCGCCGCACGCGATGAACGGCTCGCGCGACGGTTTCCGCATGGGCGACTTCAAGATGATCGACACCATGATCGTCGACGGCCTGTGGGACGTGTACAACCAATACCACATGGGCATCACGGCGGAAAACGTCGCCAAGAAATACGAAGTGACGCGCGCCGAGCAGGATGAGTTCGCGCTGCAGTCGCAACTGAAGGCGGAAGCGGCGCAAAAAGCGGGCAAGTTCAAGGATGAAATCCTGCCGCTGGAAATCGCCAACAAAAAAGGCACCGTCGTCTTCGACAGCGACGAATACATCAAGCCTGGTTCGACCCTGGAATCGCTGTCCGGCCTGCGCCCCGCGTTCGCCAAGGACGGTACTGTCACGGCCGGCAATGCGTCGGGCCTGAACGACGGCGCTGCCGCCGTCATCATGATGTCCGCCTCGCAAGCGAAGGAACTGGGCTTGAAGCCGCTGGCGCGCATCAAGGCCTACGCCTCGTCGGGCTTGGACCCGGCCGTCATGGGCATGGGCCCCGTTTCCGCATCGCGTCTGTGCCTGAAAAAAGCCGGCTGGACGCATGAAGAGCTGGACCTGATGGAAATCAACGAAGCGTTTGCCGCGCAAGCGATTGCCGTCAACAAGGAAATGGGCTGGGATACCAGCAAGATCAACGTGAACGGCGGCGCGATCGCCATCGGCCACCCGATCGGCGCGTCCGGCGCACGCATTCTGGTCACCCTGATCCACGAAATGATACGCCGCGACGCCAAGAAAGGCCTGGCAGCACTGTGCATCGGTGGCGGCATGGGTGTGGCGCTCGCGATCGAGCGCGATTAAGTAGCTGGCACGAACCCAGGCTGTTGCGCATACGCGCGGCGGCCTGGTTCGATGCGGTACGCCGCCGTCATGCGGCGGTTTTGTGCTGCTTTATTTAAATAATTAACTTTTTAGCAACAGAACGACACTGAGGGGATGAAAATGGCAAGAGTTGCATTGGTAACTGGTGGCATGGGCGGTCTGGGCGAAGCGGTGTGTTTCAAGCTGGCGGCGCTCGGCTATCGCGTGGTGACCACATATTCCCCAGGCAATCCGAAGGTCGCTGACTGGCTGGCGACGACGAAGGACATGGGTTATGACTTCAAGGCCTACCCGTGCGATGTGGCCGATTACGATTCGGCGGCCGCCTGCGTGGCGGCCGTGGAAAAGGACATCGGTCCTGTCGACGTGCTGGTGAATAACGCCGGCATCACGCGCGACATGACGTTCAAGAAGATGGACAAGCCGAACTGGGACGCCGTGATGGGCACCAACCTCGATTCCGTCTTCAACATGACCAAGCCCGTCTGCGACGGCATGGTGGAACGCGGCTGGGGCCGCATCATCAATATCTCGTCCGTGAATGGCCAGAAGGGCGCCTTCGGCCAGACCAACTATTCGGCCGCGAAAGCCGGCATGCATGGTTTCACCAAGTCGCTGGCGCTGGAAGTGGCGCGCAAGAACGTCACCGTCAACACCATCTCGCCGGGTTACATCGGCACCAAGATGGTCATGGCGATTCCGCAGGAAGTGCTCGACAGCAAAATCATCCCGCAAATTCCGATGGCGCGCCTGGGCAAGCCGGAAGAAGTGGCCGGCCTGGTCGCTTACCTGGCTTCCGATGAAGCGGCGTTCGTCACGGGCGCCAACATCTCGATCAACGGCGGCCAGCACATGTCGTAATCGTTGTTGAGGTAAAACGGAAAAGACAGCTGCGGCTGTCTTTTTTTATGCTGGCCAGCAAAACAAGGGGATGGCCGGATTTGCCTTAGAATCAGCATTTCCTCACCGCATCATTCCATGACCCTAGTTCCTGCCTTGCGCCGCGCCAGCGTGGCCGCCATCTTTTTCCTGGGCGCTGGCGCGGCCCAGGCCAGCGTCGCCTTCCACGTCACGGTGACGACCGAGCGCATCCTCAAGCCCGGCGTGAAAACCAGCCTGCCCGCGCGTGATACGCAGGACAGCGACATCGTGCTGGGCGAACATTACCTCAGCGTGCGTGATGGCAAAAGCTTGACCGTGCTCGACTTTGCCACGCGCCGCCGCCACCTGATCGACATGGCGGCGTCCACCTACGATAGCTATTCACTGTTCGACGTGGCGGGTTTTCGCCGCATCGAGATCGCGCATCGCCAGGGCATGGCTGGCGCGCTCCAGGCTGGCGGCTTGCAAGCCCACGTCACGCCGCCCGTGTATGAAGAACAGGCGTTGTCCGTGTCGGCGGCCAGGCGGCGCAACGCGCTGGCGCCGCAAGTGCTCGACGGCGCCGTGCTGTGGGCGCTCGACGGACAGCCCCTGCTGCGTCTGGGGATAGCCGGCAGCCCCGTCAGTAACGACGATGCGACGGCGTTTGCCCAGTACTTGCGCTACACCTGGGGCGGCCATCCGCTGGTGCTGAAGCTGCTGGCCGACGGCAAGCGTCTTCCCGCCGACTTCACCTTGCACTATGAGGAAGTGGGCGGCAAGGTCGCGCGCCATTTCCGCATCAGCGCCATGACGGTGGGGGCGCCCGCCACGTATTCCCTGGCCGCTTACCGGCCTCGCCCGCTGGCGGCCGATGCGCCGCCGCTCGAAAGCGTGCTGGCGCAGGCGGCGTCGCTGCCGCCGCTGAGTCCCCAGGCACATCTCGCGCTGCGGGCCGAGGCGGAAAAGCTCTTTGCCGCGGAAAAACCCTTCGAGGCTTTCTTGACCATGCTGGAAGACCATTTTTCCACGGGCGAACTGGTCGACAAGCTGTCGCCCCAGCAGATACGGGCCATGCAGGAATGCCAGCCCATCCACGATCTGACGCGGGGGCTGCTGGCCAAGAACCAAGAGGGCATCGCGGACGCGCTGGCCACCGTGCAGGAATTGAGGAAGCAAACGGGGCTGGAGCAGCCCGTCCTGGCCTTGTTCGAGGGGAATTTGCGTGCCAAGCTGGGGCAATGGCCGGCAGCGACGGCCTTGTATCTGCAAGTGCTGCAGGCCAGGCCGCACATGGCGGCCGTGTACCAGGACCTGGGCGACGCCTTGCTAGCGCAGTTCGATGCGCCGAATGCCTGGCGCAGCTGGGATGCGGGACGGGCCATGGCGCCGTCGCTGCGGCAATTTCGCAAGGTCAACGATTTGGAGCGCAGCCTGCTGCACGATTATCCCGCCTTCTTTGCCGACGGGGCGACGCTTCCGCCTGAAGGTCAGCCCAGCACCAGCCGCCCGGCCAGCAAGACGAAGACGGTGGGCAGCACGAACTTGCCGTAAGGCGAGGGTTTGCCGCGCAGGCGGCGCGCCAGGCGCGCGGCCAGGACCGCATACAGGGCATCGAACAGCAGGCCCATCAGCACCAGCACGGCGCCCAGGCGCAGATATTGCATGCCGACCTGCTCGCTGCCGACGACGAATTGCGGCAGGAACATGCTGCAAAACAGCAGTGCCTTCGGATTGAGCAGATTCGTCAGGAAGCCGCGCACCAGGCTGGCGCGGGCGCCATGCGCCGTGGCAGGAGCGGTTTCGTCCTGCACCGTTTTGGCCGACAGGGCCGACTGCAGCAAACGCAGCGCCAGGTACAGCAGGTAGGCGGCGCCCGCCCATTTGACCCACTGCAAGGCTTGCGGATGCGTCACCATCAAGGCCGCCAGGCCCGCGCCCGACAGCGCCACATGCACGGCGCGCGCGCCGGCGATGCCCACGGCCGTCACCAGCGCCGTGGCCACGCCGCGCGCGGCGCCTGTCGCCAGCACCAGCGCCATGTCGGGGCCCGGTAATAAAAAGGCGCCAGCCAGTGCCAGCAGGTACATCAGGAAGGTAGAATCGGACATGGGCCAGTCGAAAAGAAAGCGGGAGCATGCGCACGGTGCAGCCTGCTCGCCGGAGCTCATTATGTTCTTGCTGCGATGAAATGTGCTTGCTTTTCCTGCCCTGCATGCCCTAGTATTCGGGTAGATTCCACTCGTATAAAAACAAAAATTAGATGAAAATTTCAGAAGTTAGCCTCGACGCCACCGATTTGCAGATACTCAGGCTGTTGCAGGATGAAGGACGGCTGTCGAATGCGCGCCTGGCCGAGCGCTTGAAACTGAGCGAAACCCCCGTCTGGCGCCGCTTGCGCCGCCTGGAAGAGGAAGGTTTCATTACCGGCTATCAGGCTTTGCTCAACCGCAAGAAGCTGGGCATCGGCCTGGTGGCCTTCGTGCGGGTCGTGTTTGCCAACCATGGCGGCGAACAGCCGTCGCAGTTCGAGCAAGCGATCGCGACGATTCCCGAGATTTTGTCGTGCCACAATGTGGCGGGCGAAGCCGATTATTTCCTGCAAGTGGTGGCGCGCGACCTGGAAGCGTATGGCGAATTCGTCTCGACCGTGCTGCGCCGGCTGCCCGGCGTGGCGGAAATCCAGTCCAGCCTGTCGATGCGCGAAATCAAGTCGTCGAACCGCCTGCCTTTGCTGCTGGCCTGAGGCGCCGGGGGCGCACTATAATTGAAATAGTTGCCAGGACTCGCGCCTGGCGCCCTGACCGCCACTCCAAGGACCGCCATGCCAGATACACTGTCACCCCTGTTTCCCGCCCTGTCGCCGAACCGGCACGGCATGCTGGCGGTCGATGACATCCACACCATTTATTGGGAAGAGTGCGGCAATCCCGACGGCATTCCCGTGCTGTTCCTGCATGGCGGCCCAGGCGCGGGCCTGTCGCCGCAGCACCGCCGCTTTTTTGACCCGCAGCGCTACCGCGTGATCCTGTTCGACCAGCGCGGCGCCGGCAAGTCCACGCCGCTGGGGGAATGGCGCAACAACACGACGCAGTTGCTGATCGAGGACATCGAACGCCTGCGCGCCCAGTTCGGCATTAGTCAATGGCTGGTGTTTGGCGGCTCCTGGGGTTCGACCCTGGCGCTGGCGTATGGCCAGGCGCATCCGGCAGCCTGCCTCGGTTTCGTGTTGCGCGGCATTTTTCTGTGCACGCAGGCGGAAATCGACTGGTTCATCGAAGGCGTGCGCTGGTTTTATCCGGAACTGTACGAAGAATTTGCCGCGCCCATTCCGGCAGAGGAGCGGGGCGACTTGCTGGCAGCCTACGTGCAACGCATCCTCAGCAGCGATCCCGCCGTGTACTGGCCGGCCGCGCGCGCCTGGAGCCGCTTCGAAGGGCGCCGCGTGTACCTGATGCCGCAACCGGAAGATGCGCCGAACGATGCGCTGGACCTGGGCGTGGGCCGGCTCGAATCGCATTACATGGCCAACCTGGGCTTTTTCGAGGAAGACCAGCTGATCCGCAACATGGGGCGCATCGCGCATTTGCCGGCCGTCATCGTGCAGGGCCGCTACGACGCCATCTGCCCGCCGCTGTCGGCCTACCGTTTGCAGCAGGCCTGGCCCGGCGCGCAGCTGGAAATGATCCCGGACGCGGGCCATGGCGCGCTCGAACACGGCATCGCTTCGGCGCTGGTGCGCGCCACCGAGCGCTTCGTGCCGGGGCGCGGCTTCGCATGAGCCGTGACCACGCCGGTTGGCAAAGCGGCCAGCCGGCGTGCGCCACCTGCTACACTATGGCCTGTGCTGGCGCCAGGGTCGGGCGCCGGTGTGAACCCACGACTTTTTATCCATGAACATACAGATCGGCGACATCGGCCATATCATCCAGCTGGCGATTGCGCCGGTTTTCCTGTTGACCGGCATCGGCACCATGCTGGTGGTGCTGACCAACCGCCTGGGCCGCATCATCGACCGCACGCGCGTGCTGGAAGACCGGCTCGACATCGGCTACAACGATTTCTATATGGATGAGCTAGATACCTTGTATCAGCGTACCCATCTGATCAATTATTCGATTTCGCTGAGCACGGCGTGCGGTTTCTTCGTCTGCGTCATCATCGCCATGCTGTTTTTGGGCGATATTCTGAACCTGACCCTGGACAAATACATCGCGGCCTTCTTTGTGCTGGCCGTGATCTGCCTGATCGGCTGTTTTATTTATTTACTGCGCGAAATTTATTTGGCCGCGACGGCCCAGCGCATCCGGCGCCATATCCGCCCGCCACGCTAAGCGGCGCGCCGGTTTACCCTACTATTGAAGAACGAGTCCAGCATGCACGATTACAAACGTCCCCCCACCCTGCACCGCTACGGCCAGCGCAGCGAACTCGAGCTGGCGCTGAGCCTGGGCCAGTTCCGCCTGGCGCCTGCGGGCAATTGTCTGACCCTGAGCTTTTCGCAAGTGTGGGACAAGCAATTGTTCGACCTGTTCGCTCCGGCCGACGCCTGTCTGATCATCCACAATACGGAAGAATTCGGCGAACGCCTGCACCGCGCCGTGCAGCGCACCTTGCCCAGCTGGGCCGGCATCGATGGCGTCGTTGAGTATGGCCAGCGCGCCGCCCTGGGCGCCGCTTTCACCAAGACGCGCGCCGAAGCAGCCGAGCAGGAATGGCTGTTCGCCTGGCGCTCGATGCAGCCGCAAGCGAGCCTGAACCCCGTGACGGTCAAGCTGGGCAGCCTGGAGAACTTCGCGGAAATCCGCGACCGCGACACGTATCTGGCGTAATTTTAGCCCGATTTATCGGCGTACTGGCTGTCGATGCGGGTGAGTACTGCCGCCATCATGCGCTCGATATCGCCGCGTATCATGGTCGTGCCCAGCATGCCGGGCACATAGAAGCCCGGCATCAGCCGGCTGGAAAAGACGATGCGCGTGCCACCCGTCTCGGGGATCGGATACAAATTCCAGCGCGATTCGTAGTGCCGCATGTCGCCGGAGATCAGGGCGATGTCGATGGCCGTGAACGGCGTTTCCGTGGCCCGCACCACCAGGTGGATGGGGTGGTTCATGAACAGGAAGCGCGCCATGCCCTGCTGCTCGATGATGACTTCATTGCCGTTGCGCGACAGCACGCGGCAGGAGCTGAGGTCGGGCACGAACTCATTCATGCGCTCGTAGGTGGTCAGGGTCTTCCAGACGGACGCCGGCGGCGCCTGCACGCTGCCGCTGGCATCGACTTCATACATGCGCTGCCCGTCGACCTCGATGCGCTTGACGTCGACCTTCAGCTTGTCCAGGCGTGTCGTCTGTGCCAGCGCGGTCGCGGGGACGGCGCACAGCATCAGCAGGCAAAGGAAGAGTCGCGTCATGCACCTAGCCTACGGGAAACTTGCGCCCGGCACAAGCTGTACCCATCGCCGGCCCGCGCGCCGGGCGATTTAGAACTCCCGGTCTAGAGAAATACGCTGCGGCGATCGGTAATGCTTGCTACCGTACGGCCTGCATACCACCTCTACCGGACCGATCACCATGACTGCCTATCCCCACCTGCTGGCCCCGCTCGACCTGGGTTTTACCTCTTTGCGCAACAGAGTCATCATGGGGTCCATGCATACGGGCCTGGAAGACCGTTTTTATCATTATGGCAAGCTGGCCGCCTTTTACCGCGAGCGGGCGCGCGGTGGCGTGGGGCTGATCGTCACGGGCGGCATCTCGCCCAACCGCCAGGGCTGGCTGCTGCCGTTCGGCGGCACCCTCAATTTCCTCGGCGACGTGCCGAACCACCGCAAGGTGACGCGCGCCGTGCACGAGGAGGGCGGCAAGATCGTCATGCAGATCCTGCATGCGGGCCGCTATGGCTATCAGCCGTTCGTCGTTTCCGCCTCCGCGAAAAAGTCGCCGATCTCGCCGTTCCGTCCCCGTCCCTTGAGCGAACGGGGCATCGAACGCACCATCTGCGATTACGTGCGCTGCGCGCGCCTGGCGCAAAAGGCGGGCTACGACGGCATCGAAGTGATGGGCAGCGAAGGATATTTGTTGAACCAGTTCCTGTGCGCGCGCACGAATCTGCGCCAGGACCGCTGGGGCGGCACGATCGAGAACCGCATGCGCCTGCCCGTGGAGATCGTGCGCCGCATCCGCGCCGCCGTCGGCCCCAACTTCATCATCATGTACCGTCATTCCCTGCTCGACTTGGTCGAGGGCGGCAACACCTGGGAGGACGTGGTAACGGTGGCCAAGGCCTTGGAGCAGGCCGGCGTGACGATTTTGAATACGGGTTTCGGCTGGCACGAGGCGAGGGTGCCCACCATCGTCACCTCGGTGCCGCGCGCCGCCTTCGCTTCCGTGGCGGGCCGCTTGCGCCGCGAAGTGACGATACCCGTGGTGGCGTCGAACCGCATCAACATGCCGCACGAAGCCAACGCCATCCTCGAGCGGGGCGACTGCGACCTCGTGTCGATGGCGCGCCCCTTCCTGGCCGACCCCGACTTTGTCGCCAAGGCCGCCTCGGGCCGTGCCGACGAAATCAACACCTGCATCGGTTGCAACCAGGCGTGCCTGGACCACACGTTCGCCAACAAGCGCGCCAGTTGCCTGGTCAACCCGCGCGCCTGCCATGAAACGGAACTCGTGTACGCGAAAAAGGCCGTGCCGCGCCGGGTGGCCGTCGTCGGCGCGGGACCGGCCGGCCTGTCCGCCGCCTGCGTGGCCGCCGAATGCGGGCACGCGGTGACCCTGTTCGACAGCAGCGACAGCGTGGGCGGCCAGTTCAAGGTGGCCATGCAAATACCGGGCAAGGAAGAATTTACGGAAACCATCCGCTATTTTGCGCGCCGGCTGGCACTGCTGGACGTCAAGCTGCGCCTGGGCCAGCGCGTGACGCGCGAGCAATTGCTGGCCGGCGGCTATGACGACGTCATCGTCGCCACCGGCATCAAGGTGCGCTTGCCGGCCATTCCCGGCATCGACCACCCGAAGGTGCTGTCGTACCTCGATGTGCTGCAAGCCAAGAAGCCCGTGGGCGCGCGCGTGGCCATCATCGGCGCGGGCGGCATCGGCTTCGATGTGGGCGAGTATCTGCTGCACGACCCGGCGCACCCGCTGCCGCAACCCGTGGCGACGTGGGCGGGCGAGTGGGGCGTGGACTTGAACGCGGCCACCGGTGGCGGCCTGGTGCCGCCCGCAGCCCCCCATCCCGTGCGGCAAATCTTCCTGTTGCAGCGTAAGACCTCGAAAGTGGGCGCTGGGCTGGGCAAGACGTCGGGCTGGGTGCACCGCGCGGCGCTGGCGAGAAACGGCGTGGCCATGCTGGCCGGCGTGAGTTACGACAAGATCGACGAGCAGGGCTTGCACATCACCGTGGGCGGCGAGCAGCGCCTGCTGGCGGTGGACAACGTGGTCATCTGCGCTGGCCAGGACAGCCTCACGGAACTCATGCCACCCGTCGGCAAGGATGGCAAGCCGCTGGCTGCAGGCGGCCCGCGCTTCCACAAGATTGGCGGCGCCGCGCTGGCGGCGGAACTCGATGCCAAGCGGGCGATACGGGAAGGGGCGGAGCTGGCGGCGAGTTTATAACCCGGAGAAAAACTGGGGTCGGACCCTCAGGGTCCGACCCCGGCATTTGCATGGGGCAGAGGTTCGGCATCAAAGAACCTTAATGGCCATGCCCCTTCTTCGCTGTCTCAAAACTCTGCAGCACGTGCTCGGCCATGCCATTGGCCAGCTCGTGCTCGCCGATAAAGACCTTGCCGGCGTTTTCCGCGCGCAGCAATTCCGCCTCTTCCTCGCTGTGCGTGCGCACCACTGTCAGAATGCCCGGGTTCAGCGCGCGCGCCGTCTCGATCATGGCGCGCACGTGGAAGGTGTCCGGCGTGGCGATCACGAGCATGGTGGCGTGCGTGATGTGCGCCTGGATCAGCACGGCCGGTTCGCCCGCATTGCCGGCCACGGCCGGGATGCCCTGCTTGCGCAGCTGATCGACGATTTCGCGGTTCTCCTCGGCGACGACAAAATGAATGCCCCGTTCCATCAGGGCGGCGGCGATGCGCCGGCCCACGCGGCCATAGCCGACCAGGACGATCTGGCCCGACAGCTTTTCCTGCGGCACCGTCATCGGCAGCTCGGCCAGCGGGTCGGTGGTGCGTTCGAACTTGCGCGCGAAATCGCTGTTGCTCATCACGCGCAGCAGCGGCTTGGCCATGCTGAAGACGAGCGGGTTGAGGGCGATCGACAGGATGGCGCCAGCCAGGATCAGGCTTTGGCCTTCCTGCGGCATCAGGCCCAGGGAGAGGCCCAGCGCGGCCAGGATGAACGAGAATTCACCGATCTGCGCCAGACTGGCCGAGACGATGATGGCCGTTTTCGGCGGATAGCGCAGCGCCATCACCAGCAAAAAGGCGGCGATCGACTTGCCGAAGATAATGATGGCGCACACGGCCAGCACTTGCAGGGGCTTGTCGATGAGGATGTTCGGTTCGAACAGCATGCCGACGGAAACGAAGAACAGCACGGCAAACGCGTCGCGCAGAGGCAGCGACTCTTCTGCGGCGCGGTGGCTCAGTTCGGATTCGCGCAGCACCATGCCGGCGAAGAAGGCGCCCAGCGCGAACGACACGCCGAACAGCTTGGTCGAAGCGTAGGCGATGCCGACGGCGGCGGCGATCACGCACAGGGTGAACAGCTCGCGCGAGCCGGTGCGCGCCACTTGCCACAGGATCCATGGGAACAGCTTGCGGCCGACCACCAGCATGAAGACGATAAAGCCGGCTACTTGCCCCAAGGTCACGGCCAGGGTTTGCCACAGGCTGACGGCCTCGGCATCCGGCGCGACCTTGCCGCCCAGCACGCCGGCAAACGCCGGCAGCAGCACGAGGACCAGCACGGTGACGAGGTCTTCCACCACCAGCCAGCCGACGGCGATGCGGCCATTCAGCGAGTCGAGGATGCCCCGTTCTTCCAGCGCGCGCAGCAGCACCACGGTACTGGCCACGGACAGGGCCAGTCCAAAGATCAGTCCGCCACCGAGGGTCCAGCCCCACCAGTGCGCCAGGCCCATGCCCATCGCCGTGGCGACGCCGATCTGCAGGATGGCGCCGGGCAGCGCGATCTTGCGCACGTCCCACAAGTCCTCGATGGAAAAGTGCAGGCCGACACCGAACATCATCAGCATCACCCCGATTTCCGCCAATTGTCCCGCTATTTCCGCATCCGCCACGAAACCGGGCGTGGCCGGTCCGATGATGATGCCGGCGGCCAGATAGCCGACCAGTGCCGGCAGTTTCAGGCGCGCGGCGATGAAGCCGAAGATGAGGCCGAACCCGAGGGCGGCGGCGATGGTGGTGATCAGGCTGATGTCATGGGGCATGCGTGTGGGGTTCCTTATGGGGACGTGCGGGTAGAAAAAGATGTTGCTCAGCGACCAAGTATAAACGCATCAAAGCCCCTGCCGGAAAATTTCCTGCGGCTTTATTGCAAAAAACCTGTGCACTATCTTCGTCCAGGTGGCCGCGAACGCATGTCATCCACCTCGAACATCGCCTAATTCAGGAGTCAGGCGATGTTACACCCATGCGCTCAGAGCTTGCGCACGACCACGCAGCCGATGGAATAGCCGGCGCCGAACGAGCAGATGACGCCGGTGCTGCCTGCCGCCATATCATCCTGATATTTATGGAAGGCGATGATGGAACCGGCCGACGAGGTGTTGGCGTAGGTGTCGAGGATCACGGGCGCTTCGTTCTCTTGCGCGTCGCGGCCCAGGATCAGGCGCGCGATCAGCAAATTCATGTTCAGGTTGGCCTGGTGCAGCCAGTAGCGGGAGACTTGCGCCACTTCCACGCCGGCCTTGGCCAGGGTTGCCTTGATCATCTCGGCGGCCATCGGGCACACTTCCTTGAAGACCTTGCGGCCTTGCTGGCGGAACAGTTTATCCGCCTTGCCCACGCCGGATTCGTCAAAACGGTTGAGGAAGCCGAAATTGTTGCGGATGGCATTCGAGAAGCGCGTTTTCAGTTCCGTGCCGATGATCTCGAACTGGTGCTGGGACACGGCCGTGTCTTTTGCTTCGACGATGATGGCGGTGCAGGCGTCGCCGAAAATGAAATGGCTGTCGCGGTCGCGCCAGTTCAGGTGGCCGCTGGTGATTTCGGGATTCAAGACCAGCACGGCGCGCGCCTGGCCGCTTTGCACGGCGGCCACGGCTTGCTGGATGCCGAAGGTAGCGGACGAGCACGCCACGTTCATGTCAAAACCATAACCGTCGATACCCAGCGCATCCTGCACTTCCACGGCCATGGCCGGGTAGGCGCGCTGCATATTGCTGCAAGCGACCAGTACCATGTCGATATCGGCCGGCGTGCGGCCGGCGCGGGCCAGCGCATCGTGCGCGGCGGCCACAGCCATTTCCGCCTGCAGCGACAGTTCGTCATCGCCCCGTTCCGCAATGCGCGAGACCATGCGCGCCGGATCGAGGATGCCTTCCTTTTCCATCACGAAGCGCGACTTGATGCCGGACGCCTTTTCGATGAAGGCCACGCTCGACAGATCCAGCGCCGTCACTGTGCCCGCGGCGATCGCGTCGGCGTTGTCGGCATTGAATTTTTCCGCGTAGGCATTGAAGCAGGTGACCAGCTCTTCGTTGGAGATCGAAAATGGCGGCGTGTACAGTCCGGTACCGCTGATGACGACTTGTTTCATGGTTAAACTTTCAAATTTGGCAATCGACGTGGCGCCGATAAGTGAAGCAAATTTTACACAAACAGGCTCGACTGTAGAGAGTTTCGTGTTGCGGGGCAGGGGAAGTGTGGCGGAAGATTGATTTTTGTCGCGTGGAGCGGTGCTGGGGGTATTGCGTGTGATGGGGTCAGACCCGCCGGGTCTGACCCCAAACTGCTTACTTTTTCTGTTCTTTCTTGACGTCGGCTTGCACCACCACCGGTTCGGCCTTGGCCAGTTGCACCGGCAAACCTTTCAGGTGGTTCAGCGCCTGGTGCAATTGGAAATCGTCCTTGCTGCCAAATTCCAGCGGCTTGCGGGTCTTTTCCAGGGCGATGATGCGCAATTGCTCTTCCATCTCGTCGTTGACGGGGGCCGCCTTGGCGCTTTCCTTGTCGCGGTCGTTGCTCAGATGCTTGGTCAGGTCCGCTTCGCGGATGCGCAAGCCGTTCAGGCCGTCGCCATCCGCATTTTCATCGACCAGCAAGTCGGGCACGATACCCTTGGCCTGGATCGAGCGGCCGTTCGGCGTGTAGTAGCGGGCCGTCGTCAGCTTGACGGCCGTGTCGGCCGTCAATTGGCGGATGGTTTGCACGGAACCCTTGCCGAAGGTTTGCGTGCCGATGATGGTGGCGCGCTTGTAATCCTGCAGGGCGCCGGCGACGATTTCCGAGGCCGAGGCCGAACCCGTGTTGACCAGCACTACGAGCGGCACTTTCTTGATGGCGGCCGGCAATTTCGCCAGCGCGTCGCCTTCCGAGCGGAAGGTATAGTATTCGGCGCGGCCATAAAACACCTGTTTCGAGTCCGGCAACTGGCCATTCGTCGAGACGATGGCCGCGTCTTTCGGCAGGAAGGCGGCCGAGACGCCGATGGCGCCCTGCAGCACGCCGCCCGGATCGTTGCGCAGGTCCAGCACCATGCCCTTGATGTTCGGATCTTGTTGATATAGCGCCGTGATCTGCGCGGCCATGTCGTCGACGGTGGGTTCCTGGAATTGCGATACGCGCAGCCAGGCGTAGCCCGGCTCGACCATCTTCGCCTTCACGCTCTTTTGATGGATTTCCTCGCGCGTGATGGTAAAGGCCAGCGGCTGCGCTTCATCCTTGCGGGCAATCGTCAGCGACACCTTGGTGCCCGGCTCGCCGCGCATGCGCTTGACGTTGTCGTCCAGGCTCATGCCTTTCACGGGCTGGCCGTCGAGGCGGGTGATCAGGTCGCCGGCCTTGATGCCGGCGCGGTAGGCGGGCGAATCCTCGATGGGCGAGACGATCTTGATGTAGCCGTCTTCGCTGAGGCCAATTTCAATGCCCAGGCCGACGAACTTGCCTTCGGAGCCTTCGCGCAGTTCGGCGTAGGCTTTCTTGTCCAGGTAGGCGGAATGGGGGTCGAGCGAGGCAACCATGCCGGAAATGGCGTCTTCCAGCAGTTTCTTGTCTTCGACGGGTTCCACGTAATCGGACTTGATCAGGCCAAACACATCGGCCAGCTGGCGCAGTTCTTCCAGCGGCAGGGGCGGCTCGACGGTTTTTTGCGCCATGGCGGAAAATTGCAGCGACACGGCGACGCCGGCCACCACGCCCAGGCCGATCAAGCCGGTATTTTTGAGTTTGCCCATCATTGCACCTTTGCAGCTAGCGTGTCTTGCACAAGCGCCAGTCCCCGTGGAGCGGCGCTTTGTTGAAAGTATAGACCTGAATCTCTGCCGGCGTGGGCCGGCCATGGAAAAAGCGTGCCTGGGCCCAGTCTACGCGCGAAAACGGGGCTGCCAGCTTGCCATATGTTGCGGTTTTGTATGCGATGTATAGTTACTCTTGAGGGGAGTAAGCATTTGTAAGAGTCGAAAAAAAGCGTGTGCCGCGGCCCTATAGTGGACTCGCATTCTCGACCCGAAGTGGTTTTGCCTGCGTCTACGGATGCAGGCTTTTTTTTATCCGGAGCCCGCATGACCTCGCATGGCAGGCGCGGGCGTGAGCATGGGTAACTGAGGGGCGATTCCGGGGCAAGGATGGCCAAATGGCATGCTCACGTGCTACATTCCTGCAGCGCCTGGCGCGGCAGGCTATCCGCCGAAGCCATCCGCCCGGTCTTTTTGACATGCCCCATAAGGACAATCCGTGAATCGCTATCTCTTGAGCAGTCTGACCCTGACCCTGTTGGCTGCGTTTGCCCATGCCGCCGAACCCGTATCCGCCGCTGCCGCCCCGACCGTGGCCCCAAGCGCCGCACCTGCCGCCGCTGGCGTCGTTTCCGGCATCGACGTGCAGTACATCGACCCTGCCGTGCGCGTGCAGGACGATTTTTTCACCCATTTGAATGGCAAGTGGCTGGCCACGGCCGAGATTCCTGCCGACAAGTCGAGCTGGGGTTCGTTCGCCAAGTTGCGCGATGACACGACGCCGCAATTGCGCGGCATCATCGTCGCCACGCAACAGGACAAAAACAAGAAGGCCGGTTCCGAAGCGCAAAAAATCAGCGACCTGTACGCCAGCTACATGGATGAAGCCAAGCTCGAAGCGCTGGGCACGAAGCCGCTGGCCGGCGAACTGAACCGCATCCGCTCGCTGCGTGACAAGAAGGGCGTACCAGCCCTGATCGCTCACCTGAGCCAGACGGGCGTGTCGACCCCGTACGCCGTCTACGTGGGCCAGGATGCGCGTGCCTCGACGAAATATGCGGCATACGTGAGCCAGAGCGGCCTGGGCATGCCCGACCGCGACTACTACCTCGAAGCCAAGCAGGCTGGCGTCAAGGAAAAATACCAGGCGCACGTGGAAAAAATGCTGGCCATGGCCGGCGACAAGAACGCCGCCGCCCGCGCCAAGGCTGTCGTGGCGCTGGAAACGGCCCTGGCCGAAGTGCAATGGACCAAAGTCGAGAACCGCGACCCCGTCAAACGCTACAACAAGACCGATATCAACAAGCTCAACGAGCTCACTCCCGGTTACGACCTGAAGTCCGGCCTGGCGGCACTCGGCATCGCCAACAAGGTCGATTACGTCATCGTCAACCAGCCGAGCTACCTGAGCGGCTACAACAAGGTACTCGCATCCGCCGACCTGGACACCGTGAAAGCGTATTTCGAATGGCAGTTGCTGCGCAGCTATGCCAGCTACCTGTCGAAAAATTTCGTCGATGAAAGCTTTGCCTTCTACGGCACGGTACTCAGCGGCGTGACGGAAAACCAGCCGCGCTGGAAGCGTGGCGTGGGCGCCGTCGAAGGCGTGCTGGGCGAAGCCGTCGGCAAATTGTATGTCGCGCAATATTTCCCGGCAGAGCGCAAGGCGCACATGCAGGAACTGGTGAAAAACGTGCTGGCCGCCTACAAGGACAGCATCGACACCCTGGACTGGATGAGCCCGGAAACCAAGAAGGAAGCGCAAGCCAAGCTGGCCAAGTTCACGCCGAAGATCGCGTATCCGAACAAATGGCGCGATTACACGAAGCTGCAAATCGTCCAAGGCGACCTGGTGGGCAACATGATGCGCGCCGCCAATTTCGGTTCCGCCCGCCAGGTGGCCAAGCTGGGCAAGCCGATCGACCGCGAAGAGTGGGGCATGACGCCGCAAACGGTGAACGCGTATTACAGCTCGACGATGAATGAAATCGTCTTCCCGGCCTCGATTCTGCAGCCGCCGTTCTTCGACGCCAACGCGGACGACGCCGTCAACTATGGCGCCATCGGCGCCGTCATCGGCCATGAAATCAGCCACGGCTTCGACGACAAGGGCAGCCAGTCCGATGGCGACGGCAACCTGCGCGACTGGTGGACCCCGGCCGACCGCAAGAATTTCGCCGCCAAGGCCGACGCGCTGACCAAGCAATACGATGGCTACAGTCCATTGCCGGGCTACCACGTCAACGGCGCGCTGACCCTGGGTGAAAACATCGCCGACAACTCGGGCGTCGCGATCGCCTATAAAGCCTACAAGATTTCGCTGGGCGGCAAGCCGGCGCCCGTGCTCGATGGCTTGACGGGCGACCAGCGTTTCTACATGGGCTTTGGCCAGGTGTGGCGCAGCAAGATGCGCGAAGCGCAGCAGATCGTGCAAATCAAGACCGATCCGCATTCGCCGGGCCAGTACCGTGCGAATGGCACCATGGTCAACCAGCCTGGTTTCTATGAAGCGTTTGGCGTGAAACCGGGCGACAAGATGTATGTTGCCCCGGAAAACCGCGTGATCATCTGGTAAACGTCATATCCATGTAAACGTTATCTTGTCACAACAAAAAAGACCACTTGCGTGGTCTTTTTTGCATTCTGGTCAAAGTTTTTTCTGTCGTTTCGGCCGGTATGCTACAGTCAAAAACCGGGCCAGAAGCCTTGGGCCTTCTGACCCTTATATTCCACACAATATAATATAGAGGACAACCGTGAATCGTTATTTGTTAAGTGCATTGACCCTGAGTTTGCTGGCCGGCGTGTTCGGCATGGCTGGCGCCGCTGATAGCGCCAAGAAAGCCGCTCCCGCCACGGCCGTCGCCGCCGCGGCGCTGACGTCCGGCATCGCCGTCGAATACGTCGACCCTGCCGTGCGCGCGCAAGACGATCTGTTCCAGCACCTGAATGGCAAATGGCTGGCGGAAACCGTCATTCCAGCCGACAAGTCGAGCTGGGGCAGCTTTGCCAAGCTGGCCGACGATACGCAAACGCAGCTGCGCGGCATCGTCGAAGGCGCCGCCGCCGACAAGGCACGCGCAGCCGGTTCGAATGCACAGAAAATCGGTGATTTTTATAACAGCTTCATGGATGAAGCCAAGCTGGAAAGCCTGGGCTTGAGCCCATTGAACGCGGAACTGGCGAAGATCGCCGCGCTGCAGGACAAGGCGGAATTGCCGGCCGTGATCGCCCACTTCAGCAAGCTGGGCGTGACTTCGCCTTACGACTTCGGCATCCACCAGGACGCCAAGGATTCCACCAAATACGTGGCCGACATCGTGCAAAGCGGCCTGGGTTTGCCTGACCGCGATTATTACCTGGAAGCGGGCAAGGCCGATACGCGCGCCAAGTACCTGGCTCACGTGGAAAAAATGCTGAGCCTGGCTGGCGACGCGAATGCCGCCGCCAATGCCAAGGCCATCGTGGCGCTGGAAACGGAACTGGCCAAGGCGCAATGGAGCAATGTGCAGAACCGCGACCCCGTCAAAACCTACAACAAGGTGGAACTGGCAAAACTGGCCAGCGTGGCGCCAGGCTACGACTGGGCCCGCTACCTGAAGGACACGGGCATCGCCGGCAAGGTCAATTATGTGATTGTCAGCCAGCCCAGCTACCTGAAGGGCTTTGCCGAGATCGCCAACAAGACGCCGCTGGACACGTGGAAAGCATACTTCCAGTGGCACTTGCTGCACGCGAACGCCGGCTACCTGCCGAAAGCGTATGTCGATGAAAACTTCGCCTTCTATGGCACCACCCTGACGGGCGTGACGGAAATGCGTCCGCGCTGGAAACGCGGCGTGGGCGCCGTCGAAGGCGCGCTGGGCGAAGCCGTGGGCCAGCTGTACGTGGAACAATATTTCCCGGCCGAGCGCAAGGTGCGCATGGAAGCGCTGGTGAAAAACCTGATGACGGCCTACCAGCAAAGCATCGACAAGCTCGACTGGATGAGCCCTGTCACCAAGAAACAGGCGCAAATCAAGCTGGCCAAGTTCACCACCAAGATCGGCTACCCGAACAAATGGCGCGATTACTCGGGTCTGACGGTGGCGCCGGACGATTTGATCGGCAACATCCAGCGTTCGCACTTGCTGAACTACAACCGCGAATTGAACAAGCTGGGTCAGCCTATCGACCGCGACGAGTGGGGCATGACGCCACAGACCGTGAACGCCTATTACAACCCGGAACTGAACGAAATCGTCTTCCCGGCCGCCATCCTGCAAGCGCCGTTCTTCGACGCCAACGCGGACGACGCCGTCAACTATGGCGCCATCGGCGGCGTGATCGGCCATGAAATCAGCCACGGTTTCGACGACCAGGGCGCCCAGTACGACGGCGACGGCAACCTGCGCGACTGGTGGACCAAGGCTGACCATAAAAACTTCGCCAAGAAAACCAAGCAGTTGGTGGCGCAGTACAACAGCTTCAGCCCCGTCAAGGACCACTTCGTCAACGGCGAACTGACCCTGGGCGAGAACATCGCCGACAATTCCGGCGTGGCGATCGCGTATAAAGCGTACAAATTGTCGCTGAACGGCAAGAAAGCCCCTGTCATCGACGGTTTCACGGGCGAGCAGCGTTTCTATGCGGGCTTTGCCCAGGTCTGGCGCATGAAGATGCGCGAAGCGCAGCAACTGGTCTTGCTGAAAACGGACCCGCATTCGCCAGGCCAGTTCCGCGCCAACGGCACCATGCGCAACCAGCCCGGCTTCTATCAAGCCTTCGACGTGAAACCGGGCGACAAGATGTATCTGCCACCGAAAGACCGCGTCATCATGTGGTAACAGCTGTGCTAACGCGCTAGCATCGAGCCGCCCCGCTATCAAGCCGGGCGGCTTTTTCACGCCGTGTGATCTGGCACAAACTGCGGACGAAAAAAAACCGCCCATCCGGGCGGTTCCTGGTTCAGCGCGCTGGCTGAATTATTTGGCAGGCTCGGCTGCAGGAGCAGCGCCATCAGCGGCCGCGGCAGGTGCTGGCACTTCCGGTTCCTTGAACTTGCCGCCCGACGCGTTGGCGATATAGACGACGGCGCGCGCCACTTCCACATCGTCGAGGTCGGGATTGCCGCCCTTGGCCGGCATCGCGCGCAAGCCTTCGATGGCGTGTTTCAGGACCGTATCGTAACCCTGGGCCAGGCGGGCCGACCAGCCACCCGCGTCGCCAAACTTCGGTGCACCGGCCACGCCGGCGCCATGGCAAGCCACGCAGGTCGCCGTGTACACGGCTTCACCGCTTTGCAGCACTTTCGGACCGCTGGCATCCTTGAAGGTAAAGCCGGCGTTGGCCACCGGGCTCAAACGCTCGGCAATGGCTTCCGGCGACTGGCTGTCCGTACCGGCGCCCGTCAGTTTTTGCGCCGTGACGAACTGCACCAGCAGGATGATGCCGATGACGGTGATGAGGAAGAAGCCAGCTACGGCGGCAAGCAATTGTTTAGGCGTTTTGATCGCTGATTGTTGTTCGTTATGTGCGTCGCTCATGATGTCCTTAGTCCAGATTTGAAACTGATGGCCGTGTAAGGTAGCATTTTTACATGCTTGGATGTAAACCTTTATGAAACCCACAATTATAGGCACAAAAATTGAGCAGTGACATGCAATTGCCAGCGATACGACAGTTTCCGTAGACGTAGGTAAAGAAAAACGGTATCCTTCGCATCACTTCAGAAATTCCCCCTACGCGGCTGTAGCTCAGTGGATAGAGTATTGGCCTCCGAAGCCAAGGGTCGTGGGTTCGATCCCCGCCAGCCGCACCAAGATAAATCAGGGCTCTCCGCCAGATTTCAGTAGTATTTCTATTCAAAAATCGTATTATTTCGAGAATCTAGCCTAGTGTCCATGCGTTTCCGATGGGAAGGTCGCTGGCAAATTTTTTGCTATCGCACATAGGATAAGATGACCGTCTCACCACGATCCATCAGCCTCGCTTCAACATGATAGAAGACATCAAAAAAACACTTTGGGCTACGGCCGACAAACTGCGCGCCAATATGGACGCCGCCGAATACAAGCACATCGTCCTTGGCCTCATCTTCGTCAAGTACATCTCCGACACCTTTCAGACCCGCCGCGATGAATTGACCCGCCGCTTTGCCGACACTGCTGACGACTATTTCCTGCATGACGTCGACGCAGACATGCTGGCCGAGGAACTGGAGGACCGCGACTACTACAAGGAAGTCAACGTCTTCTGGGTGCCGGAAGCGGCGCGCTGGGAAACGCTGCGCGCGCAAGCCAAGCAGGCTGACATTGGCAAGCGCATCGACGATGCGCTATCCCTGATCGAGCTGGAAAACCCCAAGCTCAAGGGCATCCTCGACAAACGCTACGCGCGGGTACAACTTCCAGACGGCAAGCTCGGCGAACTGGTCGATTTGGTTTCGAGCATCGGCTTTGGCGAGTCCGGTGACACGGCGAAAAACCACGCGCGTGATTTGCTGGGGCAGGTGTACGAGTATTTCCTGGGGCAGTTCGCCAGTGCCGAAGGCAAGCGTGGCGGCCAGTTCTACACGCCTGCGTCGATCGTCAAGACCCTGGTCGCCGTGTTGGCGCCGCACCACGGCAAGGTGTATGACCCGTGTTGCGGCTCGGGCGGCATGTTCGTGCAATCGGAACGTTTTATCGAAGCCCACGGCGGCAAGATCGGCGACGTGTCGATCTATGGCCAGGAAGCGAATCCGACCACATGGCGGCTGGCAGCGATGAACCTGGCCATTCGCGGCATCGATTTCAACCTGGGCAAGGAGCCGGCCGACACCTTCGTACGCGACCAGCACGCCGACCTGCGCGCCGACTTCGTGCTGGCCAATCCGCCGTTCAATATTTCCGACTGGTGGCACGGCAGCCTGGAAGGCGACCCGCGCTGGGTCTACGGTACGCCGCCGCAAGGCAATGCCAACTACGCGTGGCTGCAGCACATGTTGTACCACCTCAAGTCCACCGGCCGAGCCGGCATCGTGCTGGCCAACGGCTCCATGACCTCAAGTCAGAATAGCGAAGGCGAAATCCGCCGCGCGATGGTCGATGCCGATAAGGTTGAAGTGATGATTGCATTGCCGGGTCAGCTCTTTTCTAATACCCAGATTCCTGCATGTCTGTGGTTCCTGGTCAAGGAAAAGCGTGCCCGACAAGGCGAAGTGTTGTTCATCGACGCGCGCAAACTGGGAAGCATGATCAGTCGCGTACAGTGCGAATTTGCCGAGGAAGTGATCGACAAGATCGCAGGGATTGTGGCGGCGTGGCGTGGCGAAGCGGAGACAGGCGAATATCAGGATATGCCTGGGTTTTGCCGCAGCGTCACGCTGGCCGAAATCGCCGAACATGGCCATGTCCTCACGCCGGGCCGCTATGTAGGCGCAGAAGCCATCGAAGATGATGATGAAGCATTTGACGACAAAATGCGGATGCTGACCGAGACGTTGGGTGAGCAGATGGCCAAGGGGGCGGAGCTGGATCAACTGATACGCCAGAAGCTGGGAGGGCTGGGATATGAGATCTGAATGGAGCGAATGTCGCTTAGCTGACGTGATCAATATCAAGCACGGATTTGCGTTTAAAGGCGAGTTTTTCACTGACGAACAGACACCTTATCAGCTTACAACACCTGGAAATTTTTCGGTTGGAGGTGGGTTTCGGCCAGGCAAAGGGAAATATTATTCAGGGCCGATATCCAACGACTATATCCTGCGGCCTGGCGACGTAATCGTCACAATGACCGACTTAAGTAAAGCCGCCGATACTCTTGGCTTTGCAGCGTTTGTGCCGATGACATCTGGAACTACGTGGCTACATAATCAACGTGTGGGGTTAGTTCAGATCAAGCCTGAAGCACCAATCCGGCCGCGTTATTTACAGTACCTGATGCGGGCCAGTGACTATCGCCATTGGGTTGTGTCAACCGCTACAGGCTCCACAGTGAAACATACTTCGCCTGGACGAATTTGTGAGTTTGCGTTCGCATTGCCGTCCCTTCGAGAGCAGAACGGGATTGCCAGCGTTTTGGGTTCCCTCGACGACCGCATAGCTCTTCTGCGTGAAACCAACGCCACCCTCGAAGCCATCGCCCAAGCCCTGTTCAAGTCGTGGTTCGTGGACTTCGATCCCGTGCGTGCCAAGCTGGAGGGGCGTGTGCCCGAGGGCATGGACGAGGCAACTGCGGCGCTGTTCCCGGATAGTTTTGACGAGTCGGAGTTGGGGACTGTGCCAAAGGGATGGCAGATAGCGACTTTAGCCGACGCGTTCGACATCAACCCAAAACGTTCTCTCAAGAAATCAGTTAGCGCGCCGTACCTTGACATGGCGAGCTTGTCCACCAGTGGGCACTGCGTTGAAGCGCCTATCCAACGTGACATGGGTTCTGGTGCAAAATTTCGCAATGGCGACACTTTGCTGGCGCGCATCACGCCTTGCCTGGAGAATGGCAAGGCGGCGTTTGTTGATTTTCTCGCGGATGATCAGATCGGATGGGGATCAACGGAGTTCTTGGTACTGCGCCCAAAAAAACCACTTCCAGAATATTTCGGCTACTTGCTGTGCCGGCACCCGGAATTCAGGGAGTACGCGATTCAGAGCATGTCTGGCACCAGCGGGCGCCAGCGCGTTCAAAATGATGTGCTTGGGCGCTACATGCTTGCCGTGCCGGATGAAAATGTCGCTTTTGCATTTGCCCGAGTTGTGGAAGTGATTCAAAAAAGCATTGCGGTAAATCATAAAACAGGGCGTACTCTAGCTGCGCTTCGCGACACCCTGCTTCCCCGCCTGATCTCCGGTAAATTGCGCCTGCCAGAAGCCGAAACCATCCTTGAGGAAGCCATCGCATGATCACGCCTGAGCAAGTTGACCGTTGGCTGTCTGGCGCACCTGAAACCGAGCATCTGGAATTCAAGGAAGCGAAGCAGCAATACGACACGGACAAACTGCTCAAGTATTGCGTGGCGCTTGCCAATGAAGGTGGCGGGCACTTGGTGCTGGGTATCAGCGACAAGGCTCCGCGGCGTGTTGTTGGAACCCAGGCATTCCTGGATACTGGCGCGACCAAGGGACGCATTCTTACTGCGCTGCAGTTCCGGGTCGAGATTGAAGAGCTACATCATCCCGATGGGCGCATTCTTGTGTTTGATATTCCCGGCCGGCCCATTGGCACTCCCCGGCATGTCGGCGGCATGTATCTGATGCGCTCAGGCGAAGAACTGGTGCCGATGTCGCCGGACCAGCTGGGCCGTATTTTTGCCGAAGGAAAGGCGGACTTTCTCGCGCTTGATGCTTCGGCCGTCATCGATGCGGATCAGGTGGTCGCGGCGCTTGATGTCCAGACGTTTTTTGATCTGATCAAGTTGCCGTTGCCGGCGACGCGCGAGGGCGTCCTGGCGCGCCTGGTCAGCGAAAAGCTGGTGCGGCCGGTCGCCGCGCAGTACGCGATCACCAACCTGGGTGCCTTGCTGCTGGCGAAAGACATGCGCCAGTTCGATTCCCTGACACGCAAGACGGTGCGGGTGATCAAGTACCGGGGCAATAACAAGCTGCACACCGAACGCGACCTGATCGGACAGAAGGGATATGCCGTCGGCTTTGAAAGCCTGATTCATTATGTCAATGTCCAGCTGCCGGTCAACGAGGTGATCGGTCAGGCACTGCGTGAAGAAGTGCGCATGTTTCCCGAGCTGGCCATTCGGGAACTGGTTGCCAATGCCTTGGTGCATCAGGACTTCGAAGCCACGGGCAGTTCGGTGATGATCGAGATTTACGCGGACAGGATTGAAATTACCAATCCCGGCCAGCCATTGATTCCTACCGAGCGCTTCGTTGATGAATACAGTTCGCGCAATGAAAAACTGGCCGATTTGATGCGCCGCCTTGGCATCTGTGAAGAAAAAGGCAGTGGCATCGACAAGGTGGTGTCCAGCACTGAATATTACCAATTGCCTGCGCCCGAGTTTCGTGTTGCACCAATGCATACGACGGCCGTCTTGTTCGCGCACAAGGAGTTCGTGGACATGGATGCCAAGGAGCGTGTCAATGCCTGCTACATGCATTGTTGCCTGAAGTATGTCAGCAATGAAAAGATGAGCAATCAAAGTCTGAGGGAGCGCTTCAAGCTCGACGATACGCGGGCCAAGGTGTCTGCCGTATCACAAATTATTGCTACTGCGGTAGAGCAAAACAAGATCAAACCGGACGATCCTGAAAGCCTGTCCAAGCGATATGTCAAATACGTTCCATATTGGACATAAACTCATTTAATTACAAACGTGATTATTCTCTGTATTTTCGCGTAAACCTTTGAAAATAAACATAATTTTCATTCAATCGCTAATGTCGTCTGCGCTGTATAGTCCAGCTGTTGTTATCGGAATAAGCTTTTTAATTTGGTATTTATGCAATAATATTGTTGCTTAAAAGAACGATTTAGCGATGCACATTGAGCATTGCTTTTCCGATCATTAAAGTGCGTGTGGTGAACGTGTCGATTTTGGCGCCGTTTTTAAACAATTTGATCAACGTGTCGATTTCAACGACATATGCGGGCCGCTTGATGACTGAAGACCAACTCGAACAAGAAACCCTGACCTGGCTGGTTGATACCGGCTACAGCCACGTCTATGGGCCGAACATAGCGTTGGACGGCGATGCGCCCGAGCGCGTCAACTACACGCAGGTGGTACTGGTTGAGCGCCTGCGCAGCGCCATTGCCAGGCTTAACCCTTCGGTCCCGTTGGTGGCCCGCGAAGACGCGTTACAGCAGGTCTTGCACCTCGATACGCCTGTATTGCTGTCGGCGAACCGGCTATTCCATCGACTGCTGGTGAATGGCGTGCCTGTCGAATACCAGCGCGACGGCGAGACCCGTGGCGACTTTGTGCACCTGATCGACTTCGCCGACGTGGCGGCCAACGAGTGGCTGGCGATCAACCAGTTCTCGATCAAGGGTAGCAAGCATACGCGGCGCCCTGACATCATCCTCTTCATCAACGGCTTGCCGCTGGTACTGCTGGAGCTGAAGAACCCGGCCGATGAAAATGCCGACATCTGGAAGGCATACGACCAGATCGAAACGTACAAGGAACAGATACCCGACGTGTTCCAGTACAACGAGGTGCTGGTGATCGCCGATGGCAGCGAGGCACGCATGGGGTCGTTGTCCAGCAACGCCGAGCGCTACATGGCCTGGCGCACCATCGACGGCGTGACGCTCGATCCGCTGGGGCAGTTTAATGAACTGGAGACTCTGGTGCGTGGCGTGCTGGCGCCGGCCTACCTGCTGGACTTCCTGCGCTTCTTCGTGCTGTTCGAGGATGACGGTACCTTGACCAAGAAAATCGCCGGTTATCATCAGTTCCATGCCGTGCGCGCGGCGATTGCGCAGGTGGTAGCCGCGTCGCGCCCGGGTGGCGGCCAGAAAGGTGGCGTGGTGTGGCATACCCAAGGATCGGGCAAGAGCATCACCATGACCTGTTTCGCCGCGCGCGTGATGCGCGAGACGGCAATGGAAAACCCGACCATCGTCGTCATCACTGACCGCAATGATCTCGATGGGCAGTTATTCGGGGTTTTCTCGCTGTCGCAGGATTTGCTGCGCGAGCAACCGGTGCAGGGTACGACACGGCAGGACTTGCGCGCCAAGCTGGCGAACCGGCCATCGGGCGGCATTGTCTTTGCCACGATTCAGAAATTCATGCCGGGCGAGGATGAAGACACCTATCCGCTGCTGTCGGACCGCCACAACATCGTGGTTATCGCTGATGAGGCGCATCGGACTCAATACGGTTTTGAAGCCAGGCTGAAGACCCGCAAAATACCTTCCCGTATGTTGGGTACCGGAACACTGCCCGCGACGGAACTGGGCGCCGCAGAGGCGCCAGCGCAGTATCTGGAGCGGTATCAGGTAGGTTATGCGCAAAATCTGCGCGATGCGCTGCCGAACGCCACCTTCGTCGCTTTCACGGGCACCCCGGTATCAAACGAAGACCGCGATACGCGCGCCGTGTTCGGTGACTATATTCACATCTACGACATGCAGCAGGCGCGCGACGATGGCGCCACGGTGGCGATCTATTACGAGTCGCGCCTGGCCAAGCTCGGTCTGAAGGAAGAGTCACTTGCCGGCATCGATGATGAGGTGGATGAGCTGGCAGAGGACGAAGAAGACGATGACCAGAAGGCATTGCTCAAGAGCCGCTGGGCCGCGCTGGAAAAAGTAGTCGGTGCCGAGCCGCGCATTCAGCAGGTCGCAGCTGATCTGGTGCGACATTTCGAGGAGCGCGACAAGGCGCAATCCGGCAAGGCCATGGTCGTGGCCATGAGCCGTGACATCTGCGCTCATCTGTACAAGGCCATCATCGCCCTGCGTCCCGATTGGCACGACGACGATCCAGAGAAGGGCGTGATCAAGGTGGTCATGACGGGTTCATCCAGCGACAAACCGCTGCTGCGGCCGCATATCTACTCAAAACAGATCAAGAAACGCATGGAGAAGCGCTTCAAGGATCCGGATGATCCGATGCGGCTGGTGATCGTGCGGGACATGTGGCTGACCGGCTTCGATGCTCCCTGCGTGCACACCATGTATGTGGACAAGCCCATGAAGGGCCACAACCTGATGCAGGCAATCGCGCGCGTCAACCGCGTATTCAAGGACAAGCAGGGTGGCCTGGTCGTGGACTACATCGGCATTGCCAGCGACCTGAAGCAGGCGTTGAAGGAGTATACCGCTAGCAAGGGGCGGGGACGCCCCACTGTCGACTCGCACGAGGCGTATGCCGTGCTGGATGAGATGATGGATGTGCTGCGTGCCATGTTGCATGGTATCGATTACAGCGGTTTTCTGACGGGTGGACACGGCATGCTGGCCAAGGCGGCCAACCACATACTCGGGCTGAAGGATGGCAAGAAGCGATTCTGCGATACTGCACTGGCCATGTCGAAAGCCTTTACGCTGTGCTGCACGCTCGACGAGGCTAAGGCCGTGCGCGACGAGGTCGCGTTTTTTCAGGCCGTCAAGGTGCTGCTGACCAAGAAGGAAATCAGTAGCAAAAAGCGAACAGACGAGGAGCGTGACTTGGCGGTCCGGCAGATCATCGGTTCGGCGCTGGTCTCGAACGAGGTTGTCGACATCTTCAATGCCGCCGGCCTGGAGAAGCCCAATATTGGCATCCTTGATGACGATTTCCTGAATGAGGTACGCAACCTGCCCGAGCGCAACCTGGCGGTCGAATTGCTGGAGCGTCTGCTGGAAGGCGAGATCAAGGCCCGTTTCGCCACCAATGTGGTGCAGAACAACAAGTTCAGCGAGATGCTGGTCAACGTGATCAAGCGTTATCAGAATCGCTCCATCGAGACCGCCCAAGTCATGGAAGAGCTGATTGCGATGGCGAAGAAGTTCAAGGAGGCGGTCGGCCGGGGTAGCGACCTTGGCCTCAATACCGACGAGTTGGCCTTCTATGATGCCTTGGCGGAGAACGAGGACTCGGCGCGCGAGCTGGGTGACGAGACGTTAAAGAAAATCGCCCATGAACTGGCAGAGAGCCTGCGGCAGAACGTCAGCATCGACTGGGCTGTACGCGATAGCGTTCGGGCCAAGCTACGTTTGCTGGTGAAGCGAATTTTGCGCAAGTATAAATATCCGCCCGTTAAGCAGGATACGGCTGTGCAACTGATTCTGGAACAGGCCGAGTCGCTGTGCGTGGAGTGGAGCTGACCACTCTCAACAGGGTATCGTTGGCGGTTTTGGTGTGGCCGGGGGAAACTGGCCTAGTCCGCCAACCGTTATTGCTATACGCTCCAATGTTTATGGCACGGTGTAATGTGTTTCCTCAAATCCCGCAGTGTGCATCCGGATTTCATCGCCAGATGCAAATTGGATGCCTTCAAGGTAGCCAATTTCTAACTTTGTTCCTGGGGCTATCTGCATTGACTTCCTGGAGGCGGCTTTTGTCGTTGGATTAAGCGTTTCCATCACAACCGACAGTTGCAAGGCTGACGTGTTCGTGAATATGGCGACAAGTCCACGGCCCATCGCGGAACGTCGCATTTCGATACGCACTGGAAGGACGGGGAGGCGCGATTTTTCTTGGTCGAGCGCCATTTGCGCAGACTCGGCCTTAGATTTCTCCGCTTCGACATTATCCCTTTCCACTGCAAGAGCCTGTTCCTTACTATTCACTTCCGACGACAGCTGAGCTGACTTCGCAGCTAAGGTCTGGGCATCGGTACGGGAGGAATTGAGGTCTGACTTCAGTTCCGCCGAACGTGCGACTTCCTTCGCAATCTCCAACTGCAAAGCAGCAACGGTGATTTTCTGCGCTTCAAGGTCGCGAGTTGCTTGGTAGTACAGGGCTGCAAGAATGATTGAAGCGATGGCTAGCACAGCCAAGACGCCCCACAATACGACAGTAGTTCGCTGGCCTGCTGGTGATGAATCAGAATGCATAGATTCTTTCGGGAGAGAGGTGAGGGGAGCAAACCTAGTGTAACGGTTGGTAATTGACATGTCAAATTGGCAATATGGAGGGTACGCCGGTATTGACTTGCGCATGTGCCACTTTTCCCCATTTGATTGAGATTGCCGTGTCAAGAAATCCCGGGCGCCGCATTGCCGTGCCATGCTGTCGGTATTTTCCCTGTTTCAACAACACCAGCAATACCTGCGCTGTCGCCTCCGACAAGACCGGACGCGGGCCTTTAGCCAGCATCTCATGCGTCAATGTCATCCAGTCAGCGCCTTGCGCGCTGGCCTGCCCCGCATTTCATGCTATACGACAGTGTTGCCACTTTTTTGTGCAGTTACTCCTGCGGAACATCCCTGACGCCCCTGCCGTTGTCGCTTTGCAACCTCCAAAGTCCTTCCAGCCGCCGATATCAAAATTGATATCGAAACAGTGGAAAAATTGATTGGAGAGATTATCGCCCAGCCCCTAAGATAAACGCCGAGCATGCGAACGACATGCAAGCGATACAAAAAATATCAATACAATATCTGGAGATTCATGATGCGCAACGCCACCGGCCCGCTCGCGGCCACTTTCCCTCGTCCATTCACTTTGAAGGCAGCCGTTGCGGCACTGGCCGGTATTGGCTTGCTGAGCACGGCTTCGGTGTGGGCGCAGGACGCAGTGGCGGCGGACGCCAGTGCCGAGCCGGCGGCGGAAGTGTCGGTCGTGACCGTCAGCGGCGTGCGCCGTTCGGCGCAGAATTCGCAGCAGATCAAGATGCGCTCGGACCAGGTCATCGATTCCATCGTGGCCGACGATATCGGCAAATTCCCTGACAACAACGTGGCCGAAACCCTGGCGCGCATTTCCGGCATCCAGATCCGCCGCGATTCGGGCGAGGCCAGCGCCGTCATGATCCGCGGCTTGCGCGATGTCACGACCCTGCTCAACGGCCGCGAGCTGTTCACCACCACGGGCCGCTACGTCAACCTGGCCGACATTCCCGCCACCATGTTGCAGCGCGTGGACGTGTACAAGTCGCAGGGCGCGGACCAGGTCGAAGGCGGCGTGGCCGGCATCATCGACGTGCGCACGAATCGCCCCTTCGATTTCAAGGAGTTTACCGCCAGCGTGAATACGCGCGCCGTCTACAGCGATAAATCCAAGGCTACCGACCCGAACATCAGCGGCATGCTGTCGAACCGCTGGAAGACGGGTATTGGCGAAGTGGGCGCGCTGCTGGGCTTGTCGCAACAGCAGCACCGCTACCATGAAGAGCGCGCATTCAATACGGCGCCCGTGGATAAAAGTTTCCTGTTGCCTGGCTTGACGGGGCCGGATCAGGTGGGCTTGCTGCCGATCAAGGGCGACCGCCGCCGCACGACCGCCAATGCCGTGCTGCAATGGCGCCCGAACGCCGACGTCGAACTGTATGCGGAAGGCATGGCCACGCGCTTCCTGCTCGATGCCGAGTCCGATTACTTCGTCGGCTTGCCGTGGTGGGGCACGCCCGTGTCGGCGACAAAAATTCCCGGCACCGACCAGCTGCAAACGCTCACGTCCACCAATGTCAACACCATCATGTCGACGCAGGCGAACAAGAACCAGACGAAGACGCATCAGTTTGCCGTGGGTGGCTTGTGGGATATCAACCCGGAATGGCGTTTCACGTCGGAAGTGGCCAGCACCAAGAGCACCTATGCCTGGCGCAACCCGATTCTCGATGCGATTACCGTCGTGCCGAATGCCCGCATCAATACCAATCAGAACGGCACCTTGCACGTCGACTACACGGGCGTCGATTTGCAAGACCCGTCGAACTACTATCTGAAGGGCTTTTTCGACCGCTACGGCCGGGATCAGGGCAGCTCGAACGATGTGCGCGCCGACCTGGCGTACACGCCGAGTGCCGGCGGCATCTTCAAGGAAATCAGCATCGGCTTGCGCGGCGTGAAGCGCGAAGCCGAATCGATCAAGAGTTACGAGGGCAATGCGGAAGCACCGGACGTGTCCGGCGCCGCGTTTCCGTTCAGCCGCCAGAGCGTGACGTCGATTCCAGGCCTCAATTGCCTGTCGGAACCGATGTCCAGCGGCGGCCCCGACTATGGCTTGAAGCAGTGGTACACGCCGTGCGCCAGCTTCCTGCTCAATAACACGGGCACCATCCGCGAAGCCGTCACGGGCAGCAGCGCGGCGCGGGCCATGGACCCGGGTTCGTTCTTCAAGGATACGGAAAAGACGTATTCCATCTATACCAAGGCGAAGGTCGCCTTCAAGCTGGGCGCCTACCCCGTCGACGGCACCCTGGGCGTGCGCGTCGTGCGCACCGAGCAAAGCTTGCAAGGCAACAGTTCGCAAGATGGCGTCTACACGCCCGTCATCAGCGACACGGCCAGCACCGACGTGCTGCCGAGCGTGGCCCTGAAAATCAAGCTGCGCTCTGACCTGGTCGGCCGCTTCGCTGCCGGCCGCACCATCAGCCGTCCGGGCTTTTCCCAGCTGAACCCGGGCGTGGCTCTGGTCAACTCGACGGAAACGGTCAAGGCGACGGGCGCGGGCGGCAATCCGAACTTGAAACCGGTGACGGGCGACAATGTTGACGCGGCGCTGGAATGGTATTTCGCGCCAGCCGGTTCCGTGACGGCCACCGTGTTCCACCACAAGTTCGACGGCTACATCCAGCAACGCATTTCCAGCGAAACCATCGCCGGCAAGACCTATGATGTGGATCGCCCGTACAACACGGCCGCCGGCAAGCTGCAAGGCCTGGAAATTGGCTACCAGCAGTTTTATGACGGCTTGCCTGGCCTGTTGAGCGGCCTGGGCTTGCAAGCGAACGGCACCTACATGAGCGGCACTACCGATGACGAGACGGGCAGCCATGCCATCACGGGCGTGTCGCGCTATGCCTACAACCTGGTCGTGCTGTACGAAAAAGACGCCTGGTCGGGCCGCCTGGCCTACAACTGGCGCTCGAAATTCATCGACAGCTACAACCAGGGCGGCCCCGGCCTGGACTTGAAAGTGGCGGCCACGGCCCAGCTCGACGGTTCGCTGTCGTACAAGATCAACGACCAGTTCACCGTGACCCTCGATGGGAATAACTTGCTCGACACCAAGTTCAAGGATTACTGGAACGAGCCGGGCGTGTATGCGCGCGATACGCGCCGCTATGACCGGACAGTTGGTTTATCCCTGCGCTGGAAAATGTAAGTTGGTCGCACAGTAAAAAATCAAGGGCGTTGCCATGGTTTCGGCCGGCAACGCCCCTGTCAGTTGGGCAGTCACGCACGATTCATCATAAAAAGAATGGACGGAAAGCATGGAGACGCAAAAATTATCTACCGTTGAAAAGGTCGGCTTCGGCGCCGGCGACATGGCGCTCAATGTCGTCATCTCGTCGATGATGTTGATCATCACCTTTTTCTATACCGATATCTATGGCTTGAAAACCACCGACCTGGCCCTGCTGTTCGTGGCCGTGAAAGTGGTGGGCGCCATCGCCGACCTCGTCATGGGCCAGATCACCGACCGCTACAGCTTTGCCTCGGGCCGCTACCGGCCGTATCTGCTGTGGCTGGCTGTGCCGTACGGCGTCAGCGTGTTTTTCGTCTTCACCACGCCGGAATGGGGCTATGACGCCAAGCTGATCTGGGCATATTCGACCTATATTTTGATGACCATCATGACGGCGGGCGTGGGCATCCCCTACATTTCCCTGATCAGCGGCCTGACCAGCGACCCGCAGGACCGCCTGTCGGCCAATGGCTACCGCCTGTTCTTCGCCAAGATCGGCGCCTTCATGGTGACCATCGTCGTGCCGATCCTGTCGCAGCGCTGGGGCGGCGGCAACCCGGCCGTGGGCTACCAGGCGGCCATGGCCGTGATGGCCGTCATGGGCGTGGCCCTGTTCCTGTTCTGCTATTTCTCCACCACCGAGCGGGTCGTGCACGTGGTGGAAAAGCAATCGCTGCTCGATCAATTGAAAGTGCTGCTGCAAAACGACCAGTGGCTGGTGCTGTGCGGCGTGTGCGTCACGGGCACCATCGGCTATGTCGTGCGCGGCTCCGTCGCCATTTATTACGCGAAATATTACTTGGGTGGCAGCACGGAAACGGTGGCCGCTTTTCTGACCGCGGGCGTGGTGGCCGCCATCCTGGCGATGATCGCCTCGACCTGGATCACCAAGTTTTACTGCAAGGTCAAATTGTTCCGCTACACGCAGATCGGCGTCGCGCTGATCAGCCTGGCGATCTATTTCTTTGTGAAGCCGAGCGACACCGTGCTGGCCTTTGCCCTGTATTTCCTGCTGTCCTTTGTCGTGGATTTGCACGCGCCCGTGTTCTGGTCGGCCATCGCCGAGACCATCGACTACGGTCAAGTGAAAACGGGCAAGCGCGTCTCCGGCTTCGCCTTTGGCGGCATTTCCGTGTGCCAGAAGGCGGGCATGGCGGTGGCGGGCGGCCTGGTCGGCGTGCTGCTCGCGTATTTCGACTACCAGCCCAACCATGAGCAAACGCAATTCGCCCTGAACGGCATCGCCCTGATGCTGTCGATCATCCCCGGCTTCTTCCACTTGCTGATGGGCTTGTTGATGTTCAAGTACCGCATCAGCGATACGTACTACAGCGGCGTGAAGTCGGAAATGCACAAGCGCGGCTACGTGGCCGCCTAAGAATAATTGAATGGAGCAAGCAACATGGCAGACGTCTTGAAACCGCTGATCGAACAGCGCGCCGACCCGCATATCTACCGCCACAGCGACGGCTATTATTACTTTACGGCCTCCGTGCCCCAGTACGACCGCATCGAACTGCGCCGCGCCGACAGCATCGCCGGCCTGGCCGGCGCGCAAACGGTCGACGTGTGGCACAAGCCGGAGACGGGGCCGTACAGCGAGCTGGTGTGGGCGCCGGAATTGCACTTCAACCAGGGCGCCTGGTATGTGTATTTCGCCGCCGCGCCGAGCCGCGAGATCAAACATAAACTGTTCCAGCACCGCATGTATGCGATCCGCAATACGAATGCGAACCCGCTCGAAGGCGAGTGGGAATTCATGGGCCAGGTCGATACGGGCATCGACACTTTCTGCCTGGACGCCACCACGTTCGAGCACGACGGCGTGCTGTACTACCTGTGGGCGCAGAAAGATGTCGCCATCGAGGGCAACTCGAACTTGTACATCGCGCCGATGGCCACGCCGTGGCAACTGGCCGGCCCGCCCGTGATGTTGAGCAAGCCGGAATTCGACTGGGAAATCCGCGGCTTCTGGGTCAACGAAGGGCCATCCGTGCTGAAGCGCAACGGCAAGATATTCATCAGCTATTCGGCCAGCGCCACCGATGAAAACTACGCGATGGGCTTGCTGTGGGCCGACGACTCCGCTAACTTGCTCGATCCAGCGGCGTGGGCCAAGTCGCCCGAGCCCGTATTTGCCACCTGCTACGAGCACGGCATCTACGGCCCCGGCCACAACAGTTTCACGACGGCCGACGACGGCGACGGCGTATTGCTGGTGTACCATGCTCGCACCTACACGGAAATCGTCGGCGACCCTTTGTGGAACCCGGACCGCCACACGTTTGTCAAACCGCTGCGCTGGGATGCGCAAGGCATGCCCGTGTTTGGCCGTTCATCGACCCTGTAAAACCTGGATCCGACGCCATGACCCCAGTTGATTCTGTTTCAGTGACGCAAGCGCCGTTCGGCATCCTGCCCGATGGCCAGCCCGTCAGCGTATTTACCCTGAAGAACCGCCAGGGCATGCAAGTCAGAGTGCTCGACTTTGGCGCCATCATCAGCGAAATCCACGTGCCTGACCGCGACGGCAACTTTGCCGACGTGGTGCTCGGTTTCGAGCGCATTGAGCCGTATCTGGCCAACGGCGCTTTCCTGGGCGCCGTCATCGGCCGTTTCGGTAACCGCATTGCCGAGGGACGTTTCAGTCTGGATGGCAAGGATTACCAGCTGGCCGTCAACAATGCGCCGAATCACTTGCATGGTGGAAACCAGGGCTTTCACAAGGTCATGTGGCAAGCCGAGCCGTTCACCAGGGACGATGCCGTCGGCGTGACGTTTACGCGCAGCAGCCCGCACGGCGAAGACGGTTATCCGGGCAAGCTGGACGTCACCGTCGTATACGAACTGGACAACGACAATGCGCTGAGCCTGCGCTACCGCGCCGTGACGGACCAGGCCACGCCGATCAACCTGACCAACCACAGCTATTTCAATTTGGCGGGGCACGGCGATATCCTCGGCCACGCGCTGTCCATCAACGCCGACCGCTACCTGCCCGTGGACGCGGGATCGATTCCCACGGGCGAACTGGCGGACGTGACCGGCACGCCGTTCGACTTGCGCCAGAGCACCGTCATCGGCAGCAGCATCGATGTGCCGCATGAGCAGCTGCGCATCGGCCGCGGCTACGACCATAACTTTGTGCTGAATCAACAGCCGGGGCACAGACTGAACCTGGCCGCCACAGTGCGCGAGCCGCAATCGGGCAGGGTGATGCAGGTGTACACGCAGGAGCCCGGTGTCCAGTTTTATTCGGGCAATTTCCTCGACGGCAGCCAGCAAGGCAAGCAGGGCGCCATCCGTTATCGCGGCGCGCTATGCCTGGAAACCCAGCATTTCCCGGATTCGCCGAACCAGTCGCACTTCCCGAACACTATTTTGCGCGCGGGTCAGGTGTATCAAACGGAAACCGTGTACCGCTTTTCCGCCGAGTAAGCACCGCCGCTAAAACAGCCCACGCCCTGCCGCCACGCGCGCGCAGGGCGTTTTCATTGGTGCTGATGGATATCGTTTTCGATATCGGAACGCATTAAAAATTGATTGGAAAGGCATGGCAGGATTCTTTAGTATTCCAACATCGCTGCCCGGGCCGACGACATTAGATCCGGCATGGCACAACCAGGAGAATGGCATGTCTGAGACAAAAAAGAAGGTTGCCCTGCGCTCTGCCGAGTGGTTCGGCTCGCAGGACAAGAACGGCTTCATGTACCGCAGCTGGATGAAAAACCAGGGCATACCTGACCACGAGTTTCATGGCAAGCCCATCATCGGCATCTGCAATACCTGGTCCGAACTGACCCCTTGCAACGCGCATTTCCGCCAGCTGGCCGAGCACGTCAAGCGCGGCATCCTGGAAGCGGGCGGTTTCCCGGTGGAATTCCCTGTCTTCTCGAATGGCGAATCGAATTTGCGCCCGACAGCCATGCTGACGCGCAATCTCGCGTCGATGGACGTGGAAGAATCGATCCGCGGCAATCCGATGGACGCCGTCGTGCTGCTGGTCGGCTGCGACAAGACGACGCCAGCGCTGCTGATGGGTGCGGCCAGCGTCGACATTCCGACCATCGTCGTCAGCGGCGGCCCCATGCTGAACGGCAAACTCAATGGCAAGGACATCGGTTCCGGCACGGCCGTATGGCAGCTGCACGAGCAGATGAAGGCGGGCTCCATCACCCTGCACCAGTTCATGTCGGCCGAATCGGGCATGTCGCGCTCGGCTGGTACCTGCAACACCATGGGCACGGCCTCGACGATGGCCAGCATGGCGGAAGCGTTGGGTACGTCCCTGCCGCACAACGCGGCCATCCCCGCCGTCGACTCGCGCCGCTACGTGCTGGCCCATATGTCGGGCATCCGCATCGTCGAGATGGTGCACGAAGACCTGCGCCTGTCGAAAGTGCTGACGCGCGAAGCGTTTGAGAACGCCATCAAGGTCAACGCGGCCATCGGCGGTTCGACCAACGCTGTGATCCACCTGAAGGCGATTGCCGGGCGCATCGGCGTGCCTTTGGAACTGGAAGACTGGACCAAGGTAGGCCGCGGCACGCCGACCATCGTCGACTTGCTGCCGTCGGGCCGTTTCCTGATGGAAGAGTTTTACTACGCGGGCGGCTTGCCGGCCGTGATACGCCGCCTGGGCGAGGGCGATCTGCTGCCGCACAAGAACGCGCTGACCGTCAACGGCAAGTCGCTGTGGGACAACTGCGTTGAAGCGCCGATCTACAACGACGAGGTGGTGCGCACCTTGGACAACCCCTTGCTGGCCGATGGCGGCATTTGCGTGTTGCGCGGCAACCTGGCGCCACGCGGCGCCGTGCTGAAACCGTCGGCCGCCTCGCCGCACCTGATGCAGCATCGCGGCAAGGCCGTCGTGTTCGAAGATTTTGAACATTACAAGGCGCGCATCGTTGATCCGGATCTGGATGTCGACGCGAACTCCGTGCTGGTCATGAAGAACTGCGGCCCGAAAGGCTATCCTGGCATGGCGGAAGTGGGCAACATGGGCTTGCCGCCGAAACTGCTGGCGCAAGGCATCACCGACATGGTGCGCATTTCGGATGCGCGCATGAGCGGCACGGCCTACGGCACCGTCGTGCTGCACGTGGCGCCGGAAGCGATGGCCGGCGGCCCGCTGGGCATCGTCAGGGATGGCGACATGATCGCCCTCGATTGCCACAACGGCAGCCTGAACATCGACATCAGCGACGCGGAAATCGCCGAGCGCCTGGCGGCCCGCGAACTGGGCAGCGCACCCGGGCCGAAGAGCGGCTACCAGCAGCTGTACATCGAACACGTGTTGCAGGCCGATGAAGGCTGCGATTTCGACTTCCTGGTCGGCAATCGCGGTTCCGCCGTGCCGCGCCACTCACACTAAGCGGAGAATCCCATGCTGTTGCTGCAATTTACGAATGAACACGGCGGGCGCCTCGTCGGCCTGCTGCAAGACGACGTCATCCGCGTCATCGAAGGCTACAACACGACCTATGCGCTGGCGCAAGACGCCATCCGCAAAAAAGTCAACCTGGCGGAGCTGGTCAATGCCACTGTCGGCAACGCCACGCACTTGTATGCGGATGTGGCCGCCAGCGGCCGCCTGCTGGCGCCGCTCGACCACGCCGATGAAGCGCACTGCTACGTGACGGGCACGGGCCTGACCCACCTGGGCAGCGCCGGCGCGCGCGATGCCATGCACAAGAAGATTGGCGGCGATGCGGAGTCGCTGAGCGACTCGATGAAAATGTTCCGCCTCGGTGTGGAAGGCGGCAAGCCCGCTGACGGCACGGCCGGCGCCCAGCCCGAATGGTTCTATAAAGGCGACGGCTCCATCGTGCGCGCCGGCGGCCAGCCGCTGCGCATGCCGGACTTTGCCCTCGATGGCGGCGAAGAGCCGGAAATCGCCGGCCTGTACGTGATCGGCGACGACGGCCAGCCCTACCGGGTCGGTTACACCATCGGCAATGAATTCTCGGACCACATCACGGAACGCCAGAACTATCTGTACCTGGCCCACTCGAAACTGCGCGCCTGCAGCGTGGGCCCGGCCCTGCTGGTAGGCGAATTGCCTGCGCATATCGCCGGTACTTCGCGCGTGCTGGATGCAGCTGGCAATGTGCGTTGGGAAAAAGCGTTCGTCAGCGGCGAAGAGAATATGTCGCACACGATTGCCAACCTGGAACACCATCACTTCAAGTATCCGCTGTTCAAGCGCCCTGGCGACGTGCACGTGCACTTCTTCGGCACGGCAACGTTAAGCTTTGCCGATGGCGTGAGCGTGGCGCCGGGTGAAACCTTTGAAATCGAAGCGCCGGCCTTTGGCCCTGCCTTGCGCAACCGCCTCGACGTCTTCCCAACCGAATTTGCGAAAGTGAGCACATTATGAGTTTCAATATCACCGGTGATGCATTGATCGGCGGCGTCGCCGTCAAGGGCAATGGCGGCTCCTTCGAAGCGTGGGACCCGGCCGCGCGCGCCCACATCGCGCCCGCTTTCCACATGGTTGACGTAGCGCAAATCGACGAGGCATGCCGTCTGGCGCAAGCCGCGTTCGACCCGTTCCGCGCCACCACGGATGCGCAGCGCGCCGATTTTCTGGACACCATCGCCGCGCAAATCGGCGAGCTGGGCGACGACCTGATCGTGCGCGCCATGACGGAAAGCGGTTTGCCGCGCGCGCGCCTGGAAGGCGAACGTGGCCGCACGGTGGGTCAATTGAAACTGTTCGCCGGCTTGCTGCGCGAAGGATCGTGGACCGATGCGCGCATCGACAGCCCGCTGCCTGACCGCACGCCGCCGCGTCCTGACTTGCGCTTGCGCATGATCGGCCTCGGCCCCGTCGCCGTGTTTGCGGCCAGTAACTTCCCGCTGGCCTTCTCGGTGGCGGGCGGCGATACGGCCTCGGCCTTGGCTGCCGGCTGCCCCGTCGTGCTGAAAGCCCACTCGGCCCATCCGGGCACGTCGGAGCTGGTGGCGCGCGCCATCGTGAAAGCGATTGCCCTGTGCAAGCTGCCGGCCGGCGTGTTCGCCTTGCTGACGGGCACGGGCAATGGCATCGGCCAGGCCCTGGTCGCCCATCCGGCCATCCAGGCCGTCGGTTTTACGGGTTCGCGTTCGGGCGGCATCGCCCTGATGAAGGTGGCGGCGGAACGTGCGCAACCGATCCCCGTGTATGCGGAAATGAGCAGCATCAACCCTGTGTTCGTGCTGCCGCAAGCCTTGGCCGCCCGTGGCGCGTCGATCGCCAGCGGCTTTGCCGCTTCGCTGACCATGGGCGTGGGCCAGTTCTGCACCAATCCCGGCCTCGTGCTGGGCCTGGAAGGCCCTGACTTCACTGCCTTTGCCGCCGCTGCCGCCGACGCGCTGGCGCCGGCGCCGGCCGCCACCATGTTGACGGCCGGTATCGCCAGCAGCTATGCCAAGGGCGTCGCCGCCCTGGCGCAGCATGCCGATGTGACGCCGCTGGTGCAAAATGCGGGCGACGAAGGCAAGGGCGCCGCCGCCCTGTTCGTCACGTCGGGCGAGGCTTTCCTGGCCAAGCACGACTTGCGCGACGAAGTCTTCGGCCCGGCCTCGCTGCTGGTCGCCTGCCGCGACATCGAGCAATTGCTGGCGATCACGGAAAGCCTGGAAGGCCAGCTGACGGCCACCTTGCAGATCGATGCCGGCGACGTGGCAGATGCGCGTCGTTTGCTGCCCGTGCTGGAACGCCGCGTGGGCCGCATCCTGGCCAACGGTTTCCCGACGGGCGTGGAAGTGTCGACGGCCATGGTGCACGGCGGACCGTTCCCTGCCACCTCGGACGGCCGCAGCACGTCCGTGGGCACGGCGGCCATCAACCGCTTCCTGCGTCCTGTGTCCTACCAGAACCTGCCGCAAGACTTGCTGCCAGAGTCGCTGCACGACGATAATCCGCTGGGGATCTGGCGCCGTCACGATGGCGTGCTGGGCAAACTTTAATCATCAAAAAATAAAAATACACAGGCGGAGACGAGAATGAAGCAATTGGCGAAATATGGCAGCTTGCAGGGCAAGCGCGTGTTCATCACGGGTGGCGGCAGCGGCATCGGCGAATCCCTGGTGGCGGAGTTTGCCGCCCAGGGCGCGCTGGTGGCGTTTGTCGATATCGCCGTGGAAGCGAGCGAGGCCCTGTGCCGCCGCTTGGCCGAAGCGGGCCTGACGGCGCCATTGTTCCGCCATTGCGACATCACGGATATTCCCTCGTTGCAAGCCGTCATGGCCGAACTGGCCGACAAGCTGGGCGACTTCGATATCCTCGTCAACAATGCCGCCAACGACCAGCGCCACCAGGCGCAGGACGTCACCCTGGAATACTGGAACGAGCGCATTGCGATCAATCAGCGTCCCATGTTCTTCACCTGCCAGGCCGTCTTCGAGGGCATGAAGCGCCAGGGCGGCGGTTCCATCATCAACGTCAGCTCGATTTCCTGGCACATGAAGTCGGGCGGCTACCCCGTGTATGCCACCACCAAGGCCGCCGTCGTGGGCCTCACGCGGGGCCTGGCGCGCGATTATGGCGCCCACAATATCCGCGTCAATACCGTCACACCGGGCTGGGTCATGACGCAGCGCCAGATCGACCTGTGGGTCGACGACGCGGCCGAAGTGGAAATCAAGAAAAGCCAATGCTTGCCAAGCAAGCTGATGCCACAGGACATCGCCGCCATGGTGCTGTTCCTTGCCTCCGATGACGGAGCGATGTGTTCCTCCCAGGAATTCATTGTGGATGCCGGCTGGATCTAAGCCTTAGCGCATCGTTTAATTCGCGCCGGTGCTGACCGGCCCTCCGATCTAGAAATACCCTCTTGCCGCCCCAACCCCGCGGCAGGAGAGGCATCGCCATTCCATCGCCGGGTTGATCCCGGCCCTTGCTTTTCACTCAAAAACAGGAGACAGCATGAAACTCATCCATACCAGCATCGTGGCCCTCAGCCTGGCCATGGCCGGCAGTGCCTTTGCCGCGCCCGTCAGTGTCACCATCGACGTGGCCAAGCCCGGTTCCGTGATCAACAAGAACGTGTACGGCCAGTTCGCCGAGCATCTGGGTACCGGTATCTATGAAGGCATGTGGGTGGGGCCGGAGTCTTCCATTCCGAATACCAAGGGCTGGCGCAATGACGTGCTGGGCGCGCTGAAACAGTTGCACGTGCCCTTGGTGCGCTGGCCGGGCGGCTGTTTTGCCGATGAATACCACTGGAAGGATGGCATCGGCGCGCGCGCCCAGCGTCCGACCAAGGTCAACACCAACTGGGGCGGCGTGGAAGAGTCGAACGCCGTCGGCACGCACGAATTCTTCGACCTGGCCGAGCTCCTGGGCGCGCAGACCTACATCAACGGCAATCTCGGTTCCGGCACGCCGCAGGAAATGTCCGAATGGCTCGAATACATGACCTCGGACAGCAAATCGACCCTGGCCGAGCTGCGCCGCAAGAATGGCCGCGCCCAGCCGTACAAGGTCGATTACTTTGGCATCGGCAATGAAGCCTGGGGTTGCGGCGGCAATATGCGTCCGCAGTACTATGCCGACCTGTACAAGCACTATCACACCTTCATGAAGACGCCGGAAAGCGCGCGCCCGAAATTCATCGCCAGCGGCGGCAATGACGACGACATCAGCTGGTCCAGCACCCTGAGCCGCGAAATCAAGCCGAACATGATGGACGCCATCAGTTTCCACTACTACACGGTGCCGACCGGCGTGTGGGAAAAGAAGGGCGCCGCCACGGGCTTTGGCGAAAATGAATGGATCTCGACACTGAGCCGCACCCTGCGCATCGATAGCTTGATCAAGAACAATATCGCCGCCATCGACAAGAACGACCCATCGAAAAAGACGGGCTTGTACGTCGATGAATGGGGCACCTGGTACGACGTGGAACCGGGTACCAACACGGGCTTCTTGTTTCAGCAAAACAGCTTGCGCGACGCGCTCGTCGCCGCCCTGAACTTCAATATTTTCCACGCCCACGCGGACCGCGTGCGCATGACGAATATCGCGCAAATGGTCAACGTGCTGCAGGCGATGATCATCACGGACAAGGATAAATATTTCCTCACGCCTACGTATCACGCGTTTGAAATGTACGTGCCGTTCCAGGATGCCACCTCGCTGCCGGTCGCCATCCAGGGCAATGGCAAGTACAGCCTGGGCAAGGTCAGCATTCCGGAAGTGAGCGCCTCGGCCGCGCGCGCCAAGGATGGCAAGGTGTACTTGTCGCTGGTCAACACGAACCCGCACAAGGCCGTCGACGTGAACGTGGCGCTGGCCGGCAAGCAGGTAGCCAGCGTGACGGGCCGCGTGCTGACCGCAGGCAAGATGGACGCCGTCAACAGCTTTGCGCAACCGCAAGCCGTGCAGCCGGTGGCGTTCAATGCCAAGGCGCAAGGCGGCAAGCTGACCGTGTCGGTGCCTGCCAAGGCCGTCGTGGTGGTGGCGGTCGACTAAACCTGCCGATGTTGATGTATCCAGCCGGCCCGCATGACGGGCCGGCTGGTCATGTGGAGAACACGATGCGATTTTCGATAACGATGGCCTTGGTGGCCATGCTTGCCCTCAGTACCGTCCAGGCGGCCCAGGTCAGCGTGCACGACCCCGTGATGGCGAAAGACGGCGACACGTATTATTTGTACAGCACGGGTCCCGGCATTACCTTCTACAGTTCGAAAAACATGGTCGACTGGCAGCCGGAAGGGCGCGTCTTCGCGGGCCAGCCCACGTGGGCAAAAACAGCTGCCCCCAGCTTTGACGACCATATCTGGGCGCCCGACGTGCAATTTCACGACGGTAAATATTACCTGTATTACTCGGTGTCCGGCTTTGGCAAGAATACGTCCGGCATCGGCGTGACCGTGAACACGACCTTGAACCCCCGCGCGCCCGATTACCGCTGGGTCGACCAGGGCATGCTGCTGCAATCCGTGCCCGAGCGCGACGAGTGGAACGCCATCGACTCGAACATCATCACCGATGCCAAGGGCACGCCATGGATGTCGTTCGGCTCGTTCTGGAATGGCATCAAGCTGGTGAAACTCAACAAAGACTGGACCCGCATTGCGGAACCGCAAGAGTGGCACTCGCTGGCGCGCCGCGTGCCGCTGCCGCCAAGGGCCGGCGAATTCAAGCCCGCACCCGAGGAAATCGAGGCACCCTTCATCTTCCAGCGCGGCAACGATTACTTCCTCTTCGTTTCCTGGGGCTTGTGCTGCCAGAAGGAAAAAAGCACCTATCACCTTGCTGTCGGGCGCTCCAACAGCGTGACGGGGCCGTACCTGGACAAGGATGGCCGCGACATGGCGCAGGGCGGCGGCACGGTGCTGCTGAAAGGCGACAAGGATTGGCAAGGCCTGGGCCACAACAGCGCCTACACCTTCGACGGCAAGGATTACCTGGTGCTGCACGCCTACGAAACGGCGGACAATTACTTGCAGAAGCTCAAGATCCTGCCCATGACGTGGGACAAGGATGGCTGGCCGCAAGTCGACGCGCGCGACGTGAGCCGCTATCAAAGCCGTGAATTACCGGCCGCAAAACGGTAAGTGGAGCAGGGGACGGGCGGCACGTGATACGCAAATCGGTATCGCAAGCGAAAAAGAATTGATTGGATGGCTATGTTGCTTTCTCCTACCATGGGTTCATAAAAAACCGCCCATCCGGCATCCGGCTGTGATGGTATTCCAAAAAAAACTGGAGACAAGAATGAAATTGACACGCCGCACACTCCTCGCCAGCGCCATGCTGCTCGCACTGTCCGCTACTTCTTCCGCTTTCGCCGCCAAGCCCCTCGTCATGGGCTTTTCGCAGGTAGGCGCCGAAAGCGAATGGCGCACCGCCAATACCGTCTCCATCAAGGATGCGGCCAAGAAAGATGGCGTCACCCTGAAATTTGCCGATGCGCAGCAAAAACAGGAAAACCAGGTCAAGGCCCTGCGCTCGTTCATCGCGCAAAAAGTCGACGTGATCGCCTTCTCGCCGGTCGTTGAGTCCGGCTGGGATACGGTCTTGCGCGAAGCCAAGGCCGCCAAGATTCCCGTCATCCTGACGGACCGCGCCGTCAACGTGGCCGACAAATCGCTGTACGTGACCTTCATCGGTTCCGATTTCGTGGAAGAAGGCCGCCGCGCCGGCCAATGGCTGCTCGAGCACGCCAAGAAAACCCCGGACGCGCAACTGAACATCGTCGAGCTGCAAGGCACGGTCGGTTCCGCGCCGGCCATCGACCGCAAGGAAGGCTTCCAGGAAGTCATCGGCAAGAATCCCAAGCTGAAGATCATCCGTTCGCAAACGGGCGATTTTACGCGCGCCAAGGGCAAGGAAGTGATGGAAGCGTTCCTGAAGGCCGAAGGCAAGAAGATCAACGTGCTGTACGCGCACAATGACGACATGGCCATCGGCGCCATCCAGGCCATCGAAGAAGCGGGCATGAAACCGGGCAAGGACATCATCATCATCTCGATCGATGGCGTCAAAGGCGCGTTCGAAGCCATGATCGCCGGCAAGCTGAACGTCACCGTGGAATGCAGCCCGCTGCTGGGCCCGCAATTGATGTCGATCGCCCGCGATGTGGTGGCCGGTAAACCCGTGCCAGCGCGCATCACGACGGTGGAAGGCGTGTTCCCTGCCGAGGTGGCCGCCAAGGAATTCCCGAACCGTAAGTACTAAGCTTGCCGCATGATGAATACGCAAGCGCAACACAATGCCGCGCCAGCTCCCTTGCTGGAGTTGCGCGGCATCAGCAAGTCCTTTCCCGGCGTCAAAGCCCTCAGCGACGTTGCCCTGCGCCTGTATCCGGGCGAAGTGCACACCCTGATGGGGCAGAACGGCGCCGGGAAATCGACCCTGATCAAGGTGCTGACGGGCGTCTACACGCCCGACAGCGGCCAGATTCTGCTCGATGGCAAACCCATCGCCCCCGCATCCACCTCGGATGCGCAGTTGCTCGGCATCAGCACCGTGTACCAGGAAGTCAATCTGTGCCCGAACCTGTCGGTGGCGGAAAACATTTTTATCGGCCGCTACCCGCGCCGCTTTGGCGTCATCGATTGGCGTTCCATGCAGCAGCAGGCGCGTGCCTTGCTGCAGCAATTGCAGATCGATATCGATGTCACGGCGCAATTGTCCAGCTTTCCGCTGGCCATCCAGCAAATGGTGGCCATTTCGCGCGCGCTGAACATTTCGGCCCGCGTGCTGATCCTTGACGAACCCACGTCCAGCCTGGACGAGGCGGAAGTCAATCTGCTGTTTTCCGTGCTGCGCCGCCTGCGCGAGCAGGGCATGGCGATTCTGTTTGTGACCCACTTCCTCGACCAGACCTACGCCATTTCCGACCGCATTACCGTCATGCGCAATGGCGAGCGCGAGGGAGAGTATGCGTGCAGCGAACTGTCGCGCCTGGCGCTGGTCAATAAAATGATCGGCGTGGCGGCCGACACGCAGGAACAGGCGCTGGATCTGGCGCAAGAAGCGGGCGCGGCCAGCTTCGGTCCGACTGTGCTTGAAGCGCAGGGACTGGGCCGCAAGGGCGCCTTGCTGCCCATGGATTTCCACATCCGCCAGGGCGAATTGCTGGGCCTGGCCGGTTTGCTCGGTTCGGGCCGCACGGAACTGGCGCGTTTGCTGTTCGGCGCCGACAAGGCCGACTCTGGCAGCATCGTCATGCAAGGCAAGGCACGCCAGTTCAACGTGCCGCGCGACGCGATTGCCCGGGACATCGGCTTTTGCTCGGAAGACCGCAAGCACGAGGGCGCGATTTTGTCGCTGTCCGTGCGCGAAAACATCATATTGGCCTTGCAGGCCCGCACGGGCTTGCTGCGCGCCATCCCGTTCAAACGCCAGCAGGCGCTGGCCGACGAGTATGTGAAGGCGCTCGGCATCAAGACGGCCAGCATCGAAACGCCGATCGGTAGCTTGTCGGGCGGCAATCAACAAAAGGCCTTGCTGGCGCGCTGGCTGGTGACGTCGCCGGCCATGCTGATTTTAGACGAACCGACGCGCGGCATCGACGTGCGCGCCAAGCAGGAAATCATGAGCTATGTAAGCAAACTGTGCCGCAAGGGCATGGCGATCCTGTTCATCTCGTCCGAATTGCCGGAAGTGCTGCGCTGCAGCGACCGTATCGTCGTCATGCGCGACCGCAAGGCCTGCGGCGACTATGCGCGCGGCGAGCTGGACGATAGCTCCGTGCTGCAAGTGATCGCCGGAGACGCCACATGAGTTTATCCACACCCTCCAGCGTGCCCTTGGCGCGCCCGGCTTCTTTTACGGGGAATACCGTCTTGCATCACCCCTTGAGCCGGCCCCTGGCCGCGCTGTTCTTGCTGCTGCTGGTCGACTTTTTTGCCATCCCCGGCTTTTTTCACCTGGAAATTCGCGACGGCCATTTGTACGGCAGCGTGATCGACATCGTCAACCGCGCGGCGCCCTTGATGCTGGCGGCGCTGGGCATGACCCTGGTGATCGCCACGCGCGGCATCGATATTTCCGTGGGCGCCGTCGTGGCCCTGTCCGGCACCGTGGCCGCCATGCTGATTGGCGGCACCATGGTGATGGAGAATGGCGTGCCGACCTACGTCAGCAATATCCCCATGGGCTGGGCCCTGGCCGCGGCCCTGGGCGCGGCTTTGCTGTGCGGCGCCTGGAATGGCGTGCTGGTAGCGGGCCTCGGTTTGCAGCCCATCGTCGCCACCCTGATCCTGATGGTGGCGGGGCGTGGCCTGGCGCAATTGCTGACGGATGGCCAGATCGTCACCGTTTACTACCAGCCGTACTTTTTCATCGGCAGCGGCTACCTGTTCGGCTTGCCGTTCTCCCTGTTTCTCGTCGCTGCCGTGTTCATCATCACGGCCGTGCTGATGCGCAAGACGGCCCTGGGCCTGTTCATCCAGGCCGTCGGCATCAACCCCGTCGCCGCGCGCCTGGCGGGCATCAAGACGGCCACCCTGATCTTTTTCGTGTACGTCTTTTGCGCGGCCTGCGCGGGCCTGTCGGGCCTGATGATCAGCTCGAACATCAAGAGCGCCGACGCGAACAATGCAGGCCTGATGCTGGAACTGGACGCCATCCTGGCCGTCACCCTAGGCGGTACGTCCTTGGCCGGCGGCAAGTTCAGCCTCGTGGGCAGCATGATAGGCGCGCTCATCATCCAGACCCTGACCTACACGATCTATTCGCTGGGCGTGCCGCCGGAAGTCAACATGGTCGTCAAGTCGGTCGTCGTCTTCCTCGTCTGCCTGTCGCAATCGTCGGAATTCAAGCAATTGCTGCATCGGAGAAAAGCATGAAGGGTTTGCTGCACACCCCGTATTTCACCTCGCTCGTCACGGTCCTGCTGCTGGTGGTGATGCTGGGCCTCGGTGGCGCCGCCTATCCGGGCCTGCTGTCGACGCAAGTGATCTTTAACCTGTTGATCGATAACGCCTTTTTGCTGGTGATCGCCGTCGGCATGACTTTTGTCATCGTCTCCGGCGGCATCGATTTGTCCGTCGGTTCCGTGCTGGCCCTGTCGACGATGATCGCCGCCTGGCTGCTCAACGTGGCGCACTGGCCGCCGCTGCTGGTGATCGTCACCGTGCTGGCGCTGGGCACCGTCTTTGGCGCCAGCATGGGTGCGCTGATCCATTATTTCAAATTGCAGCCCTTCATCGTCACCCTGGCCGGCATGTTTCTGGCGCGCGGACTGTGCTATTTGATCAGCATCAATTCCATCACCATCGATGACCCGCTGTTCGTGGCCATGTCGCAGACGCAATTGGGCTTCCTGGGCGGCTTCGTTTCGCCAGGCGTGGTGATCGCCGTGATGACGTTGCTCTTGGCCATCTGGCTGGCGCATGCCACGCCATTCGGCCGCGCCGTGTATGCGATCGGCGGCAATGAACAGTCGGCCCTGATGATGGGCTTGCCCGTGGGCCGCACCAAGGTGTTCATTTACGCCTTCAGCGGCTTTTGCGCCGCGCTGGGCGGCGTGCTGTTTTCGTTTTACATGCTGTCTGGCTATGGCTTGCATGCGCAAGGCACGGAATTGGACGCGATTGCCGCCGTCGTCATCGGCGGCACCCTGCTCAGCGGCGGCTACGGCTATGTGGCGGGCGCGCTGTCGGGCGTGCTCGTGCTCGGCACCATCCAGACCCTGATCGCCTTTGACGGCACGCTCAGCTCGTGGTGGACCAAGATCGTCATCGGCGGCCTGCTGTTCGTCTTTTGCGTCGTGCAAAGACTGATGGCCATGGGCCAGAAAAATACCAATCGGAGTTAATACCATGTTTCAAAAGAATAAACTTGCCGCAGCCATCGGCATGGCGGCGGCGCTCGCCTGCGTCCTATTCGGCGCGCAGGCGGCCAACCCCATCGTGAAAAACATCTACACGGGCGACCCGGCCGCGCTGGTCGACAATGGCAGGGTGTATTTGTACGTGGGCCACGATGAAGCGAGCGCCACGGATACGGATTACCGCATGCACGAGTGGCGCGTGTATTCCTCGTGCGACATGGCGAACTGGACGGATCACGGCTCGCCCGTGCGCTTTTCCACCTTCGCGTGGGCCGGCAAGGATGCGTGGGCCGGCGACATCGTCAAGCGCGGCAATAAATACTATTTCTATTCGACCGTCGACCATAAAACCATCCCCGGCAAGGCCATCGGCGTGGCCGTGTCCGACAGCCCGACCGGGCCGTTCGTCGATGCACGCGGCAGCGCCCTGATCACGAACGACATGACGAAACAGACGGCCATTCCCTGGGACGATATCGACCCGGCCGTCTTCATCGACACGGATGGCCAGGCCTACCTTTACTGGGGCAACACGGTCTTGAAATACGCCAAGCTGAAAGCCAATATGACGGAGCTGGACGGCCCGATCCTGACCTTCGGCATGGATGCGTTCACGGAAGCGGCCTATATGCACAAGCATGCGGGTACGTATTATTTGTCGTACTCGCGCAATTTCCCGGAAGAGACGGCGTATTCGACGGGGCCGACACCGACCGGTCCCTGGCATTTTCGCGGCACCATCATGGACAAGAATGCCGTCGTGAAAACCATCCACCAGGCCATCATCGAGTTCAACGGCAAGTCCTACATCTTCTATCACAACGACAAGTTGCCCGGCGGCGGAGAATACCGGCGTTCCGTGGCCGTGGAAGAGCTGAAATACAAGCCGGATGGCACCATCGAATTCATCCATCAAACGGCTGGCCCGGCCGCCAACCCGAGCGCCGCCTGCAAGGCATTGTGAACGCTTGTTGACCACGCATCAAAAGGAGACATACCGATATCTATAACATCGATATTGAATTAAAACTGATATCGATCATGATATGATTTATTCATGGATACCCTCAACCCCAACTGGTTCTTGCGAGCCCGCCTGAAGACGCGGCAATTGCTGTTGTTGATCGCCCTTGACGAGCAGCGCAACATTCACCGCGCGGCGGAAGAATTGCACATGACGCAGCCGGCCGCGTCCAAGCAAATCAAGGACCTGGAAGAGATGCTCGACGTGCGCCTGTTCGACAGGCTGCCGCGCGGCATGGAGCCGACGATCTACGGCGAGACGATGATACGCCACGCGCGCATGGCCCTGACGAGCTTGTCGCTGGCGCATGACGACATCGTCGCGCTCAAATCAGGCCTGACGGGCCAGGTGGAAGTGGGCGTCATCATGACGCCGGCCATGGCCTTGCTGCCGCGCGCGATTGCCCGCATCAAGCAGCAGGCGCCGCTGATGCGCATCGGCGTGCACCTGGAGCACAGCAATACCTTGATGGACATGCTGCAGCACGGCACGCTTGATTTCATGATCGGGCGCATCCTGGAAAAGGAAAGCAGCGCGGGCCTGATCTACGAGGAATTGACGGAAGAGCCGGCCAGCGCCGTGGCGCGCAATGGCCATCCGCTGCTGTCGCGCAAGAACCTGCAATTGAAGGACCTGGCGGGCCAGCCGTGGATATTGCCGCCGCAAGGCAGCATCCTGCGCCACCGCTTCGACATGATGTTCCGCCGCGCCAGCCTGGAACCGCCCGTCGACGTGGTCGATACCACCGCCTTGCTCCTGATCACGTCCTTGCTGCAGCAGACGGATTCCCTGCACGTGATGCCGACGGAAGTGGCCCATTACTATGAGTCGCTGAACGTGCTGAGCATCTTGCCCATCGAGTTGCCGTGCAAGATGGATGCGTTCGGCATCATCCGCCAGCAGGATCATTTGCTGTCGCCGGGCGCGGATATGCTGTTGAAAGCGGTACGCGCCACGGCGGCGGATATGTATTAAACCCAACGGCAAATGCTGGGGTCGTACCCTCAGGGTACGACCCCGGATCTTGCTTTTGGGGTTCAATCCGGCACTTCAAAGAAAAACAGCTGTACCAATCGCCCATTCTCCGGCGTGTCGCCAAACACATTGCTGATCGAGTGAAAGTAGTGTCCCTTGTACACAATCAGGCGGTTGTGGCGCATCGGGACTTCCAGCAAGGCTTGCCAACTGTCGCGCTGTTCCAGTAAATCGTTGAATTTCTGCACTTTGCTGTTGGGCAGCCAGCGTTTCTGGAAATCCTTGAAGCTGGCGTAGCCACCCGCTTTCACGTCCGCTTCGGGCAATCGCCGGTACCAGCCGCTGGGCTGGTGGCGCCAGAAGGTGGTGCCGCCCTGGCACTGCTCGGGCGGGTTCAGATACAGCACGCCCGCATAGAAATTGAAATTGTTGCCCGTCTCATTGTCCACGTGAATATCCGTGCGCGCCATCGCGTCCGCATAGCTGAGGCGGTAGGAACCGTTGTCGGGCGAAATGAAACGGATGGGGCGGCCCAGCGCCGTGGCGATGCGCTCCATGATGGCCTGGCTGGGCTGGCCCGCCGTCTGGCTGCCCGGATAATTTTGTCCCGCATAGCGCTGCTGCTCGAACGGCAACGCCAGCGCCTGCGCGCGCCAGGCGGCGGGGTCGGGCAGGAAATCGTCGAGGATGTGCAAATCTGTTTCGCGCAGGAAGTCCTGCAGCGATGGCGCGACGTTGATCGGTGTCAGCGTTTCTACTTGTTCCGCTTGCGGACTGGCAAAGCCGATGCGGCACGTTTGCGCCAGCGCCGGGTGCAGCGCCAGGCCTTGCGCGTAGCGGGCCAAGGCCAGTTCCTGCTGTCCCGTGCGGTAGTACAGCTCGGCCAAGCCCTGCAGGGTTTGCCAACGCTGCGGACGCAGGGCGTGCGCCCGTTCCAGCTCGGCGATGGTCTCCATCAGCCGCTGTTTCCCCAGCAGCAATTCGGCATGGCTGATGGCGAAATCGTGTTCGTGCGGCGCCAGCCGCGCCGCCGTGGCGTAGCTGGCCAGCGCCGCCTCGCTGTCCGTGCTGCGCAGCACATTGCCGAGGTTGTAGTGGAACAGGGCATTGTCGGGCTGCTGCCTGAGCGACAGTTTCAACAAGCCCAGGCCGATGGCGCCCTGGCCCAGTTCCAGCATCGCCAGTCCCTGGAAATGCTGTGCTTCGGCCAGGGCCGGGTTCAGTTTATACGCGGCCTGGTAGGCGTTGATCGCCTCGATCAGCTTGCCTTGCTGCTGCAGCCCTTGCCCGTTTGCCAGATGTTGTTCCGCCAGTGTCTGTTCGCCCATGTCACTATCCCGATGCAATGTGGCGAACAGTGTAACCGAGCCCGTTCTACCGTGCCTGGCTGACGGGAATTTCTTCCCCGTTCAGCTTGATCGCCACCTTGACGATCTGCGCCTTGACCTGGTTGCTGGCCATGTCCGCTTCCTGGGCGTAGGCATACACGACGATGGCGAAGTCCTTGTAGCCGCTGCGCGCCGCCTCGATCTTGCGCGCCGCTTCCTGGTCCACTTTCAGCAAGGAATAACCGTCGCCATTCGTGAACGCCAGCTTGTAGTCGCCGTTGTCGTACATGTAGTAATACGTGCCCGCGTCGGCGAACTTGGCGGGGAAGGCGGCCTTGTCCATCGCGTACGGCGACAGCGCGCCCTGGCCATTGATCTGGTAGCGCAGGTAGCGCTTCGTCTTGGCCTCATTGACCTTGGCGTCGATCTGCGGTTTCAGGGCGTCGAGCACTTCCTGCTTGCGGAAGGCGTCGTTGCTGCCAGCATATTCGCGCGAGATGCGCTGCGCCACGGCCGCATAGTCGGGCGGCACGCCGGACAGGGCAAGGTAGCTGTACATCAACTGGTGGCCGCTGGTGATGTCGACATAGCTGGACGTTGGCGTGGCCGGGTCCGCTTGCGGCAGGCTGGCGGCGGCCGCCTTGACTTGCGCCTTGGCTGCCATATCGGCCACGCTGGTGGCGGGCGCCGAGGCGGCCGGCGTTGCAGTGTCGGAGGGCTTGCCGCAGGCGGAGAGCAAGACGGCGATGGCGAGCAGGGCAGGGAGGGTACGTTGCATGATATTTCCTTCAATGAATGTGTGGAGGTGAATTAGCCGATGGTTTTACGTTTGTATTCGCCGACGCCGTAAGCGGCCAGGACGATGGCAGACGCCAGCACCAGGTAAAAGCCGATGCCAAACGAGAGGCCTTGCCACACTTGCCCCAGCATTTCGCTGGCCATCTGCTCGGCCATGCGGGCCGCGCGGGTGCCCATGATGCCGCCCATGGCGTTGCCCGCGTCGCTGACGGCGCCCTTGATCTTGATGAACAGCAAGCTGCTGTGGATGACGATGAACAGCAGGGGCGCGCACTTGCCCAGCGCCGCTTTCGGGTGCTTGCTAACCATGGTGGCGCAGCAGGCGCCGATGGCCAGCAGGAAGAAAAATTGTGCGGACGTAAAACCGCCGCCGCCATCGCGGGCAAAGCTTTCCAGGCTGTCGGCGGACAAGCCCAGCAACTGCCAGTAGGTGCGCGAGACGGAGGCGAACAAACGGATGCCGATGGTGTTGAAGACAAAGGCGCCGGCGATCAGGACGCCCAGGCTGGCCAGCACCTTGATGCCCAGCGCCGAGACGGCCTGGCCCCACAGCTGCTGGCTTTTTTCGCGCGCCAGTTTCGCCGCGCCGGCCATTTCTTCCTGCGCCAGTTGCTGCGTCGCCACGGCGCTGACGGTGGCGAGGCTGCCGGCCTCATCGAAGCGCACGTCGACGACGGCGTTGATGGCGGGCGCCACATCCGAGCGCCAGTGCGTGGCCACGTCGAAAGCATGTTGAATGCCGGCCACGCTGACGGAACCCTGTCCGCTCGGCTGGTAGGCGAGGATGCGGCCACGCTGGCCGGTGGTGAATGTTGCTGGGCTGGATGTTTGCATGGGATTTCCCTGGTCACTGTCATGCTCTATTGCATGTACCCACGGATAACGGGGGCAGTTCAGGGAAATCTAAAATTATTTTGAATTATTTTTTTGGCGGCTGCATCATGTCCTTGGCGGCGCCCTGGTAATCCTTCATCAAGCCCATGAAAGCATCCTGCAAATGCCGGGCCGCATCCTGCGGCGGCGCGCCCGTGCGTCGGGCCAGGTCGAATTTATACGCATGGGCGGGGCTGTAGCCCGCCTGCGATGCCGCGTCCAGCAGCACGCCGGCCCGTTTCAGCGAAGCGGGATCTCCCTTGACCATCAGCAATTCCGCCAGATAGGTCTGAGCAATCGGAAAGTCTTTGGCGGCCGCCTTTTCCAGCCACTGCATGCCGGCCTTCGGCTGTTTGATGCCCGCATCGCCGCCGCCGATGCCATAGCCGAGGGCAGTCAGCGCCACCAGATCGCCGCCGCGTGCGCGTTTTTCCAGTTGCTGGCGGGGAAACGGGCGGGCCGCGATCTGCATGCGGATTTCATAGTTGATGTCTTGCAGCACATTGCCTGGCCACACCTTGGCGCCGGGTGCTGCCGGCTTCTCCATTGCTGGCACTGGCGCGCGCATGCCGCTGTTGCCGGAGGCCAGCACGCCCGGCGTTGCCTGGCTGACGCCCTTGCCGCTGCCCATGTTCAGTACCAGGCGCGCCGACGTTTCGCCAAACGACACGCGCGGTTTTTGCACGTCGTGCGTCATGGTGGCAACCCTGGCCGCCACTTGCGAAAACACGTCGCTCATGGGCAAGCCCGGTGCGTCCAGCGCATCGAGCAGGGCGCTCGTGTAGGGGCTGTTGCGCGAATCGGGCGACCAGAAATCGCGCGCCAGGGCGCCCGGGCCGGCCGAATAGGCGATCACCACGCCGCGTGGTGCTTGCGTGTCGGCAAAGCCGTGGCTGGCCGCATTGCCGCCGGGGGCCACCACGGCGCCGCCCCGAGTATATTCCTGGCGGCAAGCGTCGAGGATCAGCACGGCGCCGCGCGCGCCCGTGCGCTGCAAGTCGCCCGCCAGGCTGGAAACGGACACGCCCTGGGCGGCGATGGCGGCCGCACTGAGCGCATTCATGTTGGCGCCCAGCGGCAACACATAGTTCGCTTCGCCCGCCTGGGCGCCGTGGCCCGCGTAAAACACGAGGGCGATATCGGCGCCGCGCGCCTGCGTGGAAAACTCGGCCGAGGCCTTTTGCAGCTGTTGCGCATTGATGTCCGTGCGCAACAGCACTTCAAAGCCCATTCGGCGCAGCCGTTCGGCCATGGCGCGCGCATCGTTCACGGGATTCAATAGAGGTTGCGGATAGGCCGCGTTGCCGATCACCAGGGCGATGCGCTTGCCGGGACCGCTGGCGGCGTTGCCCACGGCCGCTTGCACGACGTTACCGTAGAGTAAAAAGAGGAGGCTCAAGAACAGGGGAATCAGGCGATGCATCGGCGTCTCGGGAATTGTCGTGAAAGTAACAAAAGTTAGCGATTTTTACTGTGATATGAGAAAATTGCTTAAATGCATTTTACCTTACTGACAAGTTTCTCTTGTCTGGCCAGCGCACGCTGCTCATCGCCGCCGGCCAGTGGCGCGTGCCGCCCAACACACGATCGGACCGGCTTTGCAATCGGAACAATTTGAACGGATTCATGCTTTCTGGACCCGCCGCCAGCAGCTGACACAAGGCGAACTGGGCGAGTTTTACCAGCGCGTCATCGCCGCGCTGACGCCGTGCCGTCCGCGCGAGGCGGCGTCGCTCGGTGATTCCCTGGCCGACTTGCGCCACCAGTTTTTCATCGAAAAAGTCTTGCACGGCGACAGCGACGCGGCGCCCCACCACGTCGGTGCCCTGTTTTTGTACTTCAAGCGTTTCATCATCGACCAGCTGCGCAAGCAGCGTGATGACGAAGATGCCGATGCGCAAGAAGGCTGCGCGCTGCGCGCGCCCGATGCGTATGCGGAACCGCTGCGCGACTATCAGCTCACGCCACAGCAAGTGCGCGACGCGGCCGACAGTTTTATTACGACCTTGCCGCACGACTTGATCTTGCTGCTGCGCCATTGTGGCTGCGGCGGCATGCCCGTCAAGGAGTTGGCCGAACAGATCGCTTCCGCGCATTACCACGGCGGCAAGTTGGGCCTGGTGCACAGGCAGAAGGGCGAGGCCAATAGCGCGGGGCGCCAGATCGTCGAGCCGGCCCACCGCGCCACCTTGCTGGGCAGCTGGGTCTTGAACCTGCTCAAGCTGCGCGTGGGCGATGCCCTGGCCGCGCGCGATATGCAGGCGGCGCAAATAGTTTTGGATATCTTGTGCGTGGCCGCGTTATCCCTGCACATGGACCCCGCGTCCACCCAACCGAACACTGATGAAAGGCCATCGGCATGACTGCATTGACGCCCTCGCTGGCCATCGTTGCCGCGCGCCTGCCATCGCCCCCGTCTTCCACCGAATTGCTGGACGGCGAGGTGGGGGGCACTACTCCGGACTGGCGCGGCATTGCCGTGCCGGAACACGTTATGCAACGTTTTGCGCGCCGCAGCGATGCGGCGCCGCTGGCCGGGCGGCCCATCGCCGGTGGGCAGATCCACCTGCTGGCGCGCCGTCCCGGCTTTGGCGCCGTGCTGCTCGACGCGTGGGACAGCACGCGGCAGCACTGGCGCGGCTGGCTCGTCACGCCGGACGCATCGTATGCGGACGCCTGCGGCCTCGTGGTCGAAGAGCGCGACGCGCCCGCCGACCCGCGCGCGGGCCTGGTGCTGTGCGACATGCCCGTGACCCTGGCCGTGACGGACCTGGGCGCCTGCCTGGGCGTGTTCAGCCAGGAGCGCCTGCAGGCGGCGCGCTGGCTGGAGCGGCATGGCCGCGCGAATGGCGCCACGGCGGCGCCCGGCGTGATCGCCCGCGTGGCCTTGCCCGGCGATGATTACGCCTTGACCGGCACACCGCTGTCGAGCGAGCTGGGCAAGGATGGCCGCGTGGCCTACCGGCAATTGCTGCGCCAGGGCTTGCAGCAATTACAGATCGCTTTGGCCGATGCCGCCGCGCCAGCAGCGAAGGTGCCGATGCAGGCAGCCAATGCGAACCGCTGGCTGAAGCTCGTCACGGCCGTGGCCGCCAGCGTGATGGTGGTGCAATCGGCGTGGCTGTTCCTGCCGAAAGAGGGCGCCGTCGTCGGCAATGCGGAGTTCCGCAACGGCGGCAGCGGCGTCGAGACGGGCGTGCGCACGCGCGTGCTGTTCCGCGCCGAGGCCACGGAGGCGGAAATCCGCACCTGGCTGCAGCGCGAACAGCTGGAAATCGTTGCCGGACCGGACACCCTGGGTGCCTTCACCGTGCTGTCGCGCAACCGCCAGAAAGTCTTGCCGCCACCGGGACCGGGCAATCCGCTGGCCGTCATCAATCCCTGACCCCGAAATAAGAGAAAGTTATCCAGCATGACAATGTATAAGAATTTTGCATCCGCGCACTGGCGCAAATTGATCGCCGGCGTGGCCGCCGGTGTCCTGTTGACGGGCTGCGCCATGACGCCGAACGGCCGTGGCGGCGTGTTGATGGGCCTGGATACGGCCGAGCTGTTCGGCACGCCGATTTCCACCTTCCGCCTGCGCGACGGCACGGAAGGGACCTTGCGCAAGGATCCGCAGGGTAAGTATTCGATCAAGCTGTCGCAGGCGTTTCGCGTCGTGCCGCTGGCCAATGCCATCACGGCCCGCGTGGCGAGGGTGGAAAACGTGGGCGAGCGCACCGTGGTGATCGTGGAAACCCAGGAGCGCGGCTGCGCCTACCGCTATGAAGTGCTGGCTTTCCAGGGCACGGACGTGCTGCAGTGGACGGTCGGCAATTGCAAGGACCGCCCCCGCGTGGACGTGGCGGCCGATGGAAAATCGCTGAATATCGACTTTCCCAACTACAACCGCCTGTCGCGCATGATCTACACGGACAATCGCCTGCTCAACGCCAGCGTGGCCGTGCCGCCCGGCGTCGATACGCGCGCCCAGCCGTTTGCCGACGATGCCTTGCGCGGCACGGGTCCTGCCATCGCCACCCTGCCTGGGAGCGGCAACGACAGCGGCCGCGTGATCCCGGCGCCGCCGGCGGCAGCTCCGGCGCCTGCCGCCGCGCCGAAAGCGGGCAGCCGCGCCAGCGCCAGGGCGCGCCGCCAGGAACCATCAGCCAGGACGGCAACGCCCACCGCCATCAGCCTGCCCGCGCCGCGTGCCGCGGCGGCGGCCCCGGCGGCGCCGATGATCTTCCAGGCCGAAGAGATCAAGCCCGTCGTCATCGATTTGAGGAAATAAGATGGCCGCGAGTTTGCGCAGTCTGCAGATCCGGCAGACCTTGATCCTGATCGTCCTGACGATCATGTATTTGTGCTTCGAGCTGGGCTTCAATGCCCGTTTGCTCGACGTGGTGGGCGGCGACGTCAAGCCGCAGGACGTGGAAGGCGTGGAATTCTATGGCCGCAGCCTGTCGGGCATCGCCGCCGCGCTGGTGGTGCTGCAACTGATGTGGCGCCGCCGCCTGAAGAACAATGGCAGCGGCCCCAGCTGGAAAAAGATCCTCTTTTGCTGCGTCGCCACGGCGGCAGTCGTGTTCGGCATTTTGAAGACCACGGTCACGGTGCTGGTCGAAACGCGCGATGCGCAATTTCGCCGCCTGGCCTTCAACACTACCCTGATGCAGCGCTCGCTGGTGGGCGGCAGCCTGCAATTGCAGGGCCTGGTCGATGACGCTACTCTGTTTGCCAAGCCGGAAGGCAAGGCTTTCCTCGCGCTGTTCCCTTTCCTGGCCGTCTCGGTGGGCCACCTCGATGAGCGCATGGAGCCGGCCAAGGAACAGTTGATCAATTTCAATGTCCGCAAGATCGCCGGCGGCGCGGCCGGTTACTATGACAAGTATCAGAAGGCGATTGGCGAAGTGCACGACAAGTGGAAATTGTATTCGGGCATGATTCCCGACGACGATGCAGGCTTGCGCCAGCAGCAGGAAACGGCGTGGAACGATTACCGGCAAAGCCTGTCGCGCCACGGCTGGCAGCCGCATTCCGTGCCGGCGCGACGCAAGGCGGCCGTCGTCAACAATGTGCGCAAAAAGGTGCCCGTATCGGCCAACTGGCATCCGGCCGACCAATTGAGCTTCCGCGCCGCCGTCAAGCGCCGCTATGCGTCGGAAGCGGCCAGCAAGGGCTTGCATATCAAGGGCGACCGCATTCCGCCTGGCTTGTCTTTCGCCGCCTTCGTCGCGCGCCCCGGCATCCAGGCCGTGCTGCGCGACGGGCCGGACGGTGGCGATGGCAGCGAAGCGAGCAAGGGCTTGCGCTTGCCGAAAGGTGTCGTGGTGCAGGAGGCGTATGCGAGTCCAGCCGAGTTCAGCCGCCTGTTCGACCAGTTCGCCGCGCGCCAGACGGCGGAAAAGCTGGTGGAATACCGCGCCAGCCGCAACGATTTCGAAGTGGGCGGCAAGTATTTTGAAGAGGGCAAGGAAGCGGCGCGCGCGGCCATCGTGCCGCCCGTCGCCCTGTTCTTCTCGCTCTTGGGCGCCATCGGCCACTTCTCGAAATTGCTGTACCTGATCGCCACGGTGGGCTTGCTGGTGCTGGCGGCACGCCGCGGCGAGCAGGCGGGCGCCGATGGCCAGCTGAGCCGTCGTTCCGCCTGGATCGCCACGGGCGTGCTGGCTGGCGCCTTCCTGGGAACCTGGGGTATCTTTACCCTCTCGGACAATAATGTCACGAAGAGCGAGCTGTTCCGCCAGATGCTGGACTGGAACCGCCAGGCCGCCGACGACAGCACGCGCTGGCAAATCGCCGGCAAGGGCTTGCTGGCCAATATCACGCACGTCGTGGCGGTGGGGCAGGGCTACAGCTACCCCGTCAACGAAGCGATCCGCATCCACGTTTTGCAGGGAATTCACTATGGCTATCATCCGGGACAAAAATAAGGCGGCCGCGCTGGCCTTGCTGCTTTCCATGGCCAGCACGGCCGTCCAGGCCGACTGCCTGGGCATGAAGGTGCATGCCCACCGTGGCGCCGGCAATGCGCCGGAAAACTCGCTGAGCGCGCTGCGCAACACGTATTTCGGCACCTGGGACGGCGTCGAGACGGATTTGCAGCTGCTGGGCGACGGCAGCTGGGTGGTGCACCACGACTTGCTGACGGGCAGAGTCGTCGACACGGGCTCGCCCCGCACCGTGAAACAACTGACGGCCGACGACTGGCGCGCCGCCAGCATGAAGAACCGTGGCGTGGCCACGCCGGAAACACCGCCCTTCGTCAGCGACGTCGCCGACCTGGCCACCGCTTTCCCGAGTAAAACCCTGAACGCGGAAATCAAGGATGTCGTGTCCTCGTGCGCACCGATCGCCACCCTGGTGGGGCAGTTGCGCGCGAACATCAAGCACGGCAACTGGTTCCTGACGTCGGGCGTGCCGAACAACCTCGCTTGCGCGCGCCGCGCCGATCCGCAGGGTTACCTGGGCCTGCTCGTGTTTGACGCGCGCAATGCGCAGGCGGCCGGCACGAACCGGATCAGCCGCTATATCGCAAAAAATGCCCGTCCACCCAAGCTGGACAAGCCGTGGTTGCAGCGCGTGCAGCAGCAGATCGGCATGCCCACGGGTGTGCACGTGGATGCGCGCAGCCTGGACGCCAATCCGAATTTGCTGGTGGACGCCGCCAGCCTGAACATGCCCGTCTTCGTGTATGCCGTCGATGGCGACTCGGCCCTGGCCGCCTCGCTGTTGCGCGCGCAGCGGCGCAGCCACCGTCTGCCCAGCGGCGTCATCCTTGACGGCAATCCCGAGACGTTTTGCGCGATGATGAAGTAAGCGCTTTCACCGAGAGACCACGCCATGACCATGCCACCATCGACCCCCGCCAACCTTGCCGGCAGCGCCATTGGCGCCATGTTCTTTTCCCTGTTTGGCGGCCTGTGGGTGGCTGCCTGGTGCGTGCAGACGTATGGCGCGCATCCCTTGAGGTTGCTGCCGGTTGCCGCAATCACCGTCTTGCTGTTCGTGCTGGCGTGGCGCCAGTTTCGCCGCCATCGGGCCGCGCATGCGGCGGCGGAACAATCGCCACAGGCCAGGCGCGTGGGCAGGCTGTTCAATATCGTGAATGCCGGGCAATGGCTCGCCATCTTCATCGTCGGTAACGTCCTGAAAAACCTGGGGCTGCAGGCGTGGTTCATTCCTGCCGTCATCTTGATCGTGGGCTTGCATTTCTTTCCGCTGGCCTGGCTGTTCAAGGCGCGCCGCCACCTGGCCATCGGCATGGCGCTGTGCGTGTGGGCCATCGGCTATCCGCTGACCCTGCGCCATGGCCCCATCCATCCAGTCGGCTGCCTCGGTGCCGGCCTGATCCTGTGGGTGGCGGCTCTGTCCGCCGTGCGCGCCGGTTTTGCCGTGCAGCAGAGCGCCTTGCAGCCCCAGAAATAGCTTACCGACGGCCTGCGCAGGGCCGCTTTTTACACAGTTTTTGCGCATCGCAGCATCGATAATGTTTGCATCGCGCGCGCGACTGGCATATAAATGTAATCGATTACATTTATATGAAAAGCACCATGCCAGCAGCCGTCCCATCCCCTTTGCCGACAGAAACCGTCTCCATCAGCGCCGTCGCCGCGCATGCGGGCGTGTCGGTGGCCACCGTCTCGCGCGTGATGAACGAGCAGGCGGGAGTGCGGGCGCCCACGCGCGACAAGGTGCTGGCGTCCGTGGCCGCGCTCGGCTACCGCATGAACCACCTGGCGCGCAGCCTGCGCACGGCCGAGAGCCGCATGCTGCTGACCATGGTGCCTGACGTGGGCAACCCCTTCTATGCGCAAATCGTGCGCGGCATCGATACGGTGGCGCGCGAACATGGCTATTTCGTGCTGCTGTGCGATACGGGCGCCGACGCGGGCCGCGAGCGCTCCTACTTCGACTTGCTGCGCATGCACCGCGCCGATGGCGCCATCTGCCTCGATCCGGACACGGTGCAACATGCCTTGTCGCATGAATCCGTCAGCCTGCCGTGGGTGGCCTGCTGCGAGTTCGACCCGGCCGTGGCCGTGCCCTATGTCGGCATCGACAACCACCGCGCCGCCTCCGACGCCGTTGCCCATCTGCTGTCGCGCGGTCATACGCGCATCGGCCTGATTAACTCCGATGAACGCTATCTGTACGCACGGCAACGCCAGCAAGGCTATCTGGACACCTTGGCGGCGGCCGGCTTGCCCGTGCAGCCGCAGTGGGTGCACACGGTGCAAAGCCTCGATTACGAAGCGGGCACGGCCGCCACGTTGCGGATGATGGCGCAGCCCGACGCACCGACGGCCATCTTTGCCGTCTCCGATACCCTGGCCATCGGCGTCTTGAGCGCGCTGCGCCAGCTGAACAAGCGCGTGCCCGAGGACGTGGCCGTCATCGGCTTCGACGATATCGCCATTGCCGCGCAGATAGCCCCTGGCCTCACCACGATTGCCCAGCCGATGCGCGAACTGGGCGAGACGGCGGCGCGCTTGTTGCTGCAACGCCTGGCGGACCCGGCTGCCCAAGTGCCGGGCGTGCTGCTGCAACACCAATTAATTTTGCGAGGGAGTGCATAGTGAGCGTTGCCGTCGGTTTCGAAGGGGTCTGCAAGGATTTCGGCCCCGTGCGCGTCTTGCATGGCGTCAGTTTTACCCTGTCGCCGGGGCGCGTGTATGGCTTGCTCGGCGAAAATGGCGCCGGCAAGTCGACCTTGATGAAAATCCTCGCCGGCTACGAAGCCGTCAGCGAAGGCCAGCTACTGATCGATGGCCAGCCCCGGCACTTTGACAGTTCGCGCGCCGCGGAATCGGCCGGCATCGTGCTGATCCACCAGGAATTCAACCTGGCCGAGCACCTGACGGTGGCGCAAAACATGTTCCTTGGCCACGAAAAGACGCGCGGCTGGCTGCTCGACGAGAGCGCCATGAAGGAAGAAGCGTCGCGCTACCTGAAACAGGTGGGCCTGGACGTGTCGCCCGATACGACAATCCGCGACCTCATAGTTGCTGAAAAGCAGCTTGTGGAAATCGCCAAGGCCTTGTCGCGCCGCGCCCGCTTCCTGATCATGGACGAGCCGACGGCCACCCTGACGTCGTCGGAAACCCAGCGATTGTTTGCCGTCATGGCGCAGCTGAAAGCGGATGGCGTGACGATTTTATATATCTCGCACAAGCTCGACGAGGTCGAGCGCAACACGGACGAGGTCATCGTCATGCGCGACGGGCGTTTCGTCACGCGCGAGCCGACGGCCAGCTTGACGCGCCAGCAGATGGCGAACCTGATGGTGGGGCGCGAATTGTCCGACATGTTCCCGGCCAAAGTGCCGCTGGCGAAAGACGCTCCTGTGTTGCTGAAAGTGGAGGGTTTGTCTGTGCCCGGCTGGGCCAAGGATCTGTCCTTCGAGGTGCGCGCCGGCGAAGTGCTGGGCTTTGCGGGCCTGGTGGGCGCGGGGCGTACGGAATCGTTCGAGGCCTTGCTGGGCTTGCGTCCGCGCAGCGCGGGTGTGATCGAGATCAATGGCCAGCCCGTGGACATCCGCACGCCGCGTGAAGCCATGCAGCACGGCATGACCTATCTGAGCGAAGACCGCAAGGGCAAGGGCTTGCACGTGAACCTGGGTTTACGGGAAAACCTCACCATGATGACGATGGAGCGCTATGCGCGGCCATGGCTGGACTTGAAAGCGGAAAAGGGGGCGCTGGCCAAGGCCGTCGAGGATTTCAATATCCGCACGGGCGACCTGGACAGCCGCGCGCGCATGCTGTCTGGCGGCAACCAGCAAAAGCTGGCGCTGGCGAAATACCTGCATTCAGACCCGCGCGTCGTCGTGCTCGATGAACCGAGCCGTGGCGTGGACGTGGGCGCCAAGCGTGACATTTATTTCCTGATCCACCGCCTGGCTGCCGAAGGGCGCGCCGTGATCGTGATTTCATCCGAACTGATCGAATTGATAGGCCTGTGCCACCGCGTGGCCGTGATGCGCGCCGGCACCTTGCAAGCCACCCTGTCTGCTGACCACCTGACTGAAGAGGAGTTGATTGCCCATGCAACCGGCACGCACTGACACCACCGTATCCCCTATTGCTCGATTCGGCGCGCGCATCAAGGGCTTTGGCCCCGTGCTGGGCCTGTTATCTCTGTGCATCGCGGGCACCTTGCTCAATGGCGACTTCGCCACTGTCGACAACCTGATGAACGTGCTCACGCGCACGGCTTTTATTGGCATCATCGCCGTCGGCATGACCTTCGTGATCATCTCGGGCGGCATCGACTTGTCCGTTGGCTCGATGGCGGCCCTGATCGCCGGCTGCATGATCTATTTCATGAATGCGCTGGCGCAAGGGGCGGGCGGCGACCTGGCGCCGATCACCATGCTGGTGCTGGGCATCGCCATGGCGCTGGTGCTGGGCGCCGGTTTCGGCCTGATGCATGGCTTGTTGATCAGCAAGGGCAATATCGAGCCGTTCATCGTCACCCTGGGCACCTTGGGCATCTTCCGCGCCGTGCTCACGTACCTGGCCGATGGCGGCGCGCTGACCCTGGATGCGACCCTGTCCGAGCTGTACAGCCCCGTCTACTACACGAGCGTGCTGGGCGCGCCGATCCCGATCTGGATCTTTTTATTCGTCGCCGCGGCCGGCGCCATCATCCTCAACCGCACGACCTTTGGCCGCCATGTGCAGGCGATTGGTTCTAACGAGCAAGTGGCGCGCTATGCGGCCATCAATGTCGACAAGGTGAAAATTGCCACCTACATGCTGCTGGGCGTCTGCGTGGGGATCGCCACGGTGCTGTACGTGCCGCGCCTGGGCTCGGCCACGCCGACCACGGGCTTGCTGTGGGAACTCGAAGCCATCGCCGCCGTCGTCGTCGGCGGCACGGCCCTGAAGGGCGGAGAGGGGCGCATCGTCGGCACCGTGATCGGCGCCATCCTCTTGTCCGTGATCAGCAATATCCTGAATTTGACCAGCATCATCAGTGTCTACCTGAATGCCGCAGTGCAAGGCGTGGTGATCATCGCCGTCGCCTTCCTGCAGCGAGGCCGCAAATAAAAACACAGCGGCGTTCTGAAAGGGCGGCCAACGGGCGCCCACAACCTTGGAGGAGAGCAGCATGAAGAGCTTTAGACGGGTAGCAGGGATGGCAGTGCTGGTGATGCAGGCGTGGGCGCTGCCGAGTGCACAGGCGGCGGAGAAGCTGGTGGTGGGCGTGGCGATTCCCACGGCCACGCACAGCTTTACCTCGGGCATCGTCTGGTGGGCGAACCAGGCCAAGGCGGAACTGGAAAAAGCCCATCCGGGCCTGAAAATCATCGTCAAGACGGCCGCCACGGCGCCCGAGCAGGCGAACCAGTTGCAGGACATGTTGACGGTCAACAAGATCAACACCCTGGTGATCTTCCCCATCGAATCGGCCTCGCTGACGCAGCCCGTGGCGCAAGTGAAAAACAAGGGGGTCTACGTGACCGTGGTCGACCGCGGCTTGACGAACACGCAGTCGCAGGATGCGTACATCGCGGGCGACAACACGGCGTTCGGCAAGCTGCCGGCCGAGTATCTGGCGAAAAGCCTGAATGGCAAGGGCAATATCGTCGTGCTGCGCGGCATGCCGACCACCCTCGACAACGAGCGCTACGACGCGTTTTCCGCCGTGATGAAGGGCCATCCCGAGATCAAGGTGCTGGACGCCAAGTACGGCAACTGGAACCGCGACGATGCCTTCAAGGTCATGCAGGATTACCTGACCCGCTTCAAGCACATCGACGCCGTCTGGGCCGCCGATGACGACATGGCCATCGGCGTGCAAAAAGCCATCGCGCAAGCCAAGCGCACGGACATCAAGCAAGTGTTCGGCGGCGCGGGCGCCAAGGGCGCGGTGAAAAAGATCATGGACGGTTCCGACCCGCTGATCGTGGCCGACGTATCGTACTCGCCCAAGTTCATGTACGACGCCATCAAGCTGACGACGGAAGCGCGCCTGAAAGGTGATAAATTGCCGGCCAATACGATCATCCCTTCGGTGCTGATCACGCGCGAGAACGCCAAGCAGTTTTACTTTCCGAACTCGCCTTTTTAACGACACCCCAAAACAAGGGCTGGGGTCGTACCCTCAGGGTACGACCCCGGGTTTCGGTTTGGGTTAACAGGACATTGATATGAAAACCATCCAGGGCCCGGCCATTTTCCTGGCCCAGTTTCTCGGCGACGAGCCGCCGTTCGACTCGCTCGAGCACCTGGCGCAATGGGCGGCCGGCCTGGGTTACAAGGGCTTGCAGCTGCCGACGGCGCCGCGATTGTTCGATCTGGAACAAGCGGCCAATAGCCAGCAGTATTGCGACGACGTGAAAGCCTTGCTGGCGCGCCACGGTTTGCAAGTGACGGAATTGTCGACGCATTTGCAGGGCCAGCTGATCGCCGTGCATCCCGCCTACGACGCCCTGTTCGATGGCTTTGCGCCCGACCACGTGCGTGGCGACAGCGCGGCCCGTACGGCCTGGGCCACGCAGCAACTGCTGTGGGCGGCCACCGCCTCGCAGCGCCTGGGTTTGACGGCGCACGTGACGTTTTCCGGCGCGCTGGCCTGGCCGTATCTGTATCCATGGCCGCAGCGCCCGGCTGGCCTGGTGGAAACGGCATTTGCCGAGCTGGCCAAACGCTGGCTGCCCATCCTCGATGCGTTTGACGCGGCCGGCGTGGACGTCTGCTATGAATTGCATCCGGGCGAGGACTTGCACGACGGCGTGACCTTCGAGCGCTTCCTGGCCGCCGTCAACGACCACCCGCGCGCGTCGATTCTGTACGACCCCAGCCACTTCGTGCTGCAGCAGCTCGACTATCTGGCCTTCATCGACATTTATCATGCGCGCATCAAGGCCTTCCATGTGAAAGATGCGGAATTCCGGCCGAACGGGCGCCAGGGCGTGTATGGCGGCTATGCCGACTGGCAAGACCGCGCCGGGCGCTTCCGCTCGCTGGGCGACGGGCAGATCGACTTCAAGGCGATTTTCTCGAAGATGGCGCAGTACGACTTTCCCGGCTGGGCCGTGCTGGAATGGGAATGCTGTTTGAAACACCAGGAAGATGGCGCTGCAGAGGGCGCACGTTTCATCCGCGATCACATCATCCACGTGGCTGAACACGCATTTGACGATTTCGCGGGCAGTGCGGTTGACCAGGATCAAATTCATCACTTGCTTGGCTTGAAATAAGGAGACGACATGCAGCGACGCTTACGGCTGGGCATGGTAGGGGGCGGGCAGGGCGCATTCATCGGCGCCGTGCACCGCATCGCGGCGCGCATTGACGACCAGTACGAGTTGGTGGCGGGCGCCCTGTCGTCCGACCCGCAGCGCGCGCGTGACAGCGGCGCCGCGCTGCACCTGGCGCCCGAGCGCAGCTATTGCGATTACCGCGCCATGGCGCAGGCGGAGGCCGCCAGGACGGACGGCATCGAGGCCGTGGCCATCGTCACGCCGAATCACTTGCACGCGCCCGTCGCCACGGCGTTCCTGGAAGCGGGCATCCACGTGATCTGCGACAAGCCGCTGGGCATTTCTCTGGCGGAAGGGCAAAAGCTGGCGGCGCTGGCGCAACGCAAAAATGTGCTGTTTGCGCTCACGCATACCTACAGCGGCTACCCGCTGCTGCGCCACGCGAAAGCCATGGTCGAGGCGGGCGAGATCGGCGAGCTGCGCCTCGTGCAAGTCGAGTATTCGCAGGATTGGCTGGCTGATGCCATCGCGGCTGGCGGCATGAACGAGGGCAACTGGCATAACGACCCGCACAAGGCCGGTCCCGGCGGCACCCTGCTCGACGTGGGACTGCACGCCTACCACCTGGCGCAATTCGTCAGCGGACTGACGCCCCAATCCGTGCTGGCGGAACTGTCGACCTTTGTTCCGAATCGCACCCTGGACGACCACGTGCAGGTGATGCTGCGCTACGCCAATGGGGCAAAGGGTACTTTGTGGGCCAGCCAGGTGGCCACCGGTTGCGAAAACACGGTGCGCTTGCGCCTGTTCGGCAGCAAGGCGCAGCTCGATTTTGACCAGGAAAAACCAAATGAGCTGTGGTGTACGCCGCAGGGTGGCAACCGGCAACTGCTGCGTCCGGGCCGAGTCGACAGCGCCGCCGCGCGCCACGCCACGCGCGTGCCGGCCGGCCATCCGGAGGGGTATCTGGAAGCGTTCGCGCAGCTGTACCTGGACGCGGCCCTGGCCATCCGCGCCTTGCAATCGGGCTTGCCCATGCCCAAGGAAGCGAGCTGGCTGCCCACCGTCACCGATGGCGTGGCCGGCCTGGCCTTTGCGGAAGCCGTGCTGCGCAGCCATGCCAATGGCGCGAGCTGGACGACCCTGGCAAGCTGACTGTTACACTGGAGCCATGCGCTCCTTTACCATCACCATCCTTCCGCAAGGCTGGCAATTCCCGGCCGAAGCGGGCACGACCATCTTGGCCGCCGCCGAGCTGGCTGGCATCCGCCTGCTCAGTTCCTGCCGCAACGGCACTTGCCGCACCTGCCTCTGTCACATGCCCGAAGGAAAGATCCGCTACACGGTGGACTGGCCCGGCATTAGCCCCGATGAGCGGCTCGACGGCTACATCCTGCCCTGCGTGGCCGTGGCGGAAAGCGATCTCACCATCCAGGCGCGCGCCGTGCGCACGGGCGCTTGAATCAGGAGGACTTGCCGCCCTTGAGGCGCTGCAGCAGCGCGTCCACGCTGTCGCTGACGGGCAGGCCGTGGCGGCGCAGCAACTGCACGTGCAAGACGAGATTTTCCAGCACCAGCTTGGCCGCCACGGCCAGCAGGGCCAGGTTGCGGTCTTCCGGGCTGAAACTTTCCATCGCGTCGGCCATCTCGCACAGGTGGTTGGCGATCAGCCCGCGCAATTCCTGCTCGTCGAAGGGCAAGTCGGCAAAATCGATGGGATCGGCCACTTCCACTTCCTGCATCAGCACCGCTAGTTCTTCCGGGGTAATCGTCATGCCTGGCCTCCTTGTGTGCTTGCCGCTATTTTAATTGTATTGGCCGCAAAGCGGACTAGAATGAGTCGAGGCCGACGACGTCGAAGGGCAGCATGGCGCATCTGCATTTTACGCAACAACTGGCACGCTTCCTCGACGTCCCCACGCTCGAGGTGGCCGCGCCACGCCTGCGCGCGGCCTTGGATAGCGCGTTTGCGCAACAGCCGCGTCTGCGCGGCTACGTGCTCGACGAGCAGGGGGCTTTGCGTCCCAATGTGGTGATTTTCATCGACGGCGCCCGCTGCCGCGAGCGGCGCGTGCTCGACGATGCCTTGCGGCCCGACAGCCAGGTCTATATCTTGCAAGCACTTTCCGGAGGTTAAGTATGGCTCAACGCGCGTATCTCGGCACCCGCAAGGGGCTGTTCCAGTTCGATGTCGATGTGGCCGGCGCCTGGCAGCTGGCGCTGGTGCAGTTTGCTGGCGATCCCGTTTCCATGCTGCTGCACGATGGCCGCGACGGTACCCTGTACGCGGCCCTGAACCTGGGGCACTTCGGCGCCAAGCTGCACCGCCTCGACGCGGGCGCCAGCGCGTGGCAGGAAGTCGCTGTGCCCGCCTACCCCGCCAAGCCGGAAGACAGCACCGATAGCGTGGACTGGACTCTGCGGCAGATCTGGTCGCTGGCCGCTGGCGGCGCGGACCAGCCTGGCGTGCTGTGGGCAGGGACTTTACCTGGCGGCCTGTTCCGTTCCAGCGACCGCGGCGACAGCTGGCAGCTGGTGGAATCCTTGTGGAACGCGCCGCAGCGGGCGCAGTGGTTTGGCGGCGGCTATGACGTGCCCGGCATCCACAGCATTTGTGTCGACCCGCGCGACAGCCAAAAGGTGCTGGTCGGCGTGTCCTGCGGCGGCGTGTGGCAAACGCGCGATGGCGGTGCCAGCTGGAGCCTGAGCGCGACGGGCATGCGCGCCGACTACATGCCGCCCGAGCTCGATGAAAACGAAGCCGTGCAAGACCCGCATCGTATCGTGCGCAGCACCGGCACGCCGGACGCGCTGTGGTGCCAGCACCATAACGGCATCTGGCGTTCGGACGATGCCGGCTGGCACTGGCAGGAAGTCACCACGGCGCCGCTGTCGCATTTCGGCTTTGCCGTGGCCGTGCATCCGCGCGATGGCGACACGGCCTGGTTCGTGCCGGCGCAGGCGGATGTGCTGCGCATTCCCATCGATGGCGCGCTGGCCGTCACGCGCACGCGCGATGGCGGAAAAACGTTCGAGGTGTTGCGCGCGGGCTTGCCGCAGCAGCATTGCTACGACCTCATCTACCGCCACGGGCTGGCGCTGGCCGGCGACGGCCGAAGTTTATTGATGGCCTCAACGACAGGGGGCGCCTGGTATTCGGGCGACGAGGGCGAGCATTGGCAGACCATCTCCGCTCACTTGCCGCCCGTTTATGCCGTCTGTTTTGCCACGCCGTAGTAGCACAGGAAGATATCGACGGCCAGTTCCGTCACTTCGCGCCGGCGTGCCGGGCCCAGCAGAGGCTCACCCAGGGTGATCTGCGGCCAGAAGGCAAAGGTTTTTAAAGGCGACATCAAGAGGTGCGCCACTTCCACCGTCTCGCCCGCCTTGATGCGCCCGTCTTGCTGCGCCGCGCGGATCCAGATATACAGGCCCGTTTCCTTTTCATTCAGGCGCGCCACCATGGCTTGCGCCCGCTCGGGCGAGTGGATGGTTTCGCCAAAGATCACGCGCGCCAGGTCGATGAAGGCCGCGTCGCATAGCAAGCCCATTTTCTGCTCGACCAGGGCCAGCACTTGCGGGCGCAGGGGCTGGTCGGCAACATAGGGCACGGCGGGCTGGGCCATGCTGCTTTCCCACATGCGCTGCAGGATTTCCGCGAACAACTCGTCCTTGCTGGGGAAATGGTTGTACACGGTGCGCTTGGAAACGGCGGCCGTGGCGGCGATCCTGTCCATGCTGGTCGCATCAAAACCGTGGTCGCGGAACTCGGCGATGGCGGCATCGACGATGGCGACGCGCTTGCGGTCGGTGAGGCGTTGCGGTGCGGCCATGGCTGAAAATCTCCTTTGAAAACAATATTTTACACCTCCTGGTTTACTTTGCTAGAAATAGGAACTACACTGTGTAGTGTAATTTAATCCTTGTACATTCCTTGCCGGGCCACATATGCACTTGCACCGAGCCGCACGTCGTCTCTTCTTTCTGGGAGTCCTGATCATCATGAGTTCTTGCACCCTGCGCGCCGCGCCTGCCGCGCCCTCTGAATCCCCACAACGCCACGAAGGCAAGTTCCGCAATCCTGTGGAAATGTACAAATTGGGTACGGCAGCGACGCTCAAGCTGCTGTGGACTTTTGTCTTTGATAAACCGGACAGCACGGTGCCGGCCGCTACCGTGCCCGTGCAAGCCTTGAGCCGGGCGCAGCTGCTGGCCGCGCCCGATAACAGTCTGTTTCGCCTCGGCCACTCGACCCTGCTGTTGAAACTGAACAATGAATTCTTCCTCACGGATCCCGTGTTTTCCGAACGCGCCTCGCCGGTGCAGTGGGCCGGACCGAAGCGCTTTCACCAGCCGCCCATCAGCATCGCCGACTTGCCGCCGATCAAGGCTGTCATCCTGTCGCATAACCATTACGACCACCTCGACTATGCTGCCGTGCTGCAACTGGCCGCCAAGACGGAACATTTTGTTGCGCCACTGGGCGTGGGCGACACCTTGGTCGAATGGGGCGTGCCGAAGGACAAGGTACAGCAATTCGACTGGTGGCAAGGCACGACGATTGCCGGCGTGAAACTCGTTGCCACGCCATCGCAGCATTTCTCGGGGCGCGGCTTGTTTGACGGCAATCAAACCCTGTGGGCCTCGTGGGTGATCGACGCGCCCGAGGTGCGCGTGTTTTTCAGCGGCGACTCCGGCTATTTCGATGGCTTCAAGCAGATCGGCGACAAGTACGGCCCGTTCGACGTGACCATGATCGAGACGGGTGCCTACGACAAGCTGTGGCCGGACGTGCACATGCAGCCGGAACAGACCTTGCAAGCCCACCTGGACTTGCGTGGCAAGTGGCTCATGCCCGTGCACAACGGCACCTTTGACCTGGGGCTGCACGCCTGGCATGAACCGTTCGACCGCATCACGGGGCTGGCGGCCAAGCAGGGCGTGAACCTGGCCACGCCGCAGATGGGCGAGGCGGTCGACCTGGCGCAGCCGAAAAAAGGTGAAAAATGGTGGCTGGCGATGCTGGAAGAAGAAATGGGCCGGTAATTTACGCCGTCACGTCGATCAGGCGTCCCAGGGTCTGGCCATAGCCGTTCAGCTGGGGCGTGCTTTTCGGCGCGGCGGGGATGGCTTGTTGCGGCACGGCCACCTTGATCGCCTGATCCAGCTGCGGCGCCTTGATGGCGGTGGGGGCGTCGGCCTGCGCTTGCTGGCTGCTGCGCTGCGTCTGGCTCAGCGATTCCTGTTCCCGCGCCAGCAACTGGCGGCTTTGCGCCAGCTGTTCACTGTCGCGCTGTACCTGGTTCTGGCCTTGCTCGACCCGGCGCTGCGCCGTGGCCAGCGAGGCTTGCAAGTTGTTGACAGACGTTAGCGTGACCACATTGTTCACCTTTGAAAGTATGTCCAGGCGTGTACAGAAAAGAGGGGAGTCCAGGAAGATGTGCTGCACCAGACGTAACATGTCTGGCGGTAACCTTTACCTGAATCAAGAGTAGGACAAATTCTCGCACAGTTCCAGTAAATATGTTTTCTTGATAATGCTATCGCGTGCGCCCTGTGTTGTCGACACGGCATGCCAAAGGTGAGCCAGTGATTGTCGAAGTGAGCACATGCTGTCGCCTTCGAGCATTGTTTATCAGCCATTGGCGCTGCAGTGCCATAGAGAGGCACAAGTGCTCACATATAAAACGTTGCTTTTTAGATAGTCAATGTATTGTTGTTTTTATACCATGTCTGCGCACGCTAATGCGCGGCCTGTTTGGCGCTCTGGGCTATAATTGACGGTCAGAGTTGGTTTCTTTTGCCATACAGACAGGTAGTTAACATGAATCTCAAGAGCCTCGCAATTGCCCTCGGCATGTCGAAAACGACGGTCAGCAGGGCGTTGAACGGCTATCCGGAAGTCAATTCCCGCACCCGTGAAATCGTCCTGGCCGCCGCCAAGAAAGTCGGCTACCGGCCCAACCCGCTCGCGCGCAGCCTGGCCGTCGGCCGCACCAATGTGCTGGGCATGATCTATCCCCTGCTGCCCAGCGACCTGGGCGACAGCGTCTTTCTTTCCGTGGTCAATGGCATGTCCGACGCCGTCGAAGCGTCGAAGATGAGTTTGATCATCGCTCCCGTGTCGCCGCAGAATGAACAGCCGTCATATGAAAACATGGTGCGCGGGCGCCAGGTCGATGGCCTGGTGGTGGGGCGCACCAAGGTGGTCGACGAGCGCATCGCCTATCTGACGAAAGTCGGCTTTCCTTTTGTCGCGAATGGCCGCACGCGCATCGACGCGCCGTATGCGTATTTTGACTACGACAACGACACGGGCATCGACCTGGCCGTGTCCTTCCTGGCGGCGCATGGCCACCAGCGCATCGCGTTGTTGAGCGCGCCGCTGGCGCTGCATTTTGCCTATGAGCGGAAGGAAAGTTTTATCCGCTGCATGGCGCAAGCGGGCTTGCCGGTCGATCCCGCCTATCTGCTCGACAACACTTTTGATCGCCGCAGCGGCTACCAGGCCATGCAGCAATTGCTGGCCTGCTCGCCCCGCCCGACTGCCGTCATCGTCGACAACCACTTGTCCGGCGTCGGCGTAGTGCGCGCGCTGATGGATGCGGGCATCGAGATCGGTAAGGAAATCTCCGTCATCGTCTGGGGCAATGTGGAAGACACCTTGATTGGCATCAACGTCACCACCATCGACCAGCCAGACCTGCGCCGCGCCGGCGCCAAGATGGTTGAAATGCTGCAATCGCTGCTGGCCGGCACGCCGCCGGAACGGCTGCAGGAGATATGGCAACCGGTGCTGCTGCCGGGGGCGACGGTGGGTCGCTGCGCGGATTGAGTAAGCATGCGTTGCAAGTCCGGAACTCGTCCCGGACTTGGTTCTACAGTATCTAATGCTATCTCTTACGCTGTTTTCTCTGCATCTTCCGTAGGCAAATGCATCAGGACGGTAGCCTTCAATTGTTCTGCATGGGTGTACAGATCGTCTAGGCTGGCAATTGGAAACTTTTCCTCTTCCCTCTTTTGATTGAACAGGCCAACGGCAAGTTTTTCAGTATTGTTGAAGCGTAGGCGGCAAACTGGCTTACGATTATTGTCGTCTAACAAGATCGCACAGTAACTCTGCGAATCACGCATGACTATGCGGCGCGAACTGACAACACCGCGCAGTATCGCGCGGATGATGTGCAATCCTTCGATCTCTTCTGGTGTCGTGATGATCGGGTTTTCAACGATACCCTCAGGAGGAATGACTGGTACCAGTTCTTGTGCCGGCGATGATTCCGGCGTCATTGCGCCCTTGAGGCGATCATTGATGCGCTCCCCCAATAATTGCTCAAATGCCCGTTTAGTAATGACGGTAAATTGATCTTTGACAGCGGGTGTAAAGCGCTTCCCTCCGAGTAAATCTGATGACAGTATTTTTACAAATTCTTCGGAGGGATTGAGTGTCCATTCTGCCAGACGATTCTGGATAGCACGCGTATATTTTAGATCGTTCGCTGTCGTCAATATGGTATCGACGTCGAATTGAGATTTTGCAAATTTCTTGAGTTCATCCACATCACGCTCTTTGAAGTCCAGAATATTAAACTCAAAGAAGGGTTTTTCATCCATCTTGTTGGGTTGCTCAAGATCGGTGAAGAATTTATAGGTAAGCCCATTTGTCAACACACCGAATCGTGCTGCAGTGACATGGAAATATCTGAACAACTGCCCAGCATGATTGATGCTCAGGTCTCCACCACTTTTCTTGCATTCGAAGAGAATAATTGGCTTGCCATCACTGAGAATGGCGTAATCGACTTTTTCTCCCTTTTTTGTACCGACGTCGGCAATTAATTCTGGTGTCACTTCCGTGGGATCGAATACGTTGTAGCCCAAAATCTGGATGAAAGGCATGATCATCGCGTTTTTTGTGGCTTCCTCCGTCTGGATAATATCCTTGGTCGCTGCGATTCGGGAGGCAAGTGCTCTGAGTTGGTCGATTAAATCCATTGCTTTTCCTATGGCGTGGGTAGAAATTCGTAAACGTACTCGTCCCTGTTGAAAATACAGAATGAACGAATAAGTTTTGCACGAATTTCATCTGTGTGGCAATGAAAATCGAATTTTCTGGAAAAGCAAATTCTGAGAAAAAATATAAAAATTACTTCCGATAACTTAAAGAAAACAATTTTTATTGAAAAATGTATATATTTTAATATCTAAAATTGATGCCGTTACGTGGGTTATTTTCATTGGTGAAGGCAATCAAATGCTCGATGAGCCGCTCTTTATTGCCAGACAGGCTTAGCTTCCAATCCAGTTCATTGATCTCATGCGGTACCGGGTCGCGGCTTGACTGAAGCAGCGCGATTGCCCGGGTGACCCAGTGCTTGGTCATGTGATAGTAAGTGACTGATTTTTATGAGGAATGTGATGTTGTCGTTTTTCTGGTGTGATAAAGATGTGCAGGCTTGAATAAAAATGCGCTATGCCGGCAGAGTGTACTGCTGCTGGCATAGCGCATTACGAATCAAGCGCTGTAGCTTAGAGTCTTAGGCCGCGTGTTTTGTTCCGTCAGCCAGTACCGCCAATAATCTCGCCTTATCCTGGCGATACGTGGCGACGGCCGCTTCCTTGACGTGGCCGAAGCCGCGGATTTTCTCGGGCAGGGTCGCCAGTTCCACGCAGGTGGACAGGTTCTCGGCCGTCAGGTTGACCAGCATGCCGGCCAGCAGTTCGCGGTATTCGACGATGAGGGCGCGTTCCATCTTGCGCTCGTTTGTATAACCGAAGATGTCGAAGGTGCCGCCGCGCAAGCCCTTGGCTTTGGCCAGCAGCTTGAAGGCGCGCCACATCCAGGAACCGAACTCCGCTTTTACGAGGTGACCCTTGGCATCTTTCTTGGCGAACAGCGGTGGCGCCAGGTTGAATTTGACGGAGAAATTCCCTTCGAACTGCTGCTGCAATTGCTCCACGAAACGGCCATCCGTGTACAAACGCGCCACTTCGTATTCGTCCTTGTAGGCGAGCAATTTGAAATAGCTTTTCGCCACGGCCGTCGACAATTTCTGTCCCAGTCCCAGGGTGTTTTCGCGGTCGCGCACCTGTTTCACCAAAGTGGAATAACCATCCGCATACGCGGCGTTCTGGTAGGCCGTGAGGAACTCCACGCGCTTCTTGATGACGCTATCGAGGCTTTGCGGCATTTGCACGATGATCGCTTGCGACGGCGTGGCGATCTGCGTCACCTTGCGCACGTCGACGGCGGCGCGGCGGCCCCACAGGAAACTTTTCTTGTTCGACTCGATGCCCACGCCATTGAGTTCAATGGCGCGCAGCAAGGCCGCTTCCGTCAGCGGGATGCGGCCTTTTTGCCAGGCGTAGCCGAGCATGAACAGGTTGGCGGCGATCGAGTCGCCCATCAGCGCGGTGGCTAATTTTGTGGCGTCGATGAAGTCGGCCGCGTCCGCGCCGCCGACGGATTCCTCGATCAGCTGGCGCACTTCCGCCGTCGGATATTGCCAGTCGGCATTCTGCGCAAACGTGCCCGGCGGCTGCTCGTGCAGGTTGACGACGGCCAGACTGCGGCCCGGACGCATTTTCGACACGGCATCCTGCGCGCCGGCCGTCAGCATGTCGCAGCCCAGGATCAGGTCCGCTTCGCCCGTGGCGATGCGCTGTGCGCGGATGTGCGCCGGGGAGCGCGCGATTTTCACGTGCGAGGTGACGGAACCATTCTTTTGCGACATGCCCGTCATGTCCAGCACGGACGCGCCCTTGCCTTCCAGGTGGGCCGCCATGCCCATCAGGGCGCCGACGGTGATGACACCCGTGCCGCCGATGCCGTTGATGAGGATGTTGTACGGCGCGTCGCAGGCGGGCAGTACCGGTTCCGGCAAGGGGCCGAAGTTGTCCGTCTCGCCCGCTTTGCTGGCACCCGTCTTGGTCTTCTTCAGGCTGCCGCCTTCGACCGTGACGAAGCTGGGGCAAAAACCCTTGGCGCACGAGTAATCCTTGTTGCATGAGGATTGGTCGATGGTGCGCTTGCGGCCAAATTCCGTTTCCTTCGGCAAGATCGACACGCAGTTCGACTGCACGCCGCAGTCGCCGCAGCCTTCGCAGACGGCGTCGTTGATGACCATGCGTTTGGCCACGTCCGGATACTCGCCCTTTTTGCGGCGCCGGCGTTTCTCGGCGGCACAGGTCTGGTCGTAGATCAGCACGGACACGCCGGCTACTTCGCGCAATTCGCGCTGCACGGCATCCATGTCCTTGCGGTCATGCAAGGTTACGTGGGCGGGCAGGTTGCTGCGGTCGCTGTAGCGCGATAAATCTTCCGTCACCAGCGCGATGCGGGCGATGCCTTCGGCCGCCACCTGCTGCGCCATCATCGGCACGGTGATGAGGCCGTCCACGGGCTGGCCGCCCGTCATGGCGACGGCGTCGTTGTACAGGATCTTGTAGGTGATGTTGACCTTGGCCGCCTGCGCGGCGCGGATGGCCAGGTACCCTGAATGGAAATACGTGCCGTCGCCCAGATTCTGGAACACGTGCGGCAGTTCGGAAAACGCGGCCTGGCCTATCCACGGCGCGCCTTCGCCGCCCATGTGCGTGGTCAGCTTGTTCATTTCCGGGTAGATCGACGTGGCCATCACGTGGCAGCCGATGCCGGCCAGCGCCAGGCTGCCGTCGGGGACTTTGGTCGAGGTGTTGTGCGGGCAGCCGGAGCAGTAAAACGCGGGACGGAACGGCGTGTTCACGGCTTTCTTTAATACCGCATCCTTGGCGTCGAGGAAACTGAGTCGAGCCTTGATCAGGTCGCAGGTGACGGGGTCGGAAATCAGGCGCGCGATGCGGCTGGCGATGACACGCGCCACTTGCGAGACGGAAAAGTCCGCCTTCGAGGTGAGCAGCCATTCGCCGCGCGGCGCCACCCATTCGCCCTTTTCGTCGAATTTGCCGATGACTCTAGGGCGCACGTCGTCGCGCCAGTTGTAGAGTTGTTCTTTCAACTGGTACTCGACGATTTGCCGCTTCTCTTCTACCACGAGGATTTCATCGAGGCCTTGCGCGAATTCGCGCACGCTGTCCGGTTCCAGCGGCCACGGCATGGCCACCTTGAACAGCCGCATGCCGACGTCGGCCGCCATTTGCTCATCGATGCCCAGTTCTTCCAGCGCTTCGAGCACGTCCAGATACGATTTGCCGGACGCGATGATGCCCAGCTTGGCGTTCGGGCTGTCGATGGTGGTGTGGTTGAGCTTGTTTTCGCGCGCGTAGGCCAGGGCTGCATAGATCTTGTAGTCCTGCATCAGCGCTTCCTGGTTGCGCGCCTGCTGGCCCAGCGGGATGCTCGACAGGCGCGCGTTCAGGCCGCCTTCGGGCATGATGAAATCCTGCGGAATCTTCACTTCCACGCGGAACGGATCGGCATCGATGGAGGCCGACGATTCGACCGTGTCGGCCAGGGCCTTGAAGGCCACGGTGCAGCCGGAAAAGCGCGACATGGCCCAGCCGTGGATGCCGAGGTCCAGGTATTCCTGCACATTGCACGGATACAGGACGGGAATCATCGAGGCGGAGAACAAATGGTCGGACTGGTGCGGCAGGGTCGACGAATACGCGCCATGGTCGTCGCCGGCCACCAGCAGCACGCCGCCCAGTTTCGACGTTCCCGCATGGTTCATGTGCTTGAAGACATCGCCGCAGCGGTCCACGCCCGGACCCTTGCCGTACCACATGGCGAATACGCCGTCATACTTGGCCGGGCCGATCAGGTCGACTTGCTGCGAACCCCAGACGGCCGTGGCGGCCAGGTCTTCATTGACGCCGGGCACGAACTGCACGTGGTGCGCTTCCAGCTGTTTCTTGGCTTTCCACAGGTTCTCGTCGAGGCCGCCCAGGGGCGAGCCCCGGTAGCCGGAGATGAAGCCAGCCGTGTTGAGGCCAGCGGCCTGGTCGCGCAGGCGCTGCATCATCGGCAGGCGCACGAGGGCCTGGATGCCGGACAGGAAGATGGCGCCGGAAGTGGCTGTGTATTTGTCGTCGAGGCTGACGGTGGTCAAACGGGAAGGTTCAAGCGGTGTAGATGGCGCGGCACCGGCGTTTCTAACGAACGCTGCGGAGCCGTTTTCCGTGGTCACGGACATGGCTGTCTCCAAAAGGGTGTTTCAGATGACGGCTGTACAAGGGGCGCGCCCGGTAAGGCGCGCGCTGTGCAGACGGGATGGCCGCGTGTGGGCGGCATATAACTATTTTAAATTTAAAATAGTTAATGTGGTCAGTGTAGAACGAGTCAGGGGAGGGGGCAAATACGCTTTGCCGATGGGGGTATAAGAAATACTTATGCCATGGGCGAGAGCACGTTTGCCCCCACCCAGCGCCCGCTGCCGCACAGCTCGGCGGCCACTTGCAGCACGAGGTTTTTCACGGCGTTGCCTGCATTCGTCAGCGGGATATTTTTCGAGGCGCACAGGGCCACCGTACGCGACAGGACGGGGCTGTGGATGGCGTAGCTGCGCATGGCGCCGCTGTCCAGCTCGGCCAGCATGGGCGCGGCCGGCAGGATGGTGGCGCCCATGCCGGCCAGGATGGCCGATTTCAGGATGGCGATCGAGTTGATCTCGATCACGTTCGCCGTTTCCAGGCCCAGTTCGCGCGCGCGGCTGTCGATGCGTGGGCGCACGCCATGCTGCAGGCCCGGCAGGATCAGGGTGGCGCTCAGGGCTTGCTGGAACGACACGGCATGGCCGGCGGGCGCGAACGGCGAATCGCTGCGGCAGATAAAACGCATCTCTTCTTCCACCAGCGGGCTGCAGGAAAACGGCGTCAGCTGGCCATCGTCGAACAGCACGGCCAGGTTGATGCGGCCCGATTTGAGCTGTTCATTGAGGTTGCCCGTGATTTCTTCCGTCAGTTGCAGGGTGATTTCGGGATAGCGTTCGCGCGCGGCCAGCAGCAGGGGCAGGGCCAGGGCGCCGGAAATGCTGTGCGGCAAGCCCAGGGTGACATTGCCGGACGGCCGCGTGGCGCTTTGCGTGACGGCCGAGCGGGCGTCGGCCACCTGTTTCAGGATCGCCTGCGCATGTTCGTAAAACACCTTGCCCGCGTCCGTGCTGAGCACGCCCTGGGCCGAGCGGTGCAACAGCTGCACGCCCAGTTCCTCTTCCAGCTGGCGCAGCTGCTGCGTCAGGGCCGGCTGCGCCACGTGCAGGACCAGGGCCGCGCGCGACAGCGAGCCGTGGTCGACGATGGCAACAAAGTAGCGTAATTGGCGCAGTTCCATGGGGTTCAAGAGCGGTGCGTTGAGGATGCGTTGAGCGGAAAAAACCGGGTGTTGCGCCACGGCGCCGAACGCGGCCAGCAGAATAACAATTTTGTTATACTCATTCTAGCGCCTTCGGTGCTCCAGCCGCGTATTTGTGGGATGACAGCATGCTCAAGAAAGTTGATTCGTCTCAATTAAAAGTGGGCATGTACATTCATGACCTCAGCTGCGACTGGATGACGCATCCCTTCGTGCGCAACCGTTTCCTGTTGCGCAGCGACGATGAGATCCGCAAGATCGTGCAGGCCGGCATCCACGACGTGGTGATCGACAGTGGCAAGGGCCTCGACGTGCAGGACGCGCCCACCGTGGCGCAGGCGCGCGCCGAGACGGAACGCGAACTGGTGCAGATCGCCGCGGCGCCGCAAGTGGTCACGCGCGTGTCGCTGGGCATGGAGCTGGCGCGCGCCACGCAGGTGCGGCGGCAGGCGGCCAGCCTGGTGCGCACGGTGATGGCCGACGTGCGCCTGGGCAAGGCGGTCGAGCTCGACCGCGTGCAGCACACGGTGCAAGACATCACGGAATCGATCCTGCGCAATCCTGGCGCCCTCGTCGGCTTGTTGCGCATCAAGAGCAAGGATGACTACACCTTTTTGCATTCCGTCAGCGTGTGTGCGCTGCTGGTGGCGTTTTGCCGCTCGCGCGGCATCGATGCGGCCACCACGCACCAGGCCGGCCTCGGTGGCTTGCTGCACGACACAGGCAAGGCTCTGGTGCCCGACAGCGTGCTGAACAAGCCCGGTCCCTTGACGCCGGAAGAATTTGCCCTGATCAAGCGCCATCCGCGCGACGGCTACGATATCCTGTGCCAGTCGCCCGAGCTGGGCGCGATTCCCCTCGACATCGCCTTGCACCACCACGAACGGCGCGACGGCAGCGGCTATCCCGACCAGCTGGCCGGCGACGCCATCAGCGAACTGGCGCAGATGGCCGCCATCGTCGACGTGTATGACGCGCTGACGTCGGACCGCAGCTATCACAAGGGCATCCCCGCCGCCGAAGCCCTGCGCAAGATCTATGAATGGAGCAAATTCCATTTCAATCCCGTGTTCGCGCAGGATTTCATGCGCTGCGTGGGCATCTATCCGGTCGGCACCATGGTGATGCTGGAATCGGGCCGCCTGGCCGTCGTTGTCGAGGCACACGAAAGCAATCTGCTGGCGCCGAAGGTGAATGTGTTTTTCAGTACGAAGAGCAAGACCTACATCAAGCCGGAAACGGTCGACCTGTCGCGCGGCTTCGGTTTCGGCGGCGCCGACAAGATCGTCGGCCATGAGTCGGCCGCCAAGTGGCAGGTCGATCCCATGCGTTTTTTATCGCTGGCGGATGCCTAGAAGAATTCTGCCGTATCGTTCGAGGTAATGGTGGTTAACAGACCTTTGGACACCAGCTCGTCATAGTGGCAGGCCAGGTTGCGGCCATGGCTTTTCGCGTAATACAGGGCCTGGTCGGCGCGGCCGAGGATGATGACGGGCGCCTCGTAGGCGTTGATGCTGACGAAGCCCACGCTGACGGTCACTCTGCCCACTTGCGGGAAGTCGTGCGCTTCGACGTTGGTGCGGAAGCGGTCGATGATTTTCTGCGCATTGTCCAGGGTGATCGAGCGCAGCAGCACGACGAATTCCTCGCCGCCGAAGCGGAAGATGCGGTCTTGCGAGCGGAACGACGATTGCAGCTGGTTGGCGATGAGGATCAGCACTTCATCGCCATACAGGTGGCCAAATTTATCGTTGACCAGTTTGAAATGGTCGACGTCGATGACGGCCAGCCATTGCCGTTCCGTGTCCGTATGGTGGCGCCGTTCTTCATCGACGGGACGCGGCTTCTCCGCTTCCGTGTCGCCGCGGCTTTGCAGGATTTTCGCCAGCTGGTCGTCGAAGGTCTTGCGGTTCAACAAGCCGGTGAGCGAATCGCGTTCGCTGTAGTCGAGCAGGTTCTGGAAATTGCGGTACACGCTGACGATGCCGCCGATCACCTGGATGGTGGCGCCCGTGTACGGCGTGGGGTTGGTGATTTCCAGGCAGGTGGTGACCTGGTCGCCGATCCAGATGGGCAGCCACAGCAGGTGGCGGCCGTCGGCGCACAAGGTGTCGGCGCTTGCTTCATGGCGCTTGATGCAGGCGGCCAGCGCCGGGTAATCCGACAGCGGTTCGCCCGCCAGGGTAGGGTCGTTATGCTCTTCCATGCGGGCCACGCTGCCCGCCACGATGATGGCCCGCGACCGCACGAACACCTGGCCACGCACGGTGGTCAGGGCCAGCACACGGGTCTGCGACGCGGCAGCGAGTTCCTGGACCGCCGAGATCACGGAGATGTCGAGCATCGTGTGGTCGCGGTGCCCGGTCATGTCCACCATGTGTTTCAGTAGGGAATCCATTGTCGATCTCTGGAAAGTAGTCACACAAGTGTCGTCATACCAGCATTGCATCAAGCAAGAGCATGTTCGCGTCCGTCTACAAGAAGCCAAGATTTATTTGGTGGCATGACGCTCTGTACCGCCGGGCGAGAGGCCTTTCCAAAGAAGAGCTAAGCAGGATAATGTCTTTTTGCCTAATAGGCAATTAACGTATGCAATATTTCATGTAAATACATGAGATTCATGCACTGCATTGCAAAAAACTTGCCCTGACGCAGGCTTTCAATCCGGATCGCAACATTTGTTTGCGCCAGCCGCCATTTCACCAGAGTTTGATAATTTCCATGTGGAAACTTGTGGCGCGTCAATTTGCCAAAACGTGGACGCTTTATAGTCAATGTAATGGCGCAGAAATTTACGGCAGGAAACATATTAGCAGGAAAGGGCAATGTTTCACACCCGATTGCGCCAGGGACTTGTGATTCACTTTTGGGAGCTTGTCATGCATACCTTCCTGTCGGCAGTACAGCAGTTTGTCAAGGATGAGGATGGCATTACGGCAATCGAATACGGCCTGATTGCGGCGTTGATGGCTACCGCCATCACGGCCGGTTTCTTGCTGATCAAGACCAACTTGCTGGCCGTCCTCACCGACATTTCGTCGAACCTGGTGTTGACGCCCTAAGCGGGTGCCCGCTGCTGGCCGGCCGGCAGCGGGTTTTTTTCGGGAGGTATGCCATGCCTGCAACTGCCTTGTGCGATTTGCTGTTGCTGTGCTTCGTGACGGGGGCCGCCGTCAGTGATTTGATCCGCCGCAAGATTCCGAATTGGCTGGTGTTGTCCGGCATCCTCGCCGGCCTGGTCGTGCACCTGTGGCTGTGGCCGCAAAACGTGCTGCCGCTGTGGCTGGGCGGCATGGCGACGGGCTTTTTCCTCTTTTTACCCTTGTACGTGCTGCGCGGCATGGCCGCCGGCGACGTCAAGCTGATCGCCATGGCGGGCGCCTTTGCCGGTCCTTGGCCCGTGCTGCAGATCTGTTTCGCCACGTTTGTCCTGGGCGGCCTGATGGCCGTGCTGATGATCACGTACCAGGGCAAGTGGCGCGCCTGCCTGGTCAATCTGCGCCAGCTGCTGTGGCCGATGATCGCGCGCATGGCCGGCATTCCCCTGGCGCCTAACGCACTGGGCAGTGGCGCCAGCGTGGGCAACATGCCGTACGGACTGGCCATTGCCTTGGGCTGCCTGCTGGTGCAAGGGCGGCATTATTTCTGATTGGTATTCATTGCTCTGAATCAATGGGCAGCTATGCCCGCTCGCTAGAATGAATTCTGTTCAATGCAGTCCTAACCGGCTAGGAGACGCAGCATGACCGAGGTCGACTATTCCCTGAGCACCGACAGCACGCCGCGCCCTGCCGATGCGAACCTGATGCCGCCCTTGCCGCCGCAGCCGAAGAGCTTGCGTGAAACGGGACTCGAGCGGCCGCTGGTCGTCGAACTGATCGCCAAGCTGATGTTTGTGGGCGGCAAGACGCATTTGTCCGCACTGACGACGCGCTTGCGTCTGTCGATCAATGTCTTGCGTGAAGTGCTCGATTTCATGGTGACCGAGCAGATGGCCGAAGTGGCCTGGCGCGGCGAATCCGATATCGATGTGCAGTACCAGCTGACGGGCGCCGGCAAGCAGCGCGCCAGCGCTTTTCTTGAGCGCTGCGCATATATCGGCGCCGCGCCCGTCACCCTGGAAGCGTACCGCGCCATGGTGGCGCGCCAGTCGTGGCAGGCGCAGGAACAGCGCGTCGGCAGCGACGACCTGGCGGCCGTGCTCGGTGGCGCCCATGCGGGGCCGGGCATGCTCGACGTGGTCGGTGCTGCCCTGCATTCGGGACGCTCGCTGCTGCTGTACGGTCCGCCCGGCAGCGGCAAGTCGACCCTGGCGCTGCAGTTGGGCCAATTGCTGCACGGCCTCGTCGCCGTGCCGCACGCCATCGTCGTCGGCCAGGACATCATCCAGTTGTACGATCCGGCCCAGCACCTGCCGCCCGCGCCGCAGCACATCAGCCATGCGCGCCAGGCGCTGGAGCGGCGCAGCACGGATATCCGCTGGGTGCTGTGCCAGCGTCCCGTGATCCACGTGGGTGCCGAGCTCGACGCCGGCATGCTGGAGCTGCGCCATGACGCCAGCGGCGGCTGCTACCAGGCGCCGCCCCATGTGCGGGCGAACAATGGCATGCTGATCATCGACGACCTGGGCCGCCAGCGCCTGGGCGCCCCCGAATTGCTGACGCGGCTGATGCAGCCGCTGGCGCGCGGCAGCGATCAGCTGGGTCTGCCCGGCGGGGTGCAGATCAGCGTGCCGTTCGACAATGCCCTCGTGCTGGCCACGAATGTGCCGCCGGGCGAGCTGTTTGACGCCGCCTTGCTGCGCCGCATCGGCTACAAGGTGCAGGTGGGGCCGCTGGCCGAGAACGCCTATCGCGCCCTGTTCCGCCAGCAATGCCGGCTGGCCGGCATGGCCATCGACGAACTGGCCGTCAATCACCTGCTGCAGCTGCATGGCGCGCAGGGACGGCCCTTGCTGGCCAGCTATCCGCAGGAATTGCTGGCGCGCATAGGCGACTTCGCCGGCTTTGCCGGCTGCGAGCCGCGCCTGACGCTGGCCGCCCTGGAGCAGGCCTGGGGCAGCCTGTTTGCCAGCTGCGACATGCCGGCCGCCAGCCTGTGCGAGCGTATCGCATGAAAAACCGGCGCGCCCTCCTGATGATGGGCCTGGCGGTCGTGCTGGGTCTGCTGGCCGTGCTGCTGGCCTCGCACTGGCTGCTGCGCCAGACGCCGGCCGGCAAGGGCAAGATCGTCGTCGCCGCCAGCGATGTCAACCTGGGCCAGCGCCTGACGCCCGAGATGCTGCGCCTGGCTGTATGGCCGGCGGAAAGCTTGCCGCAGGGCGCGCTGCAAGACCCGGCAAAGCTGGCGGGACGGGTGCTGAAAACCAGCGTGCTGCGCGGCGAGCCGCTGAGCGAAGCCAAGCTGGCGCCGGCCGGCACCCTGGGCGGCCTGTCGGCGCTGATCACGGAAGGGCGGCGCGCCATCACCGTGCGCGTCAACGATGTGATCGGCGTGGCCGGCTTCGCCTTGCCGGGCAACTATGTCGACATCATCGTGAGCACCCAGCAAGATGCCGGCGACCGCGCCTTTCCGCAAAGCCGCAACATTTCCAAGATCGTGCTCGAACGCATCCTGGTGCTGGCCGTGGCGCAGGAAGTGGGGCGCGACGAGACCAAGCCGCGCGTGGTCAATGCGGTGACCCTGGAAGTGACGCCGGAGCAGGCGGAAAACCTGGACCTGGCGCGCAGCGTGGGCAGCCTGTCGCTGGTGCTGCGCAACCAGGTCGACCCGCAGCCGGGCGTGACGGTGGGCGCCACCAAGCTGACCCTGCTGGGCGGACCGCACGAAGCTGACGAACCTGTTCCTGCCGCCGCACCCGTGCTGGCCGCAGCGCCGCGCGCGGTACGCGTGGCGAAGGCGCCGCCGGAAGCGACGCGCCAGTGCAGCGGCGTCATCGACGGGACGCGCCAGTCGCGCGAATGTTTTTAGCCAACCATGGACACGCTCATGAACCGCGCCCTGTTGATACTGTTCTGCCTGCTGTCGCCGCTGGCCGGCGCGGCGGCCGATTCTGGTCCGCGCTGCGGCGGTGAAGCGGCCTCGCCCGGCAATTTGCAGCTGCAGGTGGGCAAGTCGAGCATGCTGCGCCTGCCTGAAGCCGTGCAGCAGCGCAGCGTCGGCAACCCGGCCGTGGTGCAAGCCATGCTGGTCGCGCCCGACACCTTGTATGTGGTCGGCGTCGAGGTGGGCAGCACGAACATGATCATCCAGGGCCGAAGCGGCGTGTGCAGCGTGGTGAACGTCAGCGTCAGCATGGACCCGGCCGGCTTGCAAGCGACTCTGGCGGCCCTGATGCCGGAAGAAAAAGCCATCCGCGTCACGGCCGTGGCCGACACCCTGGTGCTGTCGGGCACGGTGCAGGATGCGGGCGCCGTGCTGCGCGCCGTCGAGCTGGCGCACGCGTATGTGCGCCGCGCTACAGTGCCGCTGGCGCTGCCCAAGCCTGTCGATGGCGCCGCCATGCCCCTCGCCGCCACGGCGCCCGGTGGCGGCGCGGGCGGCGCGAACAGCCGCATCATCAACATGCTCGACGTCAGCGCGCCGCAGCAGGTGATGCTGGCCGTGCAGATCGCCGAAGTGTCGAAGTCGCTGCTGGAACGGCTGGAAGTGGGCGCCACCCTGCGCTTCGCTTCCGGCAGCTGGGCCACCACCTTGCTGTCGAATTTCCTCAGTGGCACGGCCAATGGTTTGCTCGACGTACGCAAGTCGAATGGCCGCCAGCAACTGACCATCGAGGCGCAGAAACAGGATGGCCTGGTGCGCATTCTGGCCGAGCCGACGGTGATGGCGATCAGCGGGCAGGAGGGCAGTTTTCTGGCGGGCGGCAAGATCTTCATTCCCGTCGGCCAGGACAACAACAAGATCACCCTGGAAGAGCGCGAATACGGCGTCGGCCTGCGTTTTACGCCGACCGTGCTGTCGGGCGGGCGCATCAATTTGAAGGTGGCGCCGGAAGTGTCGGAACTGTCGCGCGAGGGCGTGGGCATTTCCGCCGCCGGCGTCAGCGGACGTTCTATTTTGCCCGTCATCACCACGCGGCGCGCCTCGACCACGGTGCAGCTGTACGACGGCCAGAGCTACGCGATCGGCGGCCTCATCAAGAACAACCAGGTGAGCAACATCACGGGCGTGCCCTGGCTCAGCGAACTGCCTATCCTCGGCGCGCTGTTTCGCAGCACGGATTTCCAGAATGACCGCACGGAATTGCTGTTCGTCATTACCGCGCATCTGGTGAAACCCTTGCCGGCCGACGCCGTGCTGCCGACGGCGCAGCTGGCGCCGCCTTCGCGCATGGACTTGATGTTGGGCGGCAAGATGGAAGGCACGCTGGCGCCGCCGTCCGTGCCGCCGTCGGTACCACCACCGCGCGCGGCCAACGGTTTCGAGTTGAAATGAGATGGGGAGATACGCCATGTCGAACGCGTTCCTGACATCGCTGCGGCACTTGGCCGCCCTGGCCCTGGCCTTGCAGCTGGCCGCCTGCGCGCACGGCAGCACGCCGCAGCTGGACCGGCGTTTCGGCGACGCCGTGCGCCTGTCCATGGCGCAGCAGGTGCGCGATCCGGCCAGCGCCGGCAATCGCACGCCGGCCGATGGCCTTGACGGACCCAGCGCGCACGCCGTCATGCAGCGCTACCGCGCGTCGTTTGCCGAACCGAATGCCCAGGCGCCGCAGCCGGTGCAATTCATGCTGGGAGGCGGCAGTGGCAAATAGACGCCAGCGCCAGCGCGGGGCGATGCTGATCGCCTTTTCCATCCTGCTCATCGTGGTGCTGGGCTTTATCGGCCTGGCGCTTGATGTGGGGCAAGTCATCGGCCGCAAGACGGAACTGCAGAACCTGGCCGACAATGCGGCGATGGCGGCCGCCGCGGAACTGGTGGGCACGCCCGAGGGCTTGCTCGCTGCCGTGGAAAAAGCCAAGGGCAGTGCGGCCGACCGCAGCGCATGGCGGCGCCGCATGCAGGGCGCCATCCTGTCGGACGCCAGCATCCGCTTCGCCAGTACCCCCGACGCGCCCGCCAGCGGGTGGCATGCGGCGGGCGCCGTGCCCGACGCCGCCACGGCGCTGTTCGTGCGCGTCGATACGCAGGCCAATACCCCCTCGCTGGGGCGGGTGGCGACCGCGTTTCTCGGCGCTTGGTCGCCGGCGCTGCGCACCCTGGACACGGGCGCGCGCGCCGTGGCCGGGCGCACCAGCTTGCACCTGATGCCGCTGGCCGTCTGCGCGCTGTCGGCCAGCGCGGCCAGTCCGCGCACGAATGCGGCGCTGCTGCCGGCGATCGAGTTGCTGGAATATGGCTTTCGCCGCGGCGTGGCGTATAACCTGTTGAAACTCAATCCGCATGGCGCCACGGCCGAACATTTCGTGCTCAATCCCCTGGGCCAGCCGGGCGTGGTGGGAGTGTCGCAGCAGGTCGGCGAAGCGAGCGTGCTGCCGTTTGTCTGCAGCGGCACGGTGCAGTATCCGCGCATCGGCAGCGCCCAGGTGCACGTGCACCGGCCGTTTCCCGCCGCGCTGTGGACGGCCTTCAATGCGCGCTTCAACCAGCATGCGGGCAGCGGTTGCCATGCCGTCACGGCGCCGCCCGACACGAATATCCGCGCCTATCCAAATACGGCCGTGAGCTGGTGGATGACCAACGCGCCCGATGCGCCGAGCGCCCTGAGCACGGGCAATCCGCTGCTGTCCGTGGCCGATCCGGAATCGAACGCGACGCCGCCCGCCGTCGGCAGTTACGGGCCGCTGTGGTCGTTTTCCAGGGCGGCCAGGTACAGCAACCCGAAGCCGGCCGGCGGTTATCTGCCGTTTGCCACCAGCGACTGGCCCAAGCTGTATCCGGCCAGCCCGGCCGCGCCAGCCGCCAAGTCCGGCTACCCTGCCACGCCGCCCTACCAGACGCTGGGCTTCCAGACGGCGCCGACCGGCAACACGGGCGTGGCGCAGCGCCGCCTGCTGCACATCCCCCTGCTGGCCTGCCCCGTGCCGGCCGGCGGCGACGTGCTGGCGCAGATGCGCGGCATCGGCCGCTTCTTCATGACGGCGCCGGCCAGCAATGGCGTATTGAGCGCCGAATTTGCCGGCCTGGTGGAAGAGGGCACGCTGGCCGGTCCCGCGGAGCTGCTGCGATGAAGCCGCCCTGCCGCGCCGCGCGCCGCCAGGGCGGCGTCGCCGCCATCGAGCTGGCGCTGATCCTGCTGTTTTTCATGGCGCTGCTGCCCTTCGTGCTGCTGTTCGGCCGCGCGCTGCTGGTGTACACGGCGCTGCAAAAAAGCGCGCACGATGCGGCGCGCTACATGGCGACCATGCCGTTGCCGCAGATGGGCAAGTTCGACACGGCGAGCCTGGGCGCCGCGCTGGCGCGGGAGATGGTGGCCGAGGCGATGGCGGAAAGCTGGCCGGGCATCAATCCCGCATGGGTCAATGTGGATTGCGTGTACGCCGACGATTCCTATGCCTGCGGCAGCTACGCCACGGCGCCGCTGCAGGTGCGCATCAAGGTCACCGCCGACATGCCGGTGGATTTCCTGCCTGCGCTGACCCGCAAGTGGCTGCCGCAACTGGCGCCGATTCCCTTGCGCGCCAACGCGACCTTGCGCTATGTGCATTGACCCGCACCTTCGCCGGCAGCGTCAGCGCGGCGTCTTCGCCGTCGAATTCGCCATGCTGGCGCTGCTGTTCTTCCTGTTCCTGTTCGCCATGCTGGAAATGGCGCGCGCCGTGTACGTGTGGAACATGGTGCATGAGATTACCCGGCGCGCGGCGCGCGCCGCCGCCGTCACTGATTTCAGCAATGCCGGCGCCTTGCAGGCCGTGCGCACGCAAGCCGTGCTGCGCGCCACGCCGGGCACGCTGCCGCTGGGTGACGGCATCGGCGACGCGCATGTGCGCATCGATTATTTGTCGGAAAGCGCGGGCGGCGTCGCGCTGGCGGCCGTGCCGGTGACGGTGCTGCCGGGGTGCCCGCAGCGCAACCGCATCAATTGCCTGGACGATCCGCATGGCGCCAGCTGCATCCGCTTCGTGCGCGCGCGCCTGTGCCAGCCCGGCGACGGCGCGCGCTGCGAGCGTGTGCCCTACCGGCCCGTGCTGCCGCTGCTGGGGATGATGTTTCCCTCCGGTGCAGGCGCCATACGTTTGCCCAGCGGGACCACCATGGCGGTGGCCGAGTCGCTGGGCTATCCGGACAATCCCGGCTTTTGTCCATGAGCGCCAAGCCGCCGGCGCAGCCGAATGTAGTGCATTGAATGAAGGAGGCGTGATGAAAGCCTTGATGATTACCCGTGACGCCAGCTTGCATGATGAAATCGCGGCGCAAGGCGCGGCCCGCATGCCCGTGCTGCGGCTGCTGGAGCGGCGCAGCGGCCTGCGCGACGCCGTCGAGCGCATGCTGCCCGAAGCGCCGGAACTGGTGATCGTCGACGCCAGCGGCATCGATGCCGACGAAGCCGACCTGCTCGAGCGCCTGGCGCGCCAGTATCCGCTGGCCGTACTGATGCTGCTCACGCGCGGCCAGCAGCAGGATGTGCTGATCCGCGCCATGCGCGCCGGCATGCGCGAAGTGCTGCAGCTGCCGCTGGTGCACAAGGCCTTCCACGAGGCGATGGACCGGGTCGATATCCAGGCCGGCGTGACGCAGATGCGCGACGGTAAAGTGCTCGCCTTCATCTCGTGCAAGGGCGGCAGCGGCGCGACGTTTTTGTCGACGAATTTTTCGTATGCGCTGGCCAGCCTGGCCGGCTGCAAGGTGCTGCTGATCGACTTGCACGGCCAGTTCGGCGACGCCACTTTATATGTGTCGGACCAGAAGCCGGCCATGACCTTGTCCGACATCTGCGCGCAGATCGCGCGCATGGATGGCGCCTTTCTTGCTTCGTGCCTGGTGCATGTGACGCCGAACTTCGGCGTGCTGGCGGCGGCCGACGACCCCGCGCACAAGGTCGACATGCAGCCCGAGCACATGGACCGCATCCTGGCCGTGGCGCGCCAGCACTACGACTACATCGTGCTCGACGTGGGACGCCAGATCGATGCGCTGTCGCTGCGCGCGCTCGACAACGCCGACGCCATCTATCCGGTGCTGCAGCTGGCCTTGCCCGACATCCGCGACGGGCGCCGCCTGCTCGACATTTTCCGCTCGCTCGGCTATCCGGGCGAGCGCCTGCGCCTGATCGTCAACCGCTATGAAAAGGGCGGGCGATTGCGTCTGGCGGACCTGGAGCAGGCGCTGGGCGCCGAAGTGGTGCACACGGTGCCCAACGATTACATCGCCGCCACCGATTCCGTCAACCAGGGCATCCCGCTGCTGCAGCTGTCGCGCACCAGCGCCGTGGCGCGCAGCCTGGCCGAGCTGGTGGAACTGGTGACGGCGCGCCGCGTGACGGAAAGCCGCGGCCTGTTCGACCGTTTGTTCAGCCGCAGCGAGTCCTAGGACCGCAATCGATGTCAAGGCTCCCGCCGGGAGCCATCATGGGAGCCAAGATGACTTTACGCGAACGCCTGGCGGCGAATGAAACGGTGCGCCCCGCCACGCATGGACAAGGCGCGCTGGCGCTGCACGCCTACCAGGAACTGAAAAAGACCATGCACCAGACGATACTTGACCGTATCGACCTGGAACGCTTGAAACGCCTGACGGCCGAGCAGTTCAAGCACGAGCTGGCGCTGCTGGTGCAGCGCGTGATCGAGGAAGAGCGCATCGTCCTGAACCAGCACGAGCGGCATAGCCTGGTGCTCGACATCCAGCACGAGATGCTGGGCTTTGGCCCGCTCGAACCCTTGCTGGCCGATGCCAGCGTGTCCGATATCCTCGTCAATACCTGCGACAAGGTGTACGTGGAGCGGGGCGGTCGGCTGCAGCTGACGGACGTGACCTTCCATGACAATGCGCACCTGATGAAGATCATCGAAAAGATCGTCTCGCGCGTGGGCCGGCGCGTCGACGAATCGAGCCCGATGGTCGACGCGCGCCTGCCCGATGGCTCGCGCGTGAATGCCATCATTCCGCCGCTGGCCGTCGATGGCCCGATCCTGTCGATCCGGCGCTTTGCCGTGCAGCCTTTGACGATCGCCAACCTGCTTGATTACAAAAGCCTGACGCCGCCCATGGTGCAGGTGCTGCAGGCGCTGGGGCAGGCCAAGGTCAACATCCTGATCTCGGGCGGCACGGGCAGCGGCAAGACGACCCTGCTCAACGTGCTGTCCGGCTTCATCCCCGGCAGCGAGCGCATCGTCACGATCGAGGATGCGGCCGAACTGGCGCTGCGCCAGCCGCACGTGGTGCGCCTGGAAACGCGTCCGCCGAATATCGAGGGCAAGGGTGAAGTAAGCCAGCGCGCGCTGGTGCGCAATGCGCTGCGCATGCGGCCCGATCGCATCATCCTGGGCGAGGTGCGCGGCGCCGAGGCGCTCGACATGCTGCAGGCGATGAACACGGGCCATGAAGGATCGCTGGCGACGATCCACTCGAACACGGCGCGCGACGCGCTGGCGCGGCTGGAAAACATGGTCGGCATGGCCAGCGTGAACCTGACGCCGCGCGCCACGCGCCAGCAGATCTGTTCGGCCGTGACGGTGGTGATGCAGGTGTCGCGCCTGACGGACGGCGCGCGCAAGCTGGTCAGCCTGCAGGAGGTGACGGGCATGGAAGGCGACATCATCGCCATGCATGAAATTTTCCGCTTCGAGCAGACGGGCGTCGATGCCGACGGCAAGGTACTCGGTCACTTTTGCGCCACGGGCGTGCGGCCCCGCTTCACGGAACGCCTGCGCATGTTTGGCGCGCCCGTGCCAGACAGCGTCTTCGACCCCGACCGCATCTACGAATAGGAGGCAGCATGGACCTGGTCTTCTACGGCTTTGCCGTGCTGCTGTTCGCCGCCTGCATCCTGATGGTGGAGGGGGTCTGGCTGTGGTGGTCGGGCACGCACGGCAGCGCGGCGCGGCGCATCAACCGGCGCTTGCGGCTGATGGCGGCGCGCGGCGAGGCGGGCGGCGAGCGGGTGTCCATCCTCAAGCAGCGCCGCTATGCGCGTGCACCCGGCCTCGAACGTTTGTTGCGGCGCATGCCGCAGGCGGCAAAGCTCGACCACCTGCTGCTGCAATCGGGCTTGTCCTGGTCGGTGGCGCAGTTCCTGGGCGGCGCGGGCGCCTTGCTGCTGCTGGCGCTGCTGTGGCTGGCCATCTGGCCCATGCCGCTGCCGGGCGCCTTGCTGCTGCTGGGCGTGGCCGGCGGCGGGCCGTGCATGGTCGTGCTGCGCGCGCGTGCGGCGCGGCTGAAAAAGATCGAGGCGCAATTGCCGGAAGCGGCCGATTTCCTGGCCCGCGCGCTGCGCGCCGGGCACTCGTTTTCGAATGTGCTGCAGATGGTGGGCGATGAACTCAATGAGCCGATCAGCGGCGAATTCAAGATGGCGCATGAAGAAATCAATTACGGCGTGCCGATGAACGAAGCGCTGCAAAACCTGGCCGCGCGCATTCCACTGACGGACTTGCGCTACCTCGTCATCGCCGTGCTGGTGCAGCGTGAATCGGGCGGCAATCTGGCCGAGGTGCTGGTCAGCATCGCGCGCATCATCCGCGCCCGGCTAAAACTGCTGGGGCAGGTGCGCGTGCTGTCGGCCGAGGGGCGCATGTCTGCCTGGGTGCTGGGCTTGATGCCGGTGGTGATGATCGGCGTCATGGCGCTGGTCAACCCGCAATACATCCGCCTGCTGTGGACCGATCCCAGCGGCATCAAATTGCTGTGGTACGCGGCCGGCATGGTGGCATTGGGTGTCGTGTGGATGCGCCATGTAATCCGCATCCGTATCTAACGTGGAGAAAACGCCATGACTGGCCCGCAACTGCTGTTCCTGTTGATCGTCTTTGCCGTGGTGGTGGCGCTGGCCCTGCTGGCATGGGTGATCTTCTTTCCCGGCACCTTGCGCCAGCGCTTGTTCGGTTCCATGGCGCCGGCCGCCAGCGAGGCGGTGGCCGACTCTGGCTGGGTGGAGAGGGTGGCGCGCGTGGCGCAGCCGTTCAGCAAGCTGTCGCTGCCGGAAGAGGGCTGGGAGCGCTCGCCGCTGCGCACGCGCTTCATGAACGCGGGCTGGCGCCAGGCCAGCGTGCCGGCCCTGTATTTTGCGGCGAAAACCGTGCTGGCCCTGCTGTTTCCCACCGTGCTGGGCCTGTACGCGGCCAGCGCCATGGCGGTGCAGCTGCGCAGCGTGCTATTGCTGCTGCTGTGCGTCAGCGCCACCGTCGGCTACTACCTGCCCAACCTGGTGCTGGCCAGCACGGCCAAGCGGCGCCAGCGCGACATCTTTGAAAACATCCCCGATGCGCTCGACTTGCTGACTGTGTGCGTGGAAGCGGGCCTGAGTCTGGAGCGCGCGCTCGTCAAAGTGTCGGGCGAAATCCACATCAAGAGCGTGGTGCTGGCGCAGGAATTGCAACTGGTGCTGATGGAAATGCGTGCCGGCTTTTCCAAGGAAAAGGCGCTGCGCAACCTGGCCTTGCGCAGCGGCGTGGAAGATGTCGACACCCTGGTTGCCATGCTGATTCAATCGGAACGCTTCGGCACCAGCATGGGCGATTCGCTGCGCGTGCATTCGGAAAACCTGCGCGGCAAGCGCAGCCTGCTGGCCGAGGAGGCGGCAGCCAAGATCGCCCTGAAACTGCTGTTCCCGCTGATCTTTTGCGTCTTTCCCACCCTCATGCTGGTGCTCATGGGGCCGGCCGTGATCGAAGTCTATCGCGTGCTCGTGCCGGCCATGGCCAGCCGCTGAAAGGAGTCACCATGCGCTTGATGATTTCCCGCCTGGCCGCCGCCTGTGCCTGTCTGGGCCTGGCCGCCTGCACCACGCAGCTGGCCCGCGCACCGCTGCCGCAGTGGCCTGACGCCGATGCCGCCTATGCGGCGGGGCGCCAGTATTTTGACGCGGGCGACCTGCCTGCCGCGCAAGCGGCGTATGAGCAAGCCTTGCGCGCCGCGCCGCGCCACGTGAATGCGCGCAACGGCCTGGCCGTGCTGCATGCGCAGCGCGGCGAACACGATGCGGCGATCGCCCATTGGCTGGCCTTGACGCGGGAGGCCAGTCCGCCGCAGCCGCGGCAGGCGTATTTGTTCAGCAATCTCGGTCACGCCTATTCCCTGAGCGGGCGCGATGCGCAAGCGCTGATGGCGCTGGAACAGGCGTGCCTGCTCGATCCGCTCAATGCGCTGGCCTGGCAGCACCTGGCGCAAGTGCTGGAACGGCTGGGACAGCACGCGCGCGCGGCCGTCATGCGGCGTCAGGCGCAGAGTCTGCAGGAACACGACCTGCGGCGCGACCTGGCCGTCTTGCGCAAGGAGGCGCCGCAGAAGGAAGCGCCCGTGGCCGCGCCGCTGCAGGATGCGCCCGCCATGGCGCGCATCGACATCACGCAAACCGACGGCATGGCGCGCCTGCAGCGCGTGCCGGCCGCCGCGCGCGGCGTGCCCGCTGCCACTGCCATGGCGGAGCGGTCCATGCCGGCTGCTGCCGTGCCCCGTCCGCGCCTGGAAATTGTGAACGGCAATGGCGTGCCCGGCCTGGCAGCCGCGCTGGCGCGCAGTCTGACCGGTGGTCCCGTGCAGGTTGTGCGCCTGGCCAATGAAACCAGCTTCCAGGTGGCGCGCACGCGCGTCGAATACCGGCCCGCGCAGGAGCAGGCGGCGCGCCAGCTGGCCCGCCAACTGGGGTTGCAGATACAAACCCAGGTGCAGACCCAGGCCGCCGATTGTCCCGCCAGCGAGCTGCGCCTGGTATTGGGGCGCGACCTGAGCGATCCAGCCATGCTGCACCGCTATTATCTGCAGCAGCTGCAACTGGCGCGCCAGGCGCTGGCGCGGCTCGGTTAACAGGGTTTTTGTCGGCATAAAAAACGCGGCGCCTTTGCGGGCGCCGCGTGTTTTTCATGCGGCTGCTTATTTCGGCTGGCGGCGCGTAAAAGCCAGGGCGGCCAGTCCCGCGCCCAGCAGGAACAGGGTGCCCGGTTCCGGTACTTGCAAGGGATCGATGACGACGATGTCGGTGCGCGTGGACTTGGAAAAGTTCAAGGTGTAGCTGCCGGCCGGCAGGGCGAAATTCGAAGTCAGGGAAAACATCGCAAAGCCATTCGTGAAGGCGCGCCCGGTGGCCGGGTCGTTGGTGCCGGCCGTCATGTTCAGGCTGAACGGGTCGAGGCTGCCGACCGTATGGTTGCCGTTGACGTCGCTGCCATTGTTGGCATCGCCATCGGGCGCGAACTGGAAGATCACGCCGTCGGCATTCGCGTTCGACAGGCAGCCCACGGGACTGGAATTATTGCACGAGATATTGAAGATATCCATGATCGACACGCTCGACTTGTCGCCCATGGTCGTCACGCTGGTGCGCAGGTCGCGCCGACCCATGAAGCTGAAGGTGATGAAGCCAGCGCTCGACAGGGTCAGGTTGACGGAGCCGGTGAGCGTGTCGCCAGCCGTGGACGTGGCGGCACCGACCGTGTTGCGTTGTGCTTCCGCAACGGCGCGCACGGTGGAGCCGCCATTGAGCATATTGCCGAAGGCGTGTGCATCGCCGCGGGCGAATTCCAGGGTGGAACTGGGGCTGGGTGCGTAATGATTCTGCGGTAAACCGCCGCAGCCACCGCCCGAACACACTTGCAGCACGTCGGCGTTGGCGGCCGGGCCCGTATTGACGGCGCGCGGATTGACGGCCACGCCACCTTCGAAGAAGGCGCTGTCGCTGGCATTGCGGTTGGCGCCGGCCAGCGACAAGGTGCCGGCACTGGTGGTGATGCGGAAATTGTTCAACTCATTGACGGCCAGGCCGTACGCGCCAGCCTGCGCCTGACCGCTGGCCAGCAGGCTTGCCGCCGCCAGTGCGCCCAGCCAGCCCAGCGTCTTGCTTCGTGTGTGATTGACGTTCATCGCAGCCTCTTATCGTGGTCAGTCTCGGAAAATCCGGGGGATAAAGAATCCAGAATGACTTGCCTGGATTCATCTCGTAGACAGGGATAAGCAGCTTGCGTGCCACACAAAAAAAGCATATTGAATCAAACACTTGCGTAAAGCGGACTGAACTGGAAAGGACAAAGTGTAAGAAAGGCCGACGCCAGCCGCCTCAGGTGCCCTGGTGATAACCGATGTGGCCGCCGGCATTGCGCGCCACTTCCTCGCCTTCCGCCAGTTTCTAGTTGGTAATCGTCGTGGCCGCAATGCCGCCGCGGCGCTTGCGCCAGATCAAAGGTGCGGCACAGCGCCTCTCGCCGATCATTGCCCGGTAAAATAGGCCATGGCAAACAAAACCCCCACCTTCCCCGGCGCACGCACGGGCCGCGGCCAGGTTCTGGCCGTGCTGCTGTCGAACCGCGACCAGTCCGGCGCCGAACCGCTGCAAGGCCGCGTCTCGCTGGCCGCCATCGTCAAGGCGCTGAAACGCAAATACCACTGGCCGATTGAAACACACAGCTTTCCCGCCAACACGCAGGACGGCCGCGCCAGCTGGGCGACCGTCTACAGCTTGCCGGAAAAGGTCATCGAGACCGCGCTGAACAGCGGCGGCCGCGAGTGGCTGGAAAGCCGGGGAGCGGTCGGGCGGCGGTGAATGCGCCGCAGTACGCTATTCGAGCCGGAAGCCGACCTTGAGCGTGACCTGGAAGTGCGCCACCTTGCCATCGACGATATGGCCGCGCGACTCGGTCACTTCATACCAGTCCATGTGCTTGACCGTCAGCGCCGCCTTGGCAACGGCATCGCGTATCGCCTGATCGCTGCTCTCGGTCGACGTGCCAACCAGTTCGATCAGCTTGTAAGTATGTGCGGACATGATATTTCCCCAGGTAGGCAAGCCAGACATCGGGAGCCTGCTTTGCGCAAGCACATGCGCATCTTGCGCCTAAATGTGCCGGACGTCATTGCGCGGTGCAGCAATGCGTCGCGCCAGCCGAAAGTCCTTCCCTTCAGGCTGGCGGCATCCGTTGAAGGACGGCCGCTGAAGCAAGCAGGCCGCCCAGAATTTTGTCGGCCACCTTTTCCGAAAACCCCACAGGCAGTTCGCTGCGGACCTTGTCTACGACCGCAGGCGTGCGTGCAATGAAGTCCTGCAGCAGCGGCTCCGCGCTCACACCGTAGCCGACCTCTTTGGCTGTGCTGTTGAAGTGGCGCCGCTCGATGCCATGCGCCAGGTAGTGCCGGTTGTTACCGAGCAGCGCCATTGCCAACTTGAGTTTACGTTCGCTCCACTGATTCGGCCCTGGGCCGATAACCGGGTAGGCGGACATCACATCATAGATGGGCGTCAGCTTGAATCGTCCCGCACCAGCGAGGAGCTGGATACTGAAGTTTTTGGCGTGGCCATCCGGCGCACGCAGCATCCAGAACAGCAGTTGGGATGCCATGAGCGTGTGCATATCCGCGGCGCTATCCCGCGATTGCTGCAGCAGGGTGAACATCTGTTTGAGCCCCGGGCCGCCGTCATTTTCATATTTCAGCAGCGGCGATGTTCCAGTGGCCTGGCAAAAGTCTTCTTGAACAAGCCGGAACAGCTGCTTACCGTTGGCCGAGCGCGTGCGGTCGAAGCGCTCGACGACGAGCACGCGTTGCGCGCCAAACGTCGCAATCTCGGCATTGGCCGTGGGCAGTCCGAATTCCTTGAACAGGCGCAGGCACAACCATTCGTTATCGACCGACGTGGTGAAGTCGGCCCGCTTCCCGCCCACCATCCCGATTGGAAGCTTGAAGATGTGTGTCGTCGGCGTGGCGCCGCGCGGCTTCATCCATTTTCCATCCCACCAGAGGAATGCGTCCTTCTCCTGCGCCCCGGCGAGCGAAATGCGGAAGTCGTCGTCGGCGTCATCGACGGCGCCATGCCGCTCCAGGCTCACCACTTCAAGCAGGTGGCGCTCGATGTCTTCCTCGCTGACGGTGATGCCGTCAACATGAACAAGTTTTTCCGGTGTGGCACCTTCCGGCAGCAGTTGCAAGGCGCCTACGCAGTCCCGGCCAACGGCCGCGAGCAGGTCGAAAGAGTCGAGCGAGCCTGTCTTGAAGCGGGTCGCAACACGCTTACGAATGATGTCGCTGTCCGGCAGCAAGCCCTCGAAGTAGTTCGAGACATTGGCGCCCTTCAGCGGCTCACCGTGCATATTGAACGGCAACGACAGCGAGATGGGGCGACCAAGCCTGGATTGGCGCCAGCCGACGTCGTACGCCAGTTCGGAGTCCCCATTGGCGTTGATCGTCCAGCGGCCGACGTAGTCGCCATTGGCCCAGAGGTGCAGTGTTTGGCTATGTGAGCGGCGACCCATGGCTACCACTCCGCCGAGCTGCTGGCCGTGGATGTATCGCGCTCGCCCAAGTACAACTCCAGCTCGAGGGCCGAACACCAGCTCAGCAGCTGCTTGACGCTGATTTCGTCGGCATGGCTTTCGAGGTAGGAGATGCGATTCTGGCTCAAGCCGACATGAGTTGCGATGGCCGCCTGGGTGAGCTTGTGCCGCTTGCGAGTCGATACGAGCAGTTGGCCGAGCTGTGACGCGGTGAGCAGAAGTAGGGAGGTGGGTGCGAAAGACATTTCAAATATCCGCTATTCAGATAAACAAATTTTATCTGATATTCGGATAAAGTCAATATATCTGAATATCGGATAAATCGAATTTATCTGCATACCGGATATTTCATGCGGAAGTATATGAATGATAAGCATCAGCCATGGACATAGCTTTAGCGGAGGGGGGATTGCAGCAAATGTCCCAGAAACGGCAAAGGGTTATAGATAAGATATCTATAACCCTTTGATTTACTGAATATTCTTGGTGCCGACTGCCGGTTTCGAACTGGCCACCTGATGATTACAAATCAACTGCTCTACCAAATGAGCTAAGTCGGCAAAAACTGCGCGTTGCGAATTATACGCTATTTAATGCGTGTCAGGGTCGGGCGGCCGCCTTTTTTTGGTGGCTCGTCGTCGCCTGGCGTGGCGTTGTCGCGTTGTTCGGGGGAACTGGTCGGCACGGACGACAGGGTCGGGGCGCTGGCGGCCGGGGCGATCGCTGGCGGCGGGACGTCGGCGGAGGCAGGGCTGTCCGTCGGTTGCGCGTCGGGATCATCGTTGCCCAGCACGGGCTCGAAAGCCATGCCCTGGCCGTTTTCGTTGGCGTAGATGGCCATCACGTTGTCGACCGGCACGTAGATTTCGCGCGAGACGCCGCCAAAGCGGGCGTGGAAGCGGATGGCGTCGTTGTCCATCTTCAGGCCGCTGGTGGCGCCGAAGCTGATGTTGAGCACGATTTCGCCCTTTTTCACGTATTCCATCGGTACCGTGGTGCGCGAATCGACTTTGACCGCGAGATAAGGCGTGTAGCCGCTGTCGGTGCACCACTCGTAGATGGCGCGCAGCATATAAGGTTTGGTTGAGATTTCAGACATGGTAGGCACTGTGAGGCGGGAGCGCCCCCCGTCAAGCATGAGGCGGGCGCACCGGTAATTCAAAAGACTGGCTGCTGACGCAAGATATCCCGGCAAGCGCTGCCTGCCGGGAAGATCTTTTAACGACGCATCACTTTTTCCGAAGGAGTGAGTGCTTCGATATAGGCCGGACGCGAGAAGATGCGTTCGGCGTATTTCATCAGCGGTGCGGCCGTCTTCGACAGTTCGATGCCGTAGTGGTCCAGGCGCCACAGCAGCGGCGCGACAGCCACGTCGAGCATCGAGAATTCGTCGCCCAGCATGTACTTGTTTTTCAGGAACAGTGGCGCCAGGGTCGTCAGGCGGTCGCGGATTTCCGCGCGTGCCTTGTCGTGGGCCTTGTCGTTGCTCTTGGCGCGTTCGCTTTCCAGCACGTGCACGTGCACGAACAGTTCTTTCTCGAAATTGAACAGCATCAGGCGCGCGCGGGCACGCATCAGCGGATCGGCCGGCATCAGTTGCGGATGCGGGAAGCGCTCATCGATGTACTCGTTGATGATGTTCGATTCATACAGGATCAGTTCGCGCTCGACCAGGATAGGCACCTGGCCATACGGGTTCATGGTCGAAATGTCTTCCGGTTTGTTGAACAGGTCGACGTCGCGCACTTCGAAGTCCATGCCTTTTTCAAACAGGACCAGGCGGCAGCGTTGCGAAAATGGGCAGGTTGTACCCGAATAGAGAACCATCATTTTTTATAGTTCCTTAGAAACAAAGGGGGTGAAGCCGCGAACGGCTCACCCCAGGTCGCTTGTCCACTCATGCGGACAACGCAGAAACAGGCATAAACCGGCCTATGGCCGGCGCCTCACTTATTTGACTTCCTTCCAGAACGACGCGTTAAGGCGCCATGCCAGCAGAGCAAAGACCGACAGGAACAGCAGCACCCACACGCCCAGGCGTTTGCGTGTCTGCTGTGCCGGTTCGGCCATCCACTCCATGTAGCCGACCAGGTCGGCTACCGCATTGTCATACTCGATCTTGTTCAACGTACCTGGCTTGACCTGCTCGAAGCCGGCAAATTTGTGGATCTTCTTGCCAGCGTCGTGCGGATCATTCTCTTCCACGAACTTGGCAGACTGGACACCTTGCAATTCCCATAATACATGCGGCATGGCAACATTCGGCACGACCATGTTGTTCCAGCCGGTCGGACGAGTGTCGTCTTTATAGAACGTACGCAGGTAAGTATACAGGTAGTCGCCGCCTGTGCCAGCGGAAGATGATTTCGCGCGCGAAATTACCGACAAATCCGGCGGTACGACGCCAAAGAAGGCCTTGGCGTCCTGCGGTGCCAGGCTTGTCGTCATCAGGTCGCCGACTTTATCGCCGGAGAACAACAGATTCTGCTTGATCTGGTCTTCCGTCAAGCCCAGGTCTTTCAGGCGGTTGTAGCGCATCGACACGGCGGCGTGGCAATTCAGGCAATAATTGACGAACAATTTGGCGCCATGTTGCAGCGCCGCCATGTTGGTCTGGCGGTCAGGAGCCTTGTCCAGCGGAAAGCCGCCTTCGCTGGCGAGAGCCATGGCAGGCACGAAGGCCAGGATGGCGAGCAGTTTTTTTGCAATCTTCATATGATGTATGTCCTTTGAGCGTGGCGTGAGAGCGGCTTAGTGCGGGTGAAACGTCACACGCGACGGCACGGTCTTGAACTTGCCCATTGCACTCCACCATGGCATCAGCAGGAAGAAGCTGAAGTAAATCAGGGTGCACACTTGCGACACGATGGTTTTCGCATCCGTAGGCGCCTGGGTCCCGAGGTAGCCGAGGATCAGGAACGACAGGCCGAAGATGGCGTACACATATTTGTGCCAGGTCGGACGGTAGCGGATCGATTTCACGGGCGAATGGTCGAGCCATGGCAGGAACGCCAGGATCACGACGGAACCGCCGAAGAACACCACGCCCCAGAATTTCGCGTCCAGCACCTGCGGCAGCATGCCGATGATGGCGACGATGGCGATGCCGGCGATGATGGATTTGACCGTCGTCGACAGGCGCGACTTGAGCCAGATGAACACCACGTAGGCGGCCACGACACCCATCAGCACGTACATGAAGTCGGCCGTGGTGGCGCGCAGCACCGAGTAGAACGGCGTGAAGTACCAGGTTGGCGCGATGTGCAGCGGGGTCTTCAGCGAGTCGCCCGGCAGGAAGTTGTTGTATTCCAGGAAATATCCGCCCATTTCCGGCGCGAAGAAGACGACGGCGCTGAAAATGACGAGGAAGATCGATACGCCGAACAGGTCATGCACGGTGTAGTACGGATGCGACGGAATCGAATCGACCGGGTGGCCATCGGCGCCCAGGTTTTCTTTCACTTCGATGCCGTCCGGATTGCTCGAGCCGACTTCATGCAGGGCGATCAAGTGCGCTGCAACCAGGCCCAGCAGTACCAGCGGGATAGCGATCACGTGGAAGGCGAAGAAGCGGTTCAGGGTGGCGTCGGAAACAACGTAGTCGCCGCGGATCCACAGCGACAGGTCAGGGCCGATCAGCGGGATGGCGCCAAACAGATTGACGATCACTTGGGCGCCCCAGTACGACATCTGGCCCCATGGCAGCAGGTAGCCGAAGAACGCTTCGGCCATCAGGCACAGGAAGATGGCGAAACCGAACAGCCAGATCAGCTCACGTGGCTTGCGGTACGAGCCGTACAGCAGGGCGCGCGTCATGTGCAGGTAGACGATGATGAAGAAGGCCGAGGCGCCCGTCGAGTGCATGTAGCGCACCAGCCAGCCCCACGGTACTTCGCGCATGATGTACTCGACGGAATTGAAGGCCAGGGCCGCATCCGGTTTGTAGTGCATGGTCAGGAAGATGCCAGTGACGATCTGCAAGACCAGCACCAGCATGGCCAGCGAGCCGAAGATGTACCAGAAATTGAAGTTTTTCGGGGCGTAGTACTTGCCCCATTGGTCGTTCCACAGCTTGGTCAGGGGAAAGCGGTCATCGACCCAGCCCAGCGCTTTTTCGGCGACGGGAGCGTCTGCCGGGAATTTCGTCTCTTTGAAAGCAGCCATGATCAAGCCTCGCCTTTCTCGTCTTTACCTATCAGCAATTTGGTGTCGCTCAGATACATATGACGCGGCACTTGCAGGTTGTCCGGCGCCGGCTTGTTCTTGAACACGCGGCCTGCCATGTCGAAGGTGGAGCCGTGGCAAGGGCACAGGAAGCCGCCTTGCCAGTCATCGGGCAGCGACGGTTGCGGGCCGGGGGTAAATTTCGAGGAAGGGGAGCAGCCCAGGTGGGTGCAGATGCCGACGGCGACGAGAATTTCAGGCTTGATCGAGCGTGCCTCGTTCATGCAGTATTCCGGCGTGAATTCGGCGGGATTGCGCTGCGAATTGGCATCGGCGACCTTGCCATCGGTTTGCTTGAGCGACGCGATCATTTCCGGCGTGCGCTTGAGGATCCAGACCGGCTTGCCGCGCCATTCGACGGTGCGCATTTCGCCGGGTTGCAAGGTGGTGATGTCTACTTCGACCGGCGCGCCAGCCGCTTTCGCGCGCTCCGACGGCTGGAAGGTGCTTACCAAGGCTCCCGCGGTTGCCAATCCAACTACACTGCCCGCCGCGCACGTGGCGACGAGCAAGCCGCGACGGCCTGAATCGACCTGCTTTTCGTTACTCATGCAAACCCCAATCAGTCAAAATGCGAATCTTTATTATGAGTGGCAGCCGCGAAAAACCCGTCGCCGAAGCTCTATCCCACTGATTGCCGCAACCCGCATCTTTGTACGGTAAAGTGGCAACATCCCTGCGGAACTTCGGACTATGGCGCAGCCCGTGCCAGTTTCTTGTTGATTATCCGGAAGTGAAAAAGCCACTTCTGGCAACCGCAAATTATAAGTGAAGCAAACAACGAATAAAACAAAAACGTTGCTTGTACCATAATTTATATACTTTTGCAGGAGGTGGCTAGTTCTTTCGAACTAGATGCGCACGCCTGTGCCGGAATTGGTCTCGCCAACAACCACAAGTTGGTGTCACCAGGAATCAATAGTATGATCGGCATGTTTTTATATCTATCCGAAGGAGAAATTCATGGCAATGATGCAAGAATTTAAAGAATTTGCAATGAAGGGTAACGTCGTCGATCTGGCGGTCGGTGTCATTATCGGTGGCGCCTTCGGCAAGATTGTCGATTCCCTGGTGCAAGACGTGATCATGCCGCCCATCGGCCGCATTTTCGGCGGCCTCGATTTCGCCAATTACTACCTGCCCCTGAATGGCCAGGCCACCACCCTGACCCTGGTGGAAGCGAAAAAAGCGGGCGCCGTGCTGGCCTACGGTAATTTTTTGACCATTTTGCTCAACTTCGTCATTCTGGCTTTCATCATCTTCCAGATGGTACGCCTGATGAACAAGGCCCGCCGCAGCGAACCGGTCGCGCCGGCGCCAGCGCCAGTCACGCCGGAAGACATCGTGCTGCTGCGTGAAATCCGCGACTCCCTGCAGCAGAACGCACGCAACGGCGGCGATCTGGCAAAATAAGCCGTTCCGGCACCGGCCGGCTGACTTGGGCAGAGAACTGTATGCGACGATTCTGGTTATTGTTTGCGCAAACCGTGACGATCGCGTTGGCGCTGTATTTTGTGTATGGCGCGCTGCGCCCGGCCAGCCGGGTACAGCAGCTGGGTTCTCCCGCGAAACCGGTGCCCGTGGTGGAAACGGCGTCCAGCAGCCTGGCGCCCGGCTCCTACCGCGACGCGGCGGCGCGCGCCATGCCCGCCGTCGTCAACATCCTCACCCTGCAAGTGCCCAAACGCGGCGCCCATCCGCTGGCGCGCGATCCCTTCTTCAAACGTTTCTTCGGCGACCGCGACCCGGACGACGGGGATGACGACGACTTGAAAAACAGCCTCGGCTCCGGTGTCATCGTCAGCCATGAAGGCTATGTGCTGACCAACAACCACGTGGTCGAAGGCGCTGACGAAATCGAAGTGGTGCTGACCGATGGCCGCAAGGCGCCCGCCAAGGTGGTGGGCCTGGATCCGGAAACGGACCTGGCCGTCATCAAGATCGACCTCGACAAGCTGCCCGTCATCGTGCTGGGCCAGTCGGAACTGGCGCGCGTGGGCGACGTGGTGCTGGCCATCGGCAACCCGTTCGGCGTGGGCCAGACGGTGACCATGGGCATCATCTCCGCCCTGGGCCGCAACAACCTGCACATCAACAGCTTTGAAAACTTCATCCAGACGGATGCGGCGATTAACTTCGGCAACTCGGGCGGCGCCCTGGTCGACACGCGCGGCAATCTGATCGGCATCAATACGGCGATTTACTCGCAAAGCGGCGGCTCCGTCGGCATCGGCTTCGCCATTCCCGTCTCGACGGCCAAGACGGTGATGGAATCCATCATCAAGGATGGCCACGTGGTGCGCGGCTGGATCGGCGTGGAAACGCAGGACATCACGCCGGAACTGGCGCAAAGCTTCAACTTGCAGCGCACGAGCGGCGCCATCATCGCCGGCGTGGTGCGCAACGGCCCGGCCGACAAGGCGGGCATCGTGCCCGGCGACATCCTGCTGACGGTGCAAGGCAAGCCCGTCGGCGACACGACGGAAATGCTCAATCTGATCGCCCAACTGCCGCCCGGCGAAAAAGCTAAAATGACGGTGCTGCGCAAGAATCGCGAAGCGGCACTCGACGTGATGGTGGGCAAGCGCCCCATCCCGAAAGAGCTTTCCAAATAGTTGCTGATCGGAATTTGACACATGCATGTGCGTGATTTGACCCAATTTTTACGTGAACTGAGCGACAACAACAACCGTCCCTGGTTTGTGATGAACAAGCCCCGCTACGACATCCTGCGCGAGGAATTTCTCGCTTTGGTGACGTCACTCATTGCTGAACTCGGCAAGTTCGACCTGGCCGTGAAATACTGCAATCCAAAGAAGGCTTTGTTCCGCATCAACCGCGACGTGCGTTTCGCGCACGATAAAAGTCCGTACAAGACGCGTTTTTCGGCCGCCATCGCGCCGAACGACATGCGCCGCCCCAGCAAGGCGGGCGGTCCCACGTATTACCTGCAGATCGACGGCCAGGGCAATTTGCTGTTCGGCGCCGGCGAATACATGCCGCCACCGGGCCGCCTGAAGGCGTTGCGCGAACACATGGTCAACGATGCGCCAGGTTTTTCCAAAGTGCTGAAAAATAAGCGTTTGAAGGCCCGCTTCGGCACCATCCAGAACGAGGGCAAGCTGCAGCGCCCGCCGAAGGGTTTCGATGCGGACGCCGAACATATCGAATTCATCAAGCTGAAAAGCTTTTTTGTCTGGACCGAAGTGCCGCTGCCCGTCAACGCCCCCGAGCAACTGCTGCCGACCCTGGCGGAAGGCTTGAAGGATGCGTGGCCGCTGGTCGAGTGGATGCGCGGCGCGAAAGAGCCGGAGGAAGTCACCGAGTAACTGCTGAAGGAGCACATGATGGCACTGGAGCACGCAAGTTCAGGACAGGTGATCGAGGTGCTGCGCAGGGACGGCGACGACCTGTCGCAGTTTTCCGCCATCGCGCTGGCCAAGACGGATGAGCTGGAACTGATCCGCATGTGCATGCCCAAAGGCAAGACCATGCCCGAGCATCATGTACTCGGCGAGATCACATTGCTGTGCCTGCAAGGGCAGGTGGCGGTGGAGGCGCATGGCGGCGTGCAGGTGCTGGGACCGGGGCAGATGCTGTATTTGCTCGGCGGCCAGGCACACGCCCTGGAAGCGCGCGAAGACAGTTTATTGTTGCTCACCATACTCATGCACAAGGCGGGGCGCTAGTTTTCCTGGCGCATCAGGTCGCCTTAGGCCGCCTCGGCGCGCGGATCGCGCGACAGCAGCTGCTGCACCATCACGTGCGGCAAGTCCCCATCGAACAGCACGCCGGCCACCGCGTTGGTGATCGGCATGTCGACGCCCATGCGGCGCGCCAGTTCGCGCACGGCCTTGGCGCAGGGCACACCTTCGGCCACGTGACCGAGTTCGGCCACGATGGTCTCCAGCGCCTTGCCTTGCGCCAAACCCAGACCGACCCGGCGGTTGCGCGACAGGTCGCCCGTGCATGTCAGAATCAGATCGCCCATGCCCGTCAAGCCCATGAACGTTTCCGTCTGGCCACCCAGGGCCGTGCCCAGGCGCGTGATTTCCGCCAGGCCACGCGTGATCAGCGCGGCGCGCGCATTCAAGCCCAGGCCCAGGCCGTCGGCCACGCCGGTGGCGATCGCCAGCACGTTCTTGACGGCGCCGCCCACTTCCACTCCCACCAGGTCCTCGCTCGCATATACGCGGATGGTGCCGCCATGCAAGGCCGAGACGACGGCGCCGCGCAAGGCGGCATTGTGCGAAGCGATGGTCAGCGCGCACGGCAAGCCGCGCGCCACTTCCTGCGCGAACGAGGGGCCGGACAGGGCGCCGCCGGGGATAGTGTCGCCCAGCACTTCCTGCACGATCTGGTGCGGCAGCAAACCCGTGCCGCCTTCAAAGCCTTTACACAGCCACACGAGGTTGCCGATGGCCTTGTCTTTCAACTGGTGCAGCATGGGCCGCAAGCCCGCCACGGGGCAGGCGGCGATCAGGAGGCCGTGTTCGCCAGCGGCGTGCGCGACGGCGGCGTCGAAATCGGCACTGATGCGCAGTTGCGGCGGCAATGGGAAACCGGGCAGATAACTGTTTTCACCGCTGGCGGCCATGGCGGCCATGGCGTCGCCGTTGCGGCCCCACAGCAGCACATCGTGGCGGCCGGCCAGGGCCATGGCCACGGCCGTGCCCCAGGCGCCGGCGCCCAGGATGGTGATCTTGCGGGCGGCGGGAATATGATCGGGAGTGACTTCAGGAGAAACTTGCATGCAACCTCAACGGGGCAGGGGGAACGGACGCGGTGCTTACAGGCCCCACACTTCGCTGGTCTTGACGTAGCCGCTCTGGCCATCCTTGTGGCGCACCTTGACCCAGCCTGAGCTCGGCTGCTCGCTCATTTCCAGCAGCACGCCCTTGTCGACGAGGAGGATGGCGGAGGCGGTGTCGTCGGGGCTGGCGCGAACCTTGAGGTTCGCGGCGCGCGCCACGACGTTGCGCTTGGCCGACAGGCCCTTGGCTTCCGTCCAGGCCATTTCGCCGCTGGCGTCGCGTACCTTGACCCATTCGCCGTAGCTGAGCACGACTTCCAGCGGCATGCCGCGTGGCGCCACGTACAGCTTGCCGCCCTTGGAGGATGGCGCGTCGTACAGGATCACGGGAGCGGCGCCCACCGTTTTGAAATCGACGGCGTGGCTGGCGGCGGTCGCCAGCAGCAGCACGGCGCCGGCCATCCAGCGGAACTTGCTCAAGAGCGCACTTTTCAACATGATATTTTGAACCTTAACGAAACACGGCGGCCAGGCCGCCGTTTCTTACCTGCAGTATAGAACACTCACAAAACCGTCGCGAGCGGCAGTGCATTGTGGCCGAGAAGCGCAGCTGTGCTAGAGCACAGCGAGCATCGCAGGCCGCAAGGCGCGCCGCGCAGCAGGTTTGGTGAGATGTTCTTAGTGCGTTTCGCTGGCTGCTGGTGCTGCTGCAGCGGCGTCAGCAATAGCTTGCAGACGTTGTTGGTAGAACACTTCGAAGTTGATCTCGGCCAAATGCACTGGCGGGAAGCCGGCACGGGTGATCACGTCGGCGATGTTGGCGCGCAGGTAAGGGTAGATGATGTTCGGGCAGCCGATTCCCAGCAGCGGATCGAGTTGATCGGCAGGAATGTTGCGTGCTTCGAAGATACCGGCTTGCTTGCCTTCAACCAGGAAAGCGACTTTTTCGCCGACTTTGGCGGTGACGGTGATGGTCACGGTGGCTTCGAAGATGCCGTCGGCCAGAGGCGCAGCGCCCACGTCCAGTGCCACTTCGATGGCTGGTGCTTCTTGTTCCAGGAAAATAGCTGGGGAATTTGGTTGTTCCAGCGACATGTCTTTCAGGTAGACGCGTTGGATTTGGAAGACTGGTTGCAGATTTTCGTCGGACATGGAACGCTTTCGTTGTAAAGGACAAGAACGGCACACCGTTCAAATATGGTACTTGCGGTATTCAAACCGCGCCGGATAGGCACGGCCAGATCAGGTGCGAGGGCAATTGTATCAAAACCATACGACAAAAAACCAAGCAATTTCTCGAACCCGCTTTATATCAGGCTGCCGTGCCATTTAACAAGGGGTCCAGCTTGCCGGCTTGATCGAGCGCATACAAATCGTCGAATCCGCCCACGTGGGTATCGCCCACATAGATCTGCGGCACCGTGCGGCGGCCCGTGCGTTCCATCATCTTGATGCGCTCTTCCGGGTCGAGGTCGACGCGGATCTTTTGCACGGTCACGCCCTTCGATTCCAGCAGGCGCTCGGCGCGCACGCAATACGGGCACACGGCGGTGCTATACACAATTACGGGTACGGTCATGATGATTATTCCTTCAGTTAATGCCAGCTTATTTCGCCAGCGACAAGGTTTTCAATGGCAAACCTTGCTTTTTCCATTCGTCGAGGCCGCCTTCCAGGCTCGTTGCCTCAGCGAAACCGGCTTTGCCCAGCAGGCCAACGGCGGTTGCCGAACGCGAACCTTTCTGGCAAACCACTACAATGGGGCGCGTTTTGAATTTTTCCAGCTCGCCCACGCGTTTTGCCAGTTCCGGCAGCGGAATATTTTTTGCGTCAGGCAAGTGGCCCGTGGCGAATTCTTCCGTGCTGCGCACGTCGACGATGATGGTCTTGCCGCGGTTGATCAGTTGCGTGACTTCCAGCACGGTCGCGCGCTTGCCGCGCATCGACAACAGTGGCCAGAGGAGGGCGCCGCCGGAAATAATGACGATGGCAAACAGAAAAATGTGGTCGATAATGAATTTCACGTAGGGTCCAATGGTTTAAGTCAATCCGCGCATTATAAAATAGAAGCTGGACGAGGTCTTTTTACGTTTTGCTTTTTTGATTTGAACCCCTTGAGAAGATAGAACTATGTACAAAATCGTTTTCATGCGTCACGGCGAGTCCACCTGGAACCTCGATAACCGCTTCACCGGCTGGACCGACGTCGATCTGACGGAAAAGGGCGTCAACGAAGCCAGGGCCGCCGGCCAGATCCTCAAGCAGGAAGGTTTTACGTTCGACGTGGCCTACACTTCCGTCCTGAAGCGCGCCATCCGCACCCTGTGGCTGGCGCTCGACGAGATGGACATGATGTATTTGCCGATCAAGAACGACTGGCGCTTGAACGAGCGCCACTACGGCGCCCTGCAAGGCCTGGACAAGGGCGAGACAGCCGCCAAGTATGGCGACGAGCAAGTATTGGTATGGCGCCGCAGCTACGATACGCCGCCGCCGCCGCTGGAAGCGAACGACGACCGCGCCTCGTTCAACGATCCGCGCTACGCCGGCTTGCCGCAAGCGTCGATTCCGCTGACCGAATGCCTGAAAGACACCGTGGCGCGCGTGATGCCGGCCTGGGATGAAGAAATCGCCCCGGCCATCCGTGCTGGCAAAAAGATCATCATTTCGGCCCACGGCAACAGCCTGCGCGCGCTGATCAAGATGTTAGACGGCATCAGCGACAGCGACATCGTCGGCCTGAACATCCCGAACGGCCAGCCGCTCGTGTATGAACTGGACGCCGACCTGAAACCGATCCGTCACTACTACCTGGGCGACCCGGCAGCGATTGCGGCAGCGCAAGCAGCCGTGGCGAACCAAGGGAAGGCCAAGTAACTTGTCGTCTTTCTTCCGCGGCACAGCCATCGCCCCCTCTGCTGATCGACCCCTGCCGGCGTGGCGCGCCGGTGCCATGCTGTGCCTGGCGCTGCTGCTTTCCAGCGGTGCCGCGCAGGGCGCCAAGCCCACCGAACGCAGCAAGCAGAAGGCGGCCGCGGAAGCACAACGTGCTGGATTGCAACAAAAGCTGACGGCGCTCAAGCGCGACATCAGCCGTACGGAAAGCGCCAAGGATGACGCGGCCGATACCCTGGCTGAGTCGGAAGAAGCCATTTCCAACGCCAACCGCGCCTTGCGCGACCTGGCGCAGGAACAAAGCGAGACGGGTGTGAAACTCAATGCGCTGGGGCAAGAGCACCAGCAATTGACGGCCACCGTCGAAAAACAAAAGGCACAGCTGTCAAAGTTGCTGCGTGAACAATATGTCGCCGGCAACGAAGACCGCATCAAGCTGCTCTTGTCGGGCGATAACCCGAACCGCATCAACCGCGACCTGCAATTGATGGCGTATGTATCGCAGGCGCAGGCGCGCCTGCTGGAAGCCTTGCGCGCCAACTTGCTGGCCGTGGAGAAAAACCAGGCGGACGTGCAGAACGCCAAGGATGAGCTGGAAGAAATCGCGCAGGAAGAGCGCGACCAGAAAGCCCTGCTGGTGCAGGAGAAGGCGCGCCGCGCCGCCTTGCTGACGAGCTTGTCGCAACGCCTGGTGGCGCAGCGCAAGGAAGTGGGCAATGTCGAGCGCGACGAACAGCGCATGGGTAACCTGGTCGACAAGCTGGCGAAACTGATCGAAGAGCAGGCCGCCGCCGCCGCGGCTGAAAAGAAACGCCAGCAATTGCTGGCCGAACAGCGTGCCGCCGCCAAAGCGGCCGCCGACGCCAAGATTGCGGCGGAAAAACGCGAACGCCTGCTGGCCGCGCGCGCCAAGGCCGCCCAGGCCCAGGCCGAACGCGAACGCCTTGCAAAAGAGCAACAAAACAAATCGGGCAAGATCAAGCCGCAAACGCCGCCACCGCCGCCTGTGAAACTGGAACCGATCGACGACGACGAGCCGCCGCAAGTGGCCAAGGTGGCGCCTAAACCGGAACCCAAGCCCGAACCGGAGCCGGAACGCCCGAGCCTGGGCCCGGCCGCGCCAGCCGGCGCCTTTGCCAGCCTGAAAGGGCAGCTGCGCGCCCCCGTGGCCGGCAAGATTGCCGCCCGTTTCGGCAGCAAGCGCGGTGACGGCCCCAGCTGGAAGGGCGTGTTCATCCGCACGGGCGAAGGCAGCGAGATCCACGCCATCGCCGGCGGCCGCGTCGTGTTTTCCGACTGGCTGCGCGGTTTCGGCAATTTGATCATCGTCGACCATGGCGGCCAGTACATGAGCATTTATGGCAATAACCAATCCCTGCTGAAAAGGGTGGGCGACGCCGTCAAGGGCGGCGACGCCATTGCCAGCGCGGGCAACAGCGGCGGCAACGAGGAATCAGGGCTATACTTTGAATTGCGTCATCAGGGCCGCGCCTTCGACCCCGCCACCTGGGTGAAGTTTTAAGTTCCCACCATTGCTGCGGCAGCGAATTTGTAGATTGCGAAGAATACATGGGTATCAAAGTCAAAAGTATCGGCCTGATCGGTCTGGGCGTCCTGGCCGGTATCGGCATGTCGCTGCAGTTCCCGGCCGTGGCGCAAAAAATCACGAATGCCCCGCTGCCGCTCGACGAGCTGCGCCAGTTGTCCGACGTTTTCGGCCTGATCAAGTCCGATTATGTCGAGAAGGTGGAAGACAAGAAACTTTTAACGGAAGCCATTTCCGGCATGGTCGCGTCGCTCGATCCGCACTCCGTGTATCTGGATAAGAATGCCTTCAAGGAAATGCGCGAAAGCGTGCAGGGCAAGTTTGTCGGCATCGGCATCGAAGTGAGCATGGAAGACGGCTACGTGAAAGTCGTCTCGCCCATCGAGGACAGCCCCGCCGCCAAGGCCGGCATTCTGGCGGGCGACCTGATCACCCGTCTCGACAATATCCCGCTGAAGGGCTTGCAGCTGGAAGAAGTCATCAAGAAAATGCGCGGCCAGCCTGGCACCAAGCTGGTGCTGACGATGTCGCGCAAGGGCGAAAGCAAGCCGCTGGTGTTCCCCATCGTGCGCGAGGAAATCCGCGTGCAAAGCGTGAAGGCCAAGATGGTCGCGCCTGGCTATGCCTGGCTGCGCATCGCCCAGTTCCAGGAACCGACCGTCGATGACATGGTCAAAAAGATCAACGCGCTGTATGCGCAAGACCCCAAGCTCAAGGGCCTGGTGCTGGACTTGCGCAACGATCCCGGCGGCGTCGTGCCGGGCGCCATCGGCGTGGCGACAGCATTCCTTCCGGGTAACTCCGTGATCGTCTCCACCAAGGGCCAGTTGCCCGAGTCGAAACAGGTGTTTTATGGCCGCCGCGAATTCTATGCGCCGCCGGGCGCCAAGGCCGATCCGCTGGCCAAGCTGCCGGCCGCGCTGAAAACCGTGCCGCTGGTGGTGCTGGTCAATGCCGGCTCCGCGTCCGCCTCGGAAATCGTCGCCGGCGCCTTGCAGGATTACCAGCGCGCCACCGTCATCGGCACGCAAACGTTCGGCAAGGGTTCCGTGCAAACCTTGCGCCAGATCACGGCCGACACGGCCGTCAAGCTGACGACGGCCCGCTACTACACGCCGAAAGGCCGGGCCATCCAGGCGCGCGGCATCGTGCCGGACTTGCTGGTCGATGAAACGGCCGAAGGCGATGGCTGGAACAGCCTGCGCATCCGCGAGGCGGACCTGGAAAAACACTTGAGCAGCAACGATGGCAAGCCGGAAGCGGCCAAGCCGACCATGGAAGGCATGCTGGATCAGCTGGAAGAAGAGCAGCGCCTGATCGCCACGGCGAAAAAGCGCAAGCCGCTCGAATACGGCGCCAAGGATGATTTCCAGCTGCAACAAGCCTTGAACCACTTCCAGGGCTTGCCGGTACAGCTGGCCAAGGCGGACGCCAAGGTTGACAAGATCGGCGCCAAGCCGGAAATCGCTTCCGACATCAAGGCCGATGACAAAAAGATTCCTGTACAAAAACCGTAGTCGCCGCCATGAACGACCATCAATTGCTGCGCTACTCGCGCCACATCCTGCTGGATCAGATCGGCATCGAAGGCCAGCAAGCCTTGCTCGACGCGCATGTGCTGGTGATCGGCGCGGGCGGGCTGGGCTCGCCGGCCGCCATGTATTTGGCCGCCAGCGGCGTCGGCAAGCTGACCCTCGTCGATGACGATACGGTCGACCTGACCAATCTGCAGCGCCAGATCGCCCACACGACGGCCCGCGTGGGCCAGCCGAAAGTGCTGTCGGCGCGCGAGACCTTGACCGGCATCAATCCCGAGATCGACATCGTCGCCTTGCAGGAGCGCCTCGACGGCGCGCGCCTGGCCGAACTGGTCTTGTCCAGCACGGTGGTGCTCGACTGCACCGACAACTTTGCCACGCGCCACGCCGTCAACCGCGCCTGCGTGGCGGCCAGGGTGCCGCTGGTGTCGGGCGCCGTGATCCGTTTCGACGGGCAAGTGAGCGTGTTCGACCCGCGCACGGGCACGCAGCCATGCTATTCCTGCCTGTTTCCGCAGGAGCAGCAGTTCACGGACGAAGCGTGCTCGACCATGGGCGTGTTCGCGCCGCTGGTGGGCGTGGTGGGCGCCATGCAGGCGGCCGAGGCGCTGAAACTCATCATGGGCGTGGGTGTATCCTTGGCCGGACGGCTGCTGCTGCTTGACGGTTTGCACATGGAATGGAGCAGCATGCGCGTCGCGCGCGACCCCGGCTGCGCCGTTTGCGGCGAAGTGGTCTTGCCGGCCTGACAGGCCTCGCAGAAATTTTTCCCTATATGACAGGCTTTGTCATATTTCCGCTTTATACTCTGCACTCATTACTCACCTTCTTCTCTCTTTCTTATGCAAAACGCAGCAAACCATCCGATACGCCAGCGCCGCGCGCGCGGCTTCACTTTGATCGAAATCATGGTCGTGGTGGTGATCATGGGTATCCTCGCGTCGCTGGTGGTGCCCAAGCTGATCGCCCGCACGGGCGAGTCGAAAGTGGCGGCGGCGAAAGTCGACATCGCTACCGTGATGCAAGCCTTGAAACTGTATCGCCTGGATAACCAGCGCTACCCGACCACCGAGCAGGGCTTGCAGGCGCTGATCGAAAAACCGACCACGGGTCCGGCCGCGAATGGCTGGAAAGCGGGCGGCTACCTGGAAAAAATGCCGAAGGATCCATGGGGCAACCCGTACCAGTTCCTGTCGCCGGGCGTGAAAGGCGAAGTCGACATCATTTCGCTGGGCGCCGACGGCCAGCCTGGCGGTAGCGGCGACGACGCCGATATCGGTTCCTGGGAACTGTAAGTTTTCCATTGCATGCCTGCCATGACCACCGGTCGCGCACCGCCCCGGCCACGCGCCAGCGGCTTCACGCTGATCGAATTGCTGGTGGTGATGGTCATCATCGGCGTGACCCTGGGCCTGGTGTCGCTGAATGCGATGCCGAATGGCCAGCAAGCCTTGCAAAAGGAAGCCGAGCGCATCGCGCTGCTGCTGCAACTGGCGCGCGATGAAGCCATCGTGCGCAGCCGGCAAGTGGCGTTCGAGGCTGACGAAAATCAATACCGTTTCCTGGTCCTCAATGAAAAGCTGTGGCAACCTGTGACGCAGGACGATTTGCTGCGCGAGCGCGCGTTTGCCAACACGCCCATGCTGCTCAGCGTGCAGCCTTCGAACAGCGTGGCCCAGCCGCTGCGCATCATCTTCGGCCGCGAACCGGTCGACAAGCCTTTCTTGCTGACCCTGGCCAGCGGCGAGCGCAGCGTGGCCATCCGCGCCGACGGCATCGGCCACTTCACGGTCGAGCAATGATGCCGCTTTCACGTCACCGCCGCCAGCGCGGCTTCACTTTGCTGGAAGTCCTGGTCGCCCTCGTCATCGTCGGCACGGCCTTGGGCGCCTCCCTGCGCGCCGTCGGCAGCCTGACGCAAAACAGCGATGGCTTGCGCAGCGCCATGATGGCCACCTGGTCGGCGGAAAACCATTTGGTGCGATTGCGCCTGGCGAAAACGTTCCCGCAGACGGGCAAGCGCACGGTCGACTGCCCGCAGGGCGACTTGAAACTGATCTGTGAAGAAGAAGTGGTGGCCACGCCGAATCCGCGCATCCGGCAAGTGCGCGTGAACGTGTATGACGCGCAATATCCGGCCCGGCGCATCGTGCGCCTGGTGTTACTTTCCTTTAACGACTGATGGCGCGCCGCATTGTCCCTGCCGGCGGTTTCACTCTGATCGAGCTGCTCGTGGCGATCGGCATCCTGGCCATGGTCGCGGTGCTGGGCTGGCGCGGCCTCGACAGCATCATGCGCTCGCGCGAAGTGCTGACCAGCCAGCTGGAACAGGCGCGCGGCATGCAGTTGGCGTTTGCCCAGATGCAAAGCGATTGCGACCACCTGGCCGGCGCCGGCCAGAACAATACCCTGCTGAATGGCCGCATCAACCTGTCGGCGGAGACTGACCGCCTGACCCTGGTGCGCCTGGCCGCCTCGGAACAGGAGCCGCAGCAGTTGCAAGTGGTCACTTACCGCCTGCGCGGCGGCGTGCTGACGCGGCGCGAGTCGAACGGCACGCGCGACCTGGCCGTGCTCGACACCCTGTGGCAGGCGGCGCGCGACGATACCGATACCTCCAGCGCCGACGTCGTCTTGATGAATGGCGTCGACAGCATGGTCATGCGTGGCTGGAACAATGGCGCCTGGAACGTGCTGACGGCGGGCGCCGCCATTTCCACGCAAGTGCCGGGCCTGGAAGTGACCCTGCAGATGCCTGGCCAGGACGCGGGCCTGTCGAAAGTCTTTTTATTGGGGCCGGGATGACGCGCTTTTCACTCCCGGCGCGCCAGCGCGGCGTGGCCGTCATCACGGCCCTGCTGCTGACGGCGCTGGCGATTACCGTCGTCGCCAGCCTGTTCTGGCAGCAGCAGGTGCAAGTGCGTTCGATGGAAAACCAGCGCCTGCGCCTGCAGACGCAGTGGGCCATGCGCGGCATGGTCGACTTCGCCCGCTTCTGGCTGCGCCAGGACAATCCCATGTTGACGGCGCTTGACGGCGTCTGGGCCACGCCCATCGAGGAAGCGCGGCTCGACGATTATGTGGACCGCGAAAAGGTCGACACGGAAAAATTCGACGCCACCGTCTCGGGCCGTGCACTCGATGCGCAGGCGCGCTTCAATATTACCAACCTGCTTGAAGCCACGGGCGGCATCAATGCGAAACAGGTGCTGGCCTATCAGCGTTTGCTGTCCAACTTGCAGCTCGATAGTTCCCTGGCGCAAGCGACGGCCGATGCCGTACTGCGCGCGAAGCCGAAACCGCGCACTGTGGACAGCGGCAGCGATGGCAAGACGCCCGCCGCCACGCCCGCATCGGACGGTGGCAGCGAGCAGGTGGCGTTCACGCAGATCGAGGATTTGCTGGCCGTGCCCGGCTATACGCCGCAAATCATTGAAAAACTGCGCGATTTCATCATCGTATTGCCGGAAATAACGCCCGTGAACGTGAATACGGCGCCGGCCGAGGTGCTGGCGGCCGTGACGATGATGTCGTTGTCCGAGGCCAGCGCCCTGACTTTGAGCAATCCGCGCAAAAAGTTTGTCGATAAAGCAAATTTCCAGAATAATATTAATGCTGCATTGATTGAAGGCGTGGAACTCGATGTGAAGAGCCGCTACTTCCTTACCGTCATCCGCGTGCGGCTGGACCGTGCCGCCCTGGATGCCGTGGCGCTCGTCAATCGAAAAACGGATCCGCAACGCACCACCAGCCTGGTCTGGCTGCGGGAAAATTAACAGCTGAAAGCGAGTCACTTTGACAATATTGTATATCCGTCACCCGGCCAAGGCGTCTACCGACAGCGCGCCTGCCTGCTCCTTCGTGCTGGCCGGCGACGGCGGCGCCCTGTTGCAGCAGGGCAGCGCGCCGCTGGGCAGCCTGGGCCAGCTGATCGCCGGCGCGAAGCAGGTGGTGCTGTTGCTGGCCGCGGCTGACGTGACCCTGCTGCGCCTGAAAATGCCGCCGCTGGCCGGCGCCCGTTTGCGCGCAGCCTTGCCGGGCCTGGTGGAAGAACACATTTTGGGCGACGCGCAGGATTGCCTGCTGGCTGCCGGCGCGCCCGACGCTGCCGGCATGCGCACGGTGGCCGTGGCGCAGCGCGCCTGGGCCGAGGTACTCGTCAAGGCTTTGCTGGCGCAGGGCGCGCGCAAGGTGGCGCTGCTGCCGTCGCAGCTGTGCCTGCCTTTGCAGCCGGGCAGCGTGACGGCATCCTTGCAGGCAAGCGGCGACGGCCTGGAACTGGCCTTGCGCCAGGCGCCGCAAGAGGGCCTCGGCCTGGTCTTGCCACCCCAGCCGCAGCAGGCGCTGCTGACGACGCGCGCGTTTGCCGGCGACGTGCCGCTGACGGTGTATGTGACGCAGGCCGAGCTGGCGCAATATCAACAGCTGGCTGCCGGCATGGCTGGCGTGACGGTGGAACCGGACCACTGGGCGCACTGGATCGCCGGCGCCAAGGGCGCGGGGCTGGATCTGGCCGCCGCCCTGGGCACGGCGACCGGATCGGCCACCGAATGGCGCCGCTGGCGCTGGCCGCTGCGCCTGGCGCTGCTGGCCGTGGTCGTCAACCTGGCTGGCATGAATATCGAATGGATGCGCCTGAAGCGCGAGGCCGCCACCGTGCGCACCTCGATGCAGCAAACCTTCAAGGCCGCGTATCCGAACGAAGCGCCCGTGTATGGCCTGGAAGCGGAGCAGATGCGGCGCAATATCGCCGCCGCCCGCCTGCAGGGCGGCCAGGCCAGCATGGATGATTTTACGAGTATGAGCGCGGCCCTTGGCGAGGCGCTGGGCGGCCTGGCGGGGCGCGGCGTGGTGGCCTCGCTGGAATACCGCGAGCGCAGCCTGATCGTCAGACTGAAGCCGGACATGGTCGACGCCAGCGCCCAGGCGCAGGTGCGCGATGGCCTGGCCGCGCGCAAGCTGGCCTTGAATGAAACGGCGCCGGGCGTGTGGAAGATCACGCCGGTCACGGGAGCAAAAGCATGAGTGCAGCAGTCAACAAGGCGCGTGCCGCGTGGGCGGGGCAGCAGCAGGCCGTGCAGGCCTTCTGGGCCGAACGCACGCAGCAGGAGCGCAAACTCCTGACCATGGGCGGCGTGGTGGCGGGACTGGCCCTCGTTTACGCCGTATTTTTCGAGCCGGCCTGGACGGGCCGCATCGCCTTGCAAAAGAGCTTGCCCGAGCTGCGCCAGAACGCGGCCCAGCTGCAGGCGCTGGCGCGTGAAGCGGGCGACCTGGCGCGTCAGGCGCCGGTGCAGGTGGCGCCGATGAGCCGTGACAGCCTCGACGCCTCGCTGAAAGCGCGCGGCCTGGCGCCGCAATCGCTGTCGCTGACGGGAGAATATGCGCGCGTGCAATTGAACGGCGTGCCGTTCGCCAGCGTCATGCTGTGGCTCGATGGCTTGCGCCGCGAAGGCCGCGTGGCGGTGCAGGAAGCGAAGATCACGGCGCAGGGCAAGGCGGGCTTGGTCGACGCCAGTTTGAGCCTGCACCAGAGCCCGGGCGCGGCGCGATGATGCGCCTGCTTGGCTGGCTGCTGGCCATCATCGTCAGCGTCTGCGTCACCCTGCTGGTGTTTTTCCCGGCCGGCTGGGTTGCCGGTATCGTGGAAAAGCAGACGGGTGGTCGTTTGACCTTGGGCGACGCGCAAGGTACCCTGTGGCGCGGCTCGGCCTTTATCGGCGGGGCGGCCAGCGCGAATGGCGCCGTGACGCCGCTGCTGCCGGGGCGCTTCAGCTGGCGCATTTCGCCGTCGGTGCTGTGGGGATCGGTGGATGTGGAATTGCAGAATGCGCAGGCGCTGTCGCAGGCCGTCAATTTGCGCGGCTCGTGGTCGCACTGGCAAGTCAGCCCGGCGGCCCTGCTGCTGCCGGCCGATGGCCTGGGTGGCCTCGGTGCACCGTTAAATACCGTGGCGCCGACGGGCAGCATGCGCCTGTCGTGGAGCACCTTGCAGCTGGCACTGGAACAACAGCAGTTTTCCGCCGTCGGGCGCACGACCTTGCAGATGACGGACATGGCGTCGCGCCTGTCGTCCTTGCGTCCGCTGGGCAGTTATGAGCTCGATTTCGATTGGCAGGGGCAGCAGGCGACGTTGGCACTGCGCTCCATCAAGGGACCGCTGCTGCTCGACGGCAGCGGCAGCCTGAATCAGGGGCGCATGCAGTTTTCCGGCCAGGCCCAGGCCGCAGCAGGATATGAAGAGACCTTGGCGAGTTTGTTGAATTTGCTGGGACAGCGCCGTAGCAATAGCGAAAAAAACATCATCGCCTTAGAGTTCAGACAATGAAAAAACCATCCGTGAGCCCCATTACCTCCTCCTTCTCGCTGCGCCGCCTGTCGGCCGCCGCCTTGCTGTGCTGTTCCGTGGCCGGCATGCCGGCACCCGTCTGGGCCGCGCCCGGCGATGAAGCTGCGCTCAATTTCGTCGGCGCCGACATCGAGTCGGTGATCAAGGCGGTGGGCCATTACACCAACATCAATTTCGTCATCGACCCGCGCGTCAAGGGCACGATCACGCTGGTGTCGGAAAAGTCGATCAGCAAGACGCAGGCCTTCGCGCTGCTGGCCTCGGCCTTGCGCCTGCAGGGCTATGCGGTGGTCTCCGGCGACGGCTATGCGAAAGTGGTGCCGGAAGCGGACGCCAAGTTGCAATCCGTGCCAACCCAGGTGGGCAACGGCGCCAGCCAGGTGAAGGGCGACCAGATCGCCACGCAGGTGTTTTACCTGAACTACGAATCGTCGGCCAACCTGCTGGCCGTGCTGCGCCCCTTGATCTCGCCGAACAACACGATCAACGCCAACCCGGGCAACAACTCGCTGGTGATCACCGATTACGCGGATAACCTCAAGCGCCTGGCGAAGATCATCGCCGCGCTCGACGTGCCCGCGTCGACGGACCTGGACGTGATCCCCGTGCGCTATGCCATCGCGTCCGACCTGGCCTCGATGGTGAATAAACTGATGGAAGGCGGTAATGCGGCCGGCGCCGCAGGGGCCGACGCGGGCAAGGTGTCCGTGCTGGCCGACCCGCGCACCAATTCGCTGGTGCTGCGCGCGCCGTCGGCGGCGCGCGCCAATCTGGCCAAGTCGCTGATCTCGAAGCTGGACCAGCCGACCACGCAGCTGGGCAATGTGCACGTGGTGTACCTGAAAAACGCGGACGCCACCAAGCTGGCGCAGACCCTGCGCTCGGTGGTGACATCGGACGGCACGGCCGCCTCGGCGCAGCAGGGCAATACCAGCAACCTCGCCACGAACAACCAGATCAGCCAGAACAACAGCGGCATGAACACTGGCCTGGGTGGCAATACGCAAAGCGGCACCACGGGCGGCGCTTCGCTGAGCAACGGGCCGCAGCAGCTGTCGTCGGGCGGCGCGGCCGGCTTCATCCAGGCCGACGCATCGACGAATACCCTGATCCTGACCTGCAACGAAGCCGTCTACCGCAACCTGCGCGCCGTGATCGACCAGCTCGACGTGCGCCGCGCCCAGGTCTACATCGAGGCGCTGATCGTCGAAGTGACGTCGGCCAAGGCGTCCGAGTTCGGCGTGCAGTGGCTGGGGCTTTCCGGCGACAGCAGCAGCAGCTACCGCGTGGGCGCGCTGCAGTCGTTCGCCGGCGGCACCGACAACAATATCGCCAAGCTGGCGCTGGGCGGCGGCAAGGTGCTGCCAACGGGCGGCCTGACCCTGGGCATCTTCAAGCAGATTAACGGCGCGCTGGGCCTGGGCGCCGTGGCGCATGCGCTGGAATCGGACGGCAACGCGAACATCCTGTCGACGCCGAACCTGATCACCCTGGACAATGAGCTGGCCACCATCAAGGTGGGCCAGAACGTGCCTATCCTGACGGGCCAGTACACCAGCACAGCCGGCACCAACACGAATCCGTTCCAGACCATCGACCGCAAGGAAGTGGGCCTGACCCTGAAGGTGCGTCCGCAGATTTCCGAAGGCGGCACGATCAAGCTGGGCATCTATCACGAGACGTCGAGCGTGGACAAATCCACGTCGACGGCCGTCAGCGGCATCACCATCAACAACCGCGTGATCGAGAACAATGTGCTGGCCGACGATGGCCAGATCATCGTGCTCGGTGGCCTGATCGAGGACAGCACGGGCGACAACGCGGAAAAAGTGCGCGGCCTGGGCGACATTCCCCTGATCGGCAACCTGTTCAAGTACCAGACGCGCGAGCGCAAGAAAACCAATCTGATGATCTTCCTGCGCCCCGTCATCGTGCGCAACAAGGAGCAGAGCGGCAGCCTGGCGGCCGACCGCTACGACTACATGCGTTCGGCCGAGACGGCCGCCGTGCCGGCCACGGGTAACCTGATGCTGAAAGACCTGGGCACGCCCGTGCTGCCGGCCCTGCAGGATGGCCAGCCGGTGGGCGGCAACATGGTGACGCGTCCCGTGCCGCCGGCGCCGACACCGCCGCCAGGCGCGCCGGCCAACGCGGCCACGCCGCCGCAGTCGCTGCTGCAGCAATACCAGCAGCAGCCGCAGCAACAGCCACAGAAGTGATGGGGCAGTCATGAGCAATCTGCTTCCCTACGCTTACGCGCGCGATTTCGGCTTGCTGGCCCGGCCCGGCGCCGTCGATGGCGCCCCCGTCGAGGTGCTGGTGGCCGCATCGACGGCGCCGGCGGCGATCGCCGAAGTGTCGCGCCGTTTCGGCCAGATCCAGCTGACGGTGCTGCCGCGCGGCGAACTCGATGCGGCCATTGCCGGCGCCTACGCGGGCGGCGGCGGCGACGCCTCGCAGATGGCCGATGAATTCGACGCCGACCTCGATCTGACCAAGCTGCTGCAGGACGTGCCGGCCATCGAGGATTTGCTCGAATCGTCCGACGACGCGCCCGTCATCCGCATGATCAACGCCTTGCTGACGCAGGCGCTGCGCGAAGGCGCGTCCGACATTCACATCGAGCCGTTCGAGCAGACCTCCGTCGTGCGCTTCCGCATCGACGGCAGCCTGCGCGACGTGGTGCGCCCCCGCAAGGCCATTCACGGTTCGCTGATTTCGCGCATCAAGATCATGGCGCAGCTCGACATTGCCGAAAAGCGCTTGCCGCAGGATGGCCGCATCACCCTGCGCGTGGGCGGCAAACCCGTCGACGTGCGCGTCTCGACCCTGCCCACGGGGCACGGCGAACGGGCCGTATTGCGTTTGCTGGACAAGGAAGCGGGCCGCCTCGACCTGCAGCACCTGGGCATGAGCGCCCCCATGCTGGGGCAGTTCGACGGCTTGATCACGCAGCCGCACGGCATCGTGCTCGTCACGGGTCCCACCGGCTCGGGCAAGACGACGACCTTGTATGCGGCGCTGTCGATGCTCAACGCCACCACCACGAACATCCTGACGGTGGAAGACCCGATCGAGTACGACCTGGCCGGCGTCGGCCAGACGCAAGTGAACCCGCGCATCGACATGACCTTTGCCAAGGCCTTGCGCGCGATTTTGCGGCAGGATCCGGACGTGATCATGATCGGCGAGATCCGCGACCTGGAAACGGCGCAGATCGCCGTGCAAGCCTCCTTGACGGGCCACTTGGTGCTGGCGACCCTGCACACCAACGACGCTTCGGCGGCCGTCACGCGTTTGCTCGACATGGGCATCGAACCCTTCCTGCTGTCGTCGTCCCTGCTCGGCGTGCTGGCGCAGCGCCTGGTGCGCAAATTGTGCGGTTCCTGCAAGACCTTCGACGGGCAATACTGGCAGGCGGTCGGCTGCGAGCATTGCGGCCAGACGGGCTACCAGGGGCGTGTCGGCGTATATGAACTGCTGCGCACGACGGAGCAGATCCGCGCGCAGATCCACAACCGCGCGTCGGAAGCGGAAGTGCGCGCGGTGGCCCTGCAGGACGGCATGACGAGCATGCGCGACGACGGCGAACGCTGGCTGCGCGACGGCACCACCACGCAGGCTGAATTGCTGCGCGTGACCAAAGACTAGGCCCGCCACCATGCCCGCATTCCGTTATGAAGCCGTCGACGCCCAGGGCGCCACCCGCAAGGGCGTGCTCAATGCCGACAGTCCCCGTTCCGCGCGCGCCGAGCTGCGCGTGCAAGGCCTGGTGCCGCTGGCCGTCGAGCCGATCGCCGCGCAGGTCGATGCCGCCGGCGTCACCAAGCGGCGCGGCTTCGGCGAGCGCCTGTCCAGCACCGAGCTGGCCCTGTTTACGCGCCAGCTGGCCAGTTTGCTGGAAGCAGGTTTGCCGCTGGAGCAGGCCTTTTCCGCCTTGCTGGAACAGGCCGAGCGGCCGTATCTGCGCGATTTGATCGCCTCGATCCGCTCCGAAGTGATCGGCGGCGCCGCGTTTTCCGACGTGCTGGCCCGCCATCCGCGCGATTTCGCGGAGATTTACCGGGCGCTGGTGGCGTCGGGCGAGCAGATCGGCCATCTGTCGCGCGTGCTCTCGCGCCTGGCCGACTACATCGAGCGGCGCAATGCGCTGGTGCAGAAGGTCAAGCTGGCGTTTACGTATCCGGCCATCGTCACGGTGGTGGCGTTTTCCATCGTGATCTTCCTGCTGACCTACGTGGTGCCGCAGATCGTTTCCGTATTTGCCAATACCAAGCAGAAGCTGCCCATGCTGACGGTGATCATGCTGGCGCTGTCGGACTTCGTGCGCAACTATGGTCTCATCGTGGCCGTGATCCTGGTCGGCGCCTGGTTCGCCTGGCGCCGCGCGCTGCAGCAGCCGGCCCTGAAACGGCGCTGGCATACCTGGCTACTGACGGCGCCTTTGTACGGCAAGTTCGAGCGCAGCTTGAACACGGCGCGTTTCGCCAGCACCCTGGCCATTACCACGGGGTCCGGCGTGCCGATCCTGCGCGCGCTCGACACCAGCCGCGATACGCTCACCAATGTGGCGATGCAGGAACTGGTGGCTGACGCCAGCGGTGCCGTGCGCGAGGGCGTGAGCCTGGCGCGCGCGCTGTCGGCGCAAAAGCATTTTCCGCCCATGCTGATTCACATGATACGCGCCGGCGAAATCACGGGCGAGTTGCCGGCCATGCTGGAACGCGCCGCCAGCGCGCAGGAACAGGACCTGGAACGCCGCACGCTCACCATCGCGGGCCTGCTGGAGCCGGCCCTGATCCTGGCGATGGGCGTGGTGGTGCTGCTGATCGTGCTGGCCGTGCTGATGCCGATTATCGAAATCAATCAGCTCGTAAGATAAGAATCCAAGGAAGCCATGAAGCGTTTGCCTCAAATTACAAGTTTGCTCGCCGTCGTGGCGCTGTCCGTCTCGCTGGCCTATTGGGCCATGCAGCTGTTCAAGGCGCCGCAGCGCCCCATCAATCCGCCCCCCAATCCGGTGGTGCAGGATGCCAGCGTGGAGGCGGGCGCCTCGCTGTTCGGCGGCCAGGTCAGCGTGGCCACGGCCAGCAACTACCAGCTCAAGGGTGTGGTAGCAGCCGGCAATGGGCGCGGCAGCGTGGCCATCATCTCGACCGATGGCAAGCCCTCCGTGGCCTTGCCGGAAGGCGCCGAGGTGGTGCCCGGCGTGACGGTGCTGGAAGTGCATGCGCGCCACGTGCTGCTGCGCGATGGCGGCGTGAGCAAGCGCATCGACCTGGTGGCCGACGACAAGGCGCTGACCTTGCCGGGGCCAGTGTCCGCCACCCCGACGCCGGCCGCTGCTCCTGCGCCGGCATCGAATTTGGTGCCGCCGCCGCTGCCGATGGAGCAGCAGCGGCCGGCGACCATGATGCCGGCGCCGCAAGTGAGCGGCAGCGTGCCGCCGCCGTCAAACTAACGCTGTTTTTATCGTATTTTGCCGATGGCGCCATGCCGCCATCGCCACAGGAGTCTTCATGTTTTCGATCCGTGCCGTCCTGGCGGGCTGCGTGGCGGCGCTGTGCGCCTTGCCGCAAGCCGGCGCCGCCGCCGACGTCCCCGCCGCTACGTCTTCCCCTGTTTCCACCGTCGCCGTTCCCGCGCCGGCGCGTCCGCGCATCGCCCTGGTGCTGTCGGGCGGCGGCGCGCGGGGCCTCGCGCATATCGGCGTATTGAAAGTACTGAAGGAGCTGCACGTGCCGATCGACATGGTGGTCGGCACCAGCATGGGTGGCGTGGTGGGCGGCGCGTATGCGGCCGGCGCTTCCGTGGCGGACCTGGAAAAGATGGCACGCGAGACCAACTGGGCGCGTGTGGTGGCCGACCGGCCGCCGCGTGACGAACTGGCGTTCCGCCGCCGCGAGGAAGATTTGCTGCTGCCGTCGCGCATCGAGTTTGGCACCAGCCGCAACGGCATTTCCACGCCGCCGTCGGCGGCCAGCAATGCGGCGCTGGAAATGGCCTTGAACCGGCTGCTGCCGGCCGGCATGCGCGACCGTCCCGCCAGCCAGCTGCCGCTGCCTTTCCGTTCTGTGGCGTCGGACTTGGTCAATGGCGAGCTGGTGGAACTGGTCGACACGCCTTTGTTCCTGTCGATGCGCGCCTCGCTGGCCGTGCCGGGCGTGTTTGCGCCCGTGCGCGTGAACAACCGGCTGGTGGTCGATGGGGGCTTGGTGCGCAACCTGCCCGTCGACATGGCGCGCGCCATGGGCGCCGACATCATCATCGCCGTCAACGTGGGCACGCCGCTGGCGCCGGAAAAAGACCTGGGCAGCGCCATCGGCGTGGCGCAGCAGATGCTGCAAATCCTCACGGAGCAGAACGTGCAGCGCTCGCTCAAGGAATTGCATCCGCAGGATATCCTCGTGGCGCCCGACCTGACGGGCGTCAGTTTCCTCGACTTTGAAAACTATGCGCGCGCCATGCGTGCCGGCGAGCAGGCGGCGCAAGCCTTGGCCGCCCGTCTGGCGCCGCTGGCCCTGCCGCCGGAACAGTATGCGGCGCGCGAGCAGCTGCGCCTGGCGGCGCCGGCCCTGCTGGACGTGGCCCTGCCGCTCACGCGCCTGGCCGTGGAGAGCGAAGGCGATATCAATCCGCGCATCCTGCAGGCGCAATCGGGCCTGGTGGAAGGACAGTCTGTCAGCCAGGAAGATGTGCTCAAGGCGGCGGCCAGGCTGTATGGCCGCGGCGACGTGGCGCGCGTGGAGACGGACGTGGTCGATTCAGGCGACCAGCGCGCCGTCACCATCAAGGCGGTCGAAGCGCCATGGGCCAGCAACCGCCTGCGCGTGGGCCTGGAACTGGCCAGCGATTTCAGGGACAGCAATAATTTCGCCCTGAAGCTGCTGCATGCGCGCTCGAACCTGAACAGCTGGGGCGGCGAGTTGCGCAGCACGGCGCAGATCGGCAATGAACGCGGCTACGGCCTGCAGTTCTGGCAGCCGCTGGGGGCCGGCAACCCGTGGTATGTCGCGCCGCAGTTGCAATACACGTCGTCGGCGATGGATTTGTTCGACAAGGGCCGGCGCAGCGCCCGCCTGGCGTACAACGGCCAGACGGCGGCACTGGTGCTGGGACGCCAGTTCGGTACCTGGGGCGATCTGCAGTTCGGCGTCGCTCGTACGGAAGTCAAGGGCAGGCTGGCGATTCCGGCCGACCCTACGCAGCCGGAGTCGCGCGCGCTGGGCACCACGCAGTTCGTGCGGTTCCGCGCCGATACGCTCGATTCGCCGGGCTTTCCCACGCGCGGCACCCTGCTTGAGGCCATCTGGGCGCGCGATACGACCACGGGAGTGGGCGAGGCGGCCCTGGGCCAATCGTCCATCACGGGCCTGAAGGCCTTTGGCCGCGGCAACTGGGCCGGTCACGTGTATGGCGAATGGGCGCGCTCGCAGCGTGACGAAGCGCCGCTCAATCTCGGTGGTTTCCTGCGCTTGTCCGGCACGGAATTTGAATCGGTGAGAGGACGCAGTATCGCCTTCGCGCGCTTCGTGATGGCGCGCCGCATCGGTTCCCTGCCCAGCACCTTGGGCGGCGTGGTGCGGGCCGGCTTTTCGCTGGAGATGGGCGGCGGCTTCGATCAGAGCGAGCGCTGGAAAAGCAGCAAATTCACTCAGGCGAGCAGCGCCTTTGTGTCCGTCGACACGCGCTTCGGTCCCGTGTATGTGGCGGCGGGCGCGACCAAGGGAGGCGAGAGCACGCTCTATCTGTTCCTGGGACCGGTCTGGTAGGGTGCCGCGGGGGCGGCCGTGCTGCGGCGCAGGGCCGTGAAGGCGGCAAATTCCCATGAGCGAAAGCCCAGCAGGAGGGTAAAGCCGTCGCGCTCGGCGGGTGCCAGGCGCCGGTCGTTCTGGTGCAGGCGCGCCAGTTCCTCGGCCAGCTGGCGGATCTTTTGCACCAGTTCCTGCGCGCTCGACAGCGACAGGCGCGCCGGGATGCACATCAGGGTTTCGCCGGCGCCGTCAAAATGCCCGCTGAAATAATCGGCCACCACGTGTTCGCGGAAGTACTGCTGCACCGGGCCGTCGGCCAGCCAGTGGAAGGCGTTCGAGACGCGCAGGCTGTAGCGGTTCAGCGGCTTGAGTTCAATCAAGCCCAGCCGATCCAGCTCGGCCAGGCAGCCGATGCATTCGGCCTGCGTCAGCGCATACGTTTCCACCACCTGCTCCAGGCTCCAGTGGCCGAGGCAGCAAATCGCCACCAGCAGCAGGCGCGGATGCGCCACCAGCGACCTTTCCTGCACCAAGGTGAGCGTGTCGGCATGCGGCGTGATGTCGGCCGCGCCGCGCAGCACATCCTCCATGGCGATGCCCGAGGCCTTGCAGATCAGGGCCAGGCGCGACAGCGACATGTCGTGCTGGCCAAACATGCGCTTGACGCTCGATTCGCTCATGCCGATGCGTTCGGCCAATACCTTGTACGTGATGCCGGCGGCGCGCAGTTGGGTGCGCAGCACGCGCAAAACCAGTTCAGGTGAACTCACGATAGTTCCTTTATGCAAGTTTGGTAGCGGATGACGGTACCGAATGTAGCCGTAAATGGCACTTTGCACAAGATGATAGTACTTTTTTACAAAAGCGATGACACTCCCGCTTGTGGCTCGCGCAGCGCGCTACAACCAGGCAATCCATCCACTTGTAGAGGTTATCCATGTTCTCCAAATTTCATTTTTCAGCAGCGCTGCTGGCGCTGGCCGCCATCGCCCCCCTGCATGCCGCCGCCGCCGAACCGACACCGGGTCCGTTCTATGCGGGCGCCAGCTATGGCTTTCGCGCCAGCACCGGCCTCGATTGCATCGCCGGGCAAAGCGATTGCGACAAGAGCAGCAAGCGCAATGGCAAGGCCTACCTGGGTTACAGTTTCGACGCGCTGCCGTTTCAGGGCGGCGTGGCCCTGCCTTCGATTGAGCTGGTGGGGTACATGGGTGGCGAGGTCAAGTCCGGCTTCGACACGGCAGCCGGCAAGCGTGCGGGCCGTGGCAAGTTCACGGGCCTCGGCATGCAGGGCGTGCTCGGTTACCAGTTTGACGCGTTTACACTGAGCGGGCGCGCCGGCGCGGCCTATACGCAGGGCAAGGTCGATTATCTGGGCGGCGGTTCGGAGAAGAAGAGCAAGATCGGCCTGACCTACGGCATCGGCGCGGCGTATGCGCTGAACCAGAACTGGTCGCTGCACCTCGACTGGGACCGCGTGCCCGTCAAGTACAACAGCAAGCAAACGACCAAGGTCGACATGTTTTCGCTGGGCGCGTCCTACCGTTTCTAAGGGGATGCTGCCGCGGCAGAGAGTGGCCTGATGGCGGACGCCCCCAAAATGGGGTGTCCGCGGGCGGCCTATTTGTCTGTTTCCACTTTCAACAGCAGTTTCGCCAGCAGGCGTTTTTCCTGCTGGCGCTGGCCTGACACGGTTTTCACGTGCGCCCCGGCGGCGCGCTGCAGGGCGGCAGTGGCGACCGGATTGCGCGGTTTTTGCGAGGGCTCGACGCGGAACTGCATTTTCTGCCGCGTCGCCAAGGCCTTGTTTGCCATCGGTTTCCCCCTTCCTTCCTACAGCACGTAGCGCGACAGGTCCTCGTTGACCGACAGCGCTTCCAGGCGTTCGTTGACGTAGGCGGCATCGATCACCAGCAGGTTTTCCGTGGTGCTGCTGCCTTCGCTGGCCGTAAACGACACTTCTTCCAGCAGTTTTTCCATCACCGTGTGCAGCCGGCGCGCGCCGATGTTTTCCGTGCGCTCGTTCACCGAATAGGCGATTTCGGCCAGGCGCGTGATGCCTTCCGGCGCGAATTGCAGTTTCAGGTTCTCCGTCGCCAGCAAGGCTTCGTACTGCATCGTCAGGCAGGCGTCGGTGCTTGTCAAAATGCGCTCGAAGTCCGAGATCGACAGCGATTCCAGTTCCACGCGGATGGGGAAGCGCCCCTGCAGTTCCGGGATCAGGTCCGACGGTTTCGACAGGTGGAAGGCGCCCGAGGCGATGAACAGGATGTGGTCCGTGCGTATCATGCCATATTTCGTGTTGACGGTCGTGCCCTCGACCAGCGGCAGCAGGTCACGCTGCACGCCCGCGCGCGAGACGTCGGCGCCGCCGGACTCCGAACGCGAGGCGATCTTGTCGATTTCGTCGAGGAAGACGATGCCGTTCTGCTCGACGTTCTGGATGGCCTTCTGCTTCAGTTCATCTTCGTTGAGCAGCTTGGCCGCTTCTTCCTCGACCAGCAGTTTCAAGGCTTCGCGGATCTTGACCTTGCGCGCCTTCTTGCGCTGCCCGCCCACGCCCGAAAACATGGACTTGATCTGCTCCGTCATTTCTTCCATGCCCGGCGGCGCCATGATTTCCATCTGCGGGCCCGCTTCGGCCAGCTCGATCTCGATTTCCTTGTCATCGAGCTCGCCCTGGCGCAAGCGCTTGCGGAAGGTCTGGCGCGTGCTGTCGCCGCTGCCGCCCGTATCCACGGCCGCGGCCGTATTCGGCGTGAAGCCGAAGTCGCGCGCTGGCGGCACGAGGATGTCGATGACGCGGTCTTCGGCCGCATCTTCGGCGCGTGCGCGCACCTTCTTCATTTCCAGCGCGCGCGTCTGCTTGATGCCGATGTCGATCAGGTCGCGGATGATGGTGTCGACGTCGCGCCCCACATAACCGACTTCGGTGAACTTGGTCGCTTCGATCTTGATGAACGGCGCCTCGGCCAGCTTGGCCAGGCGGCGCGCGATTTCCGTCTTGCCGACGCCCGTGGGGCCGATCATGAGGATGTTCTTGGGCGTGATTTCATGGCGCAGGGGCTCGGCCACCTGCTGGCGGCGCCAGCGGTTGCGCAGGGCGATGGCGACGGCGCGCTTGGCCTTGGCCTGGCCCACCACGTGCTTGTCGAGTTCGGTGACGATTTCCGACGGGGTCATGTTCATGATCATAGTTGGCTTTCCATTCTTTGCTCGGGTGCGCTTGGACTTAGTCCAAGGTCTCGATGATGTGCGACATATTGGTATAAATACAGAGTTCCGCGGCGATGGTCAGCGACTTCTTGACCACCTCGGCCGGCGACAAGTCCGTGTTTTCCTGCAGCGCCTTGGCGGCCGACTGGGCGTAGGTGCCGCCCGAGCCGATGGCGCCGATGCCGTCTTCCGGTTCCAGCACGTCGCCATTGCCCGTGATGACCAGGGTTGACTCGCTGTCGGCCACCAGCAGCATCGCTTCCAGGCGGCGCAGCACGCGGTCGGTGCGCCAGTCCTTGGCCAGTTCGACGGAGGCGCGCAGCAGATTGCCCTGGTGTTTTTCCAGCTTGCCTTCGAAGCGGTCGAGCAAGGTAAAAGCGTCGGCGGTGCCGCCGGCAAAGCCGACCAGGACCTTGCCCTGATACAACTTACGCACTTTGCGGGCCGTGCCCTTCATGACGATGTTGCCGAGCGTTACCTGGCCATCGCCGCCCAAGGCGACTTGCTTGCCGCGCCGGACGCAGAGGATGGTGGTGCCGTGAAATTGTTCCATAGTGACCTCAAAAGATTCGTGCCGATGCGTGCAAGGCCATGCGATTGCGCGCCCATGCTACAAAAGTGGGGATGGAAAAGGCAATTGCAAGCGGCACTTGCCGCTGCAGTGCCTGCTTCAGTGTAGTCGGCGCGGGACGAAAAAAAAGCACGCAACCAAAGGTTGTGTGCTTTTTTATGCGCCATCGCGCAGCCGCCGGGGCGGCCGCGCAAGGGGCGGGTGATCAGTCGCCGTACAGCTTTTGCTTCAGTTCGCGCCGTTGCTGGGCTTCCAGCGACAGGGTGGCGGTCGGACGGGCGATCAGGCGGGGGATGCCGATAGGCTCGCCCGTTTCTTCACACCAGCCATAGTCGCCGGCGTCGATGCTGGCGATCGATTGCTGCACTTTCTTCAGCAATTTGCGCTCGCGGTCGCGCGTGCGCAGTTCCAGCGCATGCTCTTCCTCGATGGTGGCGCGGTCGGCAGGGTCCGGTACGAGCACGGTTTCACGCAAGTGTTCCGTGGTTTCGCCGGCGTTTTTCAGCAGGTCTTTTTCAAGCTGCTGCAGGCGCGCCTTGAAGAATGCCAGTTGTGCCGGATTCATGTAGTCATCTTCGCTCATGGCGCGAATTTGGTCTTCGCTGATGAGAGGGATGTCTTGGTTGGCGGCCGGGGTCGATTTATTAGTTTTGGTCATAACTTCGCTTACCTTCGATACGACAGAGTTTTCAAATTGATCAGTTGATGCGGCGATACCGAGCAACTGTACAGGTTCCGCTTGGCATTGCTGTCCCGCTGTACTGCGTGCGACCTTGGCTTGCCGGCGTAAGCCAGGACTACCGGCCGGCTAAGGTGCCATGTTGATAACTTTTTACCGCTCTATGCCAGTCGCGCTATGCGCGCGTCAACAGGCGTGTTGGGTGGATCGGTTGCATGCCTGGCATGCGGCCAGCGGCAGTTTGCCAGCATTTCATGACAGGCGAACGACATGGGCCGTTTTCGTCGCTGATTTTGGCACGCTTTGCTTTATATTGCCATCCCGATTTGTTGACTAGCCGATCAGAAACGGCTACTTGTTGGTTTCTACCAGCAAGATGGGTGTCGGACAGCGGGAAAGCGTGCTTAACTTTCCCTTTTGTTTCTGCTTTGCAACGGGTACTTTGCAAAACCCGGCTAGTTTATACCAAACATTGTTCGAGTCCGCGAATAAAAATGTCTTTTGGTAGATTCTTGCCAATAAACACCATTTTGCTGCCACGCACTTCGTTTTCGCCCCATTTGGCGCCCAGGTCGCTGCCCATCAGCTGGTGCACGCCTTGAAACACCACCTTGCGCTCGGCGCCCTGCATCAGCAGCACGCCCTTGTAGCGCAGCATGCGCGGGCCATACACTTGCACCAGGCCGCCGAGGAACTCGTCGAGCTTGGCGCTGTCGAACGGTTGCGTACTTTTGAAAACAAAGGCGGCGATATCGTCGCTGTGCTGCGCATGGTGGTGGTCGGCATGGCCGCAATCGGTGGCGCAGGCCGCAGTGTGCTCATGTGCGTGGTCATGCTTGTGCTCGTGGCCGTGCTCCTCTGCGTGAGCGTGTTCATGTGCATGGTCATGATCGTGGACATGCGCCGTTTCCGTGGCCAGGAAATCCGGGTCCAGTTCCAGTTTTTCATTCAGGTTGAAACCGCGGATGTCGAGCACTTCGGCCAGCGGGGCGCGGCCGAAATCGACCTTGGCGATCGGGGCGCGGGGATTGATGCGCTTCAAACGGCGCGTCAGCGTGGCCACGTCCTCTTCACTGACGAGGTCGGTTTTCGACAGCAGCAGCTTGTCGGCAAAACCCACTTGCCGCTGGGCTTCCTCATATTCGTCCAGTTGCTTCATGGCATGACGGGCATCGACCACCGTGATGATGGCGTCGAGCATGTAGTGGCTGCCCACTTCCTCGTCGACAAAGAAGGTTTGCGCCACGGGACCGGGATTGGCCAGGCCCGTCGTTTCGATGACGACGCGGTCGAAGGCCAGCAGGCCGGCGTCGCGCTTGCGCGCCAGTTCCGTGAGGCCCACGATCAGGTCGCCGCGCACGGTGCAGCAGATGCAGCCGTTGTTCATCTCGATGATGTGTTCGTTGCTATCCTGCACCAGGATTTCATTGTCGATGTTTTCCTGGCCAAACTCGTTTTCGATCACGGCGATGCGCATGCCATGGTCTTCCTGCAGTATGCGGTTGAGCAAGGTGGTTTTGCCTGCGCCCAGGAAACCGGTGAGGATGGTGGTTGGAATCAGTGCCATGAGAGATGCCTTGTAATCGGTGGTGCCGCCGCGCAAGCGGAAGAATGCGGACGATTATGCCGGAATTTTGCAAAAGCTTGCAAATGCGCGCCGATCCGCTTGATATGGATCAGGCTGGCCAGCGGGCGCGGCTGCCTACTTGAGCTTGGCGCGCGGGTGCGCCTGGTCGTACACGTGCGCCAGATGCTGGAAGTCGAGGGCCGTGTAGACCTGGGTCGAGGTGATGCTGGAGTGACCCAGCATTTCCTGCACGGCGCGCAAGTCGCCCGACGATTGCAGCACGTGCGAGGCGAACGAGTGGCGCAGCACGTGCGGGTGCACGTTGGCGGGAATGTCCGTGGCCAGCGCGTGCGCCTTCAGGCGCAGCTGCAGCACGCGGGGCGAGATGCGCGTGCCGCGCGTGCTTAAAAACAGGGCAGCGCTGCCATCGGCCGCCGGCGGGCGCACACCCAGCCAGGCAGTCAATGCCACGAGCGCCGCCTTGCCGACAGGTACCTTGCGCATCTTGCTGCCCTTGCCCGTGACGATGACTTCGAAGCTGGCCATGTCGAGCCAGCCCAGCGAGGCGGGCTGGCCGCCGTCGGCCTTGCAGTAATGGGTGTCCAGGCTGGTCAGTTCGGACACGCGCAAGCCGCTCGAGTACAGCAGTTCGAACATGGCGCGGTTGCAGAGCTGTTCCGGTTCGGCCGCGCCTTGCTGGTGTTGCGCAGGCGCCACGAGGCGCACGGCGTCGTCCACCGACAGGGCTTTTGGTAGCGTTTTTGCCCGCTTCGGGGCGCGGATGCCGTCGACGGGATTGGCGTCGAGCGTGGTCTCGCCACTGAGCCAGTTGAAAAAGCCGCGCCACGACGACAGCTTGCGGGCGATCGAGCGCGGGTCGAGGCCGCCGGCGTGCAGCTTGGCTGTGTAGCGGCGCACTTCGTTGTGCGCCAGCGCCGTCCAGGGCGTATTGCCGCTCAGTTCCAGCAAGGCGCGCAGGTCGCGCCCGTAGGCGTCGAGCGTATGCGGCGACAGCTTGCGCTGCGTGGCCAGCTGCGCCAGGTAGGCGTCGAGCCACTCGGCCTTGCCGCGCGCCTCATTCATGGCGTATTCAGGCAGGCGAGCCGGCGCGCAGCGCGGCCAGGGCGGCGCTGGCCGTGGCGCCGATATGCACGAGGAAATCCGTGCCCATGCTCGAGGTAAAGCGTTCGCTGTCGGGCGAACCGAGCACCAGCAGGCCGAAGGTGCCGGTGGTGTTCGGGGCGCGCAGGGCGATCATGACGGTCGACTCGATTTTATCGGCTTGCAACCAGTGCACGGCTTCGAAATCGCGGTTGCTGCCGCAGTACGGGGTTTGCAGGCTGTTGGCGAACATGCGCACGTCGGCCGTGACATCTTCCGTGAACCAGCCTTCGGCGTGTTCCGGCAGCACTTGCCACAGGCGCAGGCTGACGTAAGGCACGTCGAAATTGCTTAGCAGGGCGTCGACCAGCACGCGCGGCATGTCCGCATCGTTGCGTACTTGCAGCATGGCCTGGTTCCAGCCGTGGAATTTGCTGGCGATGTCGCCATTTTCCTCGGCCACACGGCTCAGCTTGGACATGCGCAGTTCCAGCGCCTTGTACTTGTCGCGCATCACTTCCATTTGCCGCTCCTGCAGCGAGATGGTGCGTCCCGTCAGCGGGCTGCTCAGCTTGACCTCGCCGAGCAGGGCGGTATGCTCTTCGAAGAAATTCGGATGCTCGCTCAGGTACTGGGCGACGGTGCTGGAATCGAGTGTGGCGGTCATTGAGAATATCTGTCAGTGAAAGTTGAACACTTCATTCTAACCGAGAGTGCGCCGGCATAGGCGCAAAGGGGACGGTAGCGATGCATTTTCCGCGCGCCCATGAAAAAAGCGGCATGGTTGCCCATGCCGCCTTGTACTCCTGGTTCAGCAATCACCCGTGGAGGGTGACTGGCCGGCCATTAGAAGTTGTGATGCAAGCCCAGACCGATGTAGGTCCGCGAAACATCTGCCTTGCGGTTCGAGATGTCCGCGTACAGGTAGGTGCGCTTCGACAGGTTGTAGTCGTAGCCCAGCGATGCCTGCTTGGTTTTGGTCACGCCGTCTGGCGTTTTCTGACCGTAGCCAGCGCGGATCTTGCCTGGGCCAACGTCGTAGTTGGCGCCGACCAGCCATGCTTTGGTGTCGGTGTTGGTGATCTTGAAGTTGCTGTCATCCTGATGCTGGTACGACGCCATCAGTTTCAGTTCCGTTACTGGATTGAACGATGCGGCAACCGACCACAGCTTGGCTTCCAGTGCATTGCGCTCGTAGGCGGCCATGGCGGCGAATTGTGTGCTGTTGTACGTGGCCGAAACCGAGTACGGGTTCACTTCTGGCACGGCATTGAGCGGTACGGCGCGGTTGGCTGCAGTGGCATTGACGGCGGCGTTGCCATTGGCTTCCTTGGCGGCGACGGTGGCATTGATCTGGAAGCCGCTGAATACTGGCGAGTTGTAGAACACGGCGTTCGAGAAGCGGTTACGCGAGTTGAGTGGCGCGCTCAGCGGATCGCTGCTGTAGGCGGCCACCGTGATGTCGGTCTGGAAACCGGCGGTCGTCGGCATGCCGGACCATGGTTCAAACGCGGTGCTCGCTTCCTGGAAGGCGGTCAGGCCACGGCCCAGACGCACCATACCGAAATCGCCTTGCAGGCCGACGCGGCTTTGACCTTGGAACAGCGGACGGGCGTTGCTTTCCAGCGTGCCGGTGTCCGACTCATAACGAATTTCCAGTTGGAAAATGGCTTTCAAGCCATTGCCCAGATCTTCCGAACCCTTGAAGCCCAGTTTGTTGTTGTCGCGTTTCGTCACGACAGTGCTCGAACCGGTCGTTTTGCCCAGGCCAGCATCGATCGTGCCGTAGATTTGGACGGACGACTGCGCTTGTGCGGTTGCGGCAAAGGCGCCGAAGAGTGCGAGGGCAACGAGTGATTTTTTCATGTCTTATTCCCTATTAAAAGTGAGTTCCGTCCGAGATCCGAGCAGATTGAAACACGCTAACTGTCGCGTTTCGATGAATGAACCTTAATTCGTCGGCGCGCAAGACGTGCGGGATTGGTCAAATATGCGTGAAAAGATTGGTGAAAAGCGGCATAACTGCATGCCCCTGTTGTATTTTTGTAACGCGCGGTTTTTGCCGATCCTGCGCCGATGGCAAGCGTTTCCCCATCGTCACGCTAGCTGCGCATTGTGATATTGGCATGTCATGGCTTGGACATTGTTGCGGTGAATCAAGTTCTTGAGGCCGCTTTGGCGGATTTATGACACAAGGACGTTACACTAAGGGAAGGCCTGCATTGATGGGCCTGGAGACGGCTCACCATTATTAGAATCATTGACTCAATATCGAGAATCGATGGCAAATCGCGAAACATTAGGATTGATCAAGGGAGCGCGCGCGGGCGATGTGGCTTGTCAGCTGGCGTTGGGACGCGTGTATCTGTTTGGGCAGGGAGTGCCGCAAAGCCTGCCGACCGCCTTGCACTGGCTGGCGCGGGCGGCCCAGGAGGATAGCGCGGAAGCGTGCTTGCTGATCGGCACGCATGTGCCGTTCGAAGTGGCGCAACCGTCAGCCAAGGTGCTGATCCCGTATTACGCGCAGGCATTCGACGCGGGCCTGGTGCAGGCGGGGCTGGTGCTGGCGCAGCTGGTGCTGGGCAATGCCGCCAGCCACTGTGAGGCCTTGCGCGCCAAGGCGCGCGTGGCGCTGGACGCCGCCGTGTGCGCCGGCTTGCCTGATGCGCAATGGTTATTATCCATGCAAGAGGGATCGTCCGCAGCCTGCGGGTCGGACACCGGCCTGGCTGGCGAGAAAGCCATCGATGGCGACGCGCCGCTGCATGCCTGGCTGGAGCAGGCATGGAGCCAGGGCAACCATGCGGGCTTCCTGTCGCAAGGCTTGCCGCTGGCGCGCGAATTGCTGCAGCGCCAGGCGGCGGCCGGGGCGCGCACGATCACCCTCGACGCGCAGCAGGTGCTGTTGCTGTCGCGTTGCGCCCAGGCCTTGGCGTCTGGCGGCGATGCCGAGGGCTGGCAGTGTTGCGAGCTGGCCGCGCATGGCGGCGACCGCACGGCGCAGCTGGAGCTGGGGCTCGGCTATGCGCGCATGGATGCGCATGGCCAGCGGCTGGCCACGCGTAACGGCGCGGCCAATTTCAAGCGGGCAGTGCGCTGGCTGACGCAGGCTGGCGAGCAGGGACTGGCCGAAGCCTGGTTCGTGCTGTCGCGCATCTACACAAAACCGGAATTTTCCCAGCGCAATGTGGTCGAAGCCCATTCCTGCCTGGAGCGTGCCGCCGACCTGGGCCATGGCCCGGCCCAGCTCGAGTGCGGCATGCATGCCTGGCGCAATCGCCGCGACGGCGTCAACAACGATGTGCGGGCCGCGTACTGGCTGCTGCAGGCGCAGGCGCAAGGCAGCCGTGAAGCGGAGGCGGCGCTGGCGAAGATCGCGCCGCGAGGCGAGCCCGGCGACTGGGGCCAGTGCGCCGCCATGCACGCCGATGGGCACTTGCGGCAACTGGGCCAGAGCCACCCCCTGCTGGCGGCACGTCTGGCATTGGCGCGCTGCTTTCATCTGTCGCGTGCCGAGGCGCTGCTGCTCGATATCCATGCGGCCGACCAGGGGCATTGCCTGTTGATCGATATCAGCGCCACACATGGGCGCGGCAAGCGGCGCCTGGTGCTGATCCGCACGGCGCAGGAGCGCCAGCTGCTCGATCAGGCGGTGCGTTTGTTCGAGCGCGTCGATTGCGGCGTGGCGGGGCCGGAAGGCAATTACCGGCAGCGCCTGTACCGCCTGAAGTGCTACCTGGCGGAACTTGATGTCGCGCAGGAACAGCAGTTCCTGGCGGCATGATGCAGCGTTGATTACAGTTCGATCGTGCCTTCGAACACGGTCACGGCCGGACCCGTCATCAGGACGGGCTGGCCGGGGCCTTGCCAGGCGATCGACAGTTCGCCGCCGCGCGCGCTGATGCGCACGGGGGAATCGAGCAAGCCGCGCAGGATGCCGGCCACGGCGGCGGCGCAGGCGCCCGTGCCGCACGCCAGGGTTTCGCCCGCGCCCCGTTCAAACACGCGCAGTTTCACGTGCTGGCGGTTGACGACCTGCATGTAGCCGGCGTTGACCCTGCGGGGAAAGCGCGGATGGTGCTCGATGCGCGGGCCCGTCACTTCCAGGTCTTGCGCATCGACATCGTCGACCACTTGCACGGCATGCGGGTTGCCCATCGAGACGACGGACACCAGCACGGGAGAGGGTTGGCCCGGCAAGGCCAGGTCCAGCGGCCAGACAGTGTCGTTGCCTTGCGCTACACCATCGATGCCGTTGGCATCGAAGGGCACCAGCTGTGGCTCCAGCACGGGCGCGCCCATGTCGACCGTGATGCTGCCGTCGAGTTCCAGGCGCGGCGCGATGATGCCGGCCATGGTTTCCACGCGGATGCTGTCCTTGGTCGATAGCCCCTTTTCGCTGACGAACTTGACGAAGGCGCGCGCGCCGTTGCCGCATTGCTCGACTTCGCCGCCATCGTTGTTATAGATGCGGTAGCGGAAGTCGCAGCCGGGCAGGCGCGGCTTTTCCACCACGAGGATCTGGTCGGCGCCGATGCCGAAACGGCGGTCGGCCAGGCGCTGCCACTGGGCCGGCGTGAAGTCGATCTCTTGATGGATGGCGTCGATGACGATGAAGTCATTGCCGGCGCCATGCATCTTGGTAAATTGGAGTTTCATGGTCTGCCGTATCACTTGTGGTGGTTATAGAACGATGCTTCGCCTTCCGGACGCGTCTTGAAGCGTTTATGCGTCCAGAAATACTCGGCCGGCGCTTCGCGCACGCGCTCCTCGATGAATTCGTTCATGCGGCGCGTGGCGGCCGTGATGTCGTCGCCCGGATAGTCATCCCACGCCGGGTAATACGTCACTTGCCAGCCCTGGTAATTGGGCAGGAAGGTGGCGATGACGGGAATGACTTGCGCCCTGGCGGCCAGCGCCAGGCGCGCCGTGGCCGTCAGGGTGGCTGCGGGCACGCCGAAGAAGGGCACGAATTCCGCATCCTTTTCGCCGAAATCCATGTCCGGCAGCATGAAATATGGCAAGCCGTCGCGCAGTGCGCGCAGAATCGTCTTGATGCCGTCCTGGCGCGTAAACAGCTTGGGCGGCTTGAAGCGCGAACGGCCGTTGCGCAAGGCCTGGTCGAAGGCCGCGTTCTTTTGCTGCACATACATCGATGACGCGGAAATTTCCATGGCCGTGGCGGCGCCGGCCACGTCGAGGCAGACGAAATGCGGGCACAACAGGATGGTCGGCTTGGCTGCGATCTGCTGGCCCGGGAAGGCGGGCACCTTCCTGATCAGGCGGTTCAGGCGCGCTTCCGACGACCACCACAGGATGCTGCGTTCCCACACGCTGCGCGAATACGCCTGGAAATGCTGGCGCGCCAGGGCCACGCGTTGTTTTTCCGTCAGTTCCGGCATGCACAGGCGCAGATTCGTCAGGGCAATCTTGCGCCGCGCGGGCATGGCGATGAACAGCAGGCTGCCGACGGCCACGCCGAAACGGCCGAGAATGGGTAAGGGAAGCCAGTGCAGCAGCCACATGAAGGCGATCAGCAGTCTCATGCCTGCTCCCCGGCGGCGTCGGGCGTGGCGGGCGTGGGCGGCGGCGCGCCGCGCGGCACTTTATAGCGGTTGTAGCTCCACAGGTATTGCGCCGGGCTGCGCGCGATCAGTTGTTCCATGGCCGCGTTGATCGTGCGCGCCTGCTCGGCCGAGGTGCTGGCTAGCGACTCGGTGAAGGGCACGAAATGCACGACATAGCCGCGCCCGCCTGGCAGACGTTCCGCGTAAGTGATGATGACTTCGGCGCCGCCCATCTGCGCCAGCTTGGCCGGCAGGGTCATGGTGTAGGCGGGACGGCCGAAGAAATCGGCCCATACGCCTTCGCCCTCTTGCGGCACCTGGTCGGGCAGCAGGCCGATGGGCTGGCCTTTTTTCAGGCATTTGGCGAAGATGCGCACGCCCGACATATTGGCCGGCGCCAGCATCAGGTTTTCGCGTGCGCGGGCCCCTTCGATCAGCGGTTTCAAGGCGGCGCGCTTGGGCGGACGGTACATCACGGTGAGCGGCGTGCGCAGCGCGATCTGTTGCGCGACGATTTCAAAGCAGCCCAGGTGCGGCGTCAGGAAGACGATGCCGCGGCCGTGCTGCAGCGCCTTTTCCACCAGTTCCCAGTTTTCCACCGTCGCATGGCGCGCCACGCGTTCGGCCGGCGCGCACCAGATGAAGGGCAATTCCAGCACGCTCTTGCCCGCTTCGGCCACGGCCGTGTGCAAGTGTTGCGAAAACCCCGCACCTTGCATGTTCTCGCGCATGCGGCGGCGGTAGGACGGGGAAATGGCGTAAATCACCCAGCCGAGCGCAGCGCCGAGGGCATGCAGGACGGGCAGGGGAAAGATGGACAGGAAGCGGAAAATTGGGACTAACATGTATAAGCTGTTTCCAGGAATGGCGTGTTGCCGTGCCAAAATTTTTTAAGAAGCGTAAAATACCACGTATGCAGTAACCGCTGAGTTAATAGACAACTTGCGAAGCGGAATATAAATATCGCTAAAGCGTCGCAGGCAAAATCCTCTTTACTGCGACAGAACATTCACATAGTAAACAGGAGCTTGCAATGTCAAACGACTATCTCTTCACTTCCGAATCCGTCTCGGAAGGCCATCCCGACAAGGTTGCCGATCAAATTTCCGACGCCATCCTTGACGCCATCCTGACCCAGGATCCAGCCGCCCGCGTGGCTGCCGAAACCCTGTGCAACACCGGTCTGGTGGTACTGGCTGGCGAGATCACCACGCACGCCAATGTGGATTATATTCAAGTTGCGCGCGAAACCATCAAACGCATCGGTTACGACAACACGGAATACGGCATCGACTACAAGGGTTGCGCCGTGCTGGTGGCCTACGACAAGCAGTCGCCGGACATCGCGCAAGGCGTCGATGAAGGTGCGGGGATTGACCTGGATCAAGGCGCTGGCGATCAGGGCCTGATGTTCGGCTACGCCTGCGATGAAACGGCCGAGCTGATGCCCGCCGCCATCCACTACGCGCACCGCCTGGTCGAGCGCCAGTCGCAACTGCGCAAGGATGGCCGTCTGCCATGGCTGCGTCCGGATGCGAAATCGCAAGTGACCCTGCGCTATGTCGATGGCCGCCCCGTCGGCGTGCACACCGTGGTGCTGTCGACCCAGCATGCGCCGGAAATCTCGCACAAGCAGATCGAAGAAGCCGTCATCGAAGAAATCATCAAGCCGATCCTGCCGCGCGAATGGCTGACCGACACGAAATTTCTCGTCAACCCGACGGGCCGTTTCGTCATCGGCGGTCCGCAAGGCGATTGCGGCTTGACCGGCCGCAAGATCATCGTCGATACCTACGGTGGCGCAGCCCCGCACGGCGGCGGCGCGTTCTCGGGCAAGGATCCATCGAAAGTAGACCGTTCGGCAGCCTATGCGGCCCGTTACGTGGCGAAAAACATCGTCGCGGCCGGTCTGGCGCGCCAATGCCAGGTGCAGGTCAGCTACGCCATCGGCGTGGCCAAGCCGATCAACATCACCGTCTACACGGAAGGCACGGGCGTGATTCCCGACGCGGAAATCGCCAAGCTGGTGCTGGCGCACTTTGATTTGCGTCCAAAAGGCATCGTGCAAATGCTCGACCTGCTGCGCCCGATCTACCAGAAGAGCGCCGCCTACGGCCATTTCGGCCGCGAAGAGCCGGAATTCACGTGGGAACGCACGGACAAGGTCGCCCTGCTGCGCGACGCCGCCGGCCTGAAGTAATCTAGTCAGACTTGCAAGAAAAGCGCCCCGGCCACTGGCCGCGGGCGCTTTTTTTATGTGTTGTTACATGGCAATACATGGCGAACAAACTGGCGCGCCGGCCTTGCCAATGTTAAAATCCACAGTCCGAGGAGCGTTGCGACGAAGAAATTCGCCAGGCTCGGAATATCCTGCAACTGCGCTCACGTACCTTTTTCAACTGAAAGGAGGGCGTGATGAACGCCGTACTCAAATCGCAACACGACTACACCATCGCCGATATCACCTTGGCCGCATGGGGCGACAAAGAAATCAAGATTGCTGAAACGGAAATGCCTGGCCTGATGGCCATCCGCGAAGAATTCGCGGCAGCGCAGCCTTTGAAAGGCGCGCGCATCACCGGTTCCATCCACATGACCATCCAGACCGCCGTGCTGATCCAGACCCTGGAAGCACTGGGCGCGCAAGTGCGTTGGGCATCGTGCAACATTTACTCCACGCAAGATCACGCTGCTGCCGCCATCGCTGCCGCCGGCACGCCTGTGTTCGCCATCAAGGGCGAGTCGCTGGATGACTACTGGGAATACACGCACCGCATCTTCGAATGGCCTAGCGTGGACGGCAAGGCTGTCTACTCGAACATGATCCTTGACGATGGCGGCGATGCAACCCTGCTGCTGCACCTGGGCGTGCGCGCGGAAACCGACCTGTCGGTGCTGGCGAATCCCGGTTCGGAAGAAGAAATCTGCATGTTCAACTCGATCAAGCGTCATCTGCTGGCCGACCCGACCTGGTACTCGAAGCGTCTGCCGGAAATCCTGGGCGTGACGGAAGAAACCACCACCGGCGTGCACCGTTTGTATCAAATGCACAAGGAAGGCAAGCTGGCTTTCCCTGCGATCAACGTCAACGATTCCGTCACGAAATCGAAATTCGACAACCTGTATGGCTGCCGCGAGTCCCTGGTCGACGGCATCAAGCGCGCCACCGACGTGATGATCGCCGGTAAAGTGGCCGTCATCGCCGGTTACGGTGACGTCGGCAAAGGTTCGGCCCAGGCCATGCGCGCGCTGTCGGCGCAAGTGTGGGTAACGGAAGTCGATCCGATCTGCGCACTGCAGGCGGCGATGGAAGGCTACCGCGTCGTGACCATGGATTACGCCTGCGAACACGGCGACATCTTTGTCACCTGCACCGGCAACTATCACATCCTCACGCACGATCACCTGACGCGCATGAAAGACCAGGCCATCGTCTGCAACATTGGTCACTTCGACAATGAAATCGACGTCGCTTCGTTGAAACAATACGAGTGGGAAAACATCAAGCCGCAAGTTGACCACATCATCTTCCCGTCGGGCCGCCGCATCATCCTGCTGGCCGAAGGCCGCCTGGTCAACCTCGGTTGCGGCACGGGCCACCCGTCGTACGTGATGAGCTCGTCGTTCGCCAACCAGACGATCGCCCAGATCGAACTGTACGCGAATACGGCCAACTACCCGGTCGGCGTGTACACCTTGCCAAAACACCTGGACGAAAAAGTCGCCCGTTTGCAACTCAAAAAGTTGAATGCGCAGCTGACGGAACTGACGCAAGAGCAAGCCGACTACATTGGCGTGCGTCAAGAAGGCCCTTACAAGCCAGAGCATTACCGTTATTAATCGGTAGCTCGGGGCTGTAAATCACCCTCTGAGGGCCGGCGCCTGCCGCCGGCCTGACCCTACTTTTGACAGGCTAGAGAAATGCGCTTGCTACTGATTTGGTTTATCAATGCGGCAGCCCTGTTTGCCGTCCCCTACCTGATGCACTCGGTGACGATGAGCAGCGGCTGGACCGCGCTGCTGGCCGCTGCCGTGCTGGGACTGGTCAATGCGCTGATCCGTCCTTTGCTGATCCTGCTGACCCTGCCTGTGACGTTCTTGTCGCTGGGCCTGTTCATTTTGATCATCAATGGCTTCCTGTTCTGGCTCGTGGCACAGGTGATCGATGGTTTCCATGTCGCCAGTTTCTGGTCTGCCGTGGGTGGTGCCATTTTGTACAGCATCATTTCCTGGGCCCTGTCGACCTTACTTTTGAGTAATGACGATGGAAAAGCATAATTTCAGTATTGAGTTTTTCCCGCCGAAAACCCCGGAAGGGGCGGAAAAGCTGCGTGCTACGCGTGTCAAATTGTCTGAGTTGCATCCGAAGTATTTCTCGGTGACCTTTGGCGCCGGCGGTACCACGCAGCAGGGCACGCTGGACACCGTGCGCGAGATCCTGGCGGCCGGCGAACAGGCCGCACCGCACTTGTCTTGCGTGGGCGGTTCGCGCGAATCGATCCGCGCCGTGCTGGCCGACTTCAAGGCGGCCGGCGTGAAGCGTATCGTCGCCTTGCGCGGCGACTTGCCCAGCGGCTATGGCGCTTCGGGCGAGTTCCGCTATGCCAACGAGCTGGTGGAGTTCATCCGCGCCGAGACGGGCGACCATTTTCATATCGAAGTGGCCGCCTATCCGGAAGTGCATCCGCAAGCCCGTTCGCCGCAGGACGACCTGCAGGCGTTCGCGCGCAAGGTGCAGGCTGGCGCCGATGCCGCCATCACCCAGTACTTCTACAATGCCGACGCGTATTTCCAGTTTGTCGAGCAGACGCAGAAGATGGGCATCAACGTGCCCATCGTGGCCGGCATCATGCCGATCACGAACTACACGCAGCTGATGCGCTTTTCGGACATGTGCGGCGCGGAAATTCCACGCTGGGTGCGTCTGAAACTGGCCAGCTTCGGCGATGACAGCGCGTCTATCAAGGCCTTTGGCCTGGACGTGGTGACGGGCTTGTGCGAACGCCTGCTGGAAGGCGGCGCGCCAGGCTTGCATTTCTATAGCATGAACCAGGCGGCGCCCACGACCGCATTGTGGCAGCGCCTGGTGAAATAAACCGTTCTGATGCGTCAGTACAGATCGCCCTCGGTCACGATGTGATCGAGGGCGATGTCGTATTCGCCGTTGGGAAAGCTTGCCGCCAGGCAGGCATAGGCGATGCCGAGGGTGCGCGGACGTGGCGTGACAGCAAGAGTACGGTCGTAATAGCCGCCGCCATAGCCGAGCCGATAACGTTGCTCATTGAATCCCAGGCAGGGCACGAGCAGGGTGGCGGGCGCCGGGCGCAGGCGCAACCGGGCCGGCACGGCCACACCCATGCCATCCTTGACCATGGCCTCACCGGGCGTCCAATTGCTGAATGCCAGCGGCGCATGCTTTTCCAGCACCACCGGCAAGCTTAATTGCACGCCGCGCGCGGCCAGTTGCGCATAGGCGCCGTGCAAGTCCGGTTCGCCGTGCAGGGGCCAGTACACGCCCAGTTCCTCGACATTTTCCTGCGCGCACCAGTCCTGCAGGCGCTGCGCGATGGCCGCATCCCATTGCGCACGCGTGGCGTCGGGCAGGGCGCGCCGGGTCGCCAGCAAGGCTTTGCGCAAGCCGGCTTTTTCCTGTGGCGCAATGGGTGGCCGTGCAGCCGGATCGCATGTTATTCTAGGGTCGCTATTCATATCACCATCAAGTTAAGATTGAGAGTCGTACATTGATTTCCCCACTGAAATGGATTGCCGGCACGATGCTGTGTGTTGCATCGGCCTTGTCTCCCCTGGCCGCCCTGGCCCAGGTATCCGCCACCGCAACGCCTGCCGCGCCCGACACGCGCAGCGAGGACGATGCCTTCCTGCTGCTGCGCGACGCCGCGCGCAAGGATGACGTCGAAAAAGCCGACTTTTATGCGGGGCGTCTGACGAATTACCAGATTCCATCGTATGTTGACTATTATCGGCTGAAACCGCGCATCAAACTGCTGGCCGAGGCGCAATTTCGCGATTACCTGAACCGCTACAAGGGCAGCGCCATCGCCGACCGTTTCCGCAACGACTGGCTGCTGGAGCTGGGCCGCAAGCGCGACTGGGTCGTGTTTGATGAGCAATATCCGCAATTCGCCCTCGATGATGACACCCAGCTCAAGTGCTACGCGCTGATGTCGCGCGCCGCCAAGGGCCAGAACGTGGCGTCCGAGGCGCGCAATCTGCTGGTGTCTCCTCCCGGCTATGGCGAAGCGTGCGGCAGCCTGATCGCGGCATTGGCGCAAAACGGCCAGTTCGACACGAACGACCTGTGGGCGCAGATCCGCCTGGCGGGCCAGACCAACGCCACGGGCCCAGCGCGCCGCATCGCGCTGCTGCTGGGCGCGTCCGACGCGAAGATGGCGCAAGCCATCGACTTGCCGGCGCTGGTGCTGGCCAAGGGCGCGGGTCTAAGTCGCGCCGACCACGAGATGTACCTGGTGGCCGTCGGCCGCATGGCGAAAAGCACCTTGAAACTGGGCGTGGTGGCCCTGCAAAAGGCGAGTGCGCAATTGACGCCGCAGGAACAGGCCATCGGCTGGGCCAGCCTGGCCCTGCAAGCGTCGTACTCGCTGGCGCCGGAAGCGTTTGAATATTGGCAAAAAACCAATGGCGCGCCATTGACCCAGGAGCAGATGCAGTGGAAGGCGCGTATCGCCTTGCGTGAAGGCAACTGGCCGCTGGTGAAAGCCGCCATCCAGGGCATGCCGGCCTCCCTGCGCGCCGATCCTACCTGGGTGTACTGGCTGGCGCGCGCGCAGCAGGCGGAAACGCCGGGCCGCCCGAACGCGCAGGCCGATGCCCTGTACCGCACGATCAGTGAACAATCGAATTTCTACGGCTTGCTGGCCAATGAAGAGCTGGGCAACCACCTGGTGCTGCCGCCGCCGGGCCAGCCCATCACGCCGGCGGAAATCGCCGCCATGGCTGCCAATCCTGGCTTGCAGCGCGCCTTGAAATTTTTCAACATGCGCTTGCGCTTCGAAGGCACGCGCGAGTGGAACTGGGAATTGCGTTCGATGACGGATCGCCAGCATCTGGCGGCGGCGGAATTTGCACGCCAGAACAATGTGCTCGACCGCATGGTCAACACCTCCGACCGCACGCGCCTGGAAGTGGACTATACGCAGCGCTATCCGACGCCGCACGACGACGTCATGCATCCGGCCACGCAAACCCTGGGCCTGGACAAGGCCTGGGTGTATGGCCTGATCCGCCAGGAATCGCGCTTCATCATGGATGCGCAGTCGCACGTGGGCGCGTCCGGCCTGATGCAGGTGATGCCGTCGACGGCCCGCTATGTGGCCAAGAAGATCGGTTTGACGGATTTCGTCACGGAAACCTTGAGCGACGTGCGCACCAACGTCTTGCTGGGCACGAATTACCTGAACATGGTGCTTGGCGGCCTCGACGGTTCGCAAGTGCTGGCCAGCGCCGCCTACAACGCGGGGCCGGGGCGCTTGCGCATCTGGCGCGCCACCATGACGCGGCCGCTGGAAGGCGCCATCTTTGCCGAGATCATTCCGTACACGGAAACGCGCGGCTACGTGAAAAACGTGATGGCCAACGCCACCTATTATGCTGCCCTGTTCGAGAAGAGCCCGCAGTCGCTGAAAGCGCGCCTGGGCACCGTGGGACCGAAAAACAGCGCCGTCGCGGCCGACTTGCCATCATCTAACTAAAGATACTCGACCATGCAAACGACCATCCTTGATCCCAGCCTGACGCAAACCCTGGCCGCCGCGCGCGAGCCAGGTTTGACCCTCATCATCGGCAACAAGAATTACTCATCGTGGTCGATGCGCCCGTGGGTGGCCATGACGGCGTTCGGCATCCCGTTCCAGGAAGTGCGCGTCTTGCTCGACCAGAGCGACACGGCCACCAAAATCGCCGAATATTCGGCCTGCGGCCGGGTCCCCGTGTTGCTGGCGGGCGAGATCACGATCTGGGACAGCCTGGCCATCTGCGAATACCTGGCCGAGCAGTTTCCCGATAAACACATGTGGCCGCAAGACGTGGCCGCGCGCGCCATGGCGCGCTGTGTCTGCGCGGAAATGCATTCCGGTTTCACCGGCTTGCGCACGGACATGTCGATGAATATCAAGGCCAAGTTGCCGGGACGGGGCCGCACGGCCGCCGCGCAGGCGGACATCGGCCGCATCAGCGAAATCTGGGAAGAGTGTTTATCGCGCTTTGGCCACCACCAGTTCCTGTTTGGCGACTTTTCCATCGCCGATGCGTATTTCGCCCCCGTCGTCATGCGCTTTCGCACGTATGGCGTGTCGCTGGCGCCGGCGCTGAACGCGTATTGCGAGCGCGTGCAGGCGCACCCGGCCGTGGCCCGCTGGATCACGGAAGCGCTGGCCGAGACGGAAGTGGCTGCCAAGCACGACGCGGAACTGCCTGATTAAGAAAAGAGTGTTATGAAGATATACACGGTCGGTGGCGCGGTGCGCGACCAACTGCTGGGCTTGCCCGTGAAAGACCACGACCACGTGGTCGTCGGCGCCACGCCGGACGACATGCTGCGCCGGGGCTTCCGGCCCGTCGGCAAGGATTTCCCCGTCTTCCTACATCCGAAGACGCAGGAAGAATACGCGCTGGCACGCACGGAGCGCAAGACTGCCCCCGGCTACCGGGGCTTCGTCTTCCACACGGCGCCCGACGTCACGCTCGAAGACGACCTGGTGCGCCGCGACCTGACCATCAACGCCATCGCCCAGGCTGAAGACGGGACGTTGACCGACCCGTTCGGCGGTATTCAGGATATCGAGAACAAAATCTTCCGCCACGTTTCCGATGCGTTCGGTGAAGATCCCGTGCGCATCTTGCGCCTGGCCCGCTTTGCCGCCCGTTTTCATACTTTCACTGTCGCCCCGGCCACCATGGAACTGATGCGCCGGATGGTGCAGGACGGCGAAGTCGACGCCCTGGTGGCCGAGCGCGTGTGGCAGGAAGTGGCAAAAGGATTGATGGAAGCGCGGCCGTCGCGCATGCTGACGGTGCTGCACGAGTGCGGCGCGCTGGCGCGCATCATGGGCGAAATCAGCATCAGCGAACGCTTGCTGCAAGTGGTCGACCATGCCGCCGCGCAAGGTCATGACTTGCCCGTGCGCTTTGCCGTCTTGATGCTGCATATGAGCAAGGATGCCATCGAACAACTGAGCGAGCGCCTGCGCGTGCCCAACGAGTGCCGCGAACTGGCCGTCATGGCGGCGCGCGAGCGGGACAATATCAACGGCGCGCTGGCGCTGAGCGCCGAAGCGATCGTCAGTCTGTGCGAACGCTGCGACGGACTGCGCAAGCCGCAGCGTTTCGTGCAGATGCTGGATGCCATCGCCTGCGATGTGCATGCACAGGATCCTGTATTTCCACAGTCCGCCTGGCTGCAAGCCATGCTGGCGGCTGTGCGCGGCGTCGATGCGGGCGCGCTGGCACAAGCTTGCGCACAGGAACCGAAACGCATTCCGGCCGTCATCCATGCGGCGCGCGTGGAGGCCGTCACGAACGCGATCAGCAGCACGGAGCTGCCATGACCCTGCCCAAATTGTTCCAGAACCCGTTTCGCCGCTGGCTCAGCCGTAGCGGCGGCGGGCGTCCGAGCGTGCTCGTCAAGCAGTTGCATGAGCGCGACCGGCGCCGCATGATGAAGCATTTTCTTTCTCTGGAGAAAAGCGACCGCCTGCTGCGCTTTGGCAGCGCCTTGCCCGATGAGCTGGTGGCCCAGTACGTGCAAAAGATGGATTTCTCACGCGACATGATTTATGGCGTCTACAACAGCTTGTTCAAGCTGGTGGGCGTGGGGCATCTGGCGTTCGCGCCGAAGGACACGTCGCCGGCGAAAAGTATCGTGACGGACAAGGAGCAGGTGGCCGAGTTTGGCGTGTCCGTGTCGAAATCCATGCGCGGAATGGGGGTCGGTTCAAAACTGTTCGAGCGGGCGGCGATTCACTGCCGTAACAACGACGTCGATACCCTGTACATGCATTGTTTGTCGTCCAACAAGACGATGATGCATATCGCCAAGAAAGCGGGCATGGAAATCCAGCGCGACTATGGCGAAGCCGATGCCTACCTGAAGCTGTTGCCGCCGAACCCGAGCAGCATGCTGCAGGAAGCCGTGCAGGAGCAGTTCGCCATGTTCGACTACACGTTCAAGGCCAACGCGCGCGCCGCGTTCAAACTGTGGGATCGCTTGCCGGGGCGCAAGAAGAAGCCCGGACCGCCGTCACCGCCGTCACCGTCGTCACAATAAGGGCAGGGCCGTCGTATCCTTGATGCGCTGCAAGGCAAAGCTCGATTTGACGTCCAGCACGGCCGGGTGGCGCAGCAGGGTCGCCATCATGAAGCGCGAAAAGTGCTCCATGTCTTCCACGTGCACGCGCAACAGATAATCCATTTCACCCGTCATCGCGTAGCAGGCCACCACTTCCGGCCATTGCGCCACGGCCACGGCGAAGTCGGCGCGCGGCGAGGTGTTCGTCACCAGATTCGGCGCCAGCACTCTTGCCGTGCTGTGGGCATGGGCGGAGGCGTCGCTGTGCTTTTCCAGCCGCACGTTCACGTAGGCGAGCAAGCCCAGGCCGATCTTTTCCGGGTCCAGCAGGGCCACGTACTGGCGGATCACGCCCGCTTCCTCCAGCCGTTTGACGCGGCGCAAGCATGGCGACGGCGACAGGCTGACCTGCTCGGCCACGTCCTGGTTCGACAGGCGGCCATCGGCCTGCAGGACGGCGAGGATCTTGCGATCCGTTTTATCCAGCGTAATTTTGCTCATGCTTCCTCCGGTGGTTCGTGTTTCACGCAATATTATTGCGCAAATCATGATTGTTCGGGAGATCTTTGGCATTTAATGCCCACAGACCGCGCCTATACTGTGCGCTACTTCTTGGAGGAGACATCATGCAATTTCAGCCTTGGGATAACCCGATGGGTACCGATGGTTTCGAGTTCGTCGAGTATGCAGCACCAGACCCAAAAGCATTGGGCAAGCTGTTCGAGAACATGGGCTTCACGGCCATCGCGCGCCACCGCCACAAGGATGTGACCCTGTACCGCCAGGGTGACATCAATTTCATCATCAATGCCGAACAAGATTCGTTCGCGCAGCGTTTTGCCCGCCATCACGGCCCGTCCGTGTGCGCCATCGCCATCCGCGTCGACGACGCGGCTTTCGTCTACCGCCGCGCGCTGGAACTGGGCGCCTGGGGTTTCGACAATAAAACCGGTCCGATGGAACTGAATATCCCCGCCATCAAGGGCGTGGGCGATTCGCTGCTGTACTTCGTCGACCGCTGGCGCGGCAAGGGCGCCGACAAGCCGGACGCGGCCGCACCGGGCGGCATTGGCGACATCAGCATCTATGACGTCGACTTCGTCGCCATTCCCGGCGCCGTTGCCAACCCCGTCGGCCATGGCCTGACCTATATCGACCATCTGACGCACAATGTGCACCGTGGCCGCATGAAGGAATGGGCCGGTTTCTATGAAAACCTGTTCAACTTCCGCGAAGTGCGCTATTTCGATATCGAAGGCAAGCATACGGGTCTGAAGTCGAAAGCCATGACTTCGCCATGCGGCAAGATCCGCATTCCGATCAATGAATCGTCGGATGACAAGTCGCAGATCGCCGAATACCTGGACCAGTACCATGGCGAAGGCATCCAGCATATCGCGCTGGGTACCGATGATATCTATGGCTCCGTGCAAGGCATGCGCGATACGGGTATCGATTTCCAGGACACGATTGAAACTTACTATGAGCTGGTCAACCGCCGCCTGCCGAACCACGGCGAGCAGCTGGAAGAACTGCGCCGCTTGCGCATCCTGATCGATGGCCACAGCACGGAAACGGAACGCGAACTGCTGCTGCAAATCTTCACGCAGACGGTGATCGGCCCGATCTTCTTCGAGATCATCCAGCGCAAGGGCGACCAGGGCTTCGGCGAAGGTAATTTCCGCGCCCTGTTCGAATCGATCGAGCTGGACCAGATCAAGCGCGGCGTATTGAAAGATACGAGCGCGGCGTAAGCCGATTCATAGCCGGGATGTCGGATTACGCTGCGCTAATCCGACCTACAGCTGGGGCCAGTAATGTAGGTCGGGTTAGCCAGAATGGCGTAACCCGACATGCCTGCAAAAAGAAGCACTAAAAAGCAGCAAAAGGTACGAACGCAGGAGTGCAGTGCAGCAAAAGAACTGCGCGCCTTCCTGTGGTAGTCTACGACAAACAAGTCATTTTTCCGCACCGGCATGCTCACAAAGCGCGGCCGGTACGTGTGAGTTCAACCGACTTTGCACGCGTAGCACAGAGAATAATGGAGACAAGTAATGAATGCACCAATCAAGGGCTCGAGTCTTGAGCCGGGCGCGCACGCGTCCGAAATTTCGCTAAACGACAAATACACCTTGGAGCGTGGCCGCGCCTTCATGACCGGCACGCAAGCGCTGATCCGCCTGCCCATGCTGCAGCGCGAGCGCGACCTGAAGGCTGGCCTGAATACGGCCGGCTACATCACCGGTTACCGCGGTTCGCCTGTGACGTCCGTCGACATGACGGCGATCAAGGCAAAAAAATATCTCGATGAACACCACGTCAAATTCCACCCGGGTCTGAACGAAGACCTGGCCGCCACGGCCGTCTGGGGCACGCAGCAAACGAATCTGTTCGAAGACGCGAAATACGACGGCGTGTTCGGTATGTGGTACGGCAAGGGTCCCGGCGTCGACCGCTGCGGCGACGTGTTCAAACACGCCAATAACGCCGGTTCCGCCAAGCACGGCGGCGTGCTGGTGCTGGCCGGCGACGACCATGCGGCCAAATCCTCGTCCACGGCGCACCAGTCCGACCATATCCTGAACGCCTGCGGCATTCCCGTGCTGTATCCGTCGTCGGTGCAGGAATACATCGATTACGGCTTGCACGCCTGGGCCATGAGCCGCTACACAGGACTATGGGTGTCGATGAAATGCGTGACCGACATCATCGAGTCGGGCGCCGCCGTCGATTTCGACCCGGACCGCGTGCAGATCACCCTGCCGACGGACTTCGAGATGCCGGCCGGTGGCCTGAACATCCGCTGGCCCGACACGGTGCTGGAACAAGAAGTACGCATGAACAGCTACAAATGGTATGCGGCGCTGGCGTATGCGCGTGCCAACAAGCTCAATAAAATCATCTGGGACAGCCCGAAGGCGCGCATCGGCATCATCACGGCCGGCAAATCGTATCTCGACACGCGCCAGGCGCTGGCCGACCTGGGCATCGACGAGCAGACGGCGTCCGACATCGGCATCCGCCTGTACAAGATCGGCATGACCTGGCCGCTGGAAGCGGACGGCGTGCACGAATTCGCCAAGGGCCTCGACGAGATCCTCGTGGTGGAAGAAAAGCGGCAAATCCTCGAATACGCGCTGAAGGAAGAACTCTACAACCTCAAAGACGGCGAGCGTCCGCGCGTGGTCGGCAAGTTCGACGATACGGGCGAATGGAGCAATCAGAAAGGTACCGGTCACGGCGACTGGCTGCTGCCGGCCACGTATGAGCTGAACCCGGCCATGATCGCCCGCGCCATTGCCAGCCGCATTTCGCGCTATTACGCGGGCCACCCGGTCGAGCAGCGCGTGAAGGAACGCATCGCCTATCTGGAAGCCAAAGAGAATGTGCTCAAGGCGATCAGCGTGAAACCCGATCCGCAAAAGGACCGCACGCCGTTCTTCTGCTCCGGCTGCCCGCACAACAGTTCCACGAAAGTGCCGGAAGGCTCGCGCGCGCTGGCCGGCATCGGCTGCCACTACATGGTGCTGTGGATGGACCGCGAAACGTCGACGTTTACCCACATGGGCGCCGAAGGCGTCACCTGGGTGGGGCAGGCGCCGTTCACGAATGAAAAGCACGTGTTTACCAACCTCGGTGACGGCACGTATTTCCACTCGGGCATCCTGGCCATCCGCGCCGCCGTCTCGGCCAAGGTGAATATCACCTACAAAATCCTGTTCAACGATGCGGTAGCCATGACGGGCGGCCAGGAATTCGACGGGCCGCTATCGCCAGCCATCATTTCGCGCCAGATCGCCGCCGAAGGCGTCGGTCCCATCATCGTCGTCACGGACGAACCGGAAAAATACCCGGACGATTACGCCTGGGCGGAAGGCGTCACCGTGCGCCACCGTTCGGAATTGATGGACGTGCAGCGGGAACTGCGCGACATGCCGGGCGTGTCGGCCATGATCTACGACCAGACCTGCGCCTCGGAAAAACGCCGCCGCCGCAAACGCAATGAATACCCGGACCCGGCCAAGCGCGCCGTCATCAATGAAGCCGTCTGCGAAGGCTGCGGCGACTGCTCCGTGCAATCGAACTGCCTGTCGGTGGAACCGCTGGAAACGGAACTGGGGCGCAAGCGCCAGATCAACCAGTCGTCCTGCAACAAGGATTTCTCGTGCACGACGGGCTTCTGCCCGAGTTTCGTGACGGTGGAAGGCGGCGGCTTGAAAAAGCCGAAGAAGGCGGCTGCCGCCGACAAGGACGCGCCAGCCGCGCCGGCCTTGCCGACACCGACGATTCCCTCGACGGCCGAGCCGTTCGGCATCCTGGTCACCGGCATCGGCGGCACGGGCGTCGTCACCGTCGGCCAAATCCTGGCCATGGCGGCCCACGTGGAAGGCAAGGGCTGTTCCGTGCTGGACATGAGCGGCCTGGCGCAAAAAGGCGGCCCGGTGATGTCGCACGTGCGCCTGGCGGACCGCCAGGAAGACATCCACTCGACGCGCGTCGGCACCGGCGCGGCTGATCTCGTCATCGGCTGCGATCTGATTGTCACGGCCAGCCGTGACGCGCTGTCGCGCATGGGCGAAGGGCGCAGCTGGGCCATGATCAACTCGACCAGCTCGTCGACGGCCGCCTTCGTGAAGAATCCGGACTGGCAATTCCCCGGTGCGTCCGCGCGCATGGAAATCGAAAAGGCCTGCGGCAGCGACCACGTGGACTTCATCGACGCGGGCCAGATCGCCACGGCGCTGATGGGCGACTCGATCGCGACGAACATGTTCATGCTCGGCTACGCCTGGCAAAAGGGCAAAGTGCCATTGAGCGAAGCGGCCATCATGAAGGCCATCGATCTGAACAACGTTTCGGTGGCGTTCAACAAGGCCGCCTTCAACTGGGGCCGCGCCGGTGCGCATGACGCGGCCAGCCTGGTGCGCATGACCACACCGGCAAAAGTAGTGGAATTCAAGCGCATCGAAACGCTCGACGACCTGATCGAAAAGCGCGTGGCCCTGCTGACGGCCTACCAGGACCGCGCGTATGCGCAGCAGTACCTGGACTTCATCAAACAGGTGCGCGCGGCCGAAAGCGCCTTGAATGGCCAGCACTTGCGTCTGACGGAAGCCGTGGCCCGCTACTTCTACAAGCTGATGGCGTACAAGGACGAGTATGAAGTGGCGCGCCTGTACACGGACGGCGCCTTCCAGGCGAAGATCGCCGCCATGTTCGAAGGCGACATCAAGCTCAAGTTCCACCTGGCGCCGCCGATCATGGCGAAAACCGACGCCCAGGGCCATCTGGTGAAGAAGGAATTCGGCCCGTGGATGATGAAGGCGTTCGGCGTGCTGGCCAGGTTCAAGGGCTTGCGCGGTACGGCGTTTGACATCTTCGGCCACACGGCCGAGCGCAAGATGGAGCGCGCGCTGATTCTTGAGTACCGCGCGACGGTAGGCGGCTTGCTGCCGAAACTGACGACGGCCAAGCTGGCGCAAGCCGTGGCCATCGCCAGCATCCCGGAAGACATCCGCGGCTATGGCCACGTGAAGGAGCGTCATTTGAAGGCGGCGAAAGAGAAGGAAGCCAGTCTGCTGATCGCCTTCAATGCGCCGACGCCGCTGCCGCCCGTCGTGGCGGCGCCCGTGGCGGCCACCGTGGCGTGATGGGGTGAGCGAAACACAGTAGCAATGGCGCCTGCGGGCGCCATTTTTTTGTATCAAAGAAAACAACGTCTGCTGGCAAAACGCATTATAATTTTTAGATAATTTCTTTTAAGAAAGTTTGTCATGCCTGCCCTGCGCCTCTCATCCCTGGCCGTTCCTCTCGTATTGTTGTTGAGTGCCTGTGGCGGAGGCGGAGGCGGAGGAGGCGGCAGCGACAGCGCGCCCGTCGTGCCGCCCTTGACACCGGTGGGTCCGACGGCGTTGGTCGCGTCCTCGACGGTCGCGAACCGCTGCGAGGTGCTGCGCAGCGGCAGCAGCATCGACAAGTCTGGCAGCTTGCTCGATGAGCAGACATGGGTGCGCAGCTGGATCGATGAAACGTATCTGTGGTACCGCGAAGTGCCGACCACCTACCAGCCGCAAAGCTTCACCACGGCCAAGGCGTATTTCGATGTGCTGAAAACGACGGCCACGACGGCGTCCGGCAAGCCCAAGGACCAGTTTCATTTCACCTTGTCGACGGCAGAGTGGGAAGACTCGCTCAACGGCGTGGAACTCGGTTACGGCATGCTGCTGGCGCTGACGCGCACCACGCCGCCGCGCACGGCGGTGATCTCGATCATCGAGCCAGGCTCGCCGGCCGACCGGGCGGGCTTGCGGCGCGGCGACGTGCTGCAAACCGTCGATGGCGTCGATTTCGTCCATGCCCCCGACGCGGCCAGCGTGACTATCCTTAACGCCGGCCTGTTCCCCAAGGCGCAAGGCACGCACGCGCTGGGCTTCAGCCGCAACGGCGCGCCCCTGTCCGTGAGCCTGACGGCGCTGGACGTGAGCACCAGCGCCGTGCAAAACGAGCGCATCATCGACACGCCGACGGGCAAGGTGGGCTATCTGACCTTCAACACCCACAACAACGTGGCCGAGCGCCAGCTGGCCGAGACCATGGGCCGCTTCCAGGCGGCCGGCATCAGCGACCTGGTGCTCGACGTGCGCTACAACGGCGGCGGTTACCTCGATGTGGCCAGCGAACTCGCTTACATGATTGCCGGCACGCAAGTGACCACCGGCAAGACCTTCGAGCAAGTGCTCTTCAATGACAAGACGCGGCCGGAAGCGCCCGTGCCATTCCATGCGCAAAGCCAGGGCTTTCCCGCGCCCAATCCCCTGTCCAAGGGGACGGCGCTGCCAACGCTGGGTCTCAAGCGCGTGACCTTGCTGACGACGGGCAATACCTGCTCGGCCAGCGAAGCGATCATCAACGGCTTGCGCGGCGTGGATGTGCAGGTCAACCTGATCGGCGGCACGACGTGCGGCAAGCCCTACGGTTTCTATCCCACACCGAACTGCGGCACCACGTATTTTGCCGTGCAGTTCCAGGGCGTCAACGCCAAGGGCTTTGGCGACTTTGCCGACGGCATGGCGCCGACCTGCGACGTGGCCGACGATTACCAGCATCAGCTGGGCGATCCGGCCGAAGGCATGCTGGCGGCGGCGCTGCGCTACCGCAGCAGCGGCAGCTGCACGCCGGCCACGGGCGCCATCAGGCTGTTGAGTTCGATCGAGAGTCCGGCCGACACGGCCACGCGCCTGTTGCGGCCATCGCACAAGGAAATTGCCATCATGCGCCGTTAAGGCGCAGGTTCCTGCCATGCGCCAAGTCAGGCGCGTAGCGTTTTCCTGCTCATGAATCTTTCTATATAACAATTTTGATATATAGAAAGATGAATCCATTCGTTCTGGAATGACTGGCATTTTGCTATCTTCCCGCTTTTCTCCCACCTTGAGAAGCGCAACGATGTCGAAACAGTTCAAGTTAACCCCGCTCAGCCTTGGCGTACTGGCCATCCTGGGCGGCACCGCATGGCAGGCGCACGCGCAAACGCAAGCGCCCGCAGCGGATCAGCAGGCAGCGGCCACCCCGCCAGCCGTCGTGGTCACCGGTTCGCGCATTCCCCGCGCCAGTCTGGAAGGCCCGTCTTCCGTCACCATCCTGACCGGCGATGAAATCACCAAGCAGGGCTACAAGAACGTCTTCGACGCGCTGACCAGCCAGGTGCAGAACAGCGGTTTTACGCAGGGCGAGGATTACGGCAATACCTTCACGCCGTCGGCCAATACCATCAGCCTGCGCGGCCTGGGTCCAAACCATACCCTGATCCTGCTGAACGGCCGCCGCCTGGCCGACTTCCCCATCGCCTATGACGGCGCCGTCAACTTCACCAACCTGGCGAACATCCCGGCTAGCATTGTCGACCGCATCGAAATCCTCAACGGCGGCGCCTCGGCCATCTATGGTTCCGACGCCATCGCCGGCGTGGTCAACGTGATCCTGAAAAAACAGGCGGAAGGCTTCGATATCAACGTCAAAGTTGGCGGTACCTCGCGCGGCGGCGCCGGCAACCAGCGCGTGCAACTGACGGGCGGCGGCAATGTCGACAAGCTGCATACCCTGTTCAGCGTGGAACTGAGTGAACGCGACCCGCTGTGGAGCATGGACCGCGACTTCATGACCAGCCGCTCCGGCGTGCCGACCACGATTGCTTCGCGCCGCGTGGTTGCGTCCGGCACGTCCGGCAGCTATGTCGACCTGGGCGACACCTGCAACCAGTTCGGCGACATGTTCGGCGGTAGCGTCGTCAAGTACCAGGCGAAGAACGGCAGCTATTGCGCCAGCCCGAAAGCCCGTCCGACCTACTGGACCACGCAGACCAAAAACAGCAGCCAGAACGTGTTCGGCAGCGCCAATTACGAGCTCGATGCCGATACGACCCTGTTTGCCGACTTTTTGATCGGTAAGAACAAGACCGTCAACACGACGCGCGGCCCGTCATGGACCTCGGCCTCGCTGGGCAACGGCTACTTCCTGAACCAGAACAGCGGCGCCTACGAAGAGTGGACCCGCTTCATGGCGCCCGAGGAAATCGGCGGCGTGCAGCGCTACAACCGCAGCTGGGAGGACCTGGCCACGGCCATCTCGCTGGGCGCCAAGGGCCGTATTCCTGGCACCGCCTGGCAGTATGAAGCCAACTACAACGCTTCCATCTACAAGAGCGAAGGCCATACGCCGCGCATGTTGTCGAACATCGACAGCTTCTTCCTGGGACCCAAGCTGGGCACGGATGCCAAGGGCGTCGCCATTTACGCGCCGGATGCGGCGCGCCTGTCGCGCCGCCTGACGGCTGCCGAATTCGACGGCATCACCGGCTACAGCGACAGCCGTGACAAGGCCTGGACGAATACCCTGAGCCTGGCCACGAATGGCGACCTGTTCCAGCTGCCTGCCGGCACGGTGAAAATCGCCACGATTGCCGAGGCGAGCAAGCAGGGCTTCAGCAACGAACCCGATGCGCGCATCGACCAGGGCTATTTCAATATCGCCACCGGTTCGGGCACCACGGCCGGCACCCGTTCGCGCTACGCGCTGGGCGCGGAATTGAATGTGCCGCTGCATGAGAAGCTGACCGCTACCGTGGCTGGCCGTTATGACCGCTACAGCTTTGCCGGACGCAAGGAAGGCAAGTTCACCTACAACGGCGGGCTTGAACTGCGCCCGGCGCCGGACCTGCTGTTCCGCGCCAACTACGCCACCAGCTTCCGCGCGCCGGACATGAACTACATCTACCAGGCCCGCGGCAAAGGCTATTATGCGAGCACCACCGACTACTACCGTTGCGACGCCGCCGGACAGGCCATCGACGGCTGCGAGTACGCGAATAAATCGCCGGGCGCCGATTACGTGCAGAACGGCAGCCGCGACCTGCAGTCGGAAAAAGGCAAGTCCTTCGGCGTGGGCGCCGTCTGGTCGCCGAGTGCCAATTTCGACGTCTCGGTCGACTATTGGAACATCAAGATCGACGACCTGGTGACCAACCTGGACGCCGACAAGCTGCTGCGCGACGAATCCGATTGCCGCCTGGGCAAGGCCGACATCGGCTCGCCGACCTGCATCGATACCGTGGGCCGCATCGAGCGTTACGCGGTCAACGCCTTGAACAAGGCGGGCGAGATCAAGACCATCACCGTCAACCCGATCAACGCGGCCAAGCAAAGCAGCAGCGGCATCGACGTCAGCCTGAAGTATGTGCTGCGCACAACGGACTATGGCCGCTTTGCCTTCAAGGCCAACTACGCGCGGGTGTTGAGCAAGAAATCGCAGCAATTTGCCGGTGACGCAGAAACCGATGAAACCAAGTCGATGACGAACCGGGATTGGCCCGACAAGCTGAACCTGAGCGTCAACTGGGGCGCAGGCGAGTGGTCGAATACCTTGCTCGTCAGCCGCTACGGCAAGGTGCCTGACTCTGCCGGCAAGGGTTACCTGACGCCGACGGCGCTGGCCAACATCAGCACCGTCTACCGCATCAACGACCGCGCCACCGTGTCGCTGATCGTCAACAACGTGTTCGACAAGATCAAGCGCGACACCAGCAACGGCTGGCCGTACTACCCGATCGGCAACTACAGCCCGCAAGGCCGCCAGGGATGGGTCGAATTCAACTACCACTTTGGCTCGTAATTCACGCTTGCCAGAGCAAGGCCGGAGCAGCTGACGCTGTTCCGGCTTTTTTATTTGCCACGGCGTTTTTATCTCACCGCCACTCTATAATTGCCCGCTTGTCCTCTCTCGATGGAGTTTGACCCATGCTACGCCACGCCGTGTTGTCCGCCGCCTTGTTATCCCTGTTTGCCGTCAATGCATATGCCGCGCGCGATATGCGGCTGTTTTCCCTGAAGACGGTGGCCGAGTACTCGGGCTTCAAGAATACGGGCCGCTACGAGGAAGTGGAAGCCTTGTGCCGGCGCTTCGAGGACCACCGTCCGAAACAGGTGCGCTGCTTTGAATTTGGCCGCACGCCGGAAAACCGCCCCATGCTGGCGCTGGCCGTGTCCAACACGGGTGCGCTGACGCCGGACGCGGCCAAGCTGCGCAAGATACCGGTAATGCTGGTGCAGGGTGGTATCCATGCGGGGGAAATCGACGGCAAGGATGCGGGTTTCCTGGCCCTGCGCGAAGTATTGGAGGGCAAGGCGGCGCCCGGCGTGCTGGACAAGCAGGTGCTGCTGTTCGTGCCCGTATTTAACGTTGACGGGCATGAGCGCTTCGGTCAGTGGAACCGTCCGAACCAGCGCGGCCCCGTGGAAATGGGCTGGCGCAGCACGGCGCAAAACTACAATCTGAACCGCGAATACATGAAGGCCGATACGCCCGAGATGCAGCACATGCTGGCGCTGGTCAATGCCTGGGATCCGCTGGCGTATGTCGACCTGCACGTCACCGATGGCGCCCAGTTCGAACCCGATATCTCGATTCAGGTCGAACCCGTGCATGCAGGCGATGCTGCCCTGCGCGCGGCGGGAACGGCGCTGCGCGACGGCGTGCTGGCCGACCTGGCAAAGCAGGGTTCCGATCCGAAGCCGTTCTACATGTCATTTGCCGAAGAAGATAATCCGCAGTCGGGTTTTGTCGATTCGACGCCGAACCCGCGCTTTTCGCACGGCTATTTCCTGTTGCGTAACCGTTTCGGCGTGCTGGTGGAAACCCACTCTTGGAAGGACTACCCGACCCGCGTGCGCATCACGCGCAACACCATCATTTCCCTGCTGTCGCAGATGGCGCAGCACGGTGCCGCATGGCGGCAAACCGCCATGGAAGCGGACCAGCGGGCGATGCAGCTGGCCGGCAGTGCGCTGCCCCTCAGCTACAAGACCACGGAGAAAAGCCGCATGATCGCGTTTCGCGGCTATGCGTATACGCGCACGCCGTCCGAGGTGTCGGGTGCGCTGATGACGCGCTATGACGAAAAGACGCCGCAAATCTGGAACGTGCCGCTGCGCGACGAGATCGTGCCCGACCTGCAGGTGACCGCGCCGAAGGCCGGCTACCTGGTGCCATGTGCACAGGCGAAGATGGTGGGCGCCAAGTTGCGCCAGCACGGCATCGCCTACAATGAAATGACCGGCTTTTTCTCCAGGCAGAATGTGGAAATCTTCCGCGCCACGCAGGTGAAGTTCGGCGCGCAGTCGTTCGAAGGACGCCAGACGGCCGCGGTACAGGGCGAATGGGAAAAGGCAGTGCGCCTGGTCGACAGCTGCGTGCTGTACGTGCCCGTCAACCAGCCGAAGGCGCGCCTGGTGATGGCGCTGCTCGAACCGCGCGCGCCCGATTCGCTGCTGGCCTGGGGCAGCTTCAACACGGCGTTCGAGCGCAAGGAATACATGGAGGACTATGTGGCCGAGGATGTGGCGCGCGCGCAGTTGGCGGCCGACCCGGCGCTGGCGGCGCAGTTCCGGCAGAAGCTGGCCGACGAGCCCGAGTTTGCAAAGAATCCGCGCGCGCGCCTGGAGTTTTTCGCCCGCCGCCACGCCTCGTGGGATGAGCGGCTGAATCTGTATCCGGTCATGCGCGTCGACGTCGCGCCTGTCAGTTTCATGGATTTGTAACGCCAATGCGCGCGTCGCCGCACGGTGCACACCGAAGTTGTCACATCGCGCAGATTAATCGAAAGAAAATGCTATTCTCCGCTCGATGATGGCGCCGCCACCACGAGCAGGGAACAGGCATGGTCGACAAAACACTCTATAACCAGCACCGCGAGGCGTTTTTTCGCCTCTGCGACGCCGTGGACGAGAATCAGGTGGAACAGGTGCGCAGCCTGCTCGAGGCCACACCGCTGCTGTTGACCTTGCGCCGCTACAACATGGATGACGGCGAATCGCTGCTGCACCTGGCCGCGGCCGGCGGCAGCCGCGAGGTCTGCGCATTGCTCGTATCGCTGGGCATGGACGTCGATCTGCCCCTGCCCGGTTACCGCAACCTTACGCCGCTGGATGTGGCGGCCAGCCATGGCCACCTCGATACCTGCCGCTGGCTGCTCGAGCAGGGCGCCGCCGTCGATGGCTTGCCGGACAATATCCTCTCGCCGCTGGACAGTGCCTGCGTCGGCGGCCACCAGGACGTGGTCGTATTGCTGCTGCAGCGGGGCGCCAATCCGAACCGCCTGCATACGCGCTGGAACCAGGCGCCCGTCGATATCGCCACCGGCTGGGGTTTTCCCGCCATCGCCCAATTGCTCGCTGCCGCGGGCGGCGTGAGCATACTCGACGTGCCGCAGCAAGCGGCCGCCTCGCCGCAGGAAGCGATCCGCACCTTCATGCACAACAGCGCCGGCTGGGTGCTGCCGGCCGTGTTCAGTCCGGACAGTGGCGACGCGCGCTTTTCGCTGGGCATCAGCTGCATCGATGGCAAGCGCGATTTCAAGCTGTTGTTTACGGTTGGCCTGTTCCGGCAATCGCCGATGACGGAACTGGCTTTGTGCCTGCCGGCCCGCTGGCCGCTGACCGTGCACGGCTTCGCGGAGCACAGCCCATGGCGCTTTCCCGTGGCGCTGCTGGCACGCCTGGGACGGCGCACGCTCGACCAGGCCAGCCTGGCGGCGGGCGAGCTGCTGCGGCGCGACGATCCGCACCTGGCGGACCTGGCGTGGCCGGACGGCGTCGATGCGCTGCTGGCCATCGACAAGCGCTGGAATCCGGCGCCGGAGGAAGAAGACATCGCCGACGATGACAAGGTCACCATCTATCTGCTGGTGCCGGTGACGTTCACGAAGAAAGGCGCGCCCGACGCCAGCGCCTTGCCGGCCTTGATGGAGCGCAAGCTCAAAGGCAGCTGGAAAGTGTCGGCCCTGCCCATCCCCGTCATTGGCTAGCGTGCACGCGCGCAGGGCCAGATCAAGCCGGCCAGCTTGCAGCGATGTTATCCTGCCAATAAATTTTCCGCGTCCGCGCTCACCTGTTCCCCGGATTGGTTTTCCATGACACAAAAAATTCTACTCCTGAGCGTTTCGGCCGGCGCCGGCCACATGCGCGCGGCGCAGGCCATCGAGGCATATGCGGCGCACGATGGCCACGGTGGTGGCCCTACGGCGCTGGCCCTGCATCTGGACGTGATGGATTTCGTCACGCCCGCCTTCCGCAAGCTGTACACGGATTTCTATATCAAGCTGGTCAACAAGGCGCCCGCGCTGTGGGGCTATCTGTATCACGCCACCCACGACGCGCCGCGCGACAGCTCGATGCAGCGCTTGCGCCGCGCCGTCGAGCGCCTCAATACGCGCGCGCTGATGACGCAGATCGCCGCCTTCCAGCCCGACGCCATCCTCTGCACGCATTTCCTGCCGGCCGAACTGCTGTCGCGCGCACTGCGCCAGCAGCAGCTGGCTTGCCCCGTGTGGGTGCAGGTCACGGATTTCGACTTGCACCGCATGTGGGTGCACGAGCAGATGGAAGGCTATTTCGCCGCCACCGACGAAGTGGCGTTCCGCATGCGCCACGAAGGCATCCCCGCCGAGCGCATCCACGTGACGGGCATCCCCATCATGCCCGCGTTCGCGCAGGCGCCCGACCGCGTGCAGTGCGCGCAGGCGTTTGGCCTCGACCCGCGGCGCACGACGATTTTGCTGATGGGCGGCGGGGCGGGACTGGGCAGCCTTGAAACGGTCGCCGCGCGCCTGCTGGCGCTGCCAGGCGACTTCCAGCTGGTCGTGCTGACGGGGAAAAACGCCGCCGCGCTGGCGGCGCTGCAGACGCTGGCCGGCCAGTATCCGGGCCGCCTGCTGGCGCAAGGCTTCACCAGCGAAGTCGAGCGCCTGATGGCGTGCGCCGACCTGGTGATCACCAAGCCGGGCGGCCTGACCACGTCCGAATGCCTGGCGCTGGGCTTGCCCATGATCGTCAACTCGCCGATACCCGGGCAGGAAGAGCGCAATGCCGACTATCTGCTGGAGCAGGGCGTGGCCTTGAAGGCATTCGATGCCGTCACCCTGGAATACCGTGTGCGCCTGCTGCTTGAGCATCCTGAACAGTTGCAAGCCATGCGCGCAAAGGCGCTGGCCCTGGGCCGTCCGCGCGCCGCCTGTGACGTGTTGACGCAGGTGCTGGCGCAGAGCGTGGCATGACGGGCGCCGTAGCAAAACCCTGGCAGATCGCCCTGACCCTGGCCTGGGTGGCGCTGCTGGGATTATTTTTTGCGCAGGTGGAAATCCAGATCGAAGGCGCGGCCGGCTGGGCCGCGAACCTGCCCACCTGGCGCATCGAAAGCCATTGGCTGCTCGATATCTTCTGGGGCGGGCGACCGATGACGGGCTACCATGCCTGGGTCTTTCCCTTTATCGCCCTGTTCTTCCATTTCCCCATGATCTTCCTGGCGCAATGGTCGCTGCGGCTCGAGTGCCGCGCCATCGGCTGCATCATGCTGTTCTGGATCATCGAGGATTATCTGTGGTTCGTGCTCAATCCCGCCTATGGCGTGGCGCACTTCAATCCGGCCCACATCGCCTGGCACAAGCACTGGCTGTGGTGGGCGCCGACCGACTACTGGGTGTCGCTGCTGCTGGCCGGCGTACTGCTGTGGTTTTCATACAAGAGGAAGTCATGACCTTGCCGCCCTCGTCGTATCTCCTGCTGTTGTCCCTGGCCCTGGCGGCCGGTTCCGCCGGCGCGCAGGCGCCCCTGCCGCCGCAGCGCAATGCCGAGTGGGCCACGCCGCTGCCGCAGGTGTCGAACCTGCACCAGGTCACGCCCGTCCTGTACCGCAGCGCCAGGCTCGATAGCAGCGATGTGGCCCAGCTGCAGGCGCTGGGCGTGAAGACGGTGATCAGCCTGCGCTCCTTTCACTCCGATACGCAGGTGCTCGATGGCAGCGGCATCCGTGCCGTGCGCATTCCCATCAATACCTGGGCCATCCGCGACAAGCACGTGATCGACACCATGCGCGCCATCCGCGCAGCAGCACAGCAGGGACCCGTGCTGCTGCATTGCCTGCACGGCGCCGACCGCACGGGCATGATGGCCGCCATGTACCGCATGCTGTACCAGGACTGGCCGCGCGAGAAGGCGATCGACGAGCTGAAAAATGGCGGTTACGGCTATCACGCCGTATGGAAGAACATCGAAAGCTACCTCAAGCGCGTCGACGTGGCAGCACTGCGCGCGCAGATTGACGGAAAGGCGCCCTGAACCATGCTGATGGAGAGGCGTGACTGTCTCCCATCGCCGGCACTGACCGCGTATTCGCGGCAAATTAATAAAACCCGATCACCGCGCCGCTGGACAGGCGCTCTTCCCTTGGCAGCGATGTTTCATGCGAAAAAAAATGGTAGATCTCGGGATCTTCCAGCCAGCTCACTTGGCCGGAAGGCAGGCCTAGCCGGATAGCGGCGCTGGTGCTCCATTTTTCACGGTCATTGTCGGGCAAGGCGCTGCATTCCTCGAGACAGCACAAGCGCCTGGAGACCACATCATCCATGCTGGGCGTGGTGCTGGCATGGGGCGGCATCGAGCCACCCCATTGCAGCCACAGGGCCATGTCCGGCCAGCGTATGCATAGCACGATCCAGCGCTGGTATTGCGCCAGCGACGGCACCGGCAAGCCATGGCTTATCCGTGCAATGCGCAGCAGCAGCACAAAGCGCACGAAATTGAGCGTGCGCTTGATTTCCCGTGGCCCGCACGCATACTCTTTGCTGATGCCGCGCAGGACGGTCTGCACGTCTTTGCCATCCCGCATGAATTGCGAGCTGGCCCGGCGCTGCCGCTCACTGGCGTCCTGCGGCGCCTCGCTTTTCGTCCGGGCATGCGTTTGCGCTTCCGCTGCGCCGGCATGGGACGCCTGTTGTGCCCCGGATCCTGCCGACGCGGCAGCGCCGGCCTGCGATTCCGAGCCGATCAGATAATCGATAAATTTGCCATTTTTCAAATGCCGGCTAGGCGGAATGGTAAACGCCAGCTGGATGAATTTGTCCATGAAGCGCCATCCCAGCGGCACCAGTTTTTCATAGGAGGGCAATTGCTTCTTGATGTCCCTGTGCGCGTGCTCGAGCGCCGCCGCGACGATCTGCGGATCCATGCCGATCACAAACAGGAATTCGGACTGGTCGCCTGCCAGGAACGTGTTGATACCCTCGACGACGCTGGCAATTTTGCCGGGCGAGCAACGGTCGAGGTCATCGATGAAGATGACCAGGGGCGCGATGACGGGCGCGCCATCGCCATGTTGCGTGCGACGCTGGGGCAGAGAGTGCATCACGCGTCGCAAATCCTGGTGAATCTGGTGCATGATGCCGACCGTCCTGGCATAGTCGGGCACGCGTACATATTCCGCCAGACTGAATTTGGCAGGCTCGTCCGCTACCTTTTTTCTACTGCTGAAGAAGGCCTGTACCGCATACACGGTAATCGCAATTTGCGTGCCGATGGCTGTCGGAATGGCCACGGCAGCGGCATCGAGCCATGTCCTGATCGCCGCAGGCAGACTATCGGGCGGAATGAGCGACACGCTCACCAGACTGATGATCAGGCCCATGGCCCCCAGCAGCCAGCGGCGCACCTTGATCCACCAGAAAGTGCCGACCCGGTCATAGATTTTTCTGCGCACCACGCCATCGTCTATGCGCGACAGATTCAGGCGCAACAGGAATAGCTCGCGTTCGACAGGGTTCAGCCGGTCGCTGACCTGACTGACGATGGCGTCCACCAGGCCGGCCCAGACTTGCTCGGAACTTTCGTATTTCCAGGCATTGAACCAGACGGTCCAGCGCTTGCTTTCGTCGACGAATACTTGCTTGTCGGGCCCGGATTTCCGGTCGAGAAAGCGCAGCACATCGCGCGTCTTGAACGTGCCGCTTTCTGGCTCGGCGGGCCTCGGAGGATCGAGCTGATGCTGAATCTGGCGCATCAGCGAAGATTTGCCGGCGCCCCATGGCGCCTGGATGCTGATACTGATGGAGCCGCGGGTTTGGTCGCTGGTGAGGAAAGCCACGATCGCGATCGCGTATTGCGCAAATTCCATGTAGTCCAGCAATGAAGGGTGGTCATGTGCCAGAATGTCGAGTACGTTCTCGGGTGTTTGCTGGGCCGCCTTGGCCAGCGGATGCCGTTCGTAGGCGGCTTGCAGCTGTGCCATGTCGATGCCCATCTGGTGCAGCAAGGACATGAATTTTCCTTCCTTGAAGGACCATAGCACGCCGATCAAGTCGCCCACCGTGACGCTGTCGCGACCGGCCTGGCGTGCCGCGACAGCCGCATTGCTCAGCCATTTTTCAGCATTCGTCGAATAGGTAAGCTCGTCCGTACTGGTTCCGCTGGCCAAGGGGGCGCTGATACTGCTGTATTGGAACGAAAAATATCCGGACCATGTCGCCTGCAAGCTCTCACCGGCCAGTTCCTTGAGTGCGCGGCTAAAAAAGAGCGCGTCGGCCGGCGCCTGTATTGATGGCTGCACAAGGTCATCGGCCCTGGCCAGGGTGAACAGCATCAGGCTGGTGGTGATCGAACGTGACGGCGGATCTTTCATTGTGCCCAGCGCGTGGGCCTGGCGCAGCAATGCCAATAGCTCGCTGCCCGGGGCAGGCATCGCTGGCTGTTCTTCCACCAGCGCCGACCTGGACTCGGTGTTGCCGTCTGACTGTTCTCTCATGATGGCCGCTCCTCGATTGGCCGGCCGGGTATCCGGGACACTCAGACTGCCATGCTTGATTTTTCGCCTATTTGACGTGCGCCATCTGCGCCAGATCAATCGTCTGGCTGTCTGAGCCAACCTGCTTTCAGGCATGGATTTGGACATGCCTGGGCCGGAATCAGGCATGATTGCGATTCCAATCACGTTTTACCGGACCCCGCATGGAACACCACAGCTTTCTCATCAACATACTGTTTTACCTGGTCGCCGCCATCATCATGGTGCCGCTGGCCAAGCGCCTGGGCATGGGCGCCGTGCTGGGCTACCTGGTGGCCGGCGTCGTCATCGGACCGTGGGGCCTGGGCCTGATCAAGAATGTCGAGGTGATCCTCAGCTTTTCCGAATTCGGCGTGGTGCTGTTGCTGTTCCTGATCGGGTTGGAGCTTGAACCGAAACGGTTGTGGCTGCTGCGCCGGCCGATTTTCGGCTGGGGCGGGGCGCAGGTGGGCGTCGTCAGCGCGGGGCTGTGCGCCGTGGCCATGGCCTTTGGCGTGGACTGGCGCACGGCGCTGGTCGCTGCGCTGGGACTGTCGCTGTCGTCGACGGCCATCGTGCTGGCCACCCTGGGCGAACGCAAGCTGATGACTACGCCGGCCGGTTCCGCCGGCTTTTCCATTTTGCTGTTCCAGGATATCGCCGCTATTCCCATGATCGCGCTGGTGCCCCTCTTGGGCGGCCTCGTCACGCACAGCGGCGAACCGGGCTGGCTGCGCGTGGCCAAGCTGGCCGCCGTGCTGGCGGCGCTGGTGATCGGCGGGCGCTTCCTTGTGAACCCCATCCTGCGCTTCATCGCCAGGACGGATTTGCGCGAAATCTTCACGGCCTTCGCCCTGCTGCTGGTGATCGCCATCTGCGTGCTGATGGAATCGGTGGGCCTGTCGATGGCGCTGGGCACCTTCATGGCCGGTGTGCTGCTGGCCGATTCCGAATACCGCCATGAGCTGATCAGCGACCTGGAGCCGTTCAAGGGCCTGTTATTGGGCCTGTTTTTCATCGCCGTCGGCATGTCCGTCGATTTCGGCGTGCTGCGCGCCCAGCCGTTGCTGATCCTGGCACTGGTGGCGGGGCTGCTGGCGGTGAAGATCGCCTTGCTGTATGTGCTGTCGAAGTTTGTCGACATTCCCCGCGGCCAGCAGCTGTTCTTTGCGCTGCTGCTGTCGCAAGGCGGCGAATTCGCCTTCGTCGTGTTTGCCGCCGCCGAGGCCGCGCACGTGTTTGCGCCGGAGACGGCCGCGCTGCTGGTCGTGGTGGTGACCCTGTCGATGGTGGCCACGCCCTTGCTGCTGCTGGCGCACGACAAATTCGTCGCGCCGCGTCTGCAGAGCGACAAGAAGCGCCGCCCCGACGACCATATCGAGGCGCAGGACAACCCCATCGTCATCGCCGGCTTCGGCCGTTTCGGCCAGATCATCGGCCGCCTGCTGGCGGCCAACAAGATCGGCGTGACGGTGCTCGATCACGACCCGGACCAGATCGACCTGCTGCGCAAGTTCGGTTTTAAAGTATTTTATGGCGACGCCACGCGCGTGGACTTGCTGGTGGCAGCCGGCATCGAAAAGGCCAGGGCGCTGGTGATCGCCATCGACAACGTGGACGACAGTCTGGCCCTGGTCGACGCCGTGCGCCTGCGCCTGCCCGAATTGACGATTTTGGCGCGCGCGCGCAACGTCACGCATTACTATGAATTGATGAAGCGCGGCGTGACCCTGATCGAGCGCGAGACGTTCGCCGCAGCCTTGCTGCTGGGCGAGCAGACCTTGCAGCAGGTGGGTTTCAGCGCGGAGCGGGCGCAGCGCGCGGCCGGCATCTTTGGCCGGCATAACCTGAAAACTCTGCTGGAAGTGGCGCCGCACTTCCAGGATCAGCAAAAAGTCATGTCCCTCACGCGCCAGGCGCGCGAGGAGCTGGAAGACATGTTCGAGAGCGATGCGGCGGCGTTTGCGGCGGCGGAAGTGGAAAACGGTAGGTCGGATTAGCGGGAACCGCGTAATCCGACACCTTGTTGGCGTTGCGGGTGCTGTCGGCTTACGCGCTTTGCGCTAAGCCGACCTACGCCTTTTGCGTCTCGTTCCAGCCTTATTTCCCCCGCTTCGCTTCAATCGCCTCGATCTGGTCCATGATGCCGTTCATGCGCGCCGCCAGTGCCTGGTACGGTTTCGGCGAGGCCAGGTCGACGCCGGCTGCCTTCACCAGATCGTACGGATAGGCCGAGCCGCCCGCGCCGAGCATCTTCAGGTAGGCGGCCAGCGCGCCCGGTTCCTTGTCGAGGATGCGCTGCGCGAAATCCTGCGCCGCCGCGATCGAGGTGGCGTACTGGAACACATAGTAGCCGTGATAAAAATGCGGCACATAGGCCCATTCCAGCGCGTAGGCGGGGTCGATGGTCATGACGCCTTGCGCTTCGCCATGGTAGCGCTTGAGGATGCCGGCATAGATGGCCGTGATCTCTTCGCCCGTCAGCGATTCTCCCTTATCCACCTTGCCGTGGATGGCGGCCTCGAATTCGGCGAACATGGCCTGGCGGAAGTAGGTGCCGCGCAGGTTTTCCAGCGCCGCGCCCAGGTACAGCAGGCGCTCGTCGTCATCCCTGGCCTGCTTCAGGCGCGCATCGAGCAGCAGCGCCTCGTTCGTCGTCGAAGCGATTTCCGCGACAAAGATGCTGTAGGGCGCATAGATCGACGGCTGCGCCTTGTTGGCCAGCACCGAATGCATGGCGTGGCCCCATTCGTGCGTCAGGGTGCTGACGGCTTCGTAATTGTCCGTGTAGTTGAGCAGCACGAACGGATGCACGTCATACGCGTCGCCATTCATGTAGGCGCCCGCCACTTTGCGCGGGCGCGGATACACATCCATCCAGCGCGCGTCCACGGCGGCACTCAGTGCCTTGACGTAGTCGGGGCCCAGCGGTGCGACCGAGGCCAGCATCATCTGCTTGCCTTCGGCCAGCGGGAACGTGCGGTCGCTTTTCAGCAGCGGCGCATAGATGTCGTAATACGCGAGGTCCTTGACGCCCAGCATGCGCGCGCGCAGCTTGAAGTAGCGGTGCAGGGTGGGCAGGTTGGCGTTGGTTTGCGCGATCAGGGTCTGGTAGACGGCCGGCGGCAAGTTGTCGGCGTCGAGCGCGGCGCTTTGCGAGTCGGCATAGCGGCGTACCTTGGCATACGCGGCGTCCGTTTTCAGCTGGCCGTACAGGGTTTCGCCGAACGTGCGTTCATACTCTTTCCACTTGCCGAAGAAGGCGTCGAACACCAGCTTGCGGTCGACGCGCTGGTCGTCGTCGCGGTATTTGGTATAGGCCGCCTGGTCGAGGCGCACCTGCGTGCCGTCCGACAGTGTGACGGTGGGCCACGCGATTTCCGCATTGGCCAGGGTGCGGTAGACGCTGGCGGCCGAGCCAGTCGCCAGGCCGAACTGCGCCACCAGCTGCTCGCCGGCCGCGTCCAGCGTGTGCGGCGCGCTGCGCAGCATGTTGCTCAATTGAAAACGGTACAGCTGCAAGCCCTTGTCCTTCGCCAGCATGGCGTCGATGCGCTTGCTGCCCAGGGCAAGGATCTCCGGCTGCAAAAAGGTCGTCGCCTGGCTGAAGTCGTTGCCCAGCAGGGCGGCGCGCTGGTTCAGCTGGTTACCCTTGCTGTCGCCCGTGTCCTGGTCGTAATACTGCGCCGCATACGTGCTGAGCGTGTTGACGCGCTTGCGCGCCTCGGCGACCAGGTCCAGGCAGCTTTTCAGGCGGGTGCTCAATTGCCCCTTGCAGGCGCCCAGTTGCTGCAGCTGGGCCGACAGCTTTTTCGCGTCGGCGTCGAAGGCGGCGTCGCTGGCGTACAGCGCCGTCAGGTCCCAGCGGTCGACCTGGCGGTCGGCGGGCGCGGGGGCGGCAAAGGCGCTGGAGAGGGCGAAGCTGAGTGCAGGCAGGGAGAACAGCAGGGGGCGCTTGAGCGCGGATGGCGTCATGGTTCATTCCAGTGAGGTTGTCGGAAGAATGCGTGCTGACCGCCGGGCAGGAATGCGCGCGTGACACATCGCGTATCGGCAGAGCTGACTACGGTACATCAAATGGACGCAGGGGGAAAGAGGAGGGATGCCGCCACCTGGGCGGTGGCGGCGAAACAACACGGGCTTAGAACAGCGGCTTACAGCGTTTGCAGCGGAATCGTGCCAAACGTCGTCGGCGTCGAGCATGGCTCTTCGTCAAACGCGATGTCGCCCATGGGGCTGGCCACGCCGTCCGCTTTCAAATCCTTGAAACCGAACAGTTTCGGGTCCATCAAGTGCGATGGCGCCACGTTCGACAGGGCCGAGAAGATGCTTTCCACGCGGCCGGGGAATTTCTTGTCCCATTCGCGCATCAAGCCCTTGATCTGCTTGCGCTGCAGGTTTTCCTGCGAACCGCACAGATCGCATGGAATGATGGGGAAGCCCTTGACTTCCGCATAGCGCTGCGTGTCTTCTTCCTTCACGTAGGCCATCGGACGGATGACGATGTGCTTGCCGTCGTCCGATTGCAGCTTGGCCGGCATGCCTTTCAGTTTGCCGCCGAAGAACATGTTCAGGAAGAACGTTTCCAAGATGTCATCGCGGTGGTGGCCCAGGGCGATCTTGTTGGCGCCCAACTCGTCGGCCACGCGATACAAAATGCCGCGGCGCAGGCGCGAGCACAGCGAGCAGGTTGTCTTGCCTTCCGGGATCAAACGCTTGACGATGCTGTAGGTATCCTGGTTTTCGATGTGGAAGGCCACGCCCAGTTCCGTCAGGTAGGCGGGCAGGATTTCCGGCGGGAAGTTCGGCTGCTTTTGATCCAGGTTGACGGCGACGATGTCGAAGTGAATCGGCGCGCGTTCGCGCAAGGTCATCAAAATGTCCAGCAGCGCGTAGCTATCCTTGCCGCCGGACAGGCAGACCATCACCTTGTCGCCGTCTTCGATCATATTAAAATCGCCGATGGCTTGCCCCACCAGGCGGCACAAACGCTTGTGCAGCTTGTTGTTTTCCAGGGCGATCTTTTCCGCCTTCTTGCGCGCCAGTTTCTGCGCTTCCACGTTGGCCGGGAATTCCACGGCCGTGGTCGTCGTTTCCATGACTGCGGTGTCGTTCATATTGCTCATGCTTCATCCTTGATCTTGAATACTTCCACGCCCACGCCTTCGCAGTCGGGATACACGTCCGGTTTCATCGACGATACGCGCGCGGCGCGCACGCGCGGGTGGGCCAGCATGGCGGCCAGCACGTCGTCGACCAGGCTTTCCTGCAGCTGCACGTGGCCTTGCGCCATGCGCCTGGCGATGGTTTCGCGCATGAAGTCGTAGTCGACCACTTCTTCCAGCTGGTCATCCTTCGGCGTCGACAGGGCCAGGGGAATGTACAGGTCGACGTTGATGAGGACGCGCTGCTCGCCCTTTTTCTCGAAGTCGTAGACGCCGATGTTGATGAGGACTTCGTAATTGCGCAGGAACAGGCGGCGGCAATCGGCCAGGCGAGGGTGGAACAGGGCGGACGACATAGGTTTTACCTTTTAGGGAATGCTGGTTGTTTGGTGTGGCTGCTGATTATTTGGTCAAAAACATGACGTCGCGCGGCAAGCCGATCAAATGCTGGCCGCCATCGACCAGCAAGGTCGTGCCCGTCAGCGCGCGCGCGCCGGCCACGTAACAGACGCTGTCGGCCACATCTTCTGGCGTGCTGGAGCGTCCCAGCGGCGTGTTTTCATGCGCCTTGGCAAAGTTCGCTTGCGTCTGCTCGCCGGAAACCATGGTGATGCCGGGGGCGATGCCCACCACGCGCACTTTCGGCGCCAGCGCCTGGGCCAGCATGGTGGTCGCCGACAACAGCGCCGCCTTGGACAGGGTGTACGACAAAAAATCAGGATTGAGATTGTACAGTTTTTGGTCCAGCAAGTTGATGACCACGGCTTGCCCGCCTGCCGGGGTGGCCTGGTACAGCGCTTGCGCCAGCAGGATGGGGGCGGCCAGGTTGGCGTGCATGTGGGCGTCGAGCGCGGTGAAGGAAAAATCGCCGGCATTGTCGTATTCAAACAACGATGCGTTGTTGACCACGCAAGTAACGGGCCCCAGCGCCGCCTGCGCCTGTGGCAACAGCTGGCGCACGGCGTCTTCCTGCGCCAGGTCGCAGGGGAACGCGTGCGCGCGGCGGCCCAGCGCGGCGATTTCCGCCACCAGACTGAGCGCTTCCTCGCACGAGTCGCGGTAATGCACGGCGATATCCCAGCCGTCGCGCGCCAGGCCCAGGGCGATGGCGCGGCCGAGCCGGCGCGCGGCGCCCGTGACGAGGGCGACGCGGGGAGTGCTGTCGAATGGCGTTGTCGTTGCTTCTGTCATGTCTTTGCTATGGTTGAGATATTCGGTGGACGCCACACTGGCGGCATGCGCCGCCGATTCGCTACAATGCGGGAATGTCTCTTCCCGCACCCGATAGCGACGCGCTGGCCGCGTCCCATGCCTTGCAGCACCAGATTGCCGCCGAAATCGCGCGCAATGACGGCGCCATTCCCTTTGTCCGCTTCATGGAGCTGGCGCTGTATGCGCCTGACCTCGGCTATTACAGCGGCGGCGCCGCCAAGCTGGGCAAAGATGGCGATTTTACAACCGCGCCGGAGATTTCGTCCCTGTTCGGCGCCACCCTGGCCCATGTGGCAGCCGCTATTATGGCGCAAACGGCCCCGCGCATCCTCGAATTCGGCGCCGGCACGGGCAAGCTGGCCTTGGATATCCTGACGGAAGCGGCGCAGGCCGGCATCGCCATTGAACAGTATGCGATCGTCGAATTGTCCGGCGAATTGCGCGCGCGCCAGGAGCTGGCGCTGGCCGCCTTCCCGCAAGTGGTGTGGCTCGACGGTTTTCCCGACAGTTTCGAAGGCGCCGTGTTCGGCAATGAAGTGCTCGACGCCATGCCCGTCAACCTGATCAGCAAGACGCCTGCCGGCTGGTGCGAACTCGACGTCAGCATCGCCGACGGCCAGTTCGTGTTTGTTGAACGGCTTGCCGGCGATGACGTGGCCGCGCAGATCGCCACCCAGGTGCCGGATGCGGATGCCTTACCGGTGGGCTATGTCAGCGAGATCCATGGCGTGGCCTGCGGCTTCATGCGCTCGCTGGCGCGCATGCTGACCAATGGCAAGGGCGGTGCGGCCGTGCTGTTCGATTACGGTTTTCCTGCGCACGAGTATTACCTGGACTTACGCGCCACGGGCACCTTGATGTGCCATTACCGCCATCACGCCCACGCGGAACCATTTTATCTGCCCGGTTTGCAGGACATCACGGCCCACGTCGACTTTACGGCCATGGCGGTGGCGGCGCAGGATGCCGGCCTCGACGTGCTCGCCTATATGAACCAGGCCTCCTTCCTGCTGGGCGCGGGCCTCGGCGACTTGCTGCTGCGCACCGATCCGCAACAGGTCAAAACGTACTTGCCGCAAGCCAGCGCCGTGCAAAAGCTGGTGTCGCCGGCCGAGATGGGGGAATTGTTCAAGGTGCTGGTGGTGGGGCACCAGGTGGAGTTGCCGGAAGCGCTGTTGTCCAGCGACCGCAGCCACCGCCTGTAAGCGCCCGCAATATCAAGGCAGGGCAGTGCCGCCCTGCAATTTCCTGTCCGCCAGTGGTTATTATCTTGTCATATCGTATATGATGACCGACACAGCACGGTTCCATCCTGCAAGAACCCGTCGCCGCGCACCGATTTCAAGATAGAACGATGGGAAAGATACACACACACTATGACAACCTGAAGGTGGCGCGCCTGGCGCCGCAGGAAGTCATACGTGCCGCGTACAAAGCCCTCAGCCAGAAATACCACCCGGACAAGAATCCCGGCGACGAAAAGGCCGCCCGCATCATGGCGATCCTCAACAGCGCCTATGGCACCTTATCCGATCCCCAGCGCCGCAAGGAACACGACGAGTGGATCGCCGCCGAGGAGTGGGAAATCGAATGGCTGGAAAGCACCCACCAGGAAGAAGGCAAGAGCCGCGATGGCCGCGCGAAAGGCCATGCCCAGCAGCATGAACACACGTGGGCGCAGGATGTGCCGCCGCCGAAGGGCAAGGCGCGGCGCGGCTTGCAACCCGTCTGGCGCAACTGGCGCTGGTGGCTGAGTTTGCTAGTCTGCCTGCTGCTGGGCTGGCTGGGCGCCTTGCTGATGCTCGACACGTCGCAACCCGTGCCTGCCGCGCTGGCGTCGGCCTGGAGCGGCCTGGCCCGCGATGGCGCCCAGCCCCATGCGGAAATAGCCACGTCTGCGGCCAGTGCCGCGTCGTCGCCATCGAAAGGCGAGGCCGTGGCAGTCGATAGCTGGGCCGTGGGCAAGCCGTATGCGCCCGAACCTCCGCAAGCGAAGACGCCCGAGATCCGCGTGCTGGCCGTGTCCCAGCTGAGCCTGAAAGGCATCCCGCCCGCTTGCGATGGGGCCGGCAAAGCCGAATCCCCATCGCTGGTGGCGCCGAATGGCGAACCCTGGCCGGCCCATTCCGGCTATGTCGATGGATTCCCGATTGGTAACAAGGGTGATGAACTGGCCGTGAGCATCGACAACAGCGGCAATGCCGCGCCCGTGTTCGTCAAGCTGTATGACACGGAGCGGCGCTCGAACGTGCGCTACCTGTACATCCTCGCGTACGACAAGCTGCTGGTGGAGCAGCTCAGCGCGGGCAAGTATGAAGTGCGCTACCAGGCCGTCGGGCCAGGCCAGGACAATTGCGGCGGCGCCACGCGCAGCGGCGCCTCGGCCTCGTCGCCGCCCGCCAGCGAAGGCGGTACGCAGAATCCTGTTGTAAGCAGCATCTAATCTGATTATGCTTGATAGGTGTCAACGCAGCGTCCACATCGAACTTATCCATTAGGAGTATTCATGACCGACCTCAAAGCCGATGCAGATGATAACTGGCTGCTCGACGAAGATGAGCCGGTGGCCAGTCCTGCCGGGCTGGCCGCGCCCGACCAGCGCCTGTGGCGTGTCCTGATCGTCGATGACGACGTCGATGTGCATGCGGTCACGCGGCTGGCGCTGCGCAATGTCAGTTTCAAGGGACGTGAACTGGAACTGTTTTCCGCCTACAGCGGCCGTGAAGGGTACGAGATTCTGCGCGACACGCCCGATATCGCGCTGGTGCTGCTCGACGTGGTGATGGAAACGGATGATGCCGGCCTGATCCTCGCCAAGCGCATCCGCGCCGACCTGAACAACTCCATCGTGCGCGTCGTGCTGCGCACGGGCCAGCCGGGCCAGGCGCCCGAGCAGCGCGTCATCATCGAATACGACATCAACGATTACAAGGCCAAGACGGAACTGACGACGCAAAAGCTGTTTACCACCGTCATTTCGGCCCTGCGCGCTTACGAGAGCCTGATGATGCTCGAACGCAGCCGCATCGGCCTGGGCAAGATCCTCGCCGGCGCCACCAATCTGTACCAGATCCATTCCCTGCGCGAATTCGCTTCCGGCGTACTGAACCAGGTCAGCGCCATCCTCGACGTGGGCGCCGACGGTGTGCTGTGCCTGATGCAGGGCGGCGCCGGGCGGCCCGAGGTGGTCGCCGCCACGGGCACGTATGCCGTGCTGGCCGAAGCGGAAGCCTTGCCGGCCGACCATGCCCTCACGCCAACCATCGCCAAGGCGTTCGCGGAAAAGCGCAGCCAGTTCGAGCATCCGGCCAATGTGCTGTTCATTCACACGGAAGGCAACCGAGAGCTGGCCATTTCCGTCACGCCGCCGTGGCCGCTGGCGCAGATTCAGCGCGATCTGCTGGAAGTGTTTTGCCAGCGCATCGCCGCCGCCTTCGACAACCTGTACATGTTCGGCCAGCTTCGCAAGGCGCAGGAAGCGACCGTGGTGGCGCTGGCCGACCTGGCCGAGTTCCGCGACAGCGACACGGGCGGCCACGTGCGGCGCGTGCAGCTGTTGTCCGACGCCATCGCCCGGCGCATGCAGCAGCGCGGCGTGTACGCCGACGAGCTCAGCCCGCAGCTGCTCGACATGATCGGCCTGGCCAGCATCCTGCACGACGTGGGCAAGGTGGCCACGCCGGACGCCGTACTGCTCAAGCCGGGCAAGCATACGGACGAGGAACGGGCGCAGATGCAGCTGCACGCCGGCGTCGGTCGCACCATATTGGAGCGGGCCGCCAACATGGTCGACGGCGTCAGCTACCTGACATATGGCGCGCAGATCGCCGGCGGCCACCACGAACATTTCGATGGCGCCGGTTATCCGAACGGCCTGAAAGGGCGCGACATTCCCGTGGCCGCGCGCATCGTTGCCGTGGTCGATGTCTTTGACGCCTTGCTGCACGAGCGGCCGTACAAGGAACCGTGGCCGTATCCGCAGGTGCGCGAATACATCGAGCAGCGCAGCGGCAGCCAGTTCGATCCGGAAGTGGTGACGGCGCTGCTGGAGCTGATCGACCACGAGCCGCAACTGTGGCATCCGGAGCACGCCACCGCTTGAGCCGCCACTTCGTTGGCATTTTTCGGCACGCCGCCATTCCCTTGCGCGCGGCGCCGTCATATACTCGGCAGCCTCATGCTGGCTGGCGCCACGCACCAGTGTGGCGCGCCGCGGAGTTTTCGGACATCACGACATGAAAGAACTCAAGGGCCTCAGCGCGCTGATCATCGAGCCGCATCCGGGCATGCGCGCCAGCCTGCACAATATGCTCAACCTGTGCGGCCTGGCGAAGATCGATGACGCGGCCAGTTCCGGCCAGGCGATCCGCATGCTGGGCAGCAAATCGTATGATCTGATCCTGTGCGAATACGATCTTGACGGCGGGCAGGATGGCCAGCAGATGCTGGAAGACTTGCGTCACCACAAATTGATGCATGCCTCGACCATGTTCTTCATGGTCACGGGCGAAGGCAGCTTCGCCAAGGTGGTCAGCGCCGTCGAACTGCTGCCCACCGATTACATCCTCAAACCTTTTACCGCTGACAACATGCTCGAGCGCATCGGCCGCGCGCTGGACAAGCGCAATGCCTTCGTGCCCGTGTATGAACTGATCGACGTGGGCAATGAGCGCGCGGCGATTGCCGCCTGCGCCGAGGGCGCCAGCCTGTATCCCCGTTATGCCACCGATTTCCTGCGCCTGCGCGCGGAATTGCATTTGCTGCTGGGCGAGGCGGCCGACGCCGAACCGATCTACGCCGGCCTGTACCAGGCCAAGTCCATCGGCTGGGCGCGCCTGGGGCAGGCCAAGACGCAGTTCCTGCTGGGGGAATACGAAGCGGCGCAGGGCACGCTGGAAGGGCTGCTGGAAAACAACAAGCGCTTTCTCGACGCGTATGACTGGCTGGCGCGCACGCATTTGGCGCAGGGCAAGCCGGAACTGGCGCAGGCCGCCCTGAGCGAAGCGGTGGCCCTGTCGCCGCATGCCGTGCGCCGCTTGCGCCGTCTGGGCGAGGCGGCTTTGGCGGCCGACGATATCGAGATGGCGGAAAAATCCCTCAAATTGGTGGTCAGCAAGGCCAAGTATTCGGAATTCCGCGACCCGGAAGACCATGTGCGCCTCGTGCAGACCCTGGTGCGCAAGGGCGACCCGCTGCAGGCGGGCGCCGTGATCCGCGACCTCGACAAATCGATGGGCGGGCAAAAGAATGCGGAACTGTGCAGCGCCCTGTGCAGCGCCATGCTGCATGCGCATACGGGCAACGAGGAACGCCTGCAGCAATCGCTGGACGCGGCGCTGGCTGCCAACCGCCACAGCGTGGGCGGCTCGAACATGCTGAAAACGGAACTGGCGCGCCATTGCCTGGCGCATGGGCGCGAGGATGGCGCGGCCGAGGTGATGCGCGAAGTCATGCGCAACGCACCCGACAGCGCCGCCATGACGCGCGCCATGGCCGTGTTTGAACAGGCGGGACGCGAAGAGCTGGCCAAGGCGCTGGCGCGGCAAAGCCGCCAGGAAGTGGCCGACATGGTAGCGGCAGGCGCGGCCAGGGCGGGAGAGGGCGATTTCCGCGGTGCCGTCGACCTGATGGGCGAAGCCGTCACGCGCCTGCCCGACAATCCGCAAGTGGTCTTCAATGCGGCCGTGGCCGTGCTGAAATGCCTGGAGCACGAAGGCTGGGATGAACGCATGGGACAGCAGGCGCTGACGTTTATCGCCGGCGTGCGCCGCCTGGATCCGCGCAACCCCAAATTGCCCGTGCTGTCGGGCCTGCATCAGCAGTTGTTGCGCAAATATAAGCCCCTGGGCAACTCCTGGATGCATCCGCCTGACGCAAGGTAAACAAGAGAAATACGGGGCGAATGACGGGAAAATGCGGCTTCCCGGCAGGGACGATAAAAAAAATCCAAAAAAAGAAGACTTTTTCGCGCCAACCCTTGCACATTCTCAAATCGGGAGCTTATAATCACGCCCCGAAGCAGCCAACTTCTTCTTTATACGCAAATGCAGCAGTCAGGCATCAGCAAATAAGGTTGACAGTTGTGAGTAGATGCTTCATACTCTGCGGTTCCCGCGGAGGGGTGGCCGAGTGGTTAAAGGCGACAGACTGTAAATCTGTTCTCTATGAGTACGCTGGTTCGAATCCAGCCCCCTCCACCAAGTTTTTGCAAGGAAAACTGGGTAGTAGCAAAAAGCAAGTGAAGATAAAGTGAACGATACCTCGCGGGTGTAGCTCAATGGTAGAGCAGAAGCCTTCCAAGCTTACGACGAGGGTTCGATTCCCTTCACCCGCTCCAGTTTCCGTTCAGATGCTTGATGCATCGCATGCAACAAATTACAGCCCTTGTAGCTCAGTGGTAGAGCACTCCCTTGGTAAGGGAGAGGCCACGTGTTCGATCCACGTCAAGGGCACCAGAATTCGCAGCAGGCAGCACAGAAGCAATTCAAACCAGACCGTCGGGCGTGTGCCTGAGCAATCTAATCAAATCATTAGGAGTTCAAAATGGCAAAAGGTAAATTCGAACGGACCAAGCCGCACGTCAACGTCGGCACCATCGGCCACGTCGACCACGGTAAAACCACGCTGACCGCTGCAATCGCAACGGTTCTGTCGAAGAAATTCGGCGGCGAAGCTAAAGCATACGACCAGATCGATGCAGCACCAGAAGAAAAAGCGCGCGGTATCACGATCAACACCGCCCACGTCGAGTACGAAACGGAATCGCGTCACTACGCGCACGTTGACTGCCCAGGCCACGCCGATTACATCAAAAACATGATCACCGGTGCTGCCCAGATGGACGGCGCGATCCTGGTATGCTCCGCAGCTGACGGCCCAATGCCACAGACCCGCGAACACATCCTGCTGGCCCGCCAAGTTGGCGTTCCATACATCATCGTGTTCCTGAACAAGTGCGACCTGGTCGACGACGCAGAGCTGCTGGAACTGGTTGAAATGGAAGTGCGCGAGCTGTTGTCGAAGTATGAGTTCCCTGGCGACGACGTGCCTATCATCAAAGGTTCGGCCCGTATGGCGCTGGAAGGCAAAGAAGGCGAAATGGGCGTTGACGCAGTGCTGCGTCTGGCCGATGCCCTCGATTCGTACATCCCAACGCCAGAGCGCGCTGTTGACGGTGCTTTCCTGATGCCAGTGGAAGACGTGTTCTCGATCTCGGGTCGCGGTACCGTGGTAACCGGTCGTATCGAGCGCGGCATTGTTAAAGTCGGCGAAGAGATCGAAATCGTTGGTATTATCGATACCGTCAAAACGACTTGCACCGGCGTGGAAATGTTCCGCAAACTGCTGGACCAAGGTCAAGCAGGCGACAACGTTGGTCTGCTGCTGCGCGGCACTAAGCGTGAAGACGTGCAACGTGGTCAAGTTCTGGCCAAGCCAGGCTCGATCAAGCCGCATGCGCACTTCACCGGCGAGATCTATGTTCTGTCGAAAGATGAAGGCGGCCGTCATACGCCATTCTTCAACAACTATCGTCCACAGTTCTACTTCCGCACGACGGACGTAACCGGTTCGATCGAGTTGCCAGCAGACAAGGAAATGGTCATGCCAGGCGATAACGTGTCGATCACCGTCAAGCTGATCAACCCGATCGCGATGGAAGAAGGTCTGCGCTTCGCTATCCGTGAAGGCGGCCGTACCGTCGGCGCCGGCGTGGTTGCAAAAATCCTCGCATAAGGAAATGTTATGCTTCCACCCGGGGCGTCCTGGGTGGTAGAATAGCGCTCCTCGAAAGTTTTACGTAGGGACGTAGCTCAATTGGCAGAGCGTCGGTCTCCAAAACCGAAGGTTGGGGGTTCGATGCCCTCCGTCCCTGCCACCGTCAAGGTGCAGGGCACCGAAAGTAGAAAAATGTCAAATCAATCCGTGCAAACCGTTAGCACGTCGAGTGACAAGATAAAAGTCGCGCTGGCAATAGTGGCTGCGATTGCAGGAGTAGTCGGGTTTTATTACCTGGCAGGCCAACCAGCTCTGGTGCGTGCAAGCGCGCTTGTGGCTGGTTTGGTTATTGCTGTTGCGCTCTTGTATATCTCGACGACCGGCCGTGAATTTCTCAATTTCGCCAAAGAAGCTGTGCGCGAAACCAAGAAAGTCGTTTGGCCTACCCGCAAAGAAGCCACGCAGATTACTGCGATCGTGTTTGCCTTTGTGCTGGTCATGGCGATTTTCCTGTGGGGCACGGATAAATTGCTCGAGTTTTTGTTGTATGACGTAATTCTGGGTTGGAAAAAATAATGAGCGAAAATGTGCATGATGAAGCGGCGGACGAGTCCGTTCCGGGCGACGCTCCGGTAGCGGACACTGGTGCAGCGCTGAGCGTGCCAGTCAGCAGCAAGCGCTGGTATGTCGTGCATGCTTATTCCGGCATGGAAAAAAGCGTCATGCGCGCACTGACCGAGCGCATCGAGCGCGCGGGCATGCAAGACCAGTTCGGCCAGATCCTGGTGCCGATTGAAGAAGTTGTCGAAGTCAAAAATGGTGTGAAGTCCGTCACCGAACGTCGTTTCTATCCTGGCTATGTGCTGGTTGAAATGGAAATGACGGACGAGAGCTGGCACTTGGTCAAGAATACCAGCAAGGTTACCGGTTTCATTGGTGGCAAGTCGAACAAGCCGACGCCGATCTCCGCGCGCGAAATCGACGGCATCATGAAGCAGATGCAGGAAGGTGTTGAAAAGCCCCGTCCAAAAACCTTGTACGAAGTGGGCGAGCAAGTCCGCATCAAGGATGGTCCGTTCACCGACTTCAACGGCAATGTCGAAGAAGTCAACTACGAGAAATCCAAAGTACGCGTCTCGGTCACCATTTTCGGTCGCGCTACTCCGGTAGAACTCGAATTCGGCCAGGTCGAAAAAGTTTAAGTCTGTATCAAGCGCCACCAGGAGCGTCGCGGTAGTCAAAGCGAAATCCGGTCAGAGGAGCCCCGCCAGGGTAGGATCGGCGGGGCGCTACTACTCAATCCAAGATAGGAGCCATCATGGCAAAGAAAATCATTGGTTTTATCAAGCTGCAAGTACCAGCTGGTAAAGCAAACCCATCCCCACCAATCGGTCCAGCTCTGGGTCAACGTGGTCTGAACATCATGGAATTCTGCAAGGCCTTCAATGCACAGACCCAAGGTCTGGAGCCAGGCATGCCGATTCCAGTCGTGATCACCGCGTTCGCTGACAAGTCCTTCACCTTCGTGATGAAGACGCCTCCAGCAACCTACCTGATCAAAAAAGCTGCTGCGATCACCAAAGGTTCGCCGAAGCCACATACCGACAAAGTCGGTACGCTGACCCGCGCACAAGCTGAAGAAATCGCTAAATTGAAAACCCCTGATCTGACCGCTGCCGACATGGATGCTGCTGTACGCACCATCGCTGGTTCCGCTCGTTCGATTGGTATCACGGTGGAAGGTGTTGTATAATGGCTAAGTTATCCAAACGTATCAAGGCTTTGAAAGCCAAAGTCGACCGTACCAAAGTGTACGCTTTCGACAACGCTGTCGCTCTGATCAAAGAGTGCGCAACGGCCAAGTTCAATGAATCGATCGACGTATCGGTACAACTGGGTGTTGATCCTAAGAAATCCGACCAAGTGGTGCGCGGCTCCGTCGTGCTGCCAGCTGGTACCGGCAAAACCGTACGCGTGGCTGTATTCGCGTCGGGCGAAAAAGCGGAAGCGGCCAAAGCTGCTGGCGCCGACATCGTTGGTATGGAAGACCTGGCTGAGCAGATCAAAGCCGGCGACATGCCTTTCGACATCGTTATCGCTTCGCCAGATACCATGCGTATCGTTGGTACCCTGGGTCAGATCCTGGGCCCACGCGGCATGATGCCTAACCCGAAAGTTGGCACTGTTACTCCTGACGTCGCTACCGCCGTGAAAAACGCGAAAGCCGGTCAAGTTCAGTACCGTACCGACAAATCCGGTATCATCCACGCTACCATCGGCCGTAAATCGTTCGCTGACGCAGATCTGAAGTCGAATCTGGTCGCACTGATCGACGCACTGAACAAAGCCAAGCCAGCATCGAGCAAAGGCGTGTACCTGCGCAAAGTTTCGCTGTCGTCGACCATGGGCGCTGGCGTCCGTGTTGATCAGGCTAGCCTGGCAGCTTAAGTAACAGAATCAAGTCCTGTAGCGCCTTCGGGCGCTGCGGGCGCATCTTTGGGCTGTCTGCCCGGTGTTCGCACCAGGCAGGCAGACAATCAAAGACCGTTGGGCCGACTGCGATCGCACATGCAGAAGGTTAATAGGCTTGCCGGCAACGGCAGGTGCCCAACGCAGATGGTGTACCCGAACAAGTTTTGTAGTCCTCATGCTGCGTGAATCCATCCGCTCAGTTTAGTACTTCTTGACTTCGGACGCCGTGTTCGAACCGATGCAAGGCGCTCAACCACTCGGTTGTGATTGCCGAACATCATTTAAGGAGGTTGACCGTGAGTCTCAATCTGAATGACAAAAAGGCCGTCGTCGCCGAAGTTTCCGCACAAGTAGCAAATGCGCAAACGATCGTCGTGGCCGAATATCGTGGCATCCAGGTTGGTCACTTGACGCAACTGCGTGCTAAAGCGCGTGCCCAAGGCGTGTACCTGCGTGTGTTGAAAAACACTCTGGCTCGTCGCTCCGTTGAAGGTACCGCATTCGCCAGCCTGGCAGATGCCATGACCGGCCCGTTGATCTACTCGATCTCGGCCGATGCCGTTGCAGCAGCTAAAGTCATCGCTGACTTCGCTAAAACCAACGACAAACTGGTCATCAAAGCAGGTAACTACGCAGGCAAGCCGCTGGATACAGCTGCTGTCACCGCGTTGGCGAGCATTCCTAGCCGTGAAGTCCTCATTTCGCAGTTGTTGGGCGTTATGCTGGCTCCGGTTTCGGGCTTTGCACGTGGTCTGGCTGCCCTGGCAGCGAAAAAAGGCGAAGGCGCCGAAGCTCCTGCAGAAGCAGCAGCAGAAGAAGCCCCAGCAGCCGCTTAATTGCGCGCGCTTTTTTCTCTCAGTACCAATCTGATGTAACTAACGTAATAAATTTAGGAGTTTCAAAATGGCAATTAGCAAAGACGATATCCTGGAAGCAGTTAGCGCCATGTCCGTAATGGACCTGAACGACCTGGTTAAAGCATTCGAAGAAAAATTCGGCGTGTCCGCAGCAGCAATGGCTTCGGCCGGTCCTGCAGCAGGCCCAGCAGCAGCTGCTGAAGAACAAACCGAATTCAACGTCATCCTTGACACCTTCGGCGCAAACAAAGTTGGCGTTATTAAAGCAGTTCGCGAAATCACCGGCCTGGGCTTGAAAGAAGCTAAAGACCTGGTCGATGGCGCACCAAAAACTGTGAAAGAAGCAGTGTCGAAAGCTGACGCTGAAGCAGCACAGAAGAAACTGGTAGAAGCCGGCGCAACCGCTTCGATCAAGTAATATCTGTACCGGCGGCAGTTAGCGCCCGAGTCAAAGTCTGAGGTTTCCCCTCGCAAGGGGGGAAATCCGACTTTGGCTCCTTTGTCGTCTGCATCGTATTTGTCATGTAGTTGTAGCAGCAGTTTTTATTCGATTCAAGCCGGAAAGCAGAGCCTTGAGGTTTCGTCTGTGTCACACGCAGCGGTGCAAACGAACACTTGCAAAACCTGAATTTTCTATCCTTTCTGTCACTCACGGAGTGTCCATGCACTACTCATTTACTGAGAAGAAACGCATTCGCAAATCATTCGCGAAGCGCGCCAACGTTCACCACGTTCCGTTCCTGCTGGCGACCCAGCTCGAGTCTTATCATAGCTTCTTGCAAGAGGACATAGCACCGTCCGGCCGCAAGAATGATGGCCTGCAGTCGGCTTTCACTTCGATTTTCCCTATCGTGTCGCACAATGGTTTTGCGCGTCTCGAATTCTTGTCGTACGTTCTGGGCGATCCTGCCTTTGACGTCAAAGAATGTCAACAACGTGGCCTGACGTTCGCGTCGCCGCTGCGCGCGAAAGTGCGTCTGGTGATCCTGGACAAGGAATCGCCAACCAAGCCCGTCGTCAAAGAGATGAAGGAACAGGAAGTCTACATGGGCGAATTGCCGCTCATGACGACCACCGGTTCGTTCGTCATCAACGGCACGGAGCGGGTTATCGTTTCCCAGCTGCACCGTTCGCCTGGCGTGTTCTTCGAGCACGACCGCGGCAAGACTCACTCGTCCGGTAAACTGCTGTTCTCCGCGCGTATCATTCCTTACCGCGGTTCGTGGCTGGACTTCGAGTTCGACCCGAAAGACATCCTGTTCTTCCGCGTCGACCGCCGCCGCAAGATGCCAGTAACGATCCTGCTCAAAGCTATCGGCATGTCGCATGAGCAAATCCTGGCGAACTTCTTCGTCTTCGACAATTTCAACCTGCGCTCCGAAGGCGCGGAAATGGAATTCGTCTCCGAGCGTCTGCGCGGCGAAGTGGCGCGTTTCGACATCGTCGACAAGTCGGGCAAGACCCTGGTGCTGAAAGACAAGCGTATCAACGCGAAACACGTGCGTGATATCGAAGCTGCCGGCATCAAGCACATTTCCGTACCGGAAGACTACCTGCTGGGCCGCGTATTGGCGAAGAACATCGTCGATGGCGATACCGGTGAAGTCGTCGCTTCCGCGAACGATGAGCTGACCGAAGATCTGTTGGGCCGCTTGCGCGATGCCAACATTTCCGAAATCCAGACCTTGTACACGAACGACCTGGATCAGGGCGCCTACATCTCGCAAACCCTGCGTATCGACGACACCGCCGATCAGATGGCTGCGAAAGTGGCGATCTACCGCATGATGCGTCCAGGCGAACCGCCAACGGAAGACTCCGTTGAAGCGCTGTTCAATGGCCTGTTCTACAACTCGGACCGCTACGACCTGTCGGCCGTGGGCCGCATGAAGTTCAACCGCCGCATTGGCCGCGATGAACTGACCGGCGCCATGACCCTGTCGAACGAAGACGTGCTGGCCGTGATCAAGATCCTGGTGGAACTGCGCAATGGCCGCGGCGAAGTCGACGATATCGATCACCTGGGTAACCGTCGCGTACGTTGCGTGGGCGAACTGGCCGAGAATCAATTCCGCGCCGGTCTGGTGCGTGTTGAACGCGCCGTCAAGGAACGCCTCGGCCAAGCCGAAGCGGATAACCTGATGCCGCACGACCTGATCAACTCGAAGCCGATTTCGGCCGCGATTCGCGAGTTCTTCGGTTCGTCCCAGCTGTCGCAGTTTATGGACCAAACCAATCCTCTGTCGGAAATTACCCACAAGCGCCGCGTATCGGCTCTGGGACCCGGCGGTCTGACACGCGAACGCGCCGGCTTTGAAGTGCGCGACGTGCATCCGACCCACTACGGCCGCGTCTGCCCGATCGAGACACCGGAAGGTCCGAACATTGGTCTGATCAACTCGCTGGCTCTGTATGCCCGCCTGAATGAATACGGCTTCCTGGAAACCCCGTACCGCAAGGTCGAAGGCTCCAAGATTACCGATCAGATCGATTACCTGTCCGCCATCGAAGAAGGCCGCTACATCATCGCTCAGGCGAATGCGACCATCAGCGATGAAGGTACGCTGTCCGATGAACTGGTCTCGGCCCGTGAAGCCGGCGAAACCATCCTGGTATCCCCAGAGCGCATCCAGTACATGGACGTGGCGCCTGGCCAGATCGTTTCCGTCGCTGCCTCGCTGATTCCGTTCCTCGAACACGATGATGCAAACCGTGCATTGATGGGCGCCAACATGCAACGCCAGGCTGTGCCTTGCTTGCGTCCGGAAAAAGCGCTGGTCGGTACCGGTATCGAACGCACCGTTGCGGTCGACTCGGGCACCACCGTGCAAGCGCTGCGTGGCGGTATCGTCGATTACATCGATGCGGGCCGTGTCGTGATTCGCGTCAACGATGACGAAGCGACCGCTGGTGAAGTGGGCGTCGACATCTACAACCTGATCAAGTACACCCGTTCGAACCAGAACACCAACATCAACCAGCGTCCTATCGTGCAAGTGGGCGACCGTGTTGCCAAGCGCGACGTGATCGCCGACGGCGCATCGACCGACCTGGGTGAATTGGCGCTGGGCCAGAACATGACCGTGGCCTTCATGCCATGGAATGGTCTGAACTTCGAAGATTCGATCCTGATCTCGGAAAACGTCGTCAAGGACGACCGCTACACCTCGATTCACATCGAAGAGTTGTCGGTGGTGGCCCGTGATACGAAACTGGGCGCGGAAGAAATTACGCGCGACATCTCGAACCTGGCTGAAAACCAGCTGGCTCGTCTGGATGAATCCGGTATCGTCTACATCGGCGCGGAAGTCCAGGCCGGCGACACCCTGGTCGGTAAAGTGACGCCTAAAGGCGAAACCCAGCTGACCCCGGAAGAGAAGCTGCTGCGCGCGATTTTCGGCGAAAAAGCTTCGGACGTGAAAGACACGTCGCTGCGCGTGCCTTCGGGCATGATCGGTACCGTGATCGACGTGCAAGTCTTCACCCGTGAAGGCATCGTGCGCGACAAGCGTGCCCAGCAAATTATCGATGACGAACTGAAACGCTTCCGTCTGGATCTGAACGACCAGATGCGTATCGTTGAAGGCGATGCCTTCCAGCGTCTGGAAAAAATGCTGATCGGCAAAGTTGTCAACGGCGGCCCTAAAAAGCTGGCCAAAGGCGCCAAGATCACCAAGGATTACCTGGCCGATCTGGACAAATACCACTGGTTCGACATCCGCCCTGCGGACGACGATGCAGCGGTAGCGCTGGAAGCGATCAAGGAATCGATCAACGAGAAGCGTCACCAGTTCGATCTGGCCTTCGAAGAGAAGCGTAAGAAACTGACGCAAGGCGATGAGCTGCAACCAGGCGTGCAAAAAATGGTCAAGGTGTACCTGGCCGTGAAACGCCGCCTGCAGTCGGGCGACAAGATGGCAGGTCGCCACGGTAACAAGGGTGTGGTTTCCCGTATTGTTCCTGTGGAAGACATGCCATACATGGCCGACGGCACGCCAGCCGACGTTGTGCTGAACCCGCTGGGCGTTCCTTCGCGGATGAACGTTGGTCAGATTCTCGAGACTCACTTGGGCTGGGCTGCCAAGGGTCTGGGTATCCGCATCGGCGAAATGCTGAAGGCGCAAACCAAGGTCGAACAAGTGCGCAAGTACCTGACGACGATCTACAACGACAATGGCCGCGCGGAAGATCTGGATAACTTCGACGACGAAGAGATCATGAAGCTGGCGGAAAACCTGAAAAAAGGTGTTCCATTCGCCACGCCAGTGTTCGACGGCGCCAATGAAGAAGAGATCCGCCGCATGCTGGACCTGGCGTATCCGGACGACATCGCCAAGAACCTGGGCATGACCGCTTCGAAAAACCAGGTGACCATGTATGACGGTCGCACCGGTGAAGCGTTCGAGCGCAAGGTCACTGTCGGCGTCATGCACATGCTGAAACTGCATCACTTGGTCGATGACAAGATGCATGCGCGTTCGACCGGTCCTTACTCGCTGGTGACGCAACAGCCACTGGGCGGTAAAGCCCAGTTCGGTGGTCAGCGTTTCGGTGAGATGGAAGTCTGGGCACTGGAAGCGTATGGCGCGTCGTATGTCTTGCAAGAGATGTTGACCGTCAAGTCCGATGACGTGAATGGCCGTACCAAAGTGTACGAGAACCTCGTCAAGGGCGACCACGTGATCGACGCCGGCATGCCGGAATCGTTCAACGTGCTGGTCAAGGAAATCCGTTCGCTGGGTATCGATATCGACCTCGAACGCAACTAAACGACAGCACCCTGTCATTTGGTTTGGGAAACACAAAGCCCGGCTGGGAAACCACGCCGGGCAATGTAGTCTCAGGAATATAGAAATTTAATCACCTCTGGAGTGATACATGAAAGCACTGCTCGATCTATTCAAGCAAGTACAGACCAACGAGACCTTCGATGCAATCAAGATCGGTCTCGCTTCGCCTGAGAAAATCCGTTCGTGGTCCTACGGCGAAGTCAAGAAGCCGGAAACCATCAACTACCGTACCTTCAAGCCTGAGCGCGATGGCCTGTTCTGCGCCAAGATCTTTGGCCCGATCAAGGATTACGAATGCCTGTGCGGCAAGTACAAGCGCCTGAAGCACCGCGGCGTGATCTGCGAAAAGTGCGGCGTCGAAGTCACCCTGGCCAAAGTGCGCCGCGAGCGCATGGGCCACATCGAGCTGGCCTCGCCGACCGCGCACATCTGGTTCCTGAAGTCGCTGCCGTCGCGTCTGGGCATGGTCCTGGACATGACCCTGCGGGACATCGAACGCGTGCTGTACTTTGAAGCATACGTCGTGACCGATCCCGGCATGACCCCGCTGAAGAAGTGCCAGATCATGTCGGAAGACGACTACGCCGCCAAGTACGAAGAGTACGGCGACGACTTCACCGCCTTCATGGGCGCCGAAGGTATCCGTGAACTGCTGCGCTCGATCGACATCCACCGCGATGCCGAAACCCTGCGCGTGGAACTGAAGGAATCGAAATCCGAAGCCAAGATCAAGAAATACGCCAAGCGCCTGAAAGTGCTGGAAGCGTTCCAACGTTCGGGCATCAAGCCTGACTGGATGATCATGGAAGTGCTGCCAGTGCTGCCGCCGGAATTGCGTCCGCTGGTACCGCTGGACGGTGGCCGTTTCGCGACCTCGGATCTGAACGATCTGTATCGCCGCGTCATCAACCGTAACAACCGTCTGAAACGCCTGATGGAGCTGCGCGCTCCAGAGATCATCACGCGCAACGAAAAGCGCATGCTGCAAGAAGCAGTCGATTCGCTGCTGGACAACGGCCGTCGCGGCAAAGCGATGACCGGCGCCAACAAGCGTCCGCTGAAGTCGCTGGCCGAGATGATCAAAGGTAAAGGCGGCCGTTTCCGTCAAAACTTGCTGGGCAAACGCGTCGATTACTCCGGTCGTTCGGTCATCGTCGTGGGCCCGCAATTGAAACTGCATCAGTGCGGCTTGCCGAAACTGATGGCGCTGGAACTGTTCAAACCATTCATTTTCAATAAACTGGAACTGATGGGTCTGGCGACCACGATCAAGGCCGCGAAAAAGCTGGTCGAGATTCAAGAGCCGGTCGTGTGGGACATCCTGGAAGACGTGATTCGTGAACATCCGATCATGTTGAACCGCGCACCTACTTTGCACCGTCTGGGTATCCAGGCGTTCGAGCCAGTCCTGATTGAAGGCAAGGCCATCCAGCTGCACCCGCTCGTCTGCGCCGCATTCAACGCCGACTTTGACGGTGACCAAATGGCGGTCCACGTTCCTCTGTCGATCGAAGCGCAGATGGAAGCACGCACGTTGATGCTGGCATCGAACAACATCCTGTTCCCATCGAACGGCGAACCATCGATCGTTCCTTCCCAGGATATCGTGCTGGGTCTGTACTACGCGACCCGCGAAGCGATCAATGCGAAGAACGAAGGGATGATGTTCCCTGACGTGTCGGAAGTGATCCGCGCCTACGACAACAAGGAAGTCGAACTGACGACCCGCGTTACCGTGCGTATTACCGAATACCCGAAAAACGCCGAGACGGGCGAATTCGAGAAAACGGTTACGCGTTACGAAACGACGATCGGCCGTGCGATCCTGTCGGAAATTCTGCCTAAAGGCCTGCCGTTCTCCGTCCTGAACCGCGCGCTGAAAAAGAAAGAAATTTCCAAGCTGATCAACACGTCGTTCCGCAAGTGCGGCCTGCGCGCCACCGTGGTGTTCGCAGACAAACTGATGCAATCGGGTTTCCGCCTGGCGACACGCGCCGGTATCTCGATCTGCGTCGACGACATGCTGGTACCGCCGCAAAAAGTGACCCTGATCGCGACGGCCGAATCGGAAGTCAAGCAGATCGAACAGCAATACGCCTCGGGTCTCGTGACCGCCGGCGAGCGTTACAACAAGGTAGTCGATATCTGGGGCAAGACCTCCGATGAAGTCGGCAAGGCCATGATGGACCAGCTCAAAGTCGAAGACGTGATCCGCCGCGACGGCACCAAGTCGACGCAAGAATCGTTCAACGCCATTTACATGATGGCCGACTCCGGCGCGCGCGGTTCCGCAGCCCAGATTCGCCAGTTGGCCGGTATGCGTGGTCTGATGGCCAAACCGGATGGTTCGATTATCGAAACGCCGATTACCGCGAACTTCCGCGAAGGTCTGAACGTTTTGCAGTACTTCATTTCGACCCACGGCGCTCGTAAAGGTCTGGCCGATACGGCGCTGAAAACGGCTAACTCCGGTTACCTGACGCGTCGTCTGGTTGACGTGACGCAAGACTTGGTGGTGATCGAGGACGATTGCGGCACCATGAACGGCGCCGTCATGAAGGCACTGGTCGAAGGTGGTGAAGTCATCGAACCGTTGCGTGACCGTATCCTCGGCCGCGTGGTGGTGCATGACGTCGTCAATCCTGAAACCCAGGAAACGCTGTACGAAGCCGGCACCTTGATGGACGAAGACATGGTCGAAGAGATCGAGCGTCTGTCCATCGATGAAGTCAAGGTCCGCACGCCACTGACTTGCGACACGCGCTTCGGCCTGTGCGCCAAGTGCTATGGCCGCGATCTGGGCCGCGGCATGCTGGTCAACGCCGGCGAAGCCGTCGGTGTGGTGGCAGCGCAGTCGATTGGTGAGCCTGGTACCCAGCTGACCATGCGTACCTTCCACATTGGTGGTGCGGCATCGCGTGCAGCAGTGGCATCGTCGGTGGAAGCCAAGTCGAACGGTACCATCCGCTTCACGGCAACCATGCGTTACGTGACGAACGGCAAGGGCGCGCAAATCGTCATTTCCCGTTCCGGCGAAGTGCTGATCACCGACGACCATGGCCGTGAGCGTGAGCGTCATAAAGTACCGTACGGTGCGACCCTGATCGTCAAGGACGGCATGGTCATCAAGGCCGGTACGGCCCTGGCAACGTGGGATCCGCTGACCCGTCCGATCATTACCGAATACGCCGGTCAAGTGCGTTTCGAGAACGTCGAAGAAGGCGTCACCGTTGCCCGTCAGGTCGATGAAGTGACCGGTCTGTCCACCCTGGTGGCGATCGATGCGAAACGTCGCGGTTCGTTGACGAAAACGTTGCGTCCGCAAGTCAAGCTGATCAACGACGCGAACGAAGAAGTCAAGATCGCCGGCACCGAACACTCGGTGGCGATCGGCTTCCAGGTCGGCGCACTGATCATGGTCAAGGACGGTCAACAGGTATCGGTTGGTGAAGTGCTGGCACGTATTCCTACCGAATCGCAAAAAACGCGCGATATTACCGGTGGTCTGCCGCGCGTTGCGGAACTGTTCGAAGCGCGCTCGCCGAAAGATGCCGGTATGCTGGCGGAAGTCACGGGTACGGTTGCGTTCGGTAAAGAAACCAAGGGCAAGCAGCGTCTGGAAATCACGGACATGGACGGCAACAAGCATGAGTTCTTGATCACCAAGGACAAACAAGTGCTGGTGCATGACGGCCAAGTCGTGAACAAGGGCGAGATGATCGTGGACGGCCCGGCCGATCCGCAAGACATCCTGCGCTTGCTGGGTATCGAAGCACTGGCACGTTACATCGTTGACGAAGTGCAAGACGTGTACCGTCTGCAAGGCGTGAAGATCAATGACAAGCACATCGAAGTGATCGTGCGTCAGATGCTGCGCCGTGTTCAGATCGTCAATGCCGGCGACACCAACTACATCGTTGGCGAGCAGGTAGAGCGTTCGGAACTGCTGGACGAGAACGATCGCATGGCCGTTGAGAACAAGATTCCAGCGACCTACGAAAACGTCTTGTTGGGTATTACCAAGGCATCGCTGTCGACCGATTCGTTCATCTCGGCCGCATCGTTCCAGGAAACCACCCGCGTGCTGACCGAAGCGGCGATCATGGGCAAGCGCGATGGTCTGCGCGGCCTGAAAGAGAACGTCATCGTCGGCCGTCTGATTCCTGGCGGTACGGGCCTGGCCTTCCACCGCGCACGCAAAGAGAAAGAAGCGTGGGAAGTGGAAGAGCGTCAAGCACTGCTGCTGGCCGAGAAAGCCTCGATGGCTGGCGAAGCTGCCGAAGCATTGCAGGATATCGAGACCCAGCAACACCACGGCGACGAAGCGTAATTTGCGCTGCTAGCTGACAAGAACGGCACCTTCGGGTGCCGTTTTTTTATGCCTGCAAGCATTAATTAATACACGCATATAGGCAGCGTGGAACACCGAAAATTATGGCTGCCTATTTATATCCAATATTATTTTCACTGGAAAGCGTCATTGATATGGTGGATTGAAGTATGAGTCGTCTGAGTAAATCCGAAATGAGCCAGGCATTGAAACTAATACTGAGCCATGCTGGTATTAAAGGCTGAGATTGAAATTCAAATCCATATGCAGGTATTTCATCCTGCTTGCTCTATGAATAAATATGGCCGAGTTACTGTTACGTCGTGCATGCTTGAATGGATGGGATAAACCAGGGGATGCCGTTGCCTCAGACCGGCAATTGCGGTGGACCAGGATATCGAGCCGGCACGTCAGCGGGTCTGAAGTGAGCGCTCACAAGGAAGTGGCTGCAAACTGCCTGCCGCCGCGTCATTGTCATTCACCGCGATGGGCTCGCCCAATTGCCGTTGACGGCGCCGTACCGCGTTGTTGTGACGTCACGCCCTATTGTCTTCAGCACGCCAGTTTCCAGTTCATTCATGCTAAGATTTGGCGCATGATTGCCCAAGCCCTGTTTACTCCCGCCCAGCAGAAATTGCTGGGTTTGCTCTTTGTCCGCGTGAATGAAGGTTTTCATTTGAACGAGATCATGCGTTTGACGGGATTGGGCAGCGCGTCGGCGCAGCGGGAATTGCGTCGTCTACATGAGTCGGGCCTGATCACTTCTGAACGGATCGGCAATGTGCGGCGCTTCTGGCCCAACAAGGAAAGCCTCGTGTATCCGGAGTTGAGCGGGCTGGTGCAGAAAACCTTCGGCATCGTCGGCGTGCTCAGCATGACCTTGGCTCCCTTGCGTGCGCAGTTGCACCTGGCATTCGTGTCGGGCGCCACGGCGAAGGGGCAGGACATGCCTGGCAGCGCCATCGATTTGCTGCTGGTGGGCGAAGAAGCCAATTATGGCGATCTGTTGACGGGATTGGCCCCGGCCGAGCGAACCTTAAGGCGTAAAATCAATCCCAATCTATATACGCTGGCCGATTATCGCCGGCGGCTGCGCGAAGGCCAGCCATTTCTGCTGCAGGTATTACAGCAGCCGAAGTTGTTTGTGATCGGCGATGAATCGCTATTGCATGCGCTGGCATTGCCTGACTCTTCATTACAAGCGAATGACATGCCATCTGTATTCTAAAGGCCGGGCCTGGCATTCAATTTCCGATGCATGAAATTGTTGGCCAGAATAATATCTGAGGCGGATTGATCGTATGATGAATAAACTACAGGCTTTCGGTTTAATTGTTTCCCAGGCGGTGCGCGGAGAATTAACATTTCCCACGAGTGTTAATTCCGCACTGCAATTGCAATTGGCCCTGGCTGAACCGGATTGTCATATCGACCATGCGATCAAACTGGTATTGGCCGAGCCCTTGCTGGCGGCGCGCACAGTCGCGCTGGCCAATTCGGCCGTGTACAGCCGCGGCGATGCGGCGCCTGTGACCAGCGTGCGCGCCGCCGTCATGCGCATGGGTTACCGCAATCTGTACGCGCTGGTGGCGGCCATGGTGGTGCGCCAGTTCGGCAGCAAGATCATCGATCCCGTCTTGCGCCAGAAGGCGACCCAGTTGTGGGAGCACACGGCCCATGTGGCGGCGCTGGCGCACGTGCTGGCCCGCCGCGTGACGCACGTCGATGCCGACACGGCGCTGTTCGCCGGCATCGTGCATGAGGTGGGCGGCTTTTACCTGCTGTCGCGCGCCGATGAATTCCCCGGCCTGCTCGACGACGATGCGGATCACTGGATGGAATCGGCCGAAGAAATCATTTCCCGCGAAGTCATGAAGAAGCTCTTGATCCCGCGAGCCGTCAGCGAAGCCATCGAAGGCTTGCGCGATGGCTTGCTATCGATCCCGCCCGACTCCCTGCTCGACACCTTATTGTTGGCCAAGCAACTGTCGCCCGTGCAGTCGCCCTTGCAGGTGACGTACGTGGAAATGCTCACACCCTCCGATTCCGTCATCGATTTCATTATCGACAACGAGACCCTGCAAAGCATCCTGGCTGAGTCAAACGAGGAAGTGCGTTCGATGAGCGCCGCGCTGCTCGTCTGAGTTCGTCTGAGATCAGCGCATTGTTCGTCTGCCCCGCGCGCGTTGCCTGCCAACATGCCTGCCAGTGGGATCAAGGGCCGGGATGCAGCACCACCTTGATGCATTGCTCCTGTTTCTTCTGGAAGATCTCGTAGCCATGCGGCGCTTCGTCCAGGCTCAAGTGGTGGGAAATGATGGCGCCGGGATCGAGTTCTCCCCGTTGTATTCTTTCCAGCAGTGGCTGCATGTAGCGCTGCACGTGTGTCTGCCCCGTCTTGATGGTCAATGAACGGTTCATGATGGAGCCAAACGGGATCTTGTCGCTGAAACCGCCATACACTCCCGGCACCGAAACGACGCCGCCATTGCGGCACGCCATCAAGGCTTCGCGCAGGGCCGTGGGACGGTCCGATTCCAGTTTCATCGTCTGCTTGAGGCGGTCGTAGATATAGCTGATGCCGGAACCGTGCGCTTCCATGCCGACGGCATCGATGCAGGCATCGGGTCCCCGTCCTCCCGTCATTTCCCGCAGGGCATCGGGTACGTCCACCGCATCGAAATGCAGGGTTTCCGCACCGGACAGTTCGCGTGCCATGCGCAGGCGTTCCGGGTAATGGTCGATGGCGATGACGCGTTCGGCACCGAGTAGGAAAGCGCTCTGGATGGCGAACTGTCCCACCGGGCCGCAACCCCACACGGCCACCACCTGGCCCGGCGCGATGGCGCAGGCTTCGGCCGCCATGTAGCCGGTCGGCAGTATGTCCGAGAGAAACAGCACCTGTTCATCCTTGAGCTCGTCCGGCACCTTGATGGGGCCGACGTCGGCAAACGGCACGCGCACATATTCGGCCTGGCCGCCCGCGTAGCCGCCCGTCAAATGGGAATAGCCAAAGATGCCCGCGCCCGAGTGGCCCCACATCTTTTCCGCCATGTAGGCATTGGGATTGGAGTTCTCGCACACCGAGTACAGCTGTTGCTCGCAAAAGAAGCAGCGTCCGCAGGCAATGGGAAACGGCACCACCACCCGATCCCCTACCTTGAGCTTGCGCACCGCGGAGCCCGTTTCCACCACTTCGCCCATGAACTCATGGCCGAGGATATCGCCTTGCTCCATGGTCGGCACGACGCCATTGTAAAGATGCAAGTCGGAACCGCAGATGGCCGTGGAACTGACCTTGATGATGGCGTCGCCGGGATTGAGGATGGCGGGATCGGGTACGTGTTCGATCCGTACGTCGCGCTTGCCGTGCCAGCAATTGGCTTTCATGACAGACCTCCGTTTGCTTGCGGCCGAGGGGCCGGTGCCATGCCGCCAGCCTTGTGCAGCAAGCGCGTCTTGAAACTGCGCTTGCCTGACGGCTGGCCCTCGGTGGTGCTGACCTCGCCCGTTTCCATCCACTGCTTGAAACGGCGCAAGGTGGTTTCGATCTGGTAGGCGGGCGCCTGGCTGAACAGGCCGGCCACGGCAGTGCCCACCTTGCCGGCCGGTGGTTGCATGTGCAGCTGCATGGTCACCACGGTGCCGCGTCCGTCGGGTGCGGGCGACAGTTCCAGCGCTCCCGTTTCGGCATGGTTCTCCGCCGCGCGCCAGCGCATGCCCTGGCCCGGACACTCTTGCGTCAGTTCGCCTATCCATACGCCTTCGACGCTATGCCAGCGCGAGCGGCGCGCATCGATTACCTGCACCGATTGCAGGCCCGGCATGAAGCGGGGCAGGTTTTCCAGGTCGCGCCAGGCGCGGTAGCAATCGTCGGCGGAGCGGTTGACGATGACGCTCTTTTGCAGCGCCAGCCCCGCTTCGCCGGGCGCGGGCAATTCGCTCAGCTTGCGCGGCGCCAGTTGTGCGCTGGCGATATAGTCGATGGCCGTCACGCCCGCCACCACGGCTGCCGTCGCCGCCAGGCGCGTGCGCGCATTGCGCCGGCTGGCCATGGCCACACCCAGCAGCGACAGATCCATGGCGTCGCCGGCGATGCGCGACCAGCGCCATGCCGGCCGGGTTTCTCCGCGCAGCAAGGCCACGCCGCAGGCCATTTCGCGCAAGCCGATGGCGCGTATCCAGACAGACGAGACGCCGCGCAAGCCGCTGGCCCGCGCCAGGCCCTGCGGCGCCACTAACTGGACCAGGCCCAGGCCGATGCTGAGCCAGCCAAGTGCCCTGATCATGGCATGGTTGCCGTGCGCGGTAGCGTCGGGAATGTGCCGCTGCGGCCGTCCATCGGCCTGGCCGTGCGCACTCGTGTAATGAAGAATGGCGTCGTGGCCATGGGCCGATGCGCCAGCATCATCGGGTATCTCCATTGACGCTTGCCATGCGGGCGGCCTGGCCGTGGCGCCATCGCTGATGTCTTCGTTTTGCATGCTGCCTCCCTTCTGTGTATGGGAATTAGGCAGCATGGTCTGGTACGCGTTCCGGCAGGCGTGCGCGAGATGCGCTGGATCTGTGCCAGATCAAATATCGGCACGAAAAAAACGGCAGCCCGGACTGGCGCTGCCGCTATTGCGGGAGGGGCTTAATTTACTTTTGCTGGGCGATCCACCGGTCGACTTTGGCTTCCAGCAGTTTCAGGGGCAGGGTGCCGTCGCTCAGCACGACTTCGTGGAACTTCGGCAGGCTGAACTTGTCGCCCAGCGCCTGCTGTGCGCGCTGGCGCAGTTCGACGATCTTCAGCGAACCGATCTTGTAGCCCAGCGCCTGGCCCGGCCACGCCATGTAGCGTTCCGTCTCGCTTTTCGCCACGGCGTCATAGCCGAGGGTGTCGCGCATGTACTTGATCGTCTGTTCGCGCGTCCAGCCCTTGGTGTGCAAGCCCGTGTCGACCACCAGGCGCACGGCGCGCAGCATCTCGTCATTCAAGTGGCCGAAATACTGGGCCGGATCCTCGAACAGGCCCATTTCCTTGCCCAGGGTTTCCGCATACAGGGCCCAGCCTTCCGTGAAGGCATTGTTGCCGCCGAAACGGCGGAAGTTCGGCAAGTCCATCTCTTGCACCAGCGCCAGGTGGAAATGGTGGCCAGGTTTGCCTTCGTGCAGGAACAGGGTGGTCATGCCCGTGTCGCCATACAGTTTCGGATCCGTGACGACGGACCAGAACACGCCGGGGCGCGAACCGTCGGCGGCCGGCGCCGTGTAGTGGTCGGCGGCCGTGTCGCGGCTCAGTTCAGGTTCCAGACGCAAGTCCAGCGGCGCCTTCGGCACCAGGGTGAACAGGGCTGGCAATTTGCTGTCCAGCAGCACGTTCAGCTTGCGGTAGACGTCGAGCACTTCCTGTTCCGTCTTGAACGGGCGGAATTTTTCCTGCTGCGACACCCACACGGGCAAGCCGGCGGCCGGGCCGTTGTAGCCCATCTTCGGGCCCACGATCGCATATTGTTCCTGGATGCGCGCCACTTCCTTCAGGCCGATGGCGTGGATCTGCTCCGGTTTCAAATCCGTGGTGGTGCTGCTGGCCACGCGCGCCTGGTACCAGGCAGCCCCATCGGGCAGGGCGCTCCAGCCGCTGCTCGCGCGGCTGGCTGGCAGGTAATCGCGTTCCATGAAGGTGGACAGGCGCTGCAGCGCAGGCATCAGCTTGGCTTCGATGATGACGGTGTAGGTTTGCGTCAGGCGCGCCTTGTCCGCGGCGGAAAAGCTGGCCGGCAGGCTCTTGACGGGCGTGTAATAGACGCTGTCCTGCGGCGTGGCGCTGACGAGCTTTTTAAATTGCGGCAAGGCCGATTCCGTCAGCGCCTTCGGCAGCACGATGCCTTTTTGCATGCCGACGCGCATATTGGCGATGGCCTGGTCTATCCAGCCCGGCAACTGGCCGATACGGCTCAGGTAAGCGTCATACTCCTTGACCGTGGTCAAAGGCTGCGATGCCTCGCCACCCGCATAATTGGCCAGGGTGACGGGCATGCTGTCCATCTGGTTCAAGGGCAGCAGGTATTCGGGGAAGCGCTCGAAGCTCAGCGCCGTCGCCAGTTCATAGTCGAGGATATCGTAGTTGATCTGGTCCTGGTGCGACAGCTGTGCGCGGGCAATGCTGCGCAGGGTCTTCTGGTACTGGCGGTACAGCGCGAACTGCTTTGCCCGCGCGGCGGGCACGATGGCTGAACCGAGCTGGTCGTCAAAACGGTTGTCGCCGCTCTCGGTGGCGTTGATCGGCTCGAAACGGGCCAGCGCATCGTAGTACTGATCGGCCACGACCTGCAACCGCTGCTTGGCTTGCGGCGCGCTGACGGCCACGCTTTTGGCTGCGGACTGGGCCGCTTGCGCCATGGGCGCATGGGCGAGCAACAGGGAGATGGCCAGGGTGCCGAGGGTGCCGGCGGCAAAACGATGCTTCATGCGCGAGGTCCTTTGTAAGGAGGGTATGAACGGAGGCTTAGCGAGGTCGGGGTGGCCGGTCGCGATGGAGCAGCCGGGGCGTAAGCATACGCCATTGCCCAGTACGTTTGGATAAATTGTACGAGGGGAATGTTGCTATTTTGCCGTAGGCGGCAAGGCCGCTTTCATCGCTTGCCAGTGGCTGCTGCTCAAGGGCAGGCAGGCAGAGCACGGCGTGGCGGCGATCAGGCTGCGGATCTGCTGCGCGCGCGCCGCCGTTTGCGGGTGCGAAGAAATCCAGTCGGGCACCTTGGCCTTGTCCTTGTCATCGAGCTTCTGGAAAAAGCTGAGCATGCCATCGGGACGGATGTGTGCGCGCTGCAAGGCGAGCAAACCGAGGCGGTCCGCCTCTTCTTCCATGTCGCGGCTGAAATACAGAGTGCCGGCCTGGTGCGCCAGCATGGCGGCCACGGCGCTGATGTCGCCGATGGTCACGCCCACCAAAGCGCCCCAGCCCAGGCTGCTGATCATTTGCCGCAACGAATGGCGCTGTTCCACGTGCTGCACTTCATGCGCCAGCACGCCGGCCAGTTCGCCCGGATCGGCTGCCTGACGCAGCAAGCCTGTATGCACGACGATGATGCCGCCGGGCATGGCAAACGCGTTGACCGTGTCGTCGTTCTTGATCAGCCAGCGGTACTGGTAACGCGAACCGGCCGTCAGCTTGCGGCCGATCTCCTGCACCGTCTGCTGCGCCACGCCGCTTTCACTGATGCCGCCTTGCGCGCGCACTTGCGACAGGGCCAGTTCGCCCAGCTGTTTTTCCGTCGACAAGGGGATTAATCCTGCCAACGCGCCGATGGCATGGCCGCCTTGCCACCACAGCAGGGCGGCCGCGACGACGGTCGCGCCCGTCAAGCCGGCCAGCCAGCCCGATACTTGTCGCCGGTTGCGCTGGCGCTCGCCCCACAGGCGTTGCAGTTGCGGCTGCAGCGCGGCCGGCGCTTCGCGCAAGACGATGGCGATGTCGCTCGCGGTCAGCGGTTTCAGCGACGCTTGCCGGCCTTGGTCGTCGAGCCAGTTCAGGAACAGTTCCGGTCCGTCGACACCGCCCACGCTGACGACCAGCTGCGCCACGTCGACGTTATAGCCGGGCGCATCGATGGCCAACTGCGCACCGAAAAAATGCGCGCTGACGGCCGTGCCGGCCGGGCCGCCATCGGGGCCGGTCAGCAGCGCCTGGAATGGCGTCATGCGGCGGCCTCGGCAAAGCGGCTTTCGTACAGGGCCGCCATCAGGTCGGATTGGCTGATGATGCCGGCCAGGCGTTCTTCATCGTCGAGGATGGGAATATGGTGGTAGCCGGCATCGGCCATCAGGGGAACCAGGTCGATGATGGGCGTGCCCAGGCGGGCCGTGTGCGGCGACGGCGTCATCAGCTGGCCCACCACTTCCGGCTTGTCGCTGTGGGACAGGCCGCTGCGCTGCAGCAGGCCGCGCAGGCGTTGGCGCATGCCCTGATAATCGTCGAGGCCGCCATGGCGCAGGAAATCCGTCTGCGTGATGATGCCGATGACCCGGCGCGCCCGGTTCAGCACGGGCAGGGCGCCCACCTGGTGCTCGCGCATGGTGCGCCAGGCTACATCGAGCGGCGTGCCGAATTCCACGCTGAGCACGTCTTTCGACATGATGTCGGCGCAGGTGACGACGCCGAAGCGGCGCTGGTAGGCGCGCATTTCCGTCTGCAGGAAGATCGCTTGCAAATCATCGCGGCTGATATCGAGCACTTCGCTGTGCTGGCGCAGAACGGCATCGAGGTCGTCCGGCGAAAAGCCCAGGCGGTTGCTGGGCACGTCATCCCTGGTGGCGTGCGGATGTGGCGCGACCAGTTGCTGGATGTGCGGGTAGCGGCGTCCCGTCAGGTTGTTGTACAGCACGGCGCAAGCGACCAGCACGGCGGAATTGAACAGCACGGTGATGAAGACGAATTCAAAGCCGGCCGCATGCACGCTGGCGCCGCCGACCACGGTAGTGAGCGCCACGGCCCCGCCCGGCGGATGCAAACAGCGCAGGGCAAACATGGCGCCGATGGCCAGGCAGGCGGCCAGCGCCGCCACGCCCACGCTCGATCCCATCCATTTGACGCAAGCCATGCCGACCAGGCCGGAGACGACATTGCCGCCCACCACGGACCACGGTTGCGCCAGCGGGCTGGCCGGCAGGCAGAACAGCAGCACGGCCGAGGCGCCCATGGGTGCGATCAGGTAGACGCTGGCACTGTCGGGGGCCAGCAGGAAATGGCAGATCAGGCCCGTCAGCAGCAAGCCGCAGATGGCGCCCGCGCAGGCGCGCAATTGTTCGCGGCGGCTGCCGTTGTTCGGTTGCGGCAGCCAGCGTGCCAGGAAAGAAGTCGTCATGGGGGAGGGCGCGTTCGGGCCGCGTTGCTCTGTGTGAGCCCGATATTATCCCATGCGTTCCATTTCGCTGCCTGCGGGCATTAATCCTCGGCGCAGACGGCTTGCAAGCCGTGCCGCGCCAGCAAGTTCCTGACGGCCGCGATGGCGGACGGCGCCGGCTTGCTGCTGGCGCAGGCATAGATGTCATTGAGGACCGTCGCCGCATCCTTGTGCGTGACAGCGGCCATCAGCTCGGCCAGGTTGCGGTCGGAAAAGTGTTCATACAGCAGGGCCAGTACGGCGAAATACGCCGTGTCTGGCATGCCGCCGGGATAGGCACTGCATAGCATGCGCGCGGCGCCGGACAAAGCCGGAGGCAGGGTATCTGGCATGCTCAAGCGGCTACTCCTTGTTGGTGCTGATACGCGCTTATACGTTTTCCGCATAAGCACAGTGCAATTAAATGGTGGATATTTCCTACAGGTACGCATATTCTAGACAATCACACTGGCTGACAGCTGTTCAGCTGGTCCCCACGATTTATCTCAGGAGCCCGCATGCGCTTTTCTATTTTCCTTGCCAGCCTGCTGCTTGCCGGCACCGCCATTGCCGCCGCGCCAACGCCGAGCAACCCTGTCGCCACGCCGCATTTGCCGTACAACGCGGCGGCCGACGCCAAGGCCGACGTGGCCCGCGCGCTGGCCGAAGCCAAGGCGGCGCACGTGCCCGTCTTGCTGATCTTTGGCGCCAACTGGTGCGAGGATTGCCGCGCGCTCGACAAGGCATTGAAGGAAGGCAAGAACGCGGAGTTGATGCAGCAACAGTTCAAGGTCGTCAAGGTCGACGTGGGTAACTTCGACCATAACCTGGACGTGGCGCAAGCCTATGGCAATCCGCTCAAGAAAGGCATCCCGGCTGCCGTGCTCGTATCGAGCGACAACAAGCAGGTGCTGTACGCCACCAAGGGCGGCGAACTGGCGAATGCCCGTCGCATGAGCGAGAGCGGCATTTATGACTTCTTCAAGCAAGCGGCAAGCGTGAAAGCGCCGGCGATTTAAGCGCTTTCAAACTTCTTCAAAACTCTTCCCACGCATCGCTGGCCGGCGCTGTCGGGCGCGATGGCGTGGGCAGTCTGGGCTGGTGCGCCGGTTGCCGAGGCTGTGGCTGCGCCGCATGCCCGGATTCTTCCAGCTTGAAGACGCTGACTACCTGCGCCAGCCGGCCCGCCTGATCCTGCAAGGACTGGGCTGCCGCCGCCGCTTCTTCCACCAGGGCCGCGTTTTGCTGGGTCGCGTCATCCATCTGCGTGACCGTGGCATTGACTTGCGCGATGCCCTGGCTTTGTTCTTGGCTGGCCGAAGCGATTTCTCCCATCAGGTCGGCGACGCGTTGCACGGAAACGACGATGTCTTGCATGGTGGCGCCGGCCGAGTCGACCAGCTTGCTGCCCGCATCCACCTTGCTGCCCGAATCGACGATCAAGTCCTTGATTTCCTTGGCCGCCTGGCTTGACCTCTGTGCCAGATTGCGTACCTCGGTTGCCACCACGGCAAAGCCGCGTCCCTGTTCGCCCGCGCGGGCCGCCTCGACGGCAGCGTTCAGGGCGAGGATATTGGTTTGAAAGGCAATCCCGTCGATCACACCGATAATATCCGCGATCTTGCGTGAACTTTCCGTAATCGCCCCCATTGTCTGCACCACTTGGCCGACCACTTCACCACCCTTGACGGCGTGGTTTGAGGCCGACACCACCAGCTGATTGGCCTGGCGCGCATTGTCCGCGTTCTGTTTCACGGTTGACGTCAGCTCTTCCATGGCCGCCGCCGTCTCTTCCAGGCTCGACGCCTGGGCTTCCGTGCGCGCCGACAAGTCCAGATTGCCCGACGCGATCTGGCTCGATGCGCTGGCAATGGCCCCGGTACTGTCGCGAACTTCGCGTATCGTCACGTTCAGCGACGCGACGAAGCGGTTGAAGGCGGCAGCCAGCGCGCCGACCTCGTCTTCCGATTCGACGGGCATGCGTCGGCTCAGGTCGCCATTGCCGCTGGCGATTTCGCTGAGCATGTCGGCCGCCCGCGCGACGGGGCCGGCAATGGCGCGGCTGATGACATAGATGATGAGCAGGGCGATGCCGCCACCGACGAGGCCGGCGATCAGGGCGGCGATCAGGGCCGACCGCGTGACATTGCCCAGCACTTCCGCTTCCGGCACTTCGGCCATCACGTACAGATTCAATTCCGGCACGAAAGAGGCGGCGACGAACTGGCGTCCGGCAGGCGCGTCGTAGATGGCATACGCGTATTTTTTGCCCGTCAGCAGGCTCTGGCTCAGGGTATCGCTAAAGCCGGGCAAATCCTTGAGTGCATGCTTGCCGTCGGCCAGCGCCGTGTCGCGGTGCACCAGCAGCACGCCGTTGGCGCGCGCCAGGTAGACATGGCCCGTCTGGCCGATCTTGTAGCTGCGGATGGTATCGGCCAGCGCATTGATGGACAGGCCCAGACCGGCCGCGATCTGCTTGCCGCCCGCCGTCTGGCCGCGCGCATTCAGGTACAACATCAGGTCGCTGGAGTTTTCCGCCTTGTCGATATCGAGCGTGTAGGCCTTGTCGCCGGCCAGCAAGCCATAAAACCACTGGTCTGCCGCCTGGTTCTTGTCCAGGGTGCGCAGCAAGCCTTCGGTGGTGAAATACTTGCCCGTGCTGGCCGAGGCCCAGTTGATCGAGGCGGCCTTGTTCTTTTCCTTGACCACCTTGGCATAGCGCTGGAAGGTGGCGATGCCGCTGTCGGGCAAGCCTGCGTCTTCCCAGTCTTGCAGGTAGACATCGTTGGCCATGGTTTGCACCACGGACAGAGGCTGGCTGATCTGGCGCAGCACGTCATTGCGTATCTCGCCCACTTGCGCCGGCAATTCCTGGCTGACGACGCGCTCGCGCACGTAATCGCTGCTCATGCGCACGCTGAGGAAAGACGAGATCGCCATGAAGAGCAGCAGGCACAAGCCCATGCTGAACAGGAGTTTTTTCTGGATGGAGAGGCGGCGGAGCAGAGACATGGAAGACCTTGGAGTATGGCCTGCACTACGGGCAGACAGGCCGACAGTATACCGGCCGCACTGCGCGTTCCATCGCACCATTGCTGCTTTTCATTCATTTATGTTGCATTGCAGCAACGCGTTTTCTCATCAGGCAGGCAAGCCGTGGGCGATCAATTCCAGCGGCAATTCCGTGCTGCACTTGATTTGTTCCATGGAAAAGGCGGACGAGACACCCGTCAATTGCACTGCCTTGATGAGCTTTTTGTAGAAGGTGTCATAACCCTTGATGTCGGTCGTGACGACTTTCAGCAGGTAGTCGATGTCGCCGCTCATGCGGTGAAATTCCTGTACTTCGGGCAAGACGATGACGGCGGCGGCGAAGCGGCGCAGCCATTTCTCATCGTGCTGGCCCGTGCGCACGCTGACGAAGACGGTCACAGGCAAGCCCACTTTTTGCCGGTTGACGATGGCCACGCGGCTCTCGATATAACCGTCTTCCTCCAGGCGCTTGACCCGCTTCCAGCACGGCGTGCTGGACAAGCCGATCTTCTCGCTGAGGGCCGCGATCGACAAGGTGCCGTCCTGCTGCAGGGCGGCGAGGATGGCGCAGTCGAATTTGTCGAGCTGAGTACTTGGTGAATTCATTTTGTTATTCCGTGTTTTATGGCATAAACATGCTGCATGGTACCTTGTTTGCAGCATTTTTTGGCATATCTTCACGGGGGCCGGCCGGTAGACTATCCATATGTTCCAGCCGCCTGCGCTGCCCCCTTTTTATAGAATAGTCAGACTGCCATCATGAAAGAAATCTACCTCGACAGCAATGCCACCACTTGCGTGCTGCCCGCCGCCGTTGCCGCCGCCCGGCAAGCGATGGAGCAGGGTTATGGCAATCCCAGCAGCACTCACGCGACGGGGTTGCAGGCCAAGGCCATGATGGATGGCGTGCGCCGGCGCGCCGCTGGCTTGCTGGGCGTGGGCGACGGCCGCCTGATGTTCAACAGCGGCGCCACCGAAGGCATCCAGACGGCCGTGCTGTCGGCCCTGTGCGCGCTGCGCGAACGGCGCGATTCCGGCAAGCGTATCGGCAGCCTGCTGCTGTATGGCGCGACCGAGCACAAGGCCGTGCCGGAAAGCCTGGCGCACTGGAACCGCCTGCTGGGCCTGGACCTGGAAGTGCGCAAGCTGCCCGTCGATGCGCAGGGACGCCACGATCTGCAGGCGCTCGATGCGCTGATCGGCGACGCGGCCATGCTGTGCACGATGGCGGCGAATAATGAAACGGGCGTCGTCAGCGATTTGTCCGCCATCGCGCAGCTGCTGCAGGAGCGCGGCGCCGATGCCTACTGGATGGTCGATTGCGTGCAGGCGCTGGGCAAGCTGAAACTGAACCTGGCCGCCACGCGCATTGATTACGCGCCGTTTTCCGGCCACAAGCTGTATGCGCCGAAGGGCATCGGCATGCTGTACGTGCGCGCGGGTGCGCCGTTTACGCCCTTGATGATGGGCGGCGGCCAGGAAGCGGGCTTGCGTTCGGGAACGGAAAACATGGCCGGCATCGCCGCCTTGGGCGCCGTGCTGGCCGCGCTCGACGATGGCAAGACTTTCCGCAGCCACGCCGACCTGGCCGCGTTCCGCGCGCAGCTGGTGGCCAGCCTGGAACGCGCTTTCCCTGGCATCGTGTTCAATATGCCGTTCGATTTGTCGTTGTCGACGACGCTCAATTTTTCCGTGCCGGGCCTGTCGTCGAAAGAATTGCTCGACCTGTTCGATGCGGCGCGCGTGCGCGTCAGCTCGGGCAGCGCCTGTTCCGCCGCCAAAGCGCTCCCCAGTTATGTCCTGGAAGCGATGCACGTGCCGCAATGGCGCGCCAGCTCGGCCATCCGTTTGTCGTTCGGCCCCCTGATCGACGCGGCGACCATTACCGCCGCCTGCGCGCGCATCGAGCGCTGCGGTGAAGCGCTGCGCAGCAGCTGTTTGCTGCCGTCGGCGCTGGCGCCATCGCCACAGGATGGCGTGATTCAGCTCAGCGTCGATGGCCAGTGCACCTGGCTGCTCAGCGACGCTGCCAGCGCCAGTTGCGTCGTCATCGACCCCGTCGCCGCGCTCGTGCCGCGCCTGGCCGCCTTCATCCGCTGCCAGCACCTGGCCTTGCGCGCCATCGTGCACACGACGGCGCCAGCCGACCATGGCGTGGCGCGCCTGGCCTTGCTGCAGGAACTCGAGATCGAACAAGTCGGTCACGTCGATATCGATGGTGAGCTGGCACTGGGCCAGCAGCGTTTGCGCCGCATCGAATGCGGTGATAACCATGTGTATCTGCTGGAGCAGCGCTTCGCCTTCATCGGCACCCTGGCGCCCGACGCCTTGATGCCCTTGCTGGATGCGGCGCTGCTGACGCCAGACACCGTGCTGTGCGCGTCAGGCGACGACGGCAGTATCTGCGGCACCGTGCACAGCGTGCAGGACGGTAGCGTGCCGTCCGCCGAACTCCAGCTCGATGCGGCCGCCTTGCCCGCCTTTCTGCGCCAGCATCCCGACGCCATCCTCGTCGACGTACGCGAAGCGTATGAACACGCGGCGTGCGCCGGCACGGTATTCGAGGGTTGCGAGGTGCGCAGCGTACCGCTGAGCCGCCTGGCGGGACAGGTGGCCGCATGGCTGCAGCAACCGCAGCGCCCGCTGGTCTTTTTCTGCCGCAGCGGCAACCGCAGCGCGCGCGCCAGCGCCTGCCTGCGCCGCCTCGGCCATGGCGCCGCATGGCAACTGAACGGCGGCATGGCGATGGCGGAAGCGACGCGCCACCCGCTGGCCATTGCGGCCTGAGCATCTTGAACTTTCCTCCTTGAAATATTGCTCCGTGTCATCATTGGCACGGAGCAAGCTATTCGTTTCCTTGCGGCATTTTTCCACTGTCCAGTCCGCGAATTTCTTTGCCGACACGCTGCCAAAGCGCCAGCTATGTACGCTAGCGCACGGTCTTGCCTGCGTCGCCCTCCTACGATGAAGTTCAGAAAATCTCCCTATACCCTGAGATTCGTCGCAACGCTCCGGCGCTTCGCTTTCCGTCTTCGCCAGTGTCCGATCGTGTTCTTCCAGACTGGGCCAACGTGACGGTGGCCGCTGGTTGCCTGCGCGCACCTAGCGAGGCCCAAGTTGAAAGAGTACACAGCAGTTGTCACGCAGCAGATCAAGGAACAGATTTCCAAAGTTAAAGAAATCTTCCGCGACCATTCCCTTGCACCGGACACCTTCGACGCCGCGCGCGACGATGCCTTGCCCCTGCGTTCCGAATTATTCAGCGCCATGCAGATGGCCGCCCACGGCAAGCACGTGGCCGCCGGCCATGCGGTAGGGCGGCATCACGGCCGCGACCGCCTGTTGGCGCGCCTGGCCGACAATGCGGCCCTGATCACGGCCACCGTCAACGAGCTGACGGCGACCGTCAAAAGCGGGCGGCAGGTCACGCCCGCCTCGGAATGGCTGCTCGATAATTTCTATCTGATCGAAGAGCAGATCCGCACCACGCGGCGCCACCTGCCGAAGAACTACAGCAAGGAGTTGCCACGGCTGAGCTCCGGCGCGGACGCGGGCTGTCCGCGCGTGTATAAAATTGCGCTGGAAATCATCTCGCATGGCGATGGCAGGGTCGACCTGGAAAACCTGTGCCACTTTGTCGAGGCTTACCAGGACGTGGCCACCCTGACCCTGGGCGAACTGTGGGCCGTGCCCATCATGCTGCGCCTGGCCCTGATCGAAAACCTGCGCCGCGTCGCCGTGCGCGTGGCCGACGACCGCATGCAGCGCGACCTGGCCAATACCTGGGCCGACCAGATGACGGAGATCGCCGAGCGCAATCCCAGCGGCTTGATCCTGCTGGTGGCCGACATGGCCCGTTCGAATCCGCCGATGACCAGCGCTTTCGTGGCCGAATTGTCGCGCCGCCTGCAGGGACAAAGTTCCTCGCTGACCCTGGCGCTGTCGTGGCTCACGCACAAGCTGGCCGAGTCGGGGCTCACCATCGAGCAGCAGATCCAGTCCGAGATCGGGCAGCAGGCGGCCGACCAGGTGTCGATCGCCAACAGCATCGGCAGCCTGCGTTTTCTGGGCACCATGGATTGGCAGGAATTCGTCGAGACCATGAGCGTGGTCGAGCAAACCTTGCGCCTGGACCCGGCCGGCACCTATGGCTTGATGGATTTCGCCACGCGCGACAGCTACCGCCACGCCATCGAACGCATCGCCAAGCGCAGCGCGCGCAGCGAAGTGGAGGTGGCCGAGATGGTGGTGCAGCTGGCGCACACGCATGGCAACGGCAATGACGCGCGCCGCGGCCATATCGGCTTTTACCTGGTGGGGCGCGGCGTGCTGGTGCTGGAAAAGCAGGCCGGCGCCAGGCTGCCGTTTGTCGAGGCGCTGCAGCATACGGCGCGCGCCGCGCCGCTGGCCGTCTACCTGGGCGCCATCTGCTTCCTGAGCCTGGCGACGAGTGCCTTGCTGCTCGAGCGCGCCGTGCGCCATGGCGTGCAGGGCTGGCCCCTGGCGGCGCTGGGTGCGCTGGCGCTGCTGGGCAGCAGCCAGCTGTCTGTCGCCGTGGTGAACTGGCTGGCGACCCTGATGACGTCGCCGCATCCACTGCCGCGCATGGATTACCAGACCGGCATTCCATCCGATGCGCGCGGCATCGTCGTCGTGCCGACCCTGATCTACAGCCAGGAAAATGTGGCGGCCCTGTGCGAGGCGCTGGAAGTGCGCTATCTCGCCAACCGCGACCCGAACCTGCGTTTCTGCCTGCTGACGGACTTCGTCGACGCCGAGGCGCAAACGATGCCCGGTGATGAAGCCCTGCTGCGCCAGGCGCAGGACACCATCCGTGGCTTGAATGACAAATACCGCGTGGAGGGCGCCGAATTCAAGGAAAACGGCGACCCGGCCGACCCCGAGGAGCTGGGCCATGTGGGGCCGTTCCTGCTGCTGCACCGTCCGCGCCTGTGGAATTCGCAGCAAAATGCGTGGATGGGGCAGGAGCGCAAGCGCGGCAAATTGTCCGACCTGCACGCGTTTTTGCGCGGCGGCGCGCGCGACAAATTCTCGCTGGTGGAAGGCGAGTTGCGCGGCCTGCGCACGATCAAATACGTGATCACGCTCGACACGGATACGCAGCTGCCGCGCGACGCGGCGCGCGAATTCATCGCCACCATGATGCACCCGCTGAACCGTCCCGTGCTGGACGCGGCCGGCACGCGCGTGGTGGCCGGCTACGGCATCCTGCAGCCGCGCGTGGCCGTGGCGCTGCCCAGCGCGAACGCCTCGCGCTACGAGCTGCTGTGCGGCGGCGAACCGGGCATCGACCCCTACACGCGCACCGTATCCGACCTGTACCAGGACGTGTTTTATGAAGGCTCGTTCATCGGCAAGGGCATCTATGATCTCGACATGTTCGAGCGCGTGCTGGGCCAGCGCCTGCCCGACAATAAAATCCTCAGCCACGATCTGCTGGAAGGCTGTTATTTGCGCGCGGGCCTCTTGAGCGACTCGCAGCTGTACGAGGAATATCCGGCCCGCTACGACGCCGACGTGAGCCGCCGCCAGCGCTGGATCCGCGGCGACTGGCAACTGGTCGGCTGGTTGCTGGGCCGGGTGCCGGGCCGCGCCGGCAAGCGCGAACGCAATCCTTTGTCGATGCTGTCGCGCTGGAAGCTGTTCGACAATCTGCGCCGCAGCGTCGTGGCGCCCGCCACCACTTTATCGCTGCTGCTGGTGTGGGGCTTTTTACCGCACGTGGCCTTCTGGAGCGCGGCCGTGCTGGCCATCATCTTCCTGCCGCCCGTGTTTTCGGCCCTGTACGATTTGCTGCGCAAGCCGCGCGACACCTTATGGCGCCAGCATCTGGCCGCCTTCGAGCGGCGCTGCGGCGTGCAGTTTTCGCATGCCATGCTGACCCTCGTCTTCCTGCCGTACGAAGCCTGGATCAGTCTCGACGCCATCGCCCGCACCCTGTGGCGCCTGGGCGTGTCGCACAAGCATTTGCTTGACTGGCGCGCCTCGAATCTGCATGTATCGTCAGGTTCGCAGGCCGACAGCTGGCGCGCCATGTGGTGCTCGCCCGCGCTGGCGCTGGCTACCTTCGGCGCCTTGCTCTACTGGCGCCCCGAGGCCTTGCCCGCCGCCGCCGTGGTGCTGCTGCTATGGCTGGCCGCCCCCGCCATCGCCTGGTGGATCAGCCGCCCCATCGAACGGGCCGTGGCGCGCCTGTCGGCCGAGCAGGGACGTTTTTTGCATGGCGTGGCGCGCAAGACCTGGGCGTATTTCGATACCTTCGTCGGGCCGGACGACCACTGGCTGCCGCCCGATAACATGCAGGAGCATCCGAATTTGGTGGTGGCGCACCGCACCTCGCCGACGAATATCGGCCTGGCGCTGCTGGCCAACCTGACGGCCTACGATTTCGGCTACCTCACCCTGGGCCAGCTGATCGAGCGCAGCCGCGCCACCCTGCACAGCATGGGCGAGCTGGAACGCTTCCAGGGCCATTTCTATAACTGGTACGACACGCAAACGCTCAAGGCCCTGCAGCCGATGTACATCTCGACCGTCGACAGCGGCAACCTGGCCGGCCATTTGCTGACCTTGCAACCGGGCCTGGTGGAACTGTACGACACTCCCATCATCGGCACGCAGATCGTGCAGGGCATCCGCACGACGGCGCAGGTGCTGCAGGAATTCATCGCCGCCGAAGGCGAGGGCAAGGCCATACGCGACAGCATGACCCTGCTGCAGGCAGCGGCCGCGCCCGCCAGCCTGGCCGAATGGCATGCCTATCTCGCCGCCGCGAATGGGGCGGCCGACGCGCTGCTGTCGCTGACCTTGCAAAGCGAGGATGGCGACCTGTCCATGTGGGCGGGAGCCTTGGCGCGCCAGTGCCGCGCGGCGCTGGCCGAGTTGCTGCAACTGGCGCCATGGGCGGCGCACGCGGGCGTCGATGCGACGCTGATGCGCGTGCCGACCCTGCGCGAACTGGCCAACCTGGAAGCGCCGGAAGGCACGCCGCCCGAACTGGCGGTGCTGCTGGCGCAGGGCCGCGAACAGGCGGGCCGCCACATGCGCGACATCGCCCACGCGGCGGGCCAGGCACGCGACTTCGCGCAGATCGAATACGCGTTCCTGTACAACCCGGCGACAAAACTGCTGGCCATCGGCTACAACGTCAGCGAACGGCGCCTGGACCCCAGCTACTACGACTTATTGGCTTCCGAAGTGCGCCTGGCCAGCTTCATCGCCATCGCCCAGGGCCAGCTGCCGCAGGAGCACTGGTTCGCCCTGGGCCGCCAGCTGTGCATGGTGGCCGGCCAGCCCGTGCTGCTGTCGTGGAGCGGCTCGATGTTCGAGTACCTGATGCCGCTCTTGGTGATGCCGAACTACCCGAATACCCTGCTCGACCAGACCTACCATTCCGTCATCGAGGCGCAGATCGATTACGGGCGCCAGCGCGATGTGCCGTGGGGGATTTCCGAGTCCGGCTACAACACGGTCGACGCCAGTTTGAACTATCAGTACCGCGCCTTCGGCGTGCCGGGGCTGGGTTTGAAACGGGGCCTGGCCGACGACCTGGTGGTGGCGCCATATGCCAGCATGATGGGCCTGATGGTGCAGCCGGAAGCGTCGTGCCAGAACCTGCAGCGCATGCAGGCGGCCGGCTACATGGGCCGCTACGGCTTTTTTGAAGCCATCGATTTCACCACGGCCCGCCTGCCGCGCGGGCAGGGCAGCGCCATTATCCGCTCCTTCATGGTGCACCACCAGGGCATGGGCTTTCTGGCCCTCAGCTATTTGCTGCACGACCGCCCGATGCAGCGCCGTTTCGAGTCCGATCCGCTGCTGCAATCGGCCTTGCTGGTGCTGCAGGAACGCACGCCGCAGGCCGGCGCGTTTTACTCGAACACGGCCGAACTGGCGGTGCTGCGCAGCGGCGCGCCCGAGCAGGCCATGCCGATGCGCATCCTCACGCAGGCCAACAGCGCCGTGCCGGAAACGCAGCTGCTGTCGAATGGCCGCTACCACGTCATGGTGAGCAATGCGGGCGGCAGCTACAGCCGCTGGAAAGACCTGTCCGTGACGCGCTGGCGCGAAGACAGCACGCGTGATAACTGGGGCAATTTCTGCTACCTGCGCGACCTTGACGATGGTGCAGTCTGGTCCACCATGTACCAGCCGACCCTGGCCGAACCGAAGAAGTACGAAGTGATTTTCTCCGAAGGGCGGGCCGAGTTCCGCCGTGCCGACCATGGCCTCGACCTGTACACGGAAATCGTCGTCTCGCCCGAGGACGACATTGAAATCCGCCGCACGCGCATCAGCAATAATTCGAACCGCCAGCGGCGCATCGAAATCACCAGCTTTGCCGAAGTGGTGATGGCGCCGGCGGCGGCCGACGCGGCCCATCCCGCGTTCAGCAAGCTGTTCGTGCAGACGGAAATCCTCGCGCATGAAAAGGCGATTCTATGCACGCGCCGGCCCCGCTCGAAAGAGGAGCAGATGCCGTGGCTGCTGCATGTAATGACCGTGCACGATATCGAGCGCTACGAAGTATCGTTCGAGACGGACCGCGCGCGCTTCATCGGCCGCGGCAACACGGCGCAGCTGCCGCAGGCGCTGCAGGAAAGTGGGCCGCTCAGTGGCGGCCACGGCTCCGTGCTCGACCCCATCGTGGCCATCCGTTACGTCATCACGCTCGAACCCGACCAGGCCGTCACTGTTGACAGCGTGACCGGCATGGTGGAGCAGCGCGAGGCGGCCCTGCACCTGATCGACAAATACCAGGACCGCCATCTGGCCGACCGTGTGTTCGAGCTGGCCTGGACGCACAGCCAGGTGGTGCTGCGCCAGTTGAATGCCAGCGAAGCGGACGCGCAGCTGTATGCGCGCCTGGCCAACGCCGTAATCTATCCGAATGCGGCCCTGCGCGCCGAGGCCAGCATCCTGATCAAAAACCAGCGCGGCCAGTCCGGCCTGTGGGCGTATGCCATTTCCGGCGACCTGCCCATCGTGCTGCTGCAGATACGCGACGCGGCCAATATCGAACTGGCGCGCCAGATGGTGCAGGCGCACGCCTACTGGCGCCTGAAGGGATTGATCGTCGACCTGGTGATCTGGTACGAAGAGCAGTCGGGCTACCGCCAGCTGCTGCACGACCAGATCATGGGCCTGATCGCCTCGGGCATCGACGCGCAGGCGATCGACCGCCCGGGCGGCATCTTCGTGCGCCTGGCCGAGCAGATCGCCAATGAAGACCGCATCTTGCTGCAATCGGTGGCGCGCGCCATCATCAGCGACCTGCGCGGCACCCTGGCCGAGCAGGTCAAGCGTCCACCGAGCCCCGTGCTGCGCATGCCGCCGCTGCTGCAGGATCCGGCCCGCGAACAGGGCGGCGTGCCGCACCGCGCGCCAGAGCGCGAGCTGATTCTGGAAAATGGCCTCGGCGGTTTTACGCCCGATGGGCGCGAATACGTGATCACCACGGCAGAAGGCAAGCAGACGCCGGCGCCATGGTCGAACGTGCTGGCCAATGCGCAATTCGGCACGGTGGTGTCGGAAGCCGGCCAGGCGTATACGTGGAGCGAGAATGCGCATGAATTCCGCCTCACGCCATGGCAGAACGACCCTGTCTCCGACCTGTCCGGCGAAGCGTTTTATGTGCGCGACGAGCAGACGGGCCAGTTCTGGTCGCCCTCATCCTTGCCCGCGCGCGGCAGCGGCGACTACGTGACGCGCCACGGCTTCGGCTACAGCGTGTTTGAGCATAGCGAAGGCGGCATCGCCACGGAATTGTGCACCTATGTGGCGCTCGATGCGGCCGTCAAATATTCGGTGATCAAGGTGCGCAACGACAGCGGCGTGCCGCGCCGCCTGTCCGTCACCGGTTACGTGGAATGGGTGATGGCCGACTTGCGCGCCAAGTCCGGCATGCACGTGGCCACCGAGGTCGACACGATCAGCGGCGCCCTGTTTGCGCGCAATAACTACAACACGGAGTTTTCGGGCCGCGTCGGCTTTTTTAATACCGACGCCAGCATCCGCTCCATCACCTGCGACCGCAATGAATTCATCGGCCGCAATGGCAGCCTGGCGCAGCCGGCGGCGCTGCGCCGCGTGCGCCTGTCCGGCAAGGCGGGCACGGGACTGGACCAGTGCGCCGCCATCCAGGTGCCGTTCGAGCTGCAGCCGGGGCAGGAGCGCGACATCGTCTTCATCCTCGGCGTGGGCGGGCGCCGCAATGCCGACGCCAGCACCATGGTGCAGCGCCATGCGGGCAAGGAAGCGGCGCGCAGTGCGCTCGACGCGGTGCGCGCGCACTGGGACAGTACTCTGGGCGCCGTGCGCATCGAAACGCCCGACCCGTCGCTCGACGTGATCGCCAATGGCTGGCTGATGTACCAGACCATCGCCTGCCGTCTGTGGGCGCGCAGCGGCTATTACCAGTCGGGCGGCGCCTACGGTTTCCGCGACCAGCTGCAAGATGCGATGGCGATGATCCACACGGCGCCGCAGCTGCTGCGCAAGCATTTATTGCTGTGCGCGGCGCACCAGTTTGTCGAGGGCGACGTGCAGCACTGGTGGCATCCGCCGTCGGACCGGGGCGTGCGCACGCACTGCTCCGACGATTACCTGTGGCTGCCGCTGGCCGCCTGCCGCTATGTGATCGCCACGGGCGACGTCAACGTGCTGTCGGAAGTGGCGCCCTTCATCGAGGGACGGGCCGTCAAGCCGGAAGAGGATTCGTATTACGACTTGCCCGTGCGCTCGGGCGAATCGGCCGACCTGTACGAGCACTGCGTGCGCGCCATCCGCCATGGCTTGCGCCTGGGCGTGCACGGCTTGCCGCTGATCGGTTCCTGCGACTGGAACGACGGCATGGACAAGGTGGGCGAACATGGCAAGGGCGAGAGCGTGTGGCTGGCCTTCTTCCTGTACGAAGTGCTGCAGCGTTTCGCCGAAGTGGCCCTGCTGCGCGGCGACGCTGCGTTTGCCCAGTTCTGCCGCGACGAAGCCGTGACACTGGCGGCCAACGTCGAGGAACATGCGTGGGATGGCGAGTGGTACCGGCGCGCGTATTTTGACGACGGCACCCCGCTGGGATCGCACACCAACGAGGAATGCCAGATCGATTCGATTTCGCAAAGCTGGGGCGTGCTGTCGGGCGCCGCCAACAAGGAGCGGGTCGCCGGCGCCATGCGCCAGGTCGATGCGCGCCTGGTGCGCCGTGATTCCGGCGTGATCCAGTTGCTCGATCCGCCGTTCGACAAGGCCGACCTCAATCCCGGCTACATCCGCGGCTATGTGCCCGGTGTGCGCGAGAACGGCGGCCAGTACACGCATGCGGCCATCTGGACGGCGATGGCGTTTGCCCGCATGGGCGACGGCGAAAAGGCGTGGGAATTGCTGCGCATGATCAGTCCCGTGCGCCATGGCGCTGACGCGCAGGCGGTGGCGCGCTACAAGGTGGAACCGTATGTGGTGACGGCCGACGTGTATGCCGTGGCGCCGCACGTGGGACGCGGCGGCTGGAGCTGGTACACGGGATCCTCGGGCTGGCTGTACCGGCTGATCGTCGAATCCCTGCTGGGCTTGACGCGCGAAGCGAACGTGCTGCGCATGGCGCCGACCATGCCGGCCGAGTGGCGCAGCTTCAAGCTGCATTACCGCTTCGGCGCCAGCAGCTATGCCATCACGGTGGAGCAGGCACAGGGGCGGCCTGCGGGCTTGTCGCTCGATGGCGTGGCGCAGCAGGGCAACAGCATCGCCCTGCGCGACGAGGGCCGCGAGTATGCGGTGCTGCTGCTGGTCTAGTCTTGCCAGGTGTCGTCATCGGGACGGCGCCGGCCAAGCAGCAGGATCAGGCCGGCGCCGAGCAGCAACAGGTCGCGCGTGCGCACTTCGGGTGCGGACTGCGTTGCCGTCTGAGAGGGGGAGCTCACGGGTGTCGCCATGGCGGCGGGGAACTGGCTTGCGCAGGCGGCCAGGCACAGCGCCGCCACTTTTCCATTTAACTGCATAGATTCCTCAAGAAAGCGCGCCGACCGTTCGGAATTGGCGCGCCAGTATTCATGTCCACGACATTGTAATTATGAACATGAATATTGTAAATGAGAAATTATCTGTGCTTGTGTCAAAATCCCAGGGCCGCACCCGCACCGAGCAGGGTCGCCACGCCCAGCACGGCAAACACCAGCGCCGCGATGCCGTGCACGAGGCGCAGCGGGACGCGGTTGGCGATCCTGTCGCCCAGGTAGACGGCCGGCACGTTGGCCAGCATCATGCCGAAAGTGGTACCCAGCACGACAGAATAAATATCGTGATAGCGCGCCGCCAGCGCCACGGTCGCCACCTGCGTTTTATCTCCCATTTCCGCCATGAAGAAGGCGATCAGGGTGGTCAGGAAGACGCCGTACTTGGCCAGCTTCGTTTCGTCTTCATCGAGCTTGTCGGGGATCAGGGTCCAGGCGGCCATGGCGAGGAACGATACGCCGAGCACCCAGCGCAGCACGTCCGTCCCCAGCATGCTGGTGATCCAGGCGCCGACGGCGGCGGCAAACGCGTGGTTGGCGATGGTGGCGACGAAAATGGCCAGCACGATGGGCAGGGGTTTGCGGAATTTGGCGGCCAGCAGAAAGGCCAGGAGTTGGGTTTTGTCACCGATTTCAGCGAGACCGACGATGCCGGTGGAGATGAGGAATGCTTCCATGAGATTGCAAGAGGTACGCGGGCCGGACGAATTAACCAATGATCCACGGGCGACTCCGGCCCATGCGGCCGCCCTGGATCAATGGTCTCGTCAAGTTTTTCAACCACCTGCACCATGGCCTGCGGGCCAATCATGTTGATACAGGTTCCCGCGGCGTGACCGCGGGACGACTACTCCCCAATGTTCGAGGCGCATCATACGCCAATGCCTGCGCCGGCGCCAGTGCTGCCGGGGCACGGTGCTCCCTGGTGTGTGGGACTTCGACAACAATGATCGATTTGAAAACAGACTCGACTTAGAATGCAGTTCTGTCCACGACTCCCAGATGGAATGCGCCATGCCGGTCCTTGTCCGCTTGCTTGCCTTGTGTTTGACCCTGTTTGCTCCCTTGTCCGGCCTGTGCGCCGCGGCGCCCTTCGACGACAAGTTCCGCCAGCTGGAAGAACTGCTGCCCACGCCGAACAACTACCGCACGGCGTCCGGCGCACCGGGCCACGCCTACTGGCAGCAGCGCGCCGATTACGTGATTCGCGCCACGCTCGATGAGGAACGCCGCGCCATCACGGCCAGCGAACAGATCACCTACCACAACCGCTCGCCCGACAGCCTCGCGTATCTGTGGCTGCAGCTGGACCAGAATGGCTTGCGCCAGGATGCCGACCAGCGCCGCGTATTGAGCGCCCCATCGCGCCAGGCCTGGCTCAGTGGCAGCGAGGACGAAGCGCTGAAGTTCGAGGACTTGCGCGCCCTCCATGCGGGCCGAGAATTTGACGGCGGCTTCAAGCTCACCGCCGTGAAGGCGGCCAGCGGCAAGCCGCTGCCGCATGTCGTCAACCAGACCATGCTGCGCATCGATCTGCCGGCGGCGCTGGCGCCCGGCCAGAGCATCACGTTCAATATCGACTGGTCGTATCAGATCAATGACCAGAAGGTGCTCGTCGAGCGCTCCGGCTACGAATATTTTGAAGACGACAAGAACACGATCTTCCAGATCGCGCAGTGGTTCCCGCGCATGGCCGCCTACTACGACGCCGTCGGCTGGCAGCACAAGCAGTTCCTCGGCTCCGGTGAATTCACCCTGGAGTTTGGCGACTACGAGCTGTACCTGACGGTGCCGGGCGATCACGTGGTGGCTGCCACGGGAGAACTGCAAAATCCTGCTAGCGTGCTGAGCGCGGCGCAGCGCGAGCGCCTGGCGCGGGCGAAAAACAGCAACACGCCGCTGCTGGTGGTCACGCCGCAGGAAGCGCTGGCGGCGGAAAAGGGCCGCGCGGCGGGCATGAAAACCTGGCACTTCAAGGCGGCCAATGTGCGCGACGTGGCGTGGGCGTCGAGCCGCAAGTTCATCTGGGATGCGCAGGGCCTGGACAGCGGCGGCAAGCGCGTGATGGCCATGTCGTATTACCCGAACGAGGGCAATCCGCTGTGGCAGCAGTACAGCACGCGCGCCGTCGTGCACGCGATCGAGCAGTACAACAAATACAGTTTCGACTATCCGTATCCGAACGCGATCTCCGTCAACGGCGCCGTGGGCGGCATGGAGTATCCGATGATTGCGTTCAATGGCGGGCGCCCCGTGAAGGACAAGAAGACGGGGGAGCTCACGTATTCGAAGACGGCAAAATATGACCTGATCGGCGTGATCATCCATGAAGTGGGGCACAATTATTTCCCCATGATCGTCAACTCGGACGAGCGCCAGTGGACGTGGATGGACGAGGGCCTCAACTCCTTCCTGCAGTACCTGGCCGAGCAGGCGTGGGAAGAGCATTTCCCGTCGTGGAATGGCGAGCCGCGCAAGATCGTCGACTACATGCGCAGCCAGAACCAGGTGCCCATCATGACCAATTCCGAGTCCCTGCTGCAGTTTACGGCGAACGCCTACGACAAGCCGGCCACGGCGCTCAACATCCTGCGCGAGACCATCCTCGGGCGCGAACTGTTCGACTTCGCCTTCAAGCAGTACGCCTTGCGCTGGAAGTTCAAGCGCCCGACGCCGGCCGACTTTTTCCGCACCATGGAAGACGCTTCCGGCACGGACCTGGACTGGTTCTGGCGCGGCTGGTTTTATACCACCGATGCGGTCGACATCAGCATCGACGGCATCAGCGAATATGGCGTGAGCACGAAGAATCCGGAAGTCGAGAAGGCGTGGAAGAAGGCGCAGAAGGCCGCGCAGCCCATCTCGATCTCGGACCAGCGCAACAAGGCGCTGCCGAAGAAGGTCGATGCCGATCCTGCGCTGAAGGATTTCTATAACCGGCACGATGATTTCACGGTCACCAACAAGGACCGCAACAGCTATGCGGAAGAGCAGGAAACGCTGGAACCGTGGGAGCGCAAGCTGCTGGAACAGCGCAACATGGGCAAGCATTTGTACCTGGTCGACTTTTCGAATCTCGGCGGCCTGGTGATGCCCTTGATCCTGGAAATCGAACTGAAAAGCGGCAAGAAGATCATCGAGCGCGTACCGGCCGAAGTGTGGCGCTACGCGCCGCACAAGATCAGCAAGGTGATCGTCACGGACGAGCCGATGGTGGGCCTGGTGCAGGACCCGTACTGGGAGACGGCCGACATCGATACCAGCAACAATAGCTGGCCGAGGAAAATTACGCCGTCGCGCCTGGAACTGTTCAAGCAGGACCGCGACAAGAACAACCTGATGAAGGATGTTAATACGCCGCTGAAGGCGCTCGAGGCCCAGCCCGAAGTCCGGTCAGATACGAAATAGGGAAACAGCGCCGGCCGGTCCGGCGCTTTTTTCTGCCGGCCTGCGCCGGAAGTGCTATTCTGCGCGACGCCCCGGCGCACACGGACCGGGGCTTTCGCAAATCATTCAAAAGACGACCATGCAAACTTTGACCTTCCTGCGCGCGCTGGGCTGTGCGCTACTTTGCCAGGTGACCCTGGCCGCGCACGCCGACCCCCTCAGCTATGCGCGCTATGACCAGGTGCGCACGCGCGACCTGCAGCTGGACCTGAAAGCGGACTTCAAGCAAAAGACCCTCTCCGGCTATGCCGAGCTGTCCTTGAACTGGATCGATCCGGCGGCGCGCACCCTGGTGCTCGATACGCGCGATTTGTCGATCGCCAAGGTGCAGGTACAGGACAAGCGCGGCGCATGGCAGATGGCGCCGTACCAGCTGGACAAGGCTGACCCGGAAAAGGGCCAGGCGCTGCGCATCACCACCACGGGCCAGCCGGGCAAAGTACGCGTCTACTATCACACGGCGCCGAACGCCATCGCGCTGCAGTGGCTCACGCCGCAGCAAACCATGTCGGGCAAGCTGCCTTTCATGTTTAGCCAGTCGCAAAGCATCAATGCCCGCTCGTGGGTGCCGTCGCAAGATACGCCGGCCGTGCGCTTTACGTATAGCGCGCGCATCGATGCGCCAGCGGGCATGCGCGTCGTGATGAGCGCCGAAAATGACGAAAAGGCGACGGGCAAGGGCGGCTGGAAATTCAGGATGCCGCAGCCGATTCCATCGTATTTGCTGGCCATCGCCATAGGCGAACTGGAAGTGCGCAAACTCGGTCCCCGCTCCGCCGTGTATGCGGAACCGCCGCGCATCAAGGCGGCCGAATACGAGCTGGCCGACACGGAAAAGATGATACAGGCCGCCGAAGCGCTGTATGGTCCGTATGGCTGGGGACGCTACGACATGATCGTGCTGCCGCCATCGTTCCCCTACGGCGGCATGGAAAACCCGCGCCTGACCTTCCTCACGCCAACCATGATCGCGGGCGACCGCAGCCTGGTCGACCTGATCGCGCATGAACTGGCCCACTCGTGGTCGGGCAATCTGGTCACCAATGCCTCGTGGAAGCACATGTGGCTCAACGAAGGCTTCACCACCTACGTCACCACGCGCATCGTCGAGCAGCTGTATGGCAGCGAAGTGGCGCAGATGGGCGTGCAGGTCGACCAGGAAGAACTGGCCGCTGCGATCCGCGAATTGCCGGCGGCGAAAACGGCGCTGATCACGCGCGATGCGGACGCCAATCCGGCGGAAACGTACACGGACGACGGCATCATCTACCCGAAAGGCGCCTGGTTCCTGGCCACCATGGAGCGTCGCGCCGGCCGCGCCGTGTTCGACCCTTTCCTGCGCGGCTGGTTCGACCAGCACGCGTTCCAGAGCGTGACGACGGAGCAGTTCATCGCTTACCTGCGCAAGAACCTGCTGGCGCAGCATCCGGACGTGATGCCGGAAGCGGAACTCGATGAGTGGCTGTATGGCACGGGCGTGCCGGCCAGCGCGCAGCGCGTCGTCTCGCCGCGCCTGGAGCTGCTCGACCAGCACCGCGACGCCTGGTTGAAAGGCACATTGCCGACGAAAGACCTGGGCATGGACAAGTGGATCGCTATCGAATCGATGCACTTCCTGAACGACATCAACAACAAGGCCAGCGCGGCGCAATTGCGTGAGCTGGACCAGGTCTACGGCGTGGGCAAGAGCGGCAATAATGAAGTGGCGTACCGCTTCTACCTGGCCGCCGTGAACGCCGGTTACGACGTGCACCAGCCCTTGCAGGCATTCCTGATGAGCGTGGGCCGCCAGAAGTTCGTCGTGCCCCTCTACAGCGCCTTGATGAAGACGCCGCAGGGCCATGCCTGGGCCAAGGACGTGTATGCGAAGGCGCGTGAACGCTACCACCCGGTGACGCAGGAAAGCGTCGATAAATTGATGGCCGCGCAAGCGCATTGAACCTTCTTTGGACATCCTGACCATGCATACCATGAACCGTCTTGCCGCCGCCATCGTGCTGGCGTTTTCCAGCATCGCCGTGCCGGCGCTGGCTGTTGACGCGGCCCCCGTCGTTGCCGCCGCACCCGCATCCGCGCCTGCCTTCGATCTTGAGCGCGACGTCGCCACCGCCCTGAAAGTGTTCGACGTGCCCGGCATGGCGATCGCCATCGTCAAGGATGGCAAGGTCGTCGCCGCCAAAGGCTTTGGCGTGCGTAAACTCGGCGAACCGGCCGCCGTCGACGCGCAGACCCTGTTTGAAGTGGCATCGAACTCGAAAGGCTTCACGGCCGCCGCGCTGGCCATGCTGGTCGACGATGGCAAGCTGGCCTGGGACGATCCCGTCACCAAGCACTTGCCTGGCTTCCAGATGCACGATTCCTACGTGACGGGCGCCATGACCATCCGCGACCTGCTGACGCACCGCAGCGGCCTGGGCCTGGGCGCGGGCGACTTGCTGTGGTGGCCAACCACCACCTTCAGCACCGACGAGATCATCGAGAAGCTGCGCTACATCCGTCCGGCCACGAGTTTTCGCAACAGCTATGCCTACGATAACCTGCTGTATATCGTGGCCGGCAAGATCATCGCCGACAAGGCGGGGAAAAGCTGGGGCGAGGCCATGCATGAGCGCATCCTGGCGCCGCTGGGCATGACGGGCACCACCACCAGCCTGGCTGAAAATGCGGGCAAGCCCGACGTCGCCAGTGCGCACAGCAAGATCGACGGCAAGATCGCTGCCGTCAAATCGATGCCCGTGCCGAACGCCGTGGGCGCCGTCGGCATCAACACGAATGCGGAAGATATCGCCAAGTGGATGATGGTGCTGCTCGACGGCGGCAAGATCGCCGGCGTGAAGGACAAGGATGGCAAGGACGCGCGCCTGTTCAGCGAAAAGCAGGGCCGCGAAATGTGGACGGCGCAAACGCCGATCAAGATTTCCGAACCGAAGCCGGCGCTGGCCGCGACGAAACCGAACTTCAGCGCGTATGGCCTGGGCTTCCAGCTGCGCGACTACAAGGGCATGAAAGTGGCCATGCACGGCGGCGCGCTGCAGGGCTTTTATTCGCGCGTGGTGATGGTGCCGGAAGCGAAACTGGGCGTGGCCATTCTGACCAATGCGGAAAATGGCGGTTCGATGACGGCGCTGCAATGGCGCATCCTCGACCATTACCTGCAGGCGGCGCCGTCGGACTGGCTGGCACTGGTGGCCAAGGTAGAGCAGGAGCAGCATGCGGAAGAAGTGAAAAAGCAGGGCAAGGCGTCGAGCGCGCGCGCGGCGAAATCGCAGCCGTCGTTGCCGCTGGCGGCGTACGACGGCGAGTATGAAGACGCTTGGTACGGCAAGGTCGTCATCAAGCCCGAGGGGAAAAAGCATATCCTCAGCTTCACGCGCACGCCGGATCTGACGGGCGAGCTGGAACACTGGCAGCACGACACCTTCATCGTGCGCTGGAAAGAGCGCAATTTCAACGCCGATGCCTACGTGACGTTCTCGCTCAATCCCGATGGCAGCATCGACCGGGTAAAAATGGCGCCCGTGTCGGCCGAGACGGATTTCAGCTACGACTTCCAGGACCTGAGCCTGGTGCCGGTGAAGCCGAAGGACGCGAAGAAATAAAAGGTCGATACCAAAACCGCAGCCTGGTCTGCGGTTTTTTTCGCCTGTTTCCATGCAAATGCGCGGCAGGAGGGCGGCGAGCCGGTTTTTATTTCATGAAATGGGATAAAAAAGAAACGTTATCTTGTTTTCTTGTTTGCGTATTTACTAACTTTTTAAGGTGGTACTATTTCCATGCGCCATGAAATTCGTCTGTTGACAGGCGGTTTCTGGTGGCTGACGTCTTTGTCTTCCAGTGGTTTTATATAACGACTCAACTCTTGGGAATGGGATAAAAATGATCAATGTGAAAAAAGCCGTATTTGTCTTTTGCGCAGCCGTCGGTTTTGCCGGCGCCATCAGTTCCAGCGCCTATGCCTTGCCTTCGCGTGAAGCGTGTGAAGAAGCCCGCGACTCCTGTCTCGCCAACGGCAATGAAAACGATTGTGCTCTGGTGAAACGCCTGTGCGGCGTGTATGGCATCCACGTGTAGGCATCACCTCAGTTGGCGGCGCGCCAGGCAGGCGCACCGCCTGTCAGTCGCTATGGCTTGACGAACTTCAGGGTCATGCGGTCGCTCTCGCCGATGGCCGTGTATTTGGCCCGATCGACATCCTTGTTGGCGTAGGTCGGTGGCAGCGCCCAGACGCCGCCCTGGTGGTCCGCCTTGTCTTTCGGATTGGAGTTGATGTCCGACTTGGCCGCCAGTTTGAAGCCTGCGCCTTCGGCCAGCTTGATCACATACGCTTCGTGCATGTAGCCGCTGCTGGCCGTGGCGTCCTGCGCCTGGCTCACCGGCAGGCGGTGCTCGACGACGCCGAACACGCCGCCCGGTTTCAGGCTGTCATACACTTCCTTGAACAGGGTCTGCATGCCCGCCTCGCCGATCGGTATCCAGTTGTGGATATTGCGGAAGGTGAGCACCATGTCGGCCGTGCCCTTGGGCGCGATGCGGTAGGTGGTCGGTGGCGCGAAGGCACCGAGTTCCACCTTGCCGAAGGCGGCTGGATTGGCGTCGAGTTTTTGCTGGAAGCGCGCCGCGCCACGGCGGGCGCCTTCGCTGGCCGATTGCGGATCGTTGCCGGCGGCGATCAGCTTGCCGTGGTCGCGCAGGTAGGGCGCCAGGATTTCCGTGTACCAGCCGCCGCCAGGCGCCAGTTCCACCACCGTCATCGTCGGCTTGATGCCGAAGAACGTCAGCGTTTCATACGGGTGGCGTGCGCTGTCGCGCAGCGCGTTGGCCGGCGTGCGCGCACTGCCGGCGATGGCCGCCTTCAGGGCCGTGTCGCCCGCATCGGCGGCCAGTGCCGCGCCGCTGCCGCCACAGGCCAGCATGACCGTCATGGCCGCGGCCAGGGATACTCGCTTCATCATCATATGCTCCATGCGTGATTGGATCGGTTGGTCAATTGGTGGCGATCGCCATCAACGCCGATCATCGGTCAAGCACGCTGGCCGGTCAAGCGGATTCCATCCCCCATGCGGCGGCATACGCGGGCATGTCGCTGGTGTTGAGCGCCTCGGCGATGGCCGCGCCACGGCCGTGCGTAAAGGGCAGCTCGCCCGTCCAGACGGCATGCGCCATGTCGTCCGCGTCGTCGAGCGGGCCGCCCTTGCGCTGCTTGACGGCGTATTCGTCGAGCGCGATGCGCAGCACGGTGGTGGCCGCGTATTCCTTGGCGCTGCCGCCGCGCACCTGCGCCAGGCGGCCCGGCACCAGCTTTTCCATCAGCGCATCCATGGCCGCATGCTGCTGGCCGATGTCGCTGACTTTTTCAAACTGCCCGTACACCATCGCCGAGCGGTAGTTCATCGTGTGGTTGAAGGCGGAGCGCGCCAGCACCAGGCCGTCGAGATGGGTCACCGTCACGCACACGTCGCTGTCTTGCAGGAGCTTGAGCATACGGCTGCCGTTCGAGCCATGGATGTACAGGTGGCCGCCGATGCGCCAGCAGGCGGTCGGGATGCAATGGTTTCCGTGCTCGTCGTGGAAGGCGATATGGCACAGGTAGGCGGCGTCGAGAATGGCGTGCAAGGTGGCTTGCTCGTAGCTGGCCAGTTCGGCGACGCGGCGCACGCGGGTACGGGGGCTGGGGGGCAGGGCGGTAGTGGTCATGGCGGAAGTCCCGTTGGTTGAAGAGGAAGGCCGCACTATAATCGGCATCTGGCCCTGAAAAAAGATCCAGAGGTGAGAAATAATTTAGAGCCACAATCAAGGATGTCGCATGGATTATGCTTTGCTGCTGAACGCGTTCGAGTGCACGCACCGAGAGCGGGGCTGGCCGCGCCAGCGCCTGCTGCATGAATGCCTGCGCGCGGCGATCCGCAGCGGTCAGCTGGCGCCCGGCACGCGCCTGGCCGCCACGCGCGTGCTGGCCGCCGAACTGGGGCTGGCGCGCAATACCGTGCTGTACGCCTACGAGCAATTGGCCAGCGAAGGGTTTGTCTTGCCGGACCGGCGCGGCACCGTCGTCGCTGGCAGCGCCGGGGTGCCGGTGGCATCGTCAGTGAGCGGTGGTCATGATGGATTATCGCGCCGGGCACGGCATTTGCGCGGCGTGGCGGGACAGGATGTGAATGCGGCGCTGGTGTTTCCCGCCGACGCCATGGGGGCGTTCGCGCCCGGCGTGCCGGCGCTCGACGAATTCCCGCTGGCGCAGTGGCGCCGCATGCTGGACCGCGCGTGGCGCGCGCTGACGCCGCGCCAGCTCAATTACGGCGACCCTGCCGGCGAGCCGCAACTGCGCATGGCCATCGCCGAGCATTTGCGCGCCGCGCGCGGCGTCGTCTGCGATGCGGGCCAGGTGTTCATCACGGACGGCACGCAGAGCAGCCTCGATGTCTGCCTGCGCGCCTTTGCCGACCAGGGCGATACCTTGTGGATCGAGCATCCCGGCTATGGCGGCGCGCTGGCGGCGGGCCGTGGCGCCGGCTTGCAGGTGACCGGTATCGCCGTCGACATGGATGGCATCGCGCCGACCGATGACGACTGGCGCGAGACGCCGCCGCGCCTGATCTACACGACGCCGTCGCACCAGTATCCGACGGGCAGCGTGCTCAGTCCCGCGCGCCGCATGGCGCTGCTCGAACGCGCCCGCGCCGCCGGCGCCCTGATCATCGAAGATGATTACGACAGCGAGTTTCGCCATGGTGGCCCGCCTCTGGCCGCCATGCAGGGACTGGTGGCAGACGCCCCCGTCGTGTACCTGGGTACCTTCAGCAAGACCATGTTTCCCGCCTTGCGCATCGCCTTTATCGTCGTGCCGGCCGCTCTGGCCGTGGCCTTCGCGCAGATGCAGGCGCAGGGCGCCGCGCGCGGACGCGTGGCCGAACAGCTGGCGCTGGCCGAGTTCCTGCGCAGCGGCCTGTTTGCGCGCCACGTGCGCCGCATGCGCCGCCTGTATCGCCAGCGCCGCGATGCCTTGAGCGAAGCCCTGCAGCGCCATGCGTGTGGCGGCGCGGCCATCCATGGCGGCACGGCCGGCATGCACCTGGCGCTGCGTTTTCACGATCGCGCATGGGATGACCTGGCGCTGAGCCGCAGCGCCGCGCAGGACGGCATCGTGGCGCTGGCGTTGTCCGCGCATGGCACGGGCGACAGGATGGGTGAAGGTGCGGGCTGGAACGGTTTCCTGCTCGGTTATGCGCAGGTGCCGGCCGAACACATGGATGGCCTGGCGCGTCGGCTGGGCGCGCTGCTGCCGGCGTGATGCAGCTATGTTATTGCTGATCCTGCATCCACTGCTTCAAGCCGTTGACCCAGTTCTTGGCGGGCAGGTTGAACTGCTTCTTGATGGTGGCGGCGCGTTCGTATAGCTCACTGAAGTCGAGCGATGGCGATTTTTTGAAAGCGAGAACGACGATGTTTTCATCTTCCACTTCCGGCACCCAGACGACGGCGTCGAAGACCAGCTCCATCGCCTGCAAATTCTTGTCATAGTTGGGGAAGTCGCCGAAGACATTCGTGCACATGATGCCGTCGTCCGTCAGGCAGTCGAAGCAGGCCTGGTAGAACTCGGGCGTGTCGAGCACGGGCCCGCGCGCGTCCTCGTCGTACAGGTCCACTTGCAGCGCGTCGACCGTGCCGTGGTTGGCCGGATCGAGCACGAAGTCGAGCGCATTCATTTCACGCACGTCGAGGCGTGCGTCGTTTGGCGGCAGCGCGAACTGGGCGCCGCAGATGGCGATCACGTTCGGATTGAGTTCGATGGCCGTGACCGTGGCGTCGGGGAAGCGGCGGTAGCTGAACTTGGTCAGCGCGGCGCTGCCCAGGCCCAGCTGCACGATGCGTCTGGGCTGCGTCTTGAACAGCATCCACATCATCATCATCTGCACGTATTCGAGCTCGATGGCGTCGGGTTTGTCCAGGCGCATGGCGCCCTGCACCCATTTGGTCCCCAGGTGCAGGTAGCGAATGCCGCGATGTTCGGTGGTGGTGGCCGGCGGGTGGCCGGGGTGGCTGAAAGCGGTATGGCTGGTGGAGGTAAAGTCGGTCGTCATGGCGCCAGTTTAGCAGCCGGCCGAAAAAAAGACGCCGTAGCGTCTTTCGGGTAGGGAGCTCAAGATTGCTTGCGGCGCCGTGCCAGGAAGCCCAGTACGCCCAGGCCGGCCAGCAGCATGCCATACGTTTCCGGTTCGGGGACCGGGGCAAGGTTCAGGTTGAAGGTGCCGCCATAGCTGCCGCCATTGCTGTTGCCCATGACGGTGAGGATCATTGGACCGTTGAACAGCAGGCTGGTTTGCGCCAGCACCTCGCCCTGGGCATAGCCGAAGACGGTGGGTCCGCCAAAGCCCGTCAGGGCGATGCCGTTCAGGTTGGCGCCGCTGAAGTTGATGGAGGCCGCATCGCTGCCCGTGACCGACAAGTTGGCCAGGAAGGCTTGCGCGGTCGAGCCGAAAGTCGCGTCGGGAGTGAAGGTGAAGGTATCGGTAAATTCACCGAGCGGATTGGGCGTGGCGTTGAAGCCGCCCGTCCACAGGTCGCCGGTAGTGTTGCTCAGGTCCACGTTGTACGCTGTTGCCTGGGCTACGCCGATGGAAGCCGCGCTCAAGAGTGCTACTGCGATGAGTGATTTCAGTTTCATTTTTATCCCCGCGAAAAAACGATTGATGTTTCAAAAAAACCGTGCCGCTCAGATAAATTATCGCCAGGACATTTCATTGTCAATGAGCTATTTTTATATCATTATGCAAACTTAAATAGCTTATTTCTAACACACGGGCATGGCGCTCGCGATGTTGCAATATTAAAAACTCTAATTATCAATATAATACTGAAAAATAATTGCAGAGCATGTGATCAAAAATTCGTTGCACGGGAAATTAATTTCCAGTCAGTAATGGAAGGATCAAGGTCACCGCCAGACCGCCGCCCTCGCGGTTGGCCAGGGTGATGCGCCCGCCATGGGCTTCGGCGATTTCGCGCGCCAGGGCCAGGCCCAGTCCCGTGCCGCTGCGCTTGGTGGAATAAAACGGCACCAGCGCGTTTTCCAGCACGGCGCCGCTCATGCCCGGGCCGCGGTCGCGCACTTCGATGCGCAGCTGCCCTTGCGCCTGGCTGACGTGCAGGCCGATATGCTCCTCACGCGAGCCCGATTCCAGCGCATTCTTGAGCAGGTTCAGCAGCGCCTGCTGCATTTGCGCCGCATCGAACACGGCCTCCTGGGCGGGGGGTACGCAGTCGAGCGTGAAGGCCGCCTGCGAGGCCAGGCCGTCGAGGAACGGCTGCCACTCGCACGGCGCCAGGCGCGGCGTGGGCAGCTTGGCAAAGCGCGCATAGCCGAGGATGAAGGTTTCCAGGTGGCGCGTGCGCTCCTCGATGGTGGCGAGGATTTGCGGCAGGCGTTCCGTCTGGCCGCGGCGCACCAGCTCGGCGCCGGAATGGGCCAGCGAGGCCAGCGGCGCCAGCGAGTTGTTGAGCTCATGGCTGATGACGCGGATGACTTTTTTCCAGGTCTGTACTTCCTGGCGCCGCAGTTCCAGGGTCAGCTGGCGCAACAGCAGCAGTTCGTGCTTGCGTCCGTTCAGGCTGAAGCTGCGCCGCGCCAGGTGATACACCTCTTCCTGTTCCCCCTCGCCGCTGGTAAACAAGCCATCGCTGGCGCGCGCCAGCGCTTCGGCCAAGGCCGGTGATGCCTCGCGCACGATATCGGCCAGGTGGCGCCCTTCGAGCCGGCGGCCGTGGTGCAGCAGCTGGCGCGCGGCCAGGTTGGCGTAGACGATGGCGCTGCCCTCGGCCACCAGCAGCATGGCCACCGGCGTGTTTTGCACCATGGTGTCGAGCAGCAGTTCGCGCTGCACCAGCTCCAGGCGCTGCTTGCGCAGCACGTCGCCCAGCGCATTGTGGGCCGCCACCAGGTCGGCCAGTTCATCGTTCTGCGGCCAGCGCAGGCTGAAGCCGAAGTCGCCGTCCTGGTAGCTCGTCACCGTGCCGCTCAAGGCGCGAAACAGCGACAGCATCGATTGCAGCTGGGCGCGGATGGTAATGACGGCCACCGGCAGCACGCACAACAGGGTACCGGCCAGCACCAGCAGCGGCTGGCCCGGCAAAAAATGCGCGAGCAGCAGGGCGATGACGATGCCCAGCACCAGCAGGGTGACGATCAGCGCCGTCCAGCGCGTGAGCAGGGAGAGGCGCATGGGACGGTAGGCCATCAGCCGCGCGCGATGCCCAGGCGTTCCATGCGCCGGTACAGGGCCTGGCGCGACAGCCCCAGTTCCTGCGCCGCCTGCGCCACCACGCCGTGCGCGCGCGCGAGCGCCGCGGTGACGCTGTCGCGGTCCGGCTCCGTCGCGGCGCCATCGTGCGGCGCGCGCGGCGATGGCATCCCCGCCAGCGGCAAGCCCGTTTCCTGCGCGCCGATCACCGGGCCGGCCGTCAGCAGGCTGGCGCGCTGCATGACGTTTTTCAGTTCGCGCACGTTGCCCGGCCAGCCGTGCGCCAGCAAGGTCGCCTGCGCTTGCGCGTCCAGGGTTTTGTCACTGCCCAGGAAATGCCGCGCCAGCACCAGGATGTCGAGCGGGCGCTGGGCCAGTGGCGGCAGGCGCAGTTCGATCACGTTGAGGCGGTAGAACAGGTCTTCGCGAAACGTGCCGGCCTTGATCATCGCCGGCAGGTCGGCGTTGCTGGCGCTGATGACGCGCACTTTCACTTGCCGTTCGCGGTTCGAGCCGAGGCGCTCGAAGCGTCCCGTTTCGAGCACGCGCAGCAGTTTCATTTGCCCGGCCAGCGGCAGGTTGCCGATCTCGTCGAGGAACAGGGTGCCGCCGTCGGCCGCGTCGAACTTGCCGTCGCGCGCGCGCGTGATGCCCGTGTAGGCGCCCGCTTCCGCGCCGAACAGTTCCGCCTCGATCAGCTCGACCGGCACGGCGCCGCAATTGAGCACGACGAAGGGGCCGCCGGCGACCTGGGAATTGGCTTGCACGATGGCGGCGATGCGCTCCTTGCCGCTGCCGTTCGGCCCCGAAATGAGCACGGGCACGTCGGCCCGCGCCACCTGGCACGCCAGGTGCACGACTCTTTCCGTGGCCGGGTCTTGCCACACCATGCCGCGCAAGTCGAAGTCGTGTTCCAGCGCGTGGCGCTGGCGCTGCTCGGCCACCACGCGCTGGCGCAGCGCGCGGTTGGCCTGGCCCAGTTCCAGCAGGTTCTGCACGGAAGCGATCAGGCGCCGGTCATCCCATGGCTTGGCCAGGTAATCGGCCGCACCGGACTTGATCAGGTCGACGGCCGCGTCGAGCTGGGTCCAGGCCGTCAGCAGGATCACGGGCAGGTCCGGGTAGCGCGCGCGGATGGCGTGGAACAGCGCGCCGCCTTCCTCGCCCGACGTGGTGTCGGCCGTGAAGTTCATGTCCTGCACCACCAGGTCGATGGCGTGGCGCTCGAGCAGGTGCAGGCCTTCCTCGGGCGAGGCGGCGCGCACGGCGTCGATCTCGTGCAGGGAGAACAGCACGTCGAGCGCGATGGCCACGGCGGCATTGTCGTCAATAATCAGTACGGTAGGCATGCGCGCAGCATATCACTCAGGTGCCGGCTCAGGTACTGCGGGTGGCAGTGGCCGGCGAAATGCTGGCCGCGCGCCATGCCGGGCCGTACACGGCGCCCACGCCCAGCAGCCAGAACACGAGCGCGCCGGCCAGCAGATAGACGGGTGGCAGGCGGGCCATTTCCAGCTGGCTCACCAGCAGCTGGTTCAAGCCCAGGGCCAGCAGCACGCCACAGACCACGCCCACGCTGGTGATCATGAAATTCTCCGTCAAAAAATAGCGCAGGATGTCGACGCGGCGGGCACCGAGCGCACGCCGCACACCGATCTGCTTGCGGCGCTGCGTCACCCACAGGCTGGCGATGCCGACGATGCCGCTGGCCGTCACCAGCAGCAGCAGGGTCGACACGGCGATCAGCATCCATGACAGGCCGCGGTCGGCCCGATAGCGTGACGTGCGGTGCTTTTCCAGGGTATCGGTGCGTACCAGCAGGCGGTCGCTGGTGGCAGTGCGGATGGCTTGCTCGGCCTCCTTCATCAGGCGGTCGCGCTGGCCCGGTTCGGCGCGCACCGCATACAGCAGCGAATCGCGCCCGCCCGTCAGGCGCGCCGGCAGCAGGATCGAGTATTCACCTTCGGCCTTGACCTGGCCCACCTGCGTCTGCAGCCGTTCGACGACGCCGACCACGCGCAGTTCGGGATCATCTGCGCCGTTGCCCTGGTACAGCGTCTTGCCGACAAAGCTGGTTTCGCCGGGCCAGATTTTTTGCGCCGCGGCCAGCGTCACGATGGCCACCGTGGGGGAGCGGTCGTCGACATCTTCATCGATCTCGGGTACCTCCTCAGGCAGGAAGTCGCGTCCTTCCACCAGCTTCAAGCCATAGGTCTTGACCAGGGCATCGGGGGTGACGTAGGTCGAGATGTTGGCGCTGGGCGTGACCTGGCTGCGCTTGGCCGACACGCTGGTGGAGTGGCCTGAGCGCGACAGCACAGCCTGCGACGTTTGCGCCACCGACAGCACGCCCGGCAAGGCGCGCAGCAGAGCCGCCTGGCGCTTCTGCTCGGACAGCTGGCGCTGGTGGTTGCCGCGGTTCATGTTCTGGATATGGACATAAAAAATGTCGTTTTCAGCGGCCACGCCGGTGGGCCGCGCGGCCACGGCCTGGCGCAGGTTGACGATGTGCAGGGCATTGGCCAGGATGGCCAGGCTGATCGCGATCTGCACGGCCACCAGGATGGCGCCGGTTTTGCTGCGCATCAGCGCCGACAGGATGGGACGGATTTCCATGCTGGACCTCATGTTGGGTAAAGGATGTTCATTGGGATTTGAGCTGGATCGCCGGCGTCACCTGGCAGGCGCGCCAGGTGGGCAGCAGGCCGGCCAGCAGGGCCGCCAGCACCGACATGGCAAACGTCAGCAACAGCATCGGCACATCCATGTGCGCCACGGTGCCCAGTTCCTTCGACTGCTGGCTGACCACGGCCAGCGCGCCAAACGCCAGCAGCAGGCCGATCACCCCGCCGGCCAGGCCGATCACGCCGCTTTCGATCAGGAACTGGCGGAAGATGTCGCGCCGCGTGGCGCCCAGCGCGCGGCGGATGCCGACCTCGCTGGCGCGCACGGAAAACTTCGCCAGCAGCAGGCCGATGGTGTTGACCAGGCATAGCAGCAGAAAGCCGAAGGCCAGCCAGGCCGCCAGCTTGTTGTCGTTGTCGACCACATGCAAATAGCCCATCCATTCGTTCAGGTCGTACAGCCGGTTCGGCGCGTTGCGCTTCATGCGTCCCAGCTTGCGCTGCTCGCCCGCATAGGCATCCAGATACTGCTGCAACTGGCCACGCTCGCCGCTGCTGGCCATCTCGAACCAGAACTGCAGCCAGGTGCAGCCCGAAGCGAGCCGGCCCTGGAAGCCGGGTGCGCTATTGTCGCCGTTGCAGCTCATGCCGCCGTCGTGTTCCGTCTCGTGGCGAATCGCGCTGGCAAACGGAATGAAGAATTCGTCTTCCGCGCCGAAAGCACCCTTGCTGCCGATGATGCGGTGCGGGCGTGGCACCACGTCCCAGGTCGCCAAAACGCCCGTCACCATGTAGGGCCGGCCCAGCACTGTCACGCGCTGGCCGACCGGGTTGTTCGTGCCCACCAGTTTTTCAGCCAGCGCGCGGCTCAGGACGATCACGTCGGCACCGCTGGCGTCATCGGCTTCGCTCCACGGCTGGCCGTACCGGAAGGGGGCGTCGAACATGCTGAAAAAATCACGCGTGGGCGCCAAGCCCTGGGCCTGGAAGGAACCGATATCCTTGCGCGCCGGTTCGACCGGACCGGCCACGCCGTACATGACGGTACGGCGCACGCCCACCTTGCTGGCCATGAAATTGCGCGCATCGATATAGCTCATCTGGGCTTGCGAGAAACCGGGCTCTTCGCCTGGCACGTAGCCTTTGACGGGCAGGATGTCGATCATCGGCACGAACATGCGGTCGCTCTTGTGCGGCAGCGGATCGCCCGACATGGCGTGCAGGATGGTGACGGTGGACACGCTGGCGGCCACGCCAACGGCCAGGGTCAGCACCATCAGTGCCGTCAGGGCGCGGTTGCGGCGCAGGCTGCGCAGGCCCAAGGTGAAATAGTAGCGGAACATGGTTTCTCCTTACGCTGTCACGGGGTGCTGCGGCCTGGCCGACAGCGTGGCGCGGTGCTGCACCAGGTCCGACACCTGGCCGTCGATGATGTGCACATTGCGCTGGCTGCGCAGCGCCAGTTCCGGATCGTGCGTGACCATCAGGATGGTGGTGCCTTGCGCGTTGATGTCTTCCAGCAGTTCCATCACGCCGCGCGCCATCTGCGTATCGAGGTTGCCCGTCGGTTCATCGGCCAGCAGCAGCTTGGGCGAGCCGGCCAGCGCGCGCGCGATCGCCACGCGCTGCTGCTGGCCGCCCGACAATTCGGCTGGATAATGCTTCATGCGCGACGCCAGTCCCACCTTGGCCAGCGCTTCTTCGATGCGCTCCTTGCGTTCGGCGCGGTTGAAGCCCCGGTAGCGCAGCGGCACGTCGACGTTGTCGAACAGCGACAGGTCGGGAATCAAGTTAAAACCCTGGAAGATGAAGCCCAGCTTTTCATTGCGCAGGCGCGAGCGGGCATTGTCGTCCATGCCCCGGACGTTGACGCCGTCGAGGATGTATTCGCCGTCCGTGAATTCCTCGAGCAGGCCGGCGATGTTCAGGAAGCTTGTCTTGCCCGAGCCGGACGGCCCCGTGACGGTGACGAATTCACCTTGTCGCACATGGATGTCGAAGCCGCGCAGGGCGTGGGTTTCGATCATGTGGGTGCGGTAGACTTTGCTCAGGTTTTGCATGCGCAGCATGGAGGGGCCTCTTGTAGAGTGATATTCAGTTGAACTTCAGTTGAGCGAGACGCGGGCAGCGTTCTCGAAGTTTTCCGTGCCGGCGACGACCACCTTGTCGCCCAGCTTCAGGCCGTCGAGAATTTCCACGGCCGACACGCTGGTCGCGCCCAGCTTGATCGGTGTGCGCATCGCCACGCCGTCGCGCACGACGTAGGCGAAACGGCCGCCTTCGGCTTCGACGAAGGAGCCGCGCGCCAGCATCAGCACATTCGGTTTTTCATCGATCAGCAGGCGCGCCGCCACGCGCTGGTTCTGGCGCAGTCCGGCCGGCTGCTCGCCGTCGAAACGCACGCGCGCCAGCACCTGGTTTTTCACTACTTCCGGCGACAGCGCCGACAGCTTGCCGGTCGCCTTGATGACGCCCGTTTCGATCTCGGCGCGCATGCCCAGGCCGATGTCGGCGACATACGTTTCCGGCACCTCGAGCTCGATTTCCAGCTGCGACAGGTCGACCAGGGTCATCAGGGCCGTATTGGCTTGCACCACGCTGCGGTTGGCCACCGACAGGGTGCCGATGAAGCCGTTGACGGGCGCGCGCACGGTCAGCTCGTCGACCCTGCGCTGGGCATTGTCGCGGCTCAGGCGCTGGCGTTCGAGTTCATTGCTTTTTGTTTTCAGGGCCAGGGTCACGTCTTCGCTTTCCAGGCCTGCGGCCTGCGAAGCGTGCTTGCTGCGGATATCGGCCGAATTCAAGGCATCCTTGGCCTTCTGGTAATCGATCTTGGCGATGATGCCCACCTGCGCCACGCTTTCGTAGCGCTCGAGCGTGCGCTGCGCGGACAGGCGCTCGATTTCGGCCGTATCGGCTTCGCGCCGCGCCAGCAGTTTCTGCTTCTTGGCCAGGATCTGCTGGCGCGCCACTTCCGCCTCCAGCTGCTGCACGCTCGATTGTTCGCGCTTGAGGGCGTCGGACAGGTCCGGCGACTCCAGCATGGCCAGGATATCGCCCTTTTTCACCGTGTCGCCCGCCTTGGCTTTCAAGGTCACAGTGGCCACCGTGGTCGAGTACAAGGTCGGGCTGATCGAGGCAACCACGCGGCCAGTGACGGCCGCGTCGCGGATCAGGGTGCCGCGCGTGACCTCGGCGATGCGCAGGCGGCTGCTGTTGACGGAATGCTCGCTGTTGCGCCAGCCGGCAACGACAGCGATGGCGGCGCCGATGACGATGACGGCGCCGGCCAGCAGCAGGGCGCGTTGCTTGTGGCGCTGGCCCGGCGGGGCGGTCAGTACGGCGTCTTGGGAGGAAGTATCGCGGATCATGGTCATGTCTCGTGAAGGATGCGTTTTCCAATGCACGATCCGTGCCAGAGATTAAGTCATTGATTTGAATGGAGAAAAATTCTCGTGTCCGGCTGTCCGAAGTGTCCGCGCTGTCCAGTATGTCCGTCCGCGCAAGTTGTGCTTGATAAATTGGCAATCGCCTGCATCTGCTGTGGCGACTCCTTTTTTGACTCTTCCCCAGGCGCCATGCATCCGTTCCTCCAGCAACTTTTCCCTGCCCGTGCCTTGGCGCCAGCGCTCGATTATCCTTTTGCGCGCAGCGACGTGGCGATGCTGCAACGGCTGACGGGCGAGGCGCCAGCGCTCGATGGCCAGACCTGGAACGAGCTGCTGCTCGACCAGTATGCGTCGCAACTGGCGCGCGAGACCAGCATCTTCGGCCAGCAGGAGCTGCACCGGCGCCTGAGCGGTGGCCAGGCCGATCCGGCCTCCATTGCACGCGTCCGGCGATTGCTGGACGAGCCGGCCCAGGCGGCCAGCCTGCAGCAAGCCTGCCGTCCCTTGCGCCAGGCCGATACGGAAGTGAGCGAGACCCTGTTCGGTGCGGCGCTGCCGCCGGCGCCATGGTGGGGTGCCTGGCTATGGCTGGTGCCGCTGGCCTTGTTGCTGGCCATCGCCGCCAGCTGGCTGGCAGGTTGGCCGGCGCTGTTTGGCGTGCTGGCCGCCTGTGTTGCGCTGATGACCGTGCAAGTGCGTTTTTACGAAAGCGCCAAGCTGTGGGAACGCACGCTCGATACCTTGCGCCACCTGCTGAAAACCCGTGCCGCGCTGGTGCGGCTCGATGTGCCGGCAGCCTCGTCATTGGCTGCCGGCAGCGCGCAGGCGGCCAGGCTGACGCGCGCCATCGAGCGCTCGTTGCTGCATTACGTGCCCTTCATCGATACGCTGCTGGTCGAATATGGCGACTGGCTGCTGCTGAAAAACGTCAAGCGCTATTTCCGCACGCGCCAGCTGGTGGCGCGGCAGCTGCCCTTCCTGCGCGAGACCTTTACCCAGGTGGCCCAGCTGGAAGCGGACCTGGCGCTGGCGCGGCAGCTGCGTGCGGCCCCCGTGTTTTGCTGGGCGGGCACCGCGGCGCCGCGCGCGCTGGCCTTGCAGGGTATGCGGCATCCCTTGCTGGAGAATGCCGCACCGCTGTCGTTCGGCGTGCAGGGCAAGGGCTGCTTCATCTCCGGCCAAAACGGTATCGGCAAGAGCACCTTGCTGCGTTGCATAGGCCTGAACCTGGTCTGCGCGCGGGCCTTTGGTTTCTGTTATGCGGACAGCGCCGATGTGCCGCACCTGGTCGTGTACGCGAGCATGCAGAATGAAGACTCGCTCGATGGCGGCGAAAGTTTGTATATCGCCGAATTGCGGCGCGCGCGCGAATTGCTGGCGCTGGCCGAGGAGGGCGCGCCGGCCCTGTTCCTGATCGATGAAATCTTCCGCGGCACGAACCACCTCGAATCGGTGGCGGCGGCCGCCGCCGTGCTGCACAGTCTGGCCGCAGACCACCTGGTGATCGTCTCGTCGCACAACCTGGTGCTGGGGCCGCTGCTGGAGGACTGCCTGGCGCCATGGTGCGTGCGCCGCGATGATGCCGGCGCGCTGTTGCTGGCGCCCGGCGTGCTGCAAGCAACGAATGGCATCGCCCTGCTGGCCCAGCGCGGATTTGACGCCGGCATAGCGGACAAGGCCGGGCGCGTCTTCGACTGGCTCAGCACGCACATGGCGCAACCGGCCGATTGCGGCGGCGTGCTGGACATGGCTTGAGGACGTGCGCTCCCACGCGATGGTTTGTATTGACATCGTCAATACGTGTGCTAATCTTTTTAAATGGACGTCCACTTCACCCTGGGGGCTGATGCGTTTGTATGGGATGCTGCCAAGGCGCAGCTGAACCAGCGCAAGCACGGTATCCGGTTCGAGGAGGCTGCGCAGGTATTTGGCGACCCGCTGCTGGTGCTGGTGGAAGCCTCGCGCAATCAGGAGGCACGCGATGCCGCCATCGGTTTCGATGCTGCCGGGCGGCTGCTGTTCGTGGTACATGTCGAGATCGAGGACGTCGCCATCCGCATTATTTCCGCCCGTATGGCGGATCACAAGGAGGAAACTGCATATGCTGTCTGACCGCTTGAAAACCCGCCTGGCGAAAGATCGTCCCATGACGTCGATTACCTTGCGCATTCCGGTCGACGTGGTGGACGCCATGAAAGAGATCGCGCCACTACGCGGCTTTGCCGGTTATCAAACGCTGTTGAAGGCCTATCTGAGCGACGGCTTGCGCCGCGATGAGGCGCAACTGGCGCAGGGCTCGACGGCGCGGCTGATCGCGGCGCTGAAAAAGCGCGGCGTGCCGGAGGCCTTGCTGCGCGATGCCGAGCGCGATGCCGAACGCCATTCCGCGGCGGCCTGACAGTCGCCCGCCCGCCGCTTACTTGTCCTGCTTTTCCGGCGTGCTCTTGTCGATCACTTCGCGGCAATCGCCGCGGATGATGGCGTTGTCGTAGTTGGTCCAGCCATAGCTGTCGACGTAGCGCTTGTGCTGCTTGAAGCGGGGGCTGGCGATGCTCCATTCGGGCTGTTCGCCGGCAAAGCGGATGTCGCCCAGGTCGAGCAGCGTATGAAACATGTTTTCCGTCGACAGGCGCGCCTTCTGATGGCGCCGCAGCTGCGTTACCTTGTCCGGATAGTGCTGCTGGAATTGCGGCGAATACCAGACGAAGGCGGGCACATGGAATTCGAATTGCGTGTTGTGGCCATGGAAGGCCAGGCGGCAAGTGCCGTCGTACAGGGTCTGGCCGTGGTCGGCCACGTAGACAAGCGAGCTGCGCAGGGCGGTGCGCTGGCCGTCGTCCTTTAGCATGCCGATGACGTTCGACAGGAACCAGTCCGTGTACAGGATGGAGCTGTCGTAGCTGTTGTTGAGCTGCGGCTTGATGGCCGTGTCCGTGTAGACGGGCTTGTCGACGCCGAACAGCGACGGCTGCCACTTGTCGAACGCCTTCGGATAGCGCTGGCTGTAGTTCCAGTGACTGCCCAGGGTGTGCAGCACGATGAGTTTTTTCGGCGCCGGGTCGGCCAGCGCGTTCTTGAACGGGTCGAACAGGATCTGGTCGAAGTTTGAATTGTTGGTAAAGCCGCCCAGGTTCAGGAATTGCACCACGTCCGCTTCCTTGGCAAACACGGACACGGGCGTGTCGAACTGGCCGAACGAGATCTGGTTCGACAGCCAGTAGGTCTTGAAACCCGCTTCCTTATAGGCGGTCAGGAAGGATTTCTCTGAAAAACCATCCTTGAGGCTTTGCGTGGCCGGCTTGCGCGAGATGATGACGGGCACGGACAGGCGCGTGGCGGAAACGGCCGTGATGACGTCGGCCAGCGGCACCAGGTTGCTTTCCTGTTTCAGCAGGGGATTGGTGTCGCGTTCATAGCCGTTCAGGCTCCAGCGGTCGTAGCGCGACGATTCGCCGATCACCATGACCACCACTTCCGGGTGGGTATCGGGCTGTTGCTGGTGCGCGCCGAAACGGAAGCTGCTGCTTTTCTGTCCCAGCTCGGCCAGGTACCGGCGTTCCTTGTAGAAATCGAAGCCGCGCGCGGCCAGGCCGAAAGGCCAGGAATTGCTGACGGTGTCGAAGGCGTAGGGCAGGCGCGCCCAGTGGGGCAGGCTGGGCCAGCCCAGGCCCGTTTCATCGGCGCCGGCGATGCTGGCGTTTTCCGGCTTGCTGCTTTCCTCGTCTTCCTCGGCCGTGTCATCGTCGGCCGAGCTGGCGTCGCCGAAGCCGGAGGCGCCCGCCTTGCCGCTGGCCGCCGGCCCGCTGGCCTTGGCCGGTGCGGTGGCGCTGTGCAGGACCTTGGCCTCGAAACCGAATTCATGGCCATAGGCCCAGAAGCCGCCCAGCAGGAGCAGCAGCACGAAGGCGGCCGGGCGCGTCTTGCCGCGCCAGTCCAGGTCGCGCGTGCGTGCGGCCGCATACCAGCTCAGCGCGCACCAGGCGATCACGCCCAGCATGACGGCGCCCATCAGCCACACTTTTTGTCCGAGGAATTCCATCGCTTCCTTGGGGCTGGTTTCAAAGATGATGCCCAGGTGGTGCGTGGAAATACCCTGGCCATAGAAGATGAACAGGTAGATTTCCGTCGGCAGGGCCAGGAAGGCAGGCACCAGCAGCCAGTGGAAATACGCGGGACGCTTGAACACGCTCCAGACGGCCAGCCAGGCCAGCAGCTCGAACGTGAGCATCTGCCAGGGATGCTCGAGCGCACGTCCCAGCAGCGCGGGGATGAAGGGTACGGCCGTCAGCAAGGCATACGTCAGGAGCAGGAACAGAGTGGCAGGGCGAAGCAAGGAGCGCATAAGGGAGGGCAGCGAAAAATGTCCGCTATTATCAATCCTTTTGTTGTCTTGCGGTCATACAAGAATGTGCGCGGCAGATGCTTGGTGGCAGAGAAAGAATGTCAAATCATCAAGCACCGCGAGGCGGCGGCGTCTGCGCGCCGCGGTCAAAGATTAGTCAAAATGCTACAAAAGTGCCGCTTTTTTGCCTTTTTTTATAGCAAAAAGCGGTAAACAGATTGACCCCCTGTAACACAAGGTCTAAACTAGCGAGTTCTCGATTTTATTCTGCTCATCGTTTACGTATTGCTTGGCATTTCATGGCCGCTCCTTATCGAGTGGCTGCGGGCGCCTCCGGTGTGCAGTAGATGAAAGCGGGACGAGGTTTTAGTCGCCGGGCATCTTGCCCGGGTTATTAATCGTAGTTTTTTGTTGGATTTATAACGATGCCAACCATCAATCAATTGATTCGCAATCCACGCGTCGCTTTGACCGTGAAGAGCAAATCGCCGGCGCTGGAAAACAGCCCGCAAAAACGTGGCGTCTGCACACGTGTTTACACCACGACTCCAAAGAAGCCTAACTCGGCTCTGCGTAAAGTCGCTAAAGTTCGTCTGACCAATGGTTTCGAAGTCATTTCGTACATTGGCGGTGAAGGCCATAACCTGCAAGAGCATAGTGTTGTGCTGTTGCGCGGCGGTCGCGTCAAGGATTTGCCGGGTGTGCGTTACCACATGGTTCGCGGTGCCCTGGATACCCAAGGCGTTAAAGACCGTAAGCAATCGCGTTCGAAGTACGGTACCAAGCGCGCTAAAGCTGGCAAGAAGTAATAAGTTGTACGCAGCAAACCCAAGTTTCGCTCAGTGGCAACTAGCTAAGTGAATGTAGTCGACCGCATCTGGTCGAGTAAGTGGAAGACTATGATGGTCGTCCGCGAGTGTGCGAAGAACGCGCGCTCAACTGAAGATTGAAAGGAATTGATATGCCACGTCGTCGTGAAGTACCCAAGCGCGAAATTTTGCCAGATCCAAAATTCGGCAACACTGATGTCGCTAAATTTGTAAACGTGCTGATGCTGTCCGGTAAGAAATCGGTTGCAGAAAACATCATCTACGGTGCTTTCGAGCACATCGCAGCAAAATCGGGTAAAGATCCACTCGAAGTTTTTGCTACCGCAATCAACAACGCCAAGCCGTTGGTTGAGGTGAAATCCCGTCGCGTCGGTGGTGCAAACTACCAGGTGCCGGTCGAAGTTCGCCCAGTCCGTCGTATGGCTTTGTCCATGCGTTGGTTGCGTGAAGCTGCTAACAAGCGCAGCGAAAAATCGATGCCACAACGCCTCGGCGGTGAGCTGATGGAAGCGGCTGAAAGCCGCGGCGGCGCGATGAAAAAACGCGACGAAGTCCATCGTATGGCTGAAGCGAACAAAGCGTTCTCGCATTTCCGCTTCTAATATAAAGCCAGCTACCGCAAGGCGGCTGTCAAGCATCTGTTGTTCGAGGCCGGGCTCATTTTTGCAAAAAAATGCTGCTCGGTTTTGTCCATTCATTTAGGATTAATTATGGCCCGCAAGACCCCCATTGAGCGCTATCGTAATATCGGTATCTCCGCTCACATCGATGCAGGTAAGACGACCACGACCGAGCGCGTCCTGTTCTACACAGGCGTGAACCACAAGCTGGGCGAAGTCCATGATGGCGCTGCCACCACCGACTGGATGGCACAGGAACAAGAGCGCGGTATCACGATTACCTCGGCTGCTGTTACGTGCTTCTGGAAAGGCATGGCTAACAACTTCCCAGCTCACCACATCAACATCATCGACACCCCAGGCCACGTTGACTTCACCATTGAAGTGGAACGTTCGATGCGCGTGTTGGATGGCGCCTGCATGGTTTACTGTGCAGTCGGCGGCGTGCAGCCACAATCGGAAACGGTATGGCGTCAGGCTAACAAGTACAAAGTGCCACGTCTGGCCTTCGTGAACAAGATGGACCGTACCGGCGCCAACTTCTTCAAGGTCTACGATCAGATGCGTTCGCGTCTGAAAGCCAACCCAGTACCTATTCAGATGCCTATCGGCGCTGAAGACGTCTTCACCGGTGTTATCGATCTGGTCAAGATGAAAGCGGTTATCTGGGACGACGCTTCGCAAGGCATGAAGTTTGAATACGGCGAGATTCCTGCACACCTGGCCGCTGAAGCTGCCAAGTGGCGCGAAAACATGGTTGAAGCCGCTGCTGAAGCGTCGGAAGACCTGATGAACAAGTACCTGGAAGAAGGCGACCTCTCGGAAGAAGAGATCAAGGCTGCCCTGCGTCAGCGTACCATCGCCAGCGAAATCGTTCCAATGTTGTGCGGTACCGCCTTTAAAAACAAGGGCGTACAAGCCATGTTGGACGCGGTCATCGAGTACCTGCCATCGCCAATCGACATTCCACCTGTCCCAGGTCTGGACGAGGACGAGCAACCAGTCGAGCGCGCCGCTGACGACAATGAGAAATTCTCGGCATTGGCGTTCAAGATCGCAACCGATCCGTTCGTCGGTCAGTTGTGCTTCATCCGTTGCTACTCGGGTACCCTGAATTCGGGCGACTCGGTGTTGAACTCCGTGAAGCAGAAGAAAGAGCGTATCGGCCGTATCGTGCAGATGCAAGCGAACGAACGCGAAGAAATCAAGGAAATGCGCGCTGGCGACATCGCCGCCGTTGTGGGTCTGAAAGACACCACCACTGGCGATACGCTTTGCGACGAGAAAGCCAGCGTCGTTCTGGAGCGCATGGTCTTCCCTGAGCCAGTGATTTCGCAGGCAGTCGAGCCAAAAACCAAGGCCGACCAGGAAAAAATGGGCCTGGCGCTGAACCGCCTGGCTGCAGAAGATCCATCGTTCCGCGTGCGTACCGATGAAGAATCGGGCCAGACCATCATCGCCGGTATGGGCGAGTTGCATCTGGACATCATCGTTGACCGCATGAAGCGCGAATTCAACGTTGAAGCGACCGTCGGCAAGCCACAAGTGGCTTACCGCGAAACGATCCGTAAAGTGTGCGAAGAGTCGGAAGGCAAATTCGTCAAGCAATCGGGTGGTCGTGGTCAATACGGTCACGTGGTTCTGAAGATCGAACCGCAAGAACCGGGCAAGGGCTTCGAATTCGTTGACGCGATCAAGGGCGGTACCGTTCCTCGCGAATACATCCCTGCAGTTGAAAAAGGTGTGCGCGACACGCTGACTTCGGGCGTGATGGCTGGTTACCCAGTCGTTGACGTGAAAGTCACGCTGTTCTTCGGTTCGTACCATGATGTTGACTCGAACGAAAATGCATTCCGCATGGCCGCTTCGATGGCATTCAAAGATGGCTGCCGCAAAGCATCGCCAGTCATCCTGGAGCCGATGATGGCCGTGGAAGTGGAAACGCCGGAAGACTACGCCGGTACCGTGATGGGCGATCTGTCGTCGCGTCGCGGCATGGTGCAAGGTATGGATGAAATTGCTGGCGGTGGCGGCAAGATCATCAAGGCCGAAGTGCCTCTGTCGGAAATGTTCGGTTACGCCACGTCGTTGCGTTCGTCGACCCAAGGTCGTGCGACTTACACGATGGAATTCAAGCACTATGCTGAAGCACCTAAGCATGTGACTGAAGCAATCGTAAGCTCGAAAGCTAAGTAATAGAAGTTCCGGGCCGGCTTTCACGAGAATGCCGGTCCCTACATTTAAATCATTGTTCTAAGGAAGAATAAAATGGCAAAAGGTAAATTCGAACGGACCAAGCCGCACGTCAACGTCGGCACCATCGGCCACGTCGACCACGGTAAAACCACGCTGACCGCTGCAATCGCAACGGTTCTGTCGAAGAAATTCGGCGGCGAAGCTAAAGCATACGACCAGATCGATGCAGCACCAGAAGAAAAAGCGCGCGGTATCACGATTAACACCGCCCACGTCGAGTACGAAACGGAATCGCGTCACTACGCGCACGTTGACTGCCCAGGCCACGCCGATTACATCAAAAACATGATTACCGGTGCTGCCCAGATGGACGGCGCGATCCTGGTATGCTCCGCAGCTGACGGCCCAATGCCACAGACCCGCGAACACATCCTGCTGGCCCGCCAAGTTGGCGTTCCATACATCATCGTGTTCCTGAACAAGTGCGACCTGGTCGACGACGCAGAGCTGCTGGAACTGGTTGAAATGGAAGTGCGCGAGCTGTTGTCGAAGTATGAGTTCCCTGGCGACGACGTGCCTATCATCAAAGGTTCGGCCCGTATGGCGCTGGAAGGCAAAGAAGGCGAAATGGGCGTTGACGCGGTTCTGCGTCTGGCCGATGCCCTCGATTCGTACATCCCAACGCCAGAGCGCGCTGTTGACGGTGCTTTCCTGATGCCAGTGGAAGACGTGTTCTCGATCTCGGGTCGCGGTACCGTTGTGACCGGTCGTATCGAGCGCGGCATTGTTAAAGTCGGCGAAGAGATCGAAATCGTTGGTATTATCGATACCGTCAAAACGACTTGCACCGGCGTGGAAATGTTCCGCAAACTGCTGGACCAAGGTCAAGCAGGCGACAACGTTGGTCTGCTGCTGCGCGGCACCAAGCGTGAAGACGTGCAACGTGGTCAAGTTCTGGCCAAGCCAGGCTCGATCAAGCCGCATGCACACTTCACCGGCGAGATCTATGTTCTGTCGAAAGACGAAGGCGGCCGTCATACGCCATTCTTCAACAACTATCGTCCACAGTTCTACTTCCGCACGACGGACGTAACCGGTTCGATCGAGTTGCCAGCAGACAAAGAAATGGTCATGCCAGGCGATAACGTGTCGATCACCGTCAAGCTGATCAACCCGATCGCGATGGAAGAAGGTCTGCGCTTCGCTATCCGCGAAGGCGGCCGTACCGTCGGCGCTGGTGTTGTTGCAAAAATCCTGGCTTAATTCTTAAGCCTGCATAAAAGAAGACGCGTCGTCGCCCGGCGCCCTTCTTTTTATTCAACTGCCGGGGTTGGCAAGCATTTTGGTGCTATCATGTCGACCCTGACGGTTGTTGTGTCAGAAATTCCCGTATGACCTCATTGCCGTGCAGACCGCGCGGTTCGTTCTTTTAAGGAAATATCATGTCGGCACCAAACCAAAAAATCCGTATCCGCCTGAAGGCTTTCGATTACAAACTGATCGACCAGTCCGCTCTGGAAATCGTTGAAACCGCGAAGCGCACCGGCGCTGTCGTCAAAGGCCCAGTACCACTGCCTACCCGTATTCAGCGTTTCGACGTGCTGCGTTCCCCGCACGTCAACAAAACTTCGCGCGATCAGTTCGAGATCCGTACGCACCAACGCCTGATGGACATCGTTGACCCAACGGACAAAACCGTTGACGCGCTGATGAAGCTGGACCTGCCAGCTGGTGTTGATGTCGAAATCAAACTGCAATAATCGTTTTTAAACAGGCCGGCGGGGTGTCCCGCTGCCTGATGATGGGGCCGGGCCTGCTCACGATCGTGAGTGCGCCCGGCCCCATTGCTATTGGTGCCAGCGCATCTCTGCAAAATCGCTTTACAGTGCCGCGGCTGGACGATAAAGTTGCCGCATGCTTAATGCCCTCGATACCCACCTGTTAAATGCAGCTCCCCGTGAGCGCCTGCGCGGCTGGCCGCGTTTCTTGACCGAATTTTTGTATTTCGGCATCAAGGAGGCGAGGTCGTGCCTGTTCGTGGGGCTGTTTTTCGCTGCCGTGTTCCTGGTGCCGCGCGCTGGCCTGTTCGGCCTGCCGCGCTATGACGTGCTGCTGCTGGTGGCGCTGGCGATCCAGGGCGCGATGCTCTGGAGCGGGCTGGAAACGTGGGATGAATTGAAAGCCATCTGCCTGTTTCATGCGGTCGGCTTCGCGCTGGAGGTGTTCAAGGTGTCGGGGACGATCCAGTCGTGGAGCTATCCCGACTTCGCCTACACCAAGGTGTTCGGCGTGCCCCTGTTTTCCGGCTTCATGTATGCGGCCGTCGGCAGCTACATCATCCAGACCTGGCGCCTGCTCGACATGCGGATCCGCCACCATCCGCCATACTGGATGGCGGTGCTGATCGCGCTGCTGATTTACGCCAACTTCTTTACTCACCACTACATCGGCGACTATCGCTGGTACCTGGCCGCCTGCGCGCTGGGCCTGTACGCGCGCACCAGCGTGGTGTTCCGTCCGCTCGACCGCGACCGCAGCATGCCCTTGCTGCTCGGTTTCGTGCTGGTCGGCTTCTTCATCTGGCTGGCTGAAAACATCAGCACCTTCTGGGGCGTATGGCGCTATCCGAACCAGCTTGGCGCCTGGTCGGTCGTGCATGTCAGCAAATGGAGCTCCTGGTCGCTGCTGGTGGTGATGACGTTCACCATCGTGGCTCACCTCAAGCACATCAAGGCCAGCATCCACGTCGCCCAGCCCTAGGCCGGGCCCCGCGAGTCGCTTATTGCAGGCTGGCCGCGACGGCTTCAAAGCGCGCGCCCAGTGCCGCTTGCGGACCGCCTTGCAACTGCTTCGCGTACTGGCGCAGCACTTCCGCCGAATATGTGCGCGAGGCGGGCGACAGCTTCGGCAACAGCGGCAGCACACGTTCCAGATAGCCCGTGCCTTCCTGCCATTTGCCTTGCGCTGCCAGGGCCGACGCCAGTTCCACCATGCGGCGGCCGACGCGCGCGTCGCTGCGCGGCTGCGCCGCTTCTTCCGTGGCCAGCGCTTGCCGGTACAACTGCTCCGCTTCCGCATTCTTGCCCTGCAAACGCTTGATGCGGCCCAGGTTGTACTGGCGCTGCGAGAGGACGTCCGCGCTGGCCCCGGCTTGCTCGGCGCTGCGCAGCGCCTGTACGCAAGCCAGTTCCGCTTCGCCAAACTGGCCTTTGAGTTCGGCCGCGTTGCAGGCGTCGTGCTGTTCATTGGAGGTGGTGAGCGTCGCTGGCGCCGCGCAGGCGGCCAGCAGGCTGACGGCGCATAGCAGGCTGATGGTATGGGTCTTCATAGTCTCCTCGGACGGGTGTCAAACACGGTGTATCGGTGGAGTCATGCCGTAATAAATATACTATAAGTTTTTTGGGATGGGCGGCTTTTTGCCAGCGCACGCGATTGACGCCGCTCGCGTGCTTCGGGGATACTCCGGGCTTGTCCATTAATGCGTGCCGCCGCCATGTCCAAGACTGTCCTGATCGTGGAAGATGAACAGGCGATTGCCGACAGCATCGCCTATGCCTTGCGCACGGACGGCTTTATGCCGCGCCATGTGATGCTGGGCGAGCACGCCCTGGCCGCGTTGCGCCCAACGCCCGGCGAAGCCGCGCAGATGCCCGTTCTCGTGGTGCTCGACGTGGGCTTGCCCGACATGAGCGGGCTGGAAGTGTGCCGCCGGCTGCGCCAGTTTTCCGAGGTGCCGGTGATCTTCCTGACGGCCCGCAGCGACGAGATCGACCGCATCGTCGGCCTGGAAATCGGCGCCGACGATTACGTCACGAAGCCGTTTTCGCCGCGCGAACTGGTGGCGCGCATCCGCGTCATCCTGCGCCGCGCCGGTGTTGCGCAAGCTCCCCGCGAGACTGGCATGACGATAGCCGCGCCTGCCGCCGCGGCCGCGCCGGCGCGCTTCGAGCTGCGCGCGCTGGAGGCGAAAGTGCTCTTTCACGGCCAGCCGCTGGACCTGACCCGCTATGAATACCTGTTGCTGAAAACCCTGCTCGAGCATCCGGGCCACGTGCTGTCGCGCGCGCAGCTGATGGAGCGCGTGTGGAGCGGGGCGCCCGATACGCTTGAGCGCACCGTCGACGCGCACGTCAAATCGCTGCGTGCCAAGCTGCGCGCCGTCGATGCGCAGGTCGATTCCATCCAGACCCACCGTGGCCTCGGCTACAGCCTGGCCGGCGCATGAAGATCGGCCTGCGCATCCTGCTCGGCTACTTCCTGATCGTCGGGCTGGCCGCGTGGTTCCTGCTGAATGTCTTCATGGAACAGGTCAAGCCCGGCGTGCGCTCGACCCTGGAAGACACCCTGGTCGACACTTCGCAACTGCTGGCCAGCCTGGTGGCGCCCGACCTGAAGGCGGGCACGCTGGCGCAGTCGCCCGTGGCCGAGCGCATGCAGGGTTACGCGCGCCATGGCGTGGACGTGAATATCAATGGCGTGCGCAAGCGCACCCTCGATTACCGCATCACTATTACGGACCGGCACGGCATCGTGCTGTTCGATTCCAGCGGGCGCGACGTGGGGCGCGATTATTCGCGCTGGAATGACGTGTACCTGACCTTGCAGGGCAAGTATGGCGCGCGCAGCACGCGCAGCCGGCCCGACGACGAGATGTCGACCGTGATGCACGTGGCCGCACCGATTCGCGACGGCAATGAGGTGATCGGCGTGCTGACGGTGGCCAAGCCGAACGCCAGCGTGCAAGCGTTTGTCGAGCGTAGCCAGCGCAAGATATTGCAGCGCGGCGCCATCCTGTTGCTGCTGTCGCTGCTGATCGGCCTGGCATTTGCCTGGTGGCTGCACCATGCGCTGGGCAAGCTGATGCACTATATCGGCGACGTGGAAGCGGGGCGCAAGGTGGCGCTGCCGGCGCTGGGTCAGAATGAGATCGGCACCCTGGGGCGGGCGCTCGAGGCGATGCGCACGCGCCTGGAAGGCAAGGAATACGTGGAGCAGCTGATGCACACCCTGGCGCATGAATTGAAAAGCCCGATCGCCGCCATCCAGGCCTCGGCCGAGCTGCTGCAGGAAGACATGCCGCCGGCCGAGCGCCGCCAGTTTCTCGCCAGCATCCTGGAACAGAATGCGCGCCAGCGGCAGCTGATCGACAAGCTGCTGGCTCTCGTGCGCGTGGAAAAACAGCAACGGCTGGATCACCCTGAGCGCATCGCGCTGGCGCCCCTGCTGGCGCAAGTGGCGCAGGACGCGGCCGCCACCCTGGCGGCGCGCGGCGTGCGCCTGCAGGTGCAACACGACGAAGCCAGCGTGGCGGGCGACGCCCTGCTGCTGCGTCAGGCGCTGGGCAATTTGCTCGACAACGCGGCCGGCTTTGCGCCACCGGGCAGCTGCATCGACCTGACGGCGCGGCGCCAGGGCAGCCAAGTCGAAATTGCCGTGCGCGACCGCGGCGCAGGCATCCCCGCGTATGCGCTGGAACGCGTCTTCGAGCGTTTCTATTCCCTGCCGCGCCCGAGCGCCGGCAAGAGCACGGGCCTGGGCCTGCCCTTCGTGCGCGAGGTGGCCTCGCTGCATGGCGGCACGGTCGAGGTGCTTAATCATGCGGAGGGCGGCGCCTGTGCGCGCCTGTGCCTGCCGCTTGTGTAGCGCACTTTATTTGCCCGCTTCACACGGACTGCATCGTCAGCGCACACAGCTTTTTTACACTGGCCGCCTTACTTCAAGGATGCGCCATGCAAAAAACTCTGTTAGTCAAAGCGTTGATCGTGTTCGGCCTGATGCTGCTGATCGGCCTGCCTTTGCTGATGATTCAGGAAACGATCAAGGAGCGGATGGAATTCCGCCAGGAAGCCGTCAACAGCATCGCCGCCGATTCGGTGCGCGAACAAACCATCATCGGTCCCATCCTCGTGATCCCGTATGTGGAGCAATATGACGAGCGGGTCGAGATCGCCGTCGACAAGGAGCAGAAAGGCAGCGTGCCGGCGCAGACGCAGGTGCAGCGCCGCGTCATGCAGCGCCGCTTGCTGGTGTACCCGAACCTCTTGCTGCAGGAAGGCACCATCGAGACCGACCGCCGCTACCGTGGCATCCACCAGGTGCTGGTGTACAGCGGCCAGCATGCGTTCAAGGGCGACTTCACGGTGCCCAGTCTTGAGCAGTTGCCGCGCAAGACGCCGGACGCGCGCGTGACCCTGGGCGAGCCGTTTGTTGCCTTGTCCATCGAGGACGTGCGCGGCATCCGCAACATCCCGAAAATCGACTGGGGCGGGCGCCAGATCGAATTCGAACAGGGCACCGACCTGTTTGCCTTCCGCAGCGGCCTGCATGCACCCCTGGGCGCCATGCCGCTGGCGCAAGCGCAGCAGGTGAAATTCAGCTTTGACCTGGGCCTCGATGGCATCGAACGCCAGCATTTCGTGCCGGTGGCGAAAAACAGCCAGATCAGCATCAAGTCGAACTGGCCCCATCCGCAGTTTGGCGGGCGCTTCCTGCCGTCGCCGAAACACCGCCAGATCAATGCCGATGGCTTTCAGGTCGAATGGAATATCTCGTCGCTGGCCAGCAATGCGCAAACGCAGCTGAGCACGATCGAGGGCGAGTTCAAGGTGCCCGACAGCGCACCGCTGGGCCAGGTGGACCGTTTCAGCGTCGGTTTCATCGAGCCGATCAATGTGTATTCGCAGTCGGACCGGGCCACCAAGTATGGCTTGCTGTTTGTGGCGCTGACGTTTGCCGCCTTCTTCATCTTCGAGATCCTGAAGAGTCTGCCGATCCATCCCGTGCAATATCTGCTGGTGGGCCTGTCGCTGGTGATCTTCTTCCTGCTGCTGGTGGGCCTGGCCGAGCATATCGCTTTCCTTGCCGCTTACCTGATCGCCAGCGCCGCCTGTATCGCGCTGACCAGTTTTTACCTGGCGCATGTATTGCACAACGCCTGGCGCGGCATCGGCTTCGGCGTGGCGCTGACAATGCTCTATGGCGCCCTGTACGGATTGCTGAACTCGGAAAACAATGCGCTGGTAATGGGCAGCATCCTGCTTTTCGCCGTCCTGGCCGCCATCATGGTGGCGACGCGCAAGGTTGACTGGTATCAGATTGGCAAAGGAGCGCCGCAGGAATAGGGGCCATCCGGGCGCCATGCGCCTCCGCATTTGCAGCCAGCCGTGACGGTGATGTGTCCTGGCTGGCTTTTTATTTGGCCGGAACGAAGGTGGCACAATAATTGGTAGTTGGTTGGTATTGTTTACGGTATTCTATTGGCATTGCTTTTTGGGTAATGGCGGGCGCCGTGGCGCCGGCCCGGGGCGGTGCGAGGATGGCGTGTCTTCCTGCTTGTTCTTCCATCTGATAAACGGAGACGAAATATGATCAAGAAGACGATGGCTTTTCTGTTTGCGCTGGGCCTGAGCGCCTCGTATGCGGTTGCCGCTGGCGATGTCACGCAGTGCTATAGCGAGTGCGGGCAGAAAGTGGCCAATTGCCGCGCGCATCTCGGCGGCAGCCCCATCTGCGAGGATCTGTACGAGCATTGTCTGGCCAATTGCCAGAAGTAAGCACCTGCTCCCGGCAGCTTGCCTGGGTGCGCTTTGATTCCTGAAAAAACACAATTGGAGACATGCATGTACAAGAAAATCGCGGTATTCCTGTTTGCCATCGGCTGCAGCGCCTCGTATGCCATGGCTGGCAATGATTGCACGCTGGAGTGCGCCATCCGGGCCAATACGTGCTCGGGCGGCATGCCCGGTTCGGCCTCGAGCCCGATTTGCGAGATGGTCTACCAGCATTGCATCGAGCAGTGCAAGGTCTGAGCTGAGTCGCGCTCCGCCCGGCGCCAGGCCTGATGCAGGAGGGCAAGATGGAGGAGGGCAAGGGAGCGTACGCCGTGTACGCGCCCTTGTTGTTTCTGCGGCTGCCACTGACTTGCCGCCGGTGGCGCCCGGTGCGGCAGGCCGCATGCCGCCGTGCTTTGCGGCCGTTAAATTGCCTTGTGGCAGCGTTTTTCAGGCGCGCCGACAACTCCCGCAGGGGCGTCTTGCAACACTTTGACATACCTCGTGTTAACTTGTTGCGTCAAGGGTTTTTGTGCTATATACTAGCCGGCTTCGGTATGGATTCGTCTTTTTTGAGTCCTACGTTACTTTGTAGTTAAACAAGCCCCGCCCAATCGCAGGTGGGAATGGAGAAAAAATGAGCCTAGGCCTTCTCGGTCGCAAGGTTGGTATGATGCGCATTTTCACGGATGAAGGGGATTCGATCCCGGTCACCGTGTTGGACGTATCGAACAACCGTGTTGCGCAAATCAAAACCCCTGAAACAGATGGTTACTCCGCTGTTCAGGTCGCATTCGGTCAACGTCGCGCTTCCCGCGTGACCAAAGCTGTTGCTGGTCATCACGCTAAAGCTGGTGTTGAAGCCGGTACTCTGTTGAAAGAGTTCCGTGTCGACGCTGCCAAAGCCGCTGAACTGAAAGCTGGCGATGTTGTCGCTGCTTCCCTGTTCGAAGTCGGTCAAAAGATCGACGTGCAAGGCGTTACCATCGGTAAAGGCTATGCAGGCGTTATCAAACGTTACCACTTCGCTTCTGGCCGTGCAACGCACGGTAACTCGCGTTCGCACAACGTTCCAGGTTCCATCGGTATGGCACAAGATCCAGGTCGCGTTTTCCCTGGTAAGCGCATGACCGGTCATCTGGGTGACGTTAACCGTACGATCCAGAACCTCGTGATCGCCCGTATCGATGCCGACCGTCAGCTGTTGCTGGTCAAAGGCGCGATTCCAGGTGCGAAAAATGGCCAGGTAGTTGTCTCGCCAGCCATCAAAACCAAAGCCAAGAAGGGAGCTTAAACGATGGAACTCAAGCTTCTGAATGCGCAAGGTCAAGCCGCCTCGAACGTTGCTGCAGCCGATACGATTTTCGGCCGTGACTACAATGAAGCGCTGATCCACCAAGTCGTCATCGCTTATCAAGCGAATGCACGTAGTGGTAACCGCAAGCAAAAAGACCGTGAAGAAGTTCACCACACGACGAAAAAGCCATGGCGCCAAAAAGGTACCGGCCGCGCTCGTGCTGGTATGTCGTCGTCGCCACTGTGGCGCGGCGGTGGTCGGATTTTCCCGAACTCGCCTGACGAAAACTTCACCCACAAAGTGAACAAAAAGATGTATCGCGCAGGTATCTGCTCGATCCTGTCGCAGCTGGCTCGCGAAGAGCGCCTGATCGTCATCGACGATCTGACGATCGACGCGCCAAAAACCAAGCTGCTGTCGCAAAAATTGAACGGCCTGGGCTTTGATTCGGTTCTGATCATCACCGACGTTCTGAACGAAAACCTGGAACTGGCATCGCGCAACCTGCCTAACGTACTCGTCGTTGAGCCACGTCACGCAGACCCGATGTCCCTGGTGTTCTACAAGAAGATCCTGGTCACCAAAGCTGCATTGGCCAAGATTGAGGAGATGCTGGCATGAGCGCGATTTTGAAACATAGCGAAGAACGCTTGATGAAGGTGCTGTTGGCGCCCGTGATTTCCGAAAAGGCCACCATGGTCGCGGAAAAGAACGAGCAAATTGTATTCCGCGTACTGCCGGATGCAACCAAGCCTGAAATCAAGGCAGCGGTCGAACTGCTGTTCAAGGTTGAAGTTCTGTCCGTGCAAACTGCAAACCGCGAAGGTAAGCAAAAGCGCACCGGCAAGTTCAACGGTCGTCGTAACCATACCAAGCGTGCTTTCGTGTGCCTGAAGCCTGGCCAGGAAATCAACTTCTCCGAGGAGGCTGCATAATGGCACTCGTTAAGATGAAACCAACCTCACCAGGCCGTCGCGGCATGGTGAAGGTGGTGAATGCCGACCTGTACAAAGGTCGTCCATTCGCTGCCCTGGTTGAAAAGAAATCCAAGACCGCTGGTCGTAACAACAACGGTCACATCACCACCCGTCATATCGGTGGTGGTCATAAGCAACACTACCGCTTGATCGACTTCAAGCGCACCAAAGATGGTATTCCAGCGAAAGTGGAACGTATCGAATACGATCCAAACCGCACCGCGAATATCGCTCTGTTGTGCTACGCCGACGGCGAACGTCACTACATCATCGCAACCAAAGGCATGGCCGTTGGCGACAGCGTGATGAACGGTTCGGAAGCACCGATCAAATCGGGTAACTGCTTGCCAATCCGTAACATCCCAGTCGGTACCGTGATGCATTGCGTCGAAATGCTGCCAGGTAAAGGTGCCCAAATGGCACGTACCGCCGGCGCTGGCGTTGTGCTGATGGCACGTGAAGGTACCTACGCTCAAGTGCGTCTGCGCTCGGGTGAAGTACGTCGCGTGCACATCGAGTGCCGTGCAACGGTTGGTGAAGTCGGCAATGCCGAGCACAGTCTGCGTAAAATCGGTAAAGCTGGTGCGATGCGCTGGCGCGGTGTTCGTCCTACCGTTCGCGGTGTGGTCATGAACCCGGTCGATCACCCGCACGGTGGTGGTGAAGGTAAAACAGCAGCTGGTCGTCATCCAGTTTCGCCATGGGGCCAACAGACCAAGGGTAAGAAAACACGCAGCAACAAGCGTACGACTTCCATGATCGTCTCGCGCCGCGGCAAGAAATAAGGGGTAGCACATGACACGTTCATTGAAAAAAGGGCCGTTCTGTGACGCCCACCTGGTGAAAAAAGTTGAAGCCGCGCAAGCAGCCAAAGACAAAAAGCCAATCAAAACCTGGTCGCGTCGTTCGACAATCATGCCTGACTTCATCGGCCTGACGATCGCGGTTCATAACGGCAAGCTGCACGTGCCGGTTTATGTTTCCGAAAACATGGTTGGTCACAAGCTCGGCGAATTCGCACTGACCCGTACGTTCAAGGGCCATGCAGCTGACAAAAAGGCTAAGAAATAATGGAAACTAAAGCTATCCTCAAAGGTGTGCGCCTGTCGGACCAAAAGGGCCGCCTGGTTGCTGACCTGATCCGTGGCAAGAAAGTTGACGCTGCACTCAACATCTTGCAATTCAGCCCGAAAAAAGGTGCTGCGATCATCAAGCGTGTTCTGGAATCGGCAATCGCCAATGCGGAACACAATGATGGCGCGGACATCGACGAATTGTTCGTGAAAACGATCTACGTCGAAAAGGGCCCGGTCCTGAAGCGCTTCACCGCGCGTGCAAAAGGCCGTGGCGACCGTATTTCGAAACAATCCTGTCACGTTTACGTGACTGTCGGTAACTAAGGAGCCACGATGGGTCAGAAAATTCATCCAACCGGTTTCCGTCTGGCGGTCACCCGTAACTGGGCTTCGCGCTGGTATGCAGGCAACGGTAATTTCGCTGCCATGCTGAACGAAGACTTGAAAGCACGTGCTTACCTGAAAAAGAAACTGAAGAACGCTTCCGTTGGCCGCATCGTTATCGAGCGCCCAGCCAAGAACGCGCGCTTCACGATCTACAGCTCGCGTCCAGGCGTGGTCATTGGTAAAAAAGGCGAAGACATCGAAGTACTGAAGTCCGCGCTGACCAAGATCATGGGCGTACCTGTTCACGTGAACATCGAAGAAATTCGCAAGCCAGAAATCGACTCGCAACTGATCGCCGATTCGATCGCTCAGCAGCTGGAAAAACGGATCATGTTCCGCCGCGCCATGAAGCGTGCAATGCAAAATGCAATGCGCCTGGGTGCTCTCGGTATCAAGATCATGTCGTCCGGCCGTCTGAACGGTATCGAAATCGCGCGTAAAGAGTGGTACCGCGAAGGCCGCGTGCCTCTGCATACCCTGCGCGCCGATATCGACTACGGTACCAGCGAAGCGTCGACCACCTACGGCATCATCGGTGTCAAGGTGTGGGTATACAAAGGTGACCGCGCGCCTAACGGCGATGCACCAGTCATCGATACCCCAGCTGACGAGAAGAAAAGCCGCGGCCCACGCCGTGACGATGGCAAGCCAGCTGGCCGTCCACGTCCAGCCGGTGCCGGTGCGAAACCATCCACAGCACCAGGTGCACGTGTGCGTACCGCCGCTAAACCGGCCGCCGCAGCAGCACCAGCTGAGAAAGCAGGAGAATAATCATGCTGCAACCAGCACGCAGAAAGTATCGTAAAGAGCAGAAAGGCCGTAATACCGGTATTTCGCACAGCCGCGGCACCGCCGTGTCGTTTGGCGAATTCGGTCTGAAGGCAGTTGCGCGCGGTCGTATCACTGCGCGTCAAATTGAAGCGGCGCGTCGTGCAATGACGCGTCACATCAAGCGCGGTGGCCGTATCTGGATCCGTATTTTCCCGGACAAACCGATTTCGAACAAACCGGCTGAAGTCCGTATGGGTAACGGTAAAGGTAATCCTGAGTACTACGTCGCTGAAATTCAGCCAGGCAAAGTACTGTACGAAATGGATGGCGTTGATGAAGCGCTGGCACGGGAAGCATTCCGTCTTGCCGCCGCTAAACTGCCACTGGCGACGACGTTTGTCATCCGCCAAGTCGGCCAATAATTGGAGTTGTATATGAAAGCATCTGAACTCCGCGGCAAGGACCAGCCAGCTCTGCAAAAAGAGCTGAATGACCTGTTGAAGGCACAGTTCGGCCTGCGCATGCAAATCGCTACGCAGCAGCTGAGCAACACTTCGCAGCTCAAGAAGGTACGCCGCGATATCGCGCGTGTGAAGACGGTAATGAATCTGAAGGAAGCCAAATGAACGAACCAGTGAAACAGTCGCTCAAGCGCACGCTGATCGGTAAAGTGGTTTCGGACAAGATGGACAAGACCGTTACCGTTCTGATCGAGCGCCACGTAAAACATCCTTTGTATGGCAAGATCATCATGCGCTCGAACAAGTATCACGCGCATGACGAGACCAACCAAGTCAAGGCCGGTGACACGGTCGAGATCCAGGAAGGTCGCCCGATCTCCAAAACGAAGGCATGGACGGTGACACGTGTGGTTCAAGCCGCACCAACCGTTTAAATAAAAACCACCGTTTCGGCGGTGGCTTTTAATTAGTACTTGCAGGCCCGCAAATTGTATGTAATACTTGCGGGCTTCGTTCATGTAACGCCGCAAAGTGTCTGGCCACAGACAGTAGCATTCGCGGTCAGTTGATGTATGAAGGTCATGCACCCAAACAGTGAAGCCCAGCAGGGCGGCTCTGGCGGGACCAAGACTGACCGTGGGTCTACATTGTGTGGATTCTTCGGCTTAAGTTGGGAAAGAGAATACTATGATTCAAACTGAAAGCCGGCTCGAAGTGGCTGACAATACCGGTGCCAAAGAAGTAATGTGCATCAAGGTATTGGGCGGCTCCAAGCGCCGTTATGCTGGCATTGGCGATGTGATCAAGGTAACCGTTAAGGTTGCTGCGCCACGTGGCCGTGTCAAAAAAGGTGAAATTTATAACGCCGTGGTTGTGCGCACCGCTAAAGGTGTTCGCCGCCAAGACGGTTCCCTGGTGAAGTTCGACGGCAATGCCGCCGTTCTGTTGAACGCCAAGCTGGAACCGATCGGTACCCGTATTTTTGGACCTGTCACACGCGAACTGCGTACTGAGAAGTTCATGAAAATCGTGTCCCTGGCACCGGAAGTCCTGTAAGGAGTCGTAATGGATAAGATTCGTAAAAACGACGAAGTCATCGTTCTGACCGGGAAAGACAAGGGCAAACGTGGTGTGGTACAGCAGCGTATCGATGCTGAACATATCGTGGTTGACGGCATTAACATCGCTAAAAAAGCGACTAAGCCAAACCCGATGACTGGCGTAACTGGTGGTATCGTCGATAAGACCATGCCAATTCACGTGTCCAACGTTGCATTGTTTAATGCAGCGACTGGCAAGGCAGATCGCGTGGGTTTCAAAGAAGTGGACGGCAAGAAAGTTCGCATCTTTAAATCCTCCGGCGAAGTAGTGAAGGCTTAAGAAATCATGGCACGTCTCCAAGAATTCTATAAAGAAAAAGTCGTTGCCGACCTGACCAGCAAGTTTGGTTACAAGTCGGTAATGGAAGTTCCACGCCTGACCAAGATCACCCTGAACATGGGTGTTGGTGAGGCTATCGCGGATAAAAAAGTTCTCGAGCACGCAGTTGCTGACTTGACCAAGATCGCCGGCCAGAAGCCAGTGACCACCAAGTCCCGCAAAGCGATCGCAGGCTTCAAAATCCGTGAAGGTTACCCGATCGGTACGATGGTCACCCTGCGCGGCGCTCGCATGTACGAGTTCCTGGATCGCTTCATTACCGTGGCTCTGCCGCGCGTACGCGATTTCCGTGGTGTGAACGGCCGTGCATTTGATGGTCGTGGCAACTACAACATCGGTGTCAAGGAACAGATCATTTTCCCTGAAATCGAATACGACAAGATTGACGCGTTGCGCGGTATGAATATCAGCATCACGACAACCGCTAAGACCGATGACGAAGCCAAAGCTTTGCTCGCCGCCTTTAAATTCCCTTTCAGGAACTGATCATGGCCAAACTGTCACTGATTAATCGTGAGATCAAGCGTGCTGACCTGGTGGCGAAATTCGCCCCTAAGCGCGAAGCTCTCAAGGCCATCGTCGATGACCAATCGAAATCGGAAGAAGAGCGCTACGAAGCTCGCCTGAAACTGCAGGCGCTGCCACGTAACTCGAACCCGACGCGTCAACGTAACCGTTGCGCCATCACTGGTCGTCCGCGCGGCACATTCCGTAAATTCGGTCTGGGTCGTATCAAGCTCCGTGAATTCGCCATGCGTGGTGAAATTCCGGGTATGACAAAAGCAAGCTGGTAATAGGAGAATATGCAATGAGTATGAGCGATCCTATCGCCGATATGCTGACCCGCATTCGCAATGCACAAGGCGTGCAAAAGACGACCGTGGCCATGCCATCGTCGAAAGTCAAAATTGCGATTGCCAGCGTCCTGAAGGACGAGGGTTACATTGAAGATTTCGCTGTTGCCGAAGCTGGTGGCAAAGCGGAACTGAAAATCGGTTTGAAGTATTATGTTGGCCGTCCCGTCATTGAGCGCTTGGAGCGCGTGTCCCGTCCGGGTCTGCGCGTCTACAAGGGTAAAGACGAGATCCCTGTTGTGATGAATGGCTTGGGTGTGGCGATCGTGTCGACTCCGCAAGGCGTCATGACTGACCGCAAAGCACGCGCTACCGGTGTCGGCGGCGAAGTTATTTGCTACGTGGCTTAAGGAGTTACACATGTCTCGAGTAGCTAAAATGCCTATCGTAGTGCCAGCTGGCGCCGAAGTCGCCATCTCCGCACAAGCGATCACCGTAAAAGGCCCGCTGGGCGTACTTTCCCAGGCCCTCACCGGCCAGGTCAAAGTGGAAAACAATGCAGGAACCCTGAGTTTCGACGTGGCGAACGACAGCCGCGAAGCCAATGCCATGTCCGGCACGCTGCGCGCACTGGTCAACAACATGGTTGTTGGCGTCACCAAGGGTTTCGAGAAAAAGCTGAACCTGGTAGGCGTGGGTTACAAGGCGCAAGCTCAAGGCGACAAGTTGAATCTGTCCCTGGGTTTCTCGCACCCTGTAGTGCATGACATGCCAGCTGGCGTTACCTGCGCAACACCAACCCCGACCGAGATCCTGATTAAAGGTATCGACCGTCAACAGGTTGGCCAGGTAGCCGCTGAAGTTCGTGCTTACCGCGCTCCTGAGCCTTATAAAGGCAAGGGCGTTCGCTATGCGGACGAAGTGGTTAAGCTTAAAGAAACCAAGAAGAAGTAATTAGGGGCTGACGATGGATAAGAAAGAATCACGGCTTCGCCGCGGACGCCAAACCCGCATCAAGATTGCGGAATTGAAAGTAAATCGCTTGTCGGTGCATCGCACCAACCTGCACATTTACGCCAACCTGATCAGCCCGGATGCAAAAATCCTGGTTTCGGCCTCGACGGCTGAAGCGGAAGTTCGCGCTGAACTGGCAGGCCAATCCGGCAAAGGCGGCAATGCCGCTGCTGCAGCCTTGATCGGCAAGCGCGTCGCTGAAAAAGCGTTGAAAGCAGGGATTACCGAAGTTGCGTTTGACCGCTCCGGTTTCCGTTACCACGGCCGTGTGAAAGCGTTGGCAGAAGCCGCACGCGAAGCCGGTCTGAAGTTCTAAGGATCAATCATGGCAAAAATGCAAGCAAAAATGCAAAGCGACAAGCCGGATGATGGCATGCGCGAAAAAATGATCGCGATCAACCGCGTGACCAAAGTGGTCAAGGGTGGTCGTATCATGGGTTTCGCCGCGCTGACCGTAGTTGGTGATGGCGATGGCCGCGTCGGCATGGGCAAGGGCAAATCGAAAGAAGTGCCAGTTGGCGTGCAGAAGGCAATGGAAGAAGCCCGTCGCAACCTGATCAAAGTACCGCTCAAAAACGGCACCTTGCATCACACGGTTGTTGGTCGTCACGGCGCCTCCAAGGTCCTGATGAACCCAGCTAAGCCTGGTACTGGCGTTATCGCTGGTGGCGCAATGCGCGCTATCTTCGAAGTGATGGGCGTGACGGACGTGGTGGCGAAATCCACCGGTTCGAACAACCCATACAACCTGGTACGCGCTACGCTGGACGGCCTGTCGAAAATGAGCACTGCTTCCGATATCGCTGCCAAGCGCGGCAAGTCGGTCGAAGACATTCTGGCTTAAGGTGGACAAAATGACAAACACAGTCAAAGTGCAATTGGTCAAGGGCTTGATCGGTACGCGCGAATCGCATCGCGCTACCGTGCGCGGTCTGGGTCTGCGTCGTGTAAATTCGGTTTCCGAATTGCAAGACACCCCATCCGTACGCGGCATGATCAATAAAGTATCGTATCTCGTTAAAGTTGTCGGGTAAGCCTTCGGGCTTACACGAACGGAGCAAATCATGGAATTGAATACTATTGCACCAGCCGAAGGCGCTAAGCACTACAAGCGTCGCGTCGGTCGCGGTATCGGCTCCGGCCTGGGTAAAACCTCGGGTCGTGGTCACAAAGGTCAGAAATCGCGTTCGGGCGGCTTTCATAAAGTCGGTTTCGAAGGCGGTCAGATGCCTCTGCAACGCCGTCTGCCTAAGCGCGGTTTCAAATCGATGCACGCAACCTTCAAAGCTGAAGTGCGCCTGTCCGATCTGAACAACCTGGCTGTTGGCGATGTCGACATTCTGGTCTTGAAGCAAGCTGGCGTTCTGGGCGTGTTGGCCCGTGACGTGCGCGTGATCTTGTCCGGCGAAATCACCAAAGCGGTGAATTTGAAGGGCTTGAAAGTGTCCGCTGGCGCGAAAGCAGCCATCGAAGCAGCCGGCGGCTCGGTAGCCTGAGTTGACCGCTAACAGCTTGATCGGAGCGAAAATTGGCGACTAATCCACAACTTGCTAAAAGTGCAGCGGCCGGTTTCCCTTGGGGACGGCTCTGGTTTTTGCTTGGCGCATTGGTGGTTTATCGTATCGGTGCTCACGTCCCGGTTCCCGGGATTGACCCGACACAATTAGCCTCGCTGTTCAAGGAGCACGAAGGCGGCGTCCTGGGCATGTTCAACATGTTCTCGGGCGGTGCCTTGTCTCGTTTTACAGTGTTTGCGCTGGGTATCATGCCTTATATCTCGGCCTCGATCATCATGCAATTGCTGTCGATCGTGTCACCGCAGATGGAAGCGTTGAAAAAAGAAGGCGAAGCAGGTCGTCGCAAGATCACCCAGTACACCCGGTATTTCACGGTTGCCCTGGCACTGTTCCAAGCGTTAGGCATTGCAGTCGCACTGGAGTCGCAAGCTGGTCTGGTGTTGGAACCTGGTCTTGCATTCCGCTTCGTGACGGTCGTCACTTTGTTGACCGGAACAATGTTTTTGATGTGGTTGGGTGAGCAAATTACCGAGCGTGGCTTGGGGAATGGCATCTCGATCATCATTTTTGCCGGGATTGCAGCAGGTCTGCCGTCGGCGTTGGGTGGCTTGTTCACTCAAGTGTCGAATGGTTCGATCGGCAGCTTCAGCGCGATTTTCATCGTGATCCTGGTAGCACTGGTAACGTACTTCGTCGTATTCGTCGAACGTGGTCAGCGCAAAATATTGGTCAACTACGCGAAGCGCCAGGTAGGCAACAAGATTTATGGCGGTCAAACCAGCCATTTGCCGTTGAAGCTGAACATGGCCGGCGTGATCCCGCCGATCTTTGCTTCTTCGATCATCTTGTTCCCGGCCACTATCGTGGACTGGTTTTCAAAGGGCGCCGACAACGCTAACCCTGCGGTGCGGTTCTTGAAAGATTTGGCAGCATCGATGGGGCCTGGTGAGCCTATCCATGCGCTGTTGTACGCAGTGGCGATCGTGTTTTTCTGTTTCTTCTATACAGCGCTGGTGTTTAACAGCAAGGAAACAGCGGATAACTTGAAGAAAAGCGGTGCGTTCATTCCCGGGATCCGTCCAGGCGAGCAGACAGCCCGTTACATCGACAAGATCCTGACACGCTTGACACTTGCCGGCGCAGTCTACATCACCCTGGTGTGTTTATTGCCGGAATTTATGCAAGCCCAGTGGAAAGTACCATTCTATTTCGGCGGTACTTCTTTATTGATTATTGTAGTTGTCACCATGGATTTCATGGCGCAAGTACAGAACTACGTGATGTCGCAGCAATATGATTCGCTGCTGCGCAAAGCAAATTTCAAGGGCGGAATTCCGACGCGTTAAGCGCGGTAAACATACCGAATGGCAAAAGACGACGTCATACAGATGCAGGGCGAGATTCTTGAGAATCTCCCAAATGCAACATTTCGAGTGAAGCTGGAGAACGGACACGTGGTGCTCGGGCATATTTCAGGTAAAATGCGGATGAACTATATTCGCATTCTCCCTGGAGACAAGGTGACGGTGGAGTTAACGCCGTACGACCTGAGCCGAGCCCGCATTGTGTTCCGTACCAAGTAACACACTGAATCAAACCAAAGAAGCGAAAGAAAGAGCCCAAAAATGAAAGTTCTCGCATCAGTCAAGCGGATCTGCCGCAACTGCAAGATCATCAAGCGCAAAGGCGTAGTCCGCGTTATCTGCGTGGAACCACGTCACAAGCAGCGTCAAGGTTAATCGAGGAATAACAAATGGCACGTATTGCAGGGGTTAATATCCCAAATCATCAGCATACCGTTATCGGCCTGACGGCCATCTACGGTGTGGGCCGTCCACGCGCAGAGAAAATCTGTGCATCGACCGGTGTAGCAACCAACAAAAAGATCAAAGATCTGGATGACAGCGAACTGGAAAAGCTGCGCGATGAAGTAGGTAAATTCATCGTCGAAGGCGATCTGCGTCGTGAACTGTCCATGAACATCAAGCGTTTGATGGATCTGGGTTGCTACCGCGGCATGCGTCATCGTAAGGGTCTGCCTTGCCGTGGCCAGCGTACGCGTACGAACGCACGTACCCGCAAGGGACCGCGTAAAGCCGCTCAATCGCTGAAAAAATAATCCGCTAGGGAATAATTATGGCTAAGTCGCAAAATAACGCCGCATCAGCACGCGTGCGTAAAAAAGTTAAAAAGAACGTCGCTGAAGGCATCGCACATGTCCACGCTTCGTTCAATAACACCATCATTACCATCACCGATCGTCAAGGCAATGCCTTGTCGTGGGCTACCTCCGGCGGTGCAGGCTTCAAGGGTTCGCGTAAATCGACCCCGTTCGCAGCGCAGGTCGCCGCGGAAGCCGCTGGTAAAGTGGCTGTTGAGTGTGGCGTCAAGAACCTGGAAGTACGTATCAAGGGCCCAGGTCCTGGTCGTGAATCCGCCGTTCGCGCGCTGAACAACCTGGGCATCAAGATCACCGAGATCCAGGACGTGACGCCGGTACCGCACAACGGTTGCCGTCCACCGAAACGTCGTCGTATCTAAGATAGTGTTGCAGAGGGCGCTTCGGCGCCAGCTGCTTTGCTGTCTGTTGTAACTCAGTACAGTTGTGTGAAAACGCTGGAGCAGGGAGCCGGAAACGGTTATACTGCCCGGCTGTTCTTGCCTGTCAAATCCTGTTTGACGGGTTTTTCGTTTTCAGCCACCGTCTGATTGAAACCAAATCAGACTAGCGCCTAACCGCATCAGTGTGTTTGATCATGCATGTGGCTGGGGCGTTATCATTTAAAAAAAGGAAGTATCGTGGCACGTTATATCGGACCTAAAGCAAAACTTTCCCGCCGTGAAGGTACAGACCTGTTCCTGAAGAGCGCACGTCGCTCGCTGGACAGCAAGTGCAAACTGGACGTCAAACCAGGCCAGCACGGTGTCAAATCCGGCGCCCGCACCTCGGACTACGGTAACCAACTGCGCGAAAAGCAAAAAGTCAAGCGCATGTACGGCGTGCTGGAACGTCAATTCCGCCGCTACTTCGCTGAAGCAGACCGTCGTAAAGGCAACACCGGCGAAACGCTGTTGAAGTTGCTGGAAACGCGTCTGGACAACGTTTGCTACCGCATGGGCTTTGGCTCGACCCGCGCTGAAGCGCGTCAATTGGTCAGCCACAAAGCGTTCACCGTGAACGGTATCGTTGTGAACATCGCATCGTACGCAGTCAAAGTTGGTGACATCGTTGCTGTTCGTGAAAAATCGAAAAAGCAAGTGCGTATCGTTGAAGCACTGTCGCTGGCTGAACAAGTTGGTATGCCTAGCTGGGTTTCGGTTGATGCCAAGAAAATGGAAGGTACTTTCAAGTCCCTGCCAGAGCGTAACGAAATCGCTAACGACGTCAACGAATCGCTGATCGTCGAGCTGTACTCGCGTTAATAGTAGTTAGCAAGACTCCCGCCCACTCACTTTCTTGAGTGGGCGTTTTACTAATGCCATCAGCCTTATCGGTGTAATGAGCCGAGGGTATTGAAAAGGACATTTCATGCAAAACAGTTTGTTGAAGCCACGTATTATCGATGTTGAAGCTCTCGGTGCAGGTCACGCCAAGGTCGTGATGGAACCGTTCGAGCGCGGCTATGGCCACACATTGGGTAACGCGTTGCGCCGCGTTCTGCTGTCGTCGATGGTGGGCTACGCGCCGACCGAAGTGACGATCGCTGGCGTCGTCCACGAATATTCCTCCCTCGATGGCGTGCAAGAAGACGTCGTCGATCTGTTGCTGAACTTGAAGGGTGTGGTTTTCAAAGTCCACAACCGCGATTCGGTAACCCTGACCCTGAAAAAAGAAGGCGAAGGCGCGATTTTGGCCTCCGACATCGACCTGCCGCATGACGTCGAACTGATCAACCCTGACCACGTGATCGCCCACCTGACCGCTGGTGGCAAGCTGGACATGCAGATCAAGGTTGAAAAAGGCCGCGGCTACGTTCCTGGTAACGTGCGTCGCCTGTCGGAAGACACGAACAAGACCATCGGCCGCATCATTCTCGATGCGTCGTTCTCGCCAGTGCGCCGTGTATCGTACTTCGTTGAATCGGCCCGCGTTGAACAGCGTACCGACCTGGACAAGCTGATCATCAACATCGAAACCAACGGCGTAATCTCGCCGGAAGAAGCGATCCGCCAGTCGGCCCGCGTCCTGGTGGACCAGTTGAATGTGTTCGCTGCCCTGGAAGGCACGGAAGCCGCCGCTGAAGCGCCATCGCGCGCTCCGCTGGTCGATCCTATCCTGTTGCGTCCAGTCGACGACCTGGAGTTGACCGTGCGTTCGGCGAACTGCCTGAAAGCGGAAAACATCTACTACATCGGCGACCTGATCCAACGTTCGGAAAACGAACTGCTGAAAACGCCAAATCTGGGCCGCAAGTCCCTGAACGAAATCAAGGAAGTGCTGGCATCGCGCGGCTTGACCTTGGGCATGAAGCTGGAAAACTGGCCGCCTGCCGGCCTGGAAAAGTAATTCGTAGTTGTAGCAAACTGCCTGGGACAGGTGTCCCAGGCTTTTATTTTGTAGTACCAAACCGGCCCGCGATGAAGCTTCTGCTTCATTGATCGAAGAGCTGGAATTTAAACACTCACCGAAAGGATTTATCATGCGTCACGGTCACGGCCTCCGTAAACTGAATCGTACCTCGTCCCACCGTCTGGCAATGCTGCGCAACATGACAGTATCGCTGCTGCGTCACGAAGCGATCAAAACCACCCTGCCAAAAGCAAAAGAACTGCGCCGCGTTGTCGAGCCAATTCTGACCCTGGGCAAAACCGACTCCCTGGCAAACAAGCGTCTGGCCTTCAACCGCCTGCGCGACCGTGAAATGGTCGTCAAACTGTTCGCTGAACTGGGCCCACGTTTCGCCAACCGTAACGGTGGTTATGTGCGTATCCTGAAAATGGGTTTCCGCGTCGGCGATAACGCTCCTATGGCGTTCGTTGAACTGATGGATCGTCCAGATACGACCGAAGCAGTTGAAGTTGCTGGCGAGTAATCCCAGTAATTGCATCTGAGAAAGCCAGGCCTAGCCTGGCTTTTTTGTTTTCTGCTGCAGCTATCCTTGCTGCGGTGTACTATTCTTCTTTCGCGCCGGCCCGGCACAAGCGCTGCCTGCTCCGCGCGTCCTCTGTCGAATGGTCGAAAAGGTAGTTCATGTCCCGTTTCCCCTCCAGCGCCACCGCGCGCGCCGCTCCCCTGCATCAACTGCTGCTCTGGTTTGCCACCTGTTTGCTGCTGGCCATGGCCGTCTTTGGCGCCAGCCAAGCCCGTGCCGACGATGAATTCCTCGACCCAGAACTGGCCTTCAAGTTTTCTGCCCGCATGCAGGATCCGTCCACCGTCGCCGTCACCTATGTGATCGCCGATGGCTACTATATGTACCACGAACGTTTCAAATTTGAAGCCGTGGGCGCCAAACTGGGCAGGCCCGTGTATCCGGCTGGCAAGGTCAAGTTTGACGACACCTTCCAGAAGAACGTGGAAACGTTCCGCAAGACGCTCACCATCACGATTCCTGTAGAAGCGGCCGGCGCGTTCACCCTGAAAGCGACGGGCCAGGGCTGCTCCGACAAGGGCCTGTGTTATGCGCCGCAGGATGCCACGGCCCAGCTGGTGGGCGGTGGCGGCGGCCAGAGCATGGCGCCGGGCGGCTTGCCGTCGAAATTCGCCTTGCCCGCCGCGCCCGCAGTTGACACGGCGGCCGTCAACGGCCCGCAGGCGCAAGCGTCGCCTGGCGTGTCCGTGCTGAGCATTCCCCAGGCGAACATCACCAGCACGCCCGAGCCGGTCGCGGCGGCGCCCGTGGCGGCAAGCGCCGCGCCGGCGCAAAGCGAGATGGGCAAGATCGAAGCGGCGTTGAAGGGTGGCAAGCTGCTCGTCATCGTGCCTCTGTTCATGCTGCTGGGTCTGGGCCTGGCCTTTACGCCGTGCGTGCTGCCGATGGTGCCGATCTTGTCGTCGATCATCATCGGCGATGGCGCCAAGGTCAGCCGTTCGCGCGGCTTGCTGCTGTCGCTGACGTATGCGCTGGGCATGGCCATCGTCTACACGGCGCTGGGCGTGGCGGCCGGCCTCGCGGGCGAAGGCCTGGCGGCGCAGCTGCAAAACCCGTGGGTGCTGGGCTTCTTTGCCTTGCTGATGGCGGGCCTGGCCCTGTCGATGTTCGGTTTTTATGAGCTGCAAGTGCCGGCCTTCCTGCAAGGCAAGCTGACATCCGTGTCGAACCAGCAATCGTCGGGCCGCCTGGCGGGCGTGTTCGTCATGGGCGCCATTTCCGCCCTGATCGTGGGGCCCTGCGTGGCCGCGCCGCTGGCCGGCGCCTTGCTGTACATCAGCCAGACGCGCGACGTCGTCATCGGTGGCAGTGCCCTGTTTGCCATGGCGGTGGGCATGAGCGTGCCCTTGCTGCTGGTTGGCGTGTCGGCCGGCACCTTGCTGCCGCGCGCCGGCGCGTGGATGGATGCCGTCAAGCGCTTCTTTGGCGTGCTGCAGCTGGGCGTGGCCTGGTGGCTGGTCTCGCCTGTGCTGCCGGGCGCCGTGCAGATGCTGGGCTGGACTGTGCTGTTCGTCGGCTACGGCATGTATCTGCTGGTGGGCAAGAGCGGCGCGAAGAACGCCTGGGTGGCCAAGGCCTTCGGCCTCGTGTTCGCCGTGCTGGGCGCGATGCAGCTGGTGGGCGTGGCCAGCGGTGGCCGCGACCCGCTGGCGCCACTGGCCCACCTCGGTGGTGGCCAGGTGCATGCGCAACCATTTATGCGCGTAAAAACCGTGGCGCAGCTCGACGCGGCGCTGGCGCAATTGAATGGCAAGCCGGCCCTGCTGGACTTTTATGCGGACTGGTGCGTGTCGTGTATCGAGATGGAAAAACTGACCTTCGTCGATCCCGCCGTGCGCGAGAAGATGGGACAAGCCGTGCTGCTGCAAGTGGACGTGACGGCCAATGATGCGGACGACAAGGCCATGCTGAAACGTTTTCAGCTGTTCGGCCCGCCGGGCATCATCATGTTCAACCAGCAAGGGCAGGAAATCGCCCAGTCGCGCGTGATCGGCTTCCAGAACGCCGCCACCTTCCTGACCTCGTTGCGCAAGCTCGACGGGCAATAAGCGGTCGCTTGTCTCGCGAATAAGAAAAAGCCTGCAATGCAGGCTTTTTCTGTTTCTGCGCCAGTTAAAACTTAACCAGCTTTGGGCTGCTGATGCATGCCATGGTGCCCGCCGCGGTGGCGGCCACCGTGCTTGCCGCCAGGCACGCTGTCATCAAACACTTTCTTTTGCTCCGGCGTCAGCACGGCGTAAAAGGTCTTCAACGAGGCCAGGCGGCTTTCCTGATCCGCGATGCGTTCCTTCGACATGGCGATCCATTGCTCCATGCGTTCCGGGGCCGACAGCTTGGCCATCGCTTCGCGCTTGGCTTTCCAGTCGCCCATCGGTTTTTTCGGCGCGTTGGCGGCCGTGAAAGTGGCCCAGGCCGGTTCCTGGGCGGCCGTCAGCTTCAGCTTGTCGTGCAGGCGGGCCTGGTATTTGGCCATGCGCTCGGCGGGATTGCTTGCGCGGTGCTGGCCGCGCTGGCCTTCATGTTGCATCTTGCTGCTGCTGGCGGCAGGCGCGCTGGCGGCCGCTTCCTGGGCGTGGACGGTCAGCGATGCCGCGCCCATGCCGAGCACGCTCATGGCGATGATCAAATTCTTGCGCAGGGTTGTCATTGAGGCGTTCATCTGGATTCCTTTGTAAAAGTGGGGGATGTACATGTTGCTGCACATGAATCCATGGTGGACTCTCCATGTTTCCCCGAAGTGTCCGCTGTCAGACAGTTTGTATCTATATGTTTCTTCGGGTCTTCTATATACAAGACGATACAAATGCGCTGTGCAAGGGCAGGGGAAGTGGGGATAATTCGTACCATGGAACCCACTTCTACAATTCTCATCGTCGACGATGACCGCGATATCCGCAGCTTGCTGGCGGACTACCTGGAAACGAACGCCTACCGCACCCTGGGCGCGGCAGATGGCACGGCCATGTGGAAAATCCTCGACGAAACGCGGCCCGATTTGATCGTGCTCGACCTGAACCTGCCTGGCGACGACGGCCTGACCTTGTGCCGCAAGCTGCGCGCGCAATCGACGGTGCCGGTGATCATGTTGACGGCGCGCAATGAGCCGCTGGATCGCATCCTGGGCCTGGAAATGGGCGCCGACGATTATTTGCCGAAACCGTTTGAACCGCGCGAATTGCTGGCGCGCATACGCAGCGTGCTGCGCCGCAGCCATGCCATGCCGTCGAACGTGCCGTCGGACAAGGCGCAGCAAATCCGCTTTTCTGGCTGGACGCTGGATTTGACGGCGCGCCATTTGCTCAATCCCACGGGCCTGGTGATCATGCTGTCGGGCGCGGAATTCCGCCTGCTGCGCGTGTTTCTGGAACACCCGAACCGCGTGCTCAACCGCGACCAGTTGCTGAACCTGACGCAGGGCCGCGACGCCGACCCGTTCGACCGCTCGATCGATATCCAGATCAGCCGCCTGCGGCAAAAGCTCGGTGAAGATGCCCGCTTGCCGCAAATCATCAAGACCGTGCGCAATGGCGGCTACGTGCTGGCCGGCCAGGTCAATGTGGAGCCGCACGCGTGAAGGCCTTCCTGGGCTCGATGACGGGCAGGGTCTTCATGTTTTTGCTGATCGGCATCGTCGCTTCTGCCGCGCTGACGCAGTGGCTGGCCGTGGGCGAACGCCAGCGCGCCATCGAGCAATACCGCGACTATCACGCCGTTGAGCGGGCCGAGCAGCTGGTGATGGCGGCCGACGTGGTGCCGCTGGCCTCGCGCGCCGCCTATCTGAAAGTGGCCAACAAGGGCAGCGTGCGCCTGGAGCTGCGTCCCGACACGGAACATACGCCTGGCGCGCCGACGGAGTTTTCCACTGCCCTGCAAGCCAAGCTGGGCGAAGGATTCAAGGTCAGCGCGCTGGCCGAACGGCCGGCCGCCTGCGTCAAGCCGCGCCAGTCGCCGGGCATGTTTTCCGCCAAGCCATGGGGCGGCACGTGCGAAAACCTCGACGTGCGCATGCAGGACGGCCACGTGCTGCGCCTGATGGTCTTGCCGCCGCGCCAGCAGCCGCCATTCAATGAACATAACGACTGGATGACCTTGCTGCCTTTCCTGATCAGCATCGCCATCCTCGCCTACCTGGTCACGCGCATGACCATGCGCCCGCTCAAGCAGCTGGCGCAGGCGGCGAAAGACCTGGGCAACGACATCAACCACCCGCCGCTGACCCTGTCGGGCGCCAGCGAGATCCGCCAGGCCAGCGCCGCCTTCAACGCCATGCAGGCGCGCATCCGCCAGCATATTTCCCAGCGTACACAGATGCTGGCCGCCATCACGCACGACTTGCAGACGCCGCTGACGCGCTTGCGCCTGCGCCTGGAAAAAGTGGCCGATACGGAATTGTATGACCGCCTGGTGGGCGATCTGTCGGCCATGCAAAGCATGGTCAAGGAAGGGCTGGACCTGGCCCGTTCGATGGACAGCACGGAAGCGATGCAGGCGCTCGATCTCGATTCCCTGTTAGACAGTGTTTGCTCCGACGCGGCCGATGCCGGCCAGAAAGTCAGCCTCGGTGGACAGGCTGCCATGGCCCTGATGGCGCGCCCGATCGCCATGCGGCGCTGCCTGGTGAACCTGATCGACAATGCCGTCAAATATGGTCAGTACGCGCAAGTCACCGTCGAACGCATTCCCGGCGCCGCGCGCATCCGCATCCGCGATGGCGGGCCGGGCATTGCACCAGATCAACTGGCGAAAGTGTTCGAACCGTTTTACCGCATCGAGACGTCGCGTTCGCGCGAATCGGGCGGCACGGGCCTGGGCCTGACCATCGCGCGCAATATTGCCGAGCAGCACGGCGCCACGGTTTTGCTGTCCAATCATGTCGACGGTGGACTGGAAGTTACCCTGATCGTGCCAGAGTATTACGCAGGAAAGTGAGCATTTCCGTGCGACAATATTGTGCTTTATGCCCCTCTGGCAACTACATTCAACCTGCGGCCCTGCGCTGCAACAGCGTGACAGAACAATGAAAAAGACTAGTCTGGCAATCCTCGTGGGTGCGGCCCTGTGTATCGGTGGCGGCATCTGGTATTTCAACCATCAGCCAGGCAAGGTGGCCGGTGGGCAGGATGGCAAAGGGGGCAAGGGCGGACAGGCGCCGACGACCGTGAGCGTGGTCACGCCCGTGCGCCAGGATGTGCCGATGGTGCTGCAAGCCAATGGCAGCGTGATGCCGATCAGCAGCGTCGATTTGCACCCGCAGACGACCAGCACGATTACCAAGGTACATATCCGCGAAGGCCAGTTCGTCAAGCAGGGCGAGCTGATGTTTACGCTGGACGCGCGCAGCGAGCATGCGAATGTCGACAAGGCACAGGCGCAGGTCTTGCGCGACCGCGCCTCGGTACAGGATTTCGAGCGCCAGCTCAAGCGCAACCAGGATTTGCTGAGCAAGAATTTCATCGCCCAGGGCGCCGTCGACACCCTGCAAAGCCAGCTCGACGCGGCACGCGCCTTGCTGGCCGCCGACCAGGCCGCCTTGCGCGCCGCCCAGGTCGATTCCAGCTACACCGTCCTGCGCGCGCCGCAGGCGGGCAGGGTGGGCGCCATCAATGTCTACGCGGGCAGCTTGGTGCAGCCGACCACGTCGCTCACCAGCATCACCCAGCTCGACCCGATCGACGTGTCGTTCACCTTGCCGGAAAGCAGCTTGTCCGGCTTGCTGGCGGCGCAAAAGGCGGGCGAGGTGCCTGTTAAGGCGCTGTTGTCGGACGCGGGTGGCAAGCAGCTCGACGGCAAACTGAACTTCATCGACAATGCCGTCGATCCCGCCACGGGCGTGATCAGGATCAAGGCGCGTTTCAATAATGGCGGCACCGATTTGTGGCCAGGCCAGTACGTCAATACGCAGCTGACCGTGCGCACCCTCAAGGATGCGCTGGTGATCCCGCAGAATGCCATCATCACGAGTACCTCCGGCACCTTCGTGTACTCGATGGAAGCGGACAATACGGCCAAGATGCGCAAGATTGCTCGCGTGTATGCATTCGGGCCGAACGCCGTCGTCACCGGCCTGGCGGGTGATGAAAAAGTCATCGTCGATGGCAAGCAGAACTTGCGTCCGGGTAGCAAGGTGCGCCTGGCGGAAAAACACAAGGCTGCCGATGGCGCCGCCGCAGTGCAGGGCAAGCCAGCATGAATCTGTCCGAACTGAGCATCCGCCGCCCCGTCATGGTGGTGCTGCTGTCCCTCTCCATCATCCTGGCCGGCGTGCTGGCCTACCTGCAAATTCCCGTGGCGGCCTTGCCGAGCTACAACACGCCCGTCATCAACGTCAGCGCCGACCTGGCCGGCGCCAGCCCGGAAACCATGGCCTCATCGGTGGCCTTGCCGCTGGAAAAACAATTTTCCACCATTTCCGGCCTCAGCCTGATCACGTCCACGAGTACCTTGGGCAATACCTCGCTGACCCTGGAATTTGACGCCAGCATCAACGTCAACGAGGCGGCTGTCGACGTGCAGGCGGCCCTGCTGCGCGCGCAGCGCCAGTTGCCGACGGAAATGACGGACTTGCCGTCCTACCGCAAGGTCAATCCGGCCGATGCGCCAGTGCTGTTCATCCAGATGACGTCGCCTTCGCTGAACTTGTCGGATCTTAACGATTATGCGGAAAACCTGATCGCGCCCAGCCTGTCGACCCTGCCTGGCGTGGCCCAGGTCATCGTCAATGGCCAGAAGCGCTTTGCCGTGCGCGTGCGTGCCCGTGCCGACCTGATGAATGCGCGCAATTTGACGATGGACGAGCTGGCCATTGCCTTGCGCACCTCGAACACGAATTCCCCGCTGGGCATCCTTGACGGCCCGAGCCAGACCCTGACCATCCAGGGCAATCCGCAAATGATGAAAGCGGCCGATTTTGCCGAACTGATCGTCGCCAGCCGCAATGGCCAGCCCGTGCGCCTGAAAGACGTGGCCGAGGTGGAAGACAGCTTTCAATCGATCAAGGCCGTCGGCAGTTTCAATGGCGAGCGCTCGATCAGCCTGATGGTGCAGCGCCAGCCGGACGCCAACACCGTGCAAGTGGTCGATGGCGTGCGCCGTTTGCTGCCGGGCTTCAAGGAGCAATTGCCGCAGTCGATACAGATCAGCCTGGTCAACGACCGTTCGCTGTCGATCCGCGAAGCCATCCACGACGTGAATCTGACCCTGGCCCTGACGGTGGTGCTGGTGGTGCTGGTGATCTTTTTGTTCCTGCACCGCGCGGCCGCCACCTTCATTCCCGCCGCCACCATGCCGATCTCGCTGCTCGGCGCGCTGGCCCTGCTGTACTGGCTTGGCTACAGTCTCGACAACGTATCCTTGCTGGGCATAACCCTGGCCGTGGGCCTCGTCGTCGACGATGCCATCGTGGTGCTGGAAAACATCGTGCGCCATATCGAGATGGGCAAGAAGCCGATACGCGCGGCCCTGGAAGGGGCGAAAGAGATGGGCTTTACCATCATCTCGATTTCCGTCTCGCTGGTGGCCGTGTTCATCCCCATCTTCTTCATGCCGGGCGTGATCGGCTTGCTGTTCCATGAGTTCGCCGTTGTCGTCTCGCTGGCCGTGCTGGTGTCCGCCGTCGTGTCGCTGACCCTGGTGCCGATGCTGGCCAGCCGTTTCCTGCCGGCCGACTCGCGCGAGCACAATGACAGCGACCCCAGCCATGGCGAAAAAACCTTTATCGGCCGCCATTTCGAGGCCGGCTTCACGGCATTGCGCAACGGCTATGTGCATCTGCTCGACAAGGCGCTGGCGCACCGCAACGTGGTGCTGTTCGTTGCCGTATGCACTTTCGCGCTGACGGTGCTGCTGTACGCGACCATTCCGAAAGGTTTCTTCCCCGAGGAAGACCTGGGCCAGATCCAGGTGAATACGGAAGCGTCGGAAGACATCTCCTCTGCGGCACTGCAGGATTTGCAAGCCCGCGTGGCGGCCGTGCTCAAGGCGGACCCCAGCGTGCAGGACGTGACCTCGTTCGTCGGCGGCGGCAACACGGGCCGCATGTTCATGGTCTTGAAACCGCGCAGCGAGCGGCCGAAAATGCCGGTGGTGCTGGAAAACCTGCGCCGCGCGGCGGGCACCGTGCCCGGCATGGCCGTGTATTTCCGGCCCGTGCAAAACTTGCAGCTGGGCGGACGCCAGAGCAAGAGCCGCTACCAGTACACCCTGCAAAGCGTCAGTCCCGACGCCTTGAATGATTGGGCGGAAAAGTTTATTGCCGGCATGCGCACGGATCCCGCCTTCCGCGACGTTACCAGCGATTCGCAGATCAAGGGCTTGCAGGCATCGCTCCGGATCGACCGCGACAAGGCCAATCTGCTGGGCGTGCAAATGTCCGACATCCGCACGGCCCTGTACAGCGCCTTTGGCGAGCGGCAAGTGTCGACCATCTATTCGTCGGCCGCCAGCTATTACGTGATCCTGGAGGCGGCCACGGCAGACCGCCAGTATGACGATGCGCTCACGCGCGTGTCCGTGCGCAGCAAGACGGGCGAGCTGGTGAAACTGTCGAGTATTGCCTACGTGGAACGCACGATTGGCCCCACGTCCGTCAATCACCAGGGGCAGTTGCAGGCCGTCACCATCGCCTTCAACCTGGCGCCGGACGTGCCGCTGGGCATCGCCACAGGCAAGATCGACGCGATGGCCAAGGACATGAGCTTGCCGGCCTCCATCATCACGCGCTATGGCGGCGACGCGGCCGTGTTCCAGAGCTCGCAATCGAGTCAGATCATTCTCATCATTGCCGCGCTGGCCGTGATCTATGTGCTGCTTGGCGTGCTGTATGAAAGCTATATCCACCCGCTGACCATCCTGGCCGGCTTGCCGTCGGCGGCCGTGGGCGCGCTGCTGACCTTGCGCCTGTTCGGCATGGACCTGACCATGATCGCCATCATCGGTATCCTGATGCTGATCGGCATCGTCAAGAAAAACGCCATCATGATGATCGACTTCGCCCTGCATGCGCAGCGCAACGACGGCCTGGCACCGGCCGAGGCCATCCGCCAGGCGTGCATCCTGCGTTTCCGTCCCATCATGATGACCACGGCGGCGGCCCTGATGGGCGCCTTGCCGATCGCCCTGGGCCTGGGCGCCGGCGCCGAATTGCGCCAGCCGCTGGGCCTGGCCGTGGTCGGTGGCTTGCTGTTTTCGCAAGTGATTACCCTGTTCATCACCCCCGTCATCTATCTGTTCCTCGACAAGTACAGCGGCACGGGACCGTTGACGGACGAGCAACTGGTGGCGCTCGACAACAAGTCCTGAGCCGCCACACGGCCTCCACCGGCGCCCCGTTCCTCAGTGAATGCGGCGCCGGTTTTGTATGGGCCGTGATACATACGGTAACAACCGTCAAGGCATGGCTCGGGTACGCTGATACCGCTGCAAGGAATGTCGCTATCCTGTACGCTTCGGGTTGGAAATGCCGAGGAAGTGTTCCCAAAGACTAGGGACTCTGGCACTATGGCTGCCCTGTAATGTTATTTCTTCGCTACACAGAAAGCACGATTCATTTTGCATGACACGACCCATTTGATGGCTGCCGATTCCGATGTTTGCCCCACCTGCGGGCAAGTGATCCAGCCGCCACCGGCCTACGGGTCCAGGACCAGCACCATGCGCAAGGTGGCGCTCGGCGTGTCCGTCTTGCTGCACGTGCTGCTGGCGGCGTATGTCCTGTTGCGCAGCGACACGATCGAAAAGATCCCGCCGCCGAAGAAGGAAAGTGCGATGGTCTACATCGCGCCGCTGAAAGACAAGCCGCAGCCGAAGCCGCAACCGAAACCCACGCCGAAACCGAAGGACACGAAAGTGGCCAAGGTGAAACCGCCGCCGGCGCCGAGCAAGCGCGTGGTGACGAAAGACGTGCCGCGCGACAAGCCGAAACTGGAAACCTTCACGCCGCCGCTGGTATCGAAAGTGCCGTTGCCGCCGCCGCCCGCTGAAGACATGAGCTCGATGATCGAGCAGCGCCGCAAACAGCGCCAGGCGCAAAATCCCGCGCCGCCGGCCGAGGAAAGCGAAAACGACCGCGCCATGCGCGTGGCCAAAGCGAATATCGCCGGCGCCCAGGGACGCAATTCCGGCAGCGACCGCGAGGATTCGGGCGGCGTGTTTTCCATCGTCAACCAGACTTCGTTCAGCGCGGAAGTCAAGTTCAAGGGCTGGAATGGCAACTTCAAGCGCAACTGGCTGAAGCAGGAGAAAGTCGAGCTGGGCAATGAGCCCGATATCGAAACGGCCATTGTGAAAAAGATGATCCAGCTGATCCGTGCTGAAAAGCCTGGTGATTTCGTCTGGGAATCGCGGCGCCTGGGACGCAACGTCAACCTCAGCGCCCGCGTAGAAGACACGGCCGAGCTGATGGCCTTCCTGCGGCAGGAATTCTTTTCCGAAAAGCGCTCTGGGCCGGGACGGCGCTAGACGCCAGGGCGCGCTGCAATAAAAAAAGGCTGCGCCGTGTGAACGGGCAGCCTCTTTTACACAGCGTTGATCTCGATCAAGCCGGTTTGTCGGTTCCCGCTTCCGGCTCGACGTCGTCTTCCATGTCGATCAGTTCGACCATCTGGGCCGCGCCATCTTCGCTGATGCCGGCCAGTTCCATGATCTTGTCGTTGGCTTCGTCGATACCGATGCGCTTCAGCGCCGAGAACAGTTGCACGGTGAATGGGAAGCCGACGCCGTCTTCATCCACATAGCTGTCGAGCTTGGCTTTGGCCTGGCGCAAGGCGTTCACGGATTCATTGCGGTTCAGCTTATCGACCTTGGTCAGAATGCAGTGGATCGGTTTACCCGTCGGGGCGAACCATTCCAGCATTTGAATGTCCAGGTCGGTGAACGGGCGGCGCGAATCCATGATCAGGATCAAACCGGCCAATTGCTCGCGGCGTTGCACGTAGTCACCCAGCAGGCGCTGCCAGTGTAATTTGGCCGAGCCCGATACTTCCGCGTAGCCATAACCCGGCAAGTCGACCAGCAGGCATTCGATCTCTTCGACGATGGTGGCATCCTTGCGGTGCTGCGCCACGTGAGCGCCGCCGATGGAGAAGTAGTTGATGTGCTGGGTACGGCCAGGTGTCTTGGAGGCGAACGCCAAGCCTTTCTGATTACACAAGATGTTGATGGCGGTCGATTTACCGGCATTGGAGCGGCCGGCAAAGGCGATTTCCGGCACCGTGGTATCGGGCAGGTCACGCAATTGGTTGACGGTCGTAAAGAAGCGGGCTTGCCAGAGTTTTGACATGGGAATAGTAAAGCAACAAAAGGGAGCGATAAGGGAGCGATAACGCCAAGAAGCTATTGTACAATAAGGGGTTGTTTATTGTTGCCGGCGTAGCAGCGATGCGGCTTGCGGCCCTGAAAATAAAGCAAAAATCCACAGGGCGCGGCAATGTCCACCACTAATTTCTCACTGTCTCAGGGTGCCTGAATGAATCGTGCGTTTTCACCGTTGTTCAAATCCATGCTGCTCGCTTTGCTGGCTGTATCGGCAACTGCCTCCGCGGTCGAAGCACCGAAACCGGCTGTCAAGGCCGACGCTGCCAAGGGCGCTGCCCTGTACGCCGATGGCGATGCGGCGCGCGGCTTGCCTGCCTGCGTCTCCTGCCATGGCGCGGCCGGCAATTCGACCATCACGGTCAATCCGAAGCTGGCCGGCCAGCACGAAAGCTATATTTACAAGCAACTCGTCGATTTCACCACGCCGCAGCGCAACCAGCCCGTCATGACGACGTACGCGAAGATGCTCAGCGACGCCGACAAGAAGAATATCGCCGCCTACCTGGGCACGCAGCTGTCCAAGCCGGGCGCCGCGAAAAACAAGGATACGATCGACCTGGGCAAGAAAATCTACCGTGGTGGCATTGCTTCCAAGCAAGTTGCCGCCTGCGCCAGCTGTCATGGCGCGACGGGCAATGGCATTCCCGTCCAGTATCCGCGCATCGCCGGCCAGCACCAGGATTACACGGTGGCCCAGCTGACGATGTTCCGCAGCACCAAGGCTGATGCCCGCAAGAACAGCGCTGAAATGCACACCATCGCCGCCCGCATGTCGGATGACGAGATCGCTGCCGTGGCCGACTATATCGCCGGCCTGAAGTAAGTTTTCATAGTGGCAAGCAATTGCCAGGCGCATCAGTGCGCGTGAACAAGGGCGGCCGTGTCAACGGGCTGCCCTTTTTCATGGCAGGGGCCAAACAGGAGTATGCTGCCGCCTTGCGCGGAGAAACACTCTGCTCCATGCCTACATTTTCTTGAAGATTGCATATCCCGTATGAGTATCCACGTATGAGCACAGGCACGACCGGAATCGAGTTAAAGACCCAACGCCGCAGCCTGGCTGAATTCGTCGAGCTGGTCTCGTCGATGCGCTTTGCCATCAGCCTGCTGACCCTGATTGCCGTCGCGTCCATCATCGGCACCGTGCTCAAGCAAAACGAGCCCATGCCCAATTATGTCAACCAGTTCGGGCCGTTCTGGTTCACCGTCTTCGACAAGCTGAGCCTGTATTCCGTGTATTCGGCCTGGTGGTTTCTCGTCATCATGGGTTTCCTCGTCGCCTCGACCTCGCTGTGCATCGTGCGCAATGCGCCGAAGATGCTCAAGGACATGCGCAGCTGGCGTGAAACCGTACGCGAGCAATCGCTGCGCAATTTCCACCACAAGCTGGAATGGCAGGCGCCGCTGCCGCGCGCCGTGCTGGCGCAGCAGATGGTGATGCGCCTGAAAGACGCCGGCTATGGGGCCAAGGTGGTCGAGAAGGACAACGCCACCCTGGTCGCGGCCAAGCGGGGCGCGGCCAACAAATGGGGCTATATCTTTGCCCACGGCGCCATCGTCATCATCTGCGTGGGCGGTTTGCTCGATTCGGAAATGCCGATTCGCGTACAGCAATGGTTCTTTGGCAAGACGCCGTTTTCCGGCAGCGGCGTGATCGCCGACATTCCCGCCCAGCACCGCCTGAGCCTGTCGAACCCTACTTTCCGCGGCAACACCATGATTCCGGAAGGCTCGTCGAGCAACACGGCCATCATTCCTCAGGCCGATGGCGTGCTGATCCAGGACTTGCCCATCACCATCCTGCTGAAAAAATTCCACATCGATTTCTACAGCACCGGCATGCCGAAGCTGTTTGCCAGCGATGTCGTCATCACCGATCATGTGACGGGAGAAAGTTTTCCTGCCACCATCAAAGTCAACCAGCCGTTGCTGTACAAGGGCCTGGCCCTGTACCAGTCCAGCTTTGAGGATGGCGGCAGCAAGCTCAAGTTGACCGGTTTTCCCATGACGGGCAAGACGACGAAACGCTTCGATATCGGCGGCGAAGTGGGCGGCAGCACGCCGCTCGAGCGCAGCGATGGCAATTCCTACACGGTGGAATGGTCGGGTTTCCGCCCGTTTAACGTGGAAAACCTCAGCGCGGGCCAGGATGTGCGCGCCGTCAGCAAGGCGGAAAGTTTCAACGATAAATTCGCCGTCGGCCTCGACAAGCGCCTGGGCTCGGCCGCGAAGAACGCGAATAACAAGGATCTCAAGAACGTGGGGCCATCGGTGCAATACAAATTGCGCGACAAGACGGGCCAGGCGCGCGAGTACCAGAACTACATGCAGCCCGTCACCGTGGATGGCACGACGGTGTTCCTGGCTGGCATGCGCGTCAACCCCAGCGACCCGTTCAGCTATCTGCGCATTCCCGCCGATGACAATTACAGCGTGAACGAATGGATGCGCTTGCGTGCCGCGCTGCAAGATCCGGCGTTGCGCCAGCAGGCGGCCACGCGCTATGCGGCGCGCGCCATGCCGCAACCGGGTGCGGAAGCCTTGCGCGGCCAGTTGCAGGAATCGGCGGCGAAAAGCCTGGGTATTTTTGCCGGCAATGGACAAGAAGGCGGTTTCCTCGCCATTTCGCGCTTCCTGGAGAAAATTCCTGCCGCCGAGCAAGAAAAAGCGGCCGATATCTTCATGAAGATATTGAATGGCAGCCTGTGGGACTTGTGGCAGGCGGCGCGTGCCCAGGATGGCTTGAAGGCCATCGAGGCCGATGACAAGCATGGCCGCTTCCTGCAACTGGCGACGAATGCGCTGTCCGACAGCTTCTTCTATGGCGCGCCCGTGTATCTGCAACTCGATGACTTTACGGAAATCAAGGCGTCCGTGCTGCAGGTGACGCGTTCGCCGGGCAAGAGCGTCGTCTACCTCGGTTGTTTGTTCCTTGTGATCGGCGTGTTTTCCATGTTTTATATCCGCGAACGCCGCCTGTGGGTGTGGATCAAGGATGGCGAGGGCGGCAGCGAAGCCTTGATGGCCATGAGCACGCAACGCAAGACGCTGGATTTCGAAAAAGAATTTGAGACTTTGAAGGCAAAGCTGCCGCAATCGGCGTAAGCTGCGCTGAGTTGGATTGGCTGAGTTTCGGGACGCTTGCGCGTCGCCGGGAATGGAGAAAATGATGGAATTGGCAAACAAGCAAATATATACGCAGGAACCAGGATTTTTCAAGCGCCTGAGCCTGATCGATTGGCTGTATGGCGCCGGCTTGCTGGCGGCCTCCCTGTTCGGCCTGATGCGCTTTGGCGCCTTCATGGATATCTATGAAAAAGCCATCTTGCTGGCCGCCGCGCCCACGTTCGCGTGGCTGGGCTGGTACTGGAAACCCGTGCGCTGGCTGATCCCTGTGGCGGCCGTGCTGTCGCTGTTCGCCATCGAGCTGTACGCGGGCCATCTGGAAATGGCGAACCAGAAATTCTTCCTGAAATACATCTTGTCGAGCCAGTCCGCCATCCTGTGGATGGGCACACTTTTCGTGCTGTCGACCCTGTTCTACTGGATCGGCCTGGTGGCGCGCTCGGAATTCGGCTCGTCCGTCGGCTCCCTGCTGTGCTGGGCCGGCGTCGTGCTGGGCCTGACGGGCATGCTGGTGCGCTGGTACGAGTCTTACCTGATCGGCGCCGACGTGGGACATATCCCCGTGTCGAACCTGTATGAAGTGTTCATTCTGTTTTCCCTGATCACGGCCATGTTCTACCTGTATTACGAGCAGCACTACGCGACGCGCCAGCTGGGCGCCTTCGTCATGCTGGTCATATCGGCGGCCGTCGTGTTCCTGATGTGGTACACGGTCACGCGTGACGCGGCCGAAATCCAGCCGCTGGTGCCGGCCCTGCAAAGCTGGTGGATGAAAATCCACGTGCCGGCCAACTTCATCGGCTACGGCACGTTTGCCCTGTCGGCCATGGTGGCCGCGGCCTACCTGCTCAAGTCGAGCGGCTATCTGGTTGACCGCCTGCCGTCGCTGGAAGTGCTCGACGACGTCATGTACAAGGCCATTTCCGTCGGCTTCGCTTTCTTCACGGTAGCGACCATCCTGGGCGCCCTGTGGGCGGCCGAAGCATGGGGCGGCTACTGGTCGTGGGACCCGAAAGAAACGTGGGCGCTGATCGTCTGGCTCAACTATGCAGCCTGGCTGCACATGCGCCTGATGACGGGCTTGCGCGGCCGCGTCGCCTCGTGGTGGGCCCTGGTGGGCTTGCTGGTGACGACCTTCGCTTTCTTAGGCGTGAACATGTTCCTTTCGGGATTACATTCTTACGGCAAACTGTAATTCATTTTTGCATGACAGAAGCGTCATGAACGGCCCGGAAAAACTGGTGTAAGGTATATCCAATCACCTTTTTCCGGAGCCGCCATGTTGATCAAGCGCAGTCCCAACGGCATTGAGTTGCCGTATTCTTCCGAAATCACGCCGCGCGCCGTGTTTGAATCGCGCCGCAGCTTCATCAAGCAAGTGGCGCTGGGCTCCGTGTCCAGTGCGGCCTTGCTGGAAATGGCCAGCCGCGAAGCGTTCGCGCAAGGCATCAATCCCAAGCTGGCAGCCAAGCTCAATTCCGCCTATTCGGCGCTGGAAAAGCAGACGGCCTATAAAGACGCCACCACCTACAACAATTTCTACGAGTTCGGCACGGACAAGAGCGACCCGGCGCAAAACGCGGGTACCTTGCGCACGCGGCCATGGACCGTCAGCATCGAAGGCGAAGTCAAGAAACCGATGACCCTGGACCTCGACGCGCTGCTGAAGCTGGCGCCGCTGGAAGAGCGCGTCTACCGCCTGCGCTGCGTGGAGGGCTGGTCGATGGTGATCCCGTGGGTCGGTTATTCCTTCTCGGAAATCATCAAGAAGGTCGAGCCGACGGGCAATGCCAAGTATGTGGAATTCATCACCCTGGCTGACAAGAAGCAAATGCCGGGCGTGGGCAGCCGCGTGTTGCAGTGGCCGTATACGGAAGGCTTGCGCATCGATGAGGCGAACCATCCGCTGGCGTTGCTGACTTTGGGTATGTATGGCGAAACCTTGCCGAACCAGAATGGCGCACCCGTGCGCATGGTCTTGCCGTGGAAATATGGTTTCAAGTCAGCCAAATCCATCGTCAAGATCCGTTTCGTCAAGGAACAGCCGCGCACGTCCTGGAACCTGTCGGCGCCGTCCGAATACGGTTTTTACTCGAATGTGAACCCCAACGTCGATCATCCGCGCTGGTCGCAAGCTTCCGAGCGGCGCATCGGCGAAGACGGTTTTCTCACGCGCAAGCGCAAGACCCTGATGTACAACGGCTACAACGATGTCGCTTCCTTGTACGCGGGCATGGATCTGAAGAAGTTCTTTTAAGGAAAGACCATGGCCCTCAACCCCACAGCTAGGCAGTTGTCGCTGCTGAAAAGCCTGATCTTTTTGCTGGCGCTGCTGCCGTTTGCCCGCATGGTCTGGCTCACGTACACGGGGCAACTGGTGGAGCCGCTGGAATTCATCACGCGCGGCACGGGTGACTGGACCCTGTATTTCCTGTGCATCAGCCTGGCGGTCACGCCCTTGCGGCGCTTTACGCAGTGGAATTGGCTGATCAAGCTGCGGCGCATGCTGGGCCTGTTCGCCTTTTTCTACGCGGCGTTGCACTTCACCACGTTTTTATGGTTCGATCACTTTTTCGATGTGCAGGAAATGTGGAAGGATGTGCTCAAGCGGCCATTCATCACGGTGGGGTTTATTGCCTTCGTCTTGCTCATTCCGCTGGCCGTGACGAGCACGAACGGCATGGTGAAACGCCTGGGGGGCAAGCGCTGGCAGTGGCTGCACCGGCTGATCTACATCATCGCGCCGCTGGGCATCTTGCACTTCTGGTGGATGAAGGCGGGCAAGCATAATTTCGCGCAACCGATCCTGTTCGGCAGTATCGTCGCGCTACTGCTGTTAATGCGCGTTTATTTCGCCTGGAGCAAGCGCGAGAAAAGCGCCAGGGCGGCCAAGGCTGCCACCCCGGTACGCTCGACTTAGGTTGCCGGCACGATCACCGGTGGCGGCGGCACGGGCGCCGGTTCGACCGGGCCTTTGGCTGGCGCACCCTTGGCCGCTGGCGGCTTGGGCAGGTACAAAGGACCGGGCTGGCCGCAGCCGGCCAGGATGCTAGAAACCACAATGGCGGTGCCGATATAAAACGCTGAGGATGACTTCACGATTAGAATCACGGTTTGATTAAGATCTTTGGAGTGTAGCATGAGCGAATCGGAATTCCTGGCCCTGGCCGAAGCCACCCTGACCCAGATCGAGGCGGCGCTGGACCGGCTGAACGATGAAGACGTGCTCGACGTCGAATGCAGCCGCAGCGGCAATGTGCTGGAAATCGAGTTCATCGACAACGGCACGAAAATCATCGTCAACAGCCAGGCCCCCATGCGCGAGATGTGGGTGGCCGCCCGTTCCGGCGGTTTCCACTACAAGCGCGTGGGCGACGAGTGGATCAACACGCGCGACGGCTCGGAACTGTTTGCGGCCCTGTCGGCCATGGCCAGCGAGCAGGCGGGCGCGGCGGTGGTCCTGAAGTAATTGTTTTAGCCGCGCGCAATAAAAAAGGGCAGCCTCTTCAGGCTGCCCTTTTTGCATCAAACGATCTTAAAACAACTCGTTCTTCACGGCTTCTTTCGCTTTCTCTTCCTCCGGCGTGCCGCGCGCCGCGCCTTCCAGGCTACCGACGCCCGTGCCCGGTGGATTTTCCGCATAGTAATACTCGTCGCCCACGTGGATCAGGCCTTCCGGCACGGCGCGCTCCTCGACGGGAATGCTTTTCAGGGCTTTCGCCATGTAGCTGATCCAGATCGGCAAGGCCAGGCCGCCGCCCGTTTCCCGGTTGCCCAAGTTGCGCGGCTGGTCGTAGCCGATCCAGGCGATACCGACCAGCTTGGCCTGGTAGCCGGCGAACCACGCATCGATGGAATCGTTGGTGGTACCCGTCTTGCCGGCCAGGTCAGGGCGCTTCAAGGCCATGGCTTTATTGGCTGTACCGAAGCGCACGACGTCGTTGAGCATGCTGTTCATCATGAAGGCGTTGCGCTCGTCGATGACCCGGTTGGCTTCCTCGCCCGCCAGGTCCGGCTTGGCTTGCGACAAGACATTGCCATCGCTATCGGTCACCTTGGCGATCAGATACGGGTTGATCTTGTAGCCGCCATTGGCGAACACGGCATACGCACCCGCCATCTGCAGCGGCGTCACGTTGCCGGCGCCCAGCGCCAGGGTCAGGTAGGGCGGGTTCTTGTCCGCGTCAAAGCCGAAGCGCGTCGCGTATTCCTGGCCATATTTGGCGCCGATCTTGTGCAGGATGCGGATGGAAATCATGTTTTTCGATTTCATCAAGCCCTTGCGCATGGTCATCGGGCCATCGTATTTGCTGTCGTAGTTCTTCGGTTCCCACGCCTGGCCGCCCGTCTGGCCCGCGTCGAACGAGATCGGCGCATCATTGATGATGGTGGCCGGCGACAGGCCCCGTTCCAGCGAAGCGGAATAGATGAAGGGCTTGAAGGCCGAACCTGGCTGGCGCCACGCCTGCGTGACGTGGTTGAACTTGTTGCGGTTGTAATCGAAGCCGCCCACCATGGCGCGGATGGCGCCGTCGGTCGTGCTGGCCGAGACGAACGCCGATTGTACTTCCGGCATTTGCGTCAAGACCCAGGCGTTGCCTTCCTGCATGACGCGGATCACGGCGCCGCGCTTGATGCGGCGGTTCGGCGCCGCTTTGTCCGACAGCCAGGCCGCGCCGAAGGTCAGGCCGGGGCCGGTAATGGTGATTTCCTCGCCAGCCGAGGTGACTGCCTGGAGGGACTTGGGCGACGCCTGCAGCACCATGGCGGCGATGATGTCGTCGCTGTCCGGGTGGTCGGCCAGTTCCGTCTCGATCGCGTCATCCGCTTCGGCCTTGGTTTTCGGAATCTCGATATACGCTTCCGGGCCGCGGTAGCCGTGGCGTTTCTCGTAATCCATCACACCCTTGCGCAAGGCGATGTAGGCGGCGTCCTGGTCGGCCTTGGTGATGGTGGTGTAGACGTTTAGGCCGCGCGTATAGGTGTCTTCCTTGAATTGCTCGTAGACCAGCTGGCGCGCCATTTCCGATACGTATTCCGCGTGCACGCCGAAGGCGCTGCTGTCGGTTTTCACTTTCAGCTCTTCATTCTTGGCTTCCGTGTATTGCTCCGGCGTGATGTAGCCCAGCTGCGCCATGCGCTGCAGGATGTATTGCTGGCGCATGCGCGCGCGTTTCGGATTGACGACGGGGTTGTAGGCCGATGGCGCTTTTGGCAAACCGGCCAGCATGGCCGCTTCGGCCACGGTCAGGTCCTGGATGTTCTTGCCGAAATAGATTTGCGCGGCCGAGGCGAAGCCGTAGGCGCGCTGTCCCAGATAAATCTGGTTCATATACACTTCGAGGATCTGGTCCTTGCTGAGGTTTTTCTCGATCTTCCAGGCCAGCAAGACTTCATACGCCTTGCGTTTCAGGGTCTGTTCGCTGGACAGGAAGAAATTGCGCGCCACCTGCTGCGTGATGGTCGACGCGCCTTGCTTGGCGCCGCCCGTCAGGTTGTGCAGGGCCGCGCGCGTGATGCCCAGGTAATCGACGCCGCCATGTTCATAGAAGCGGTCATCTTCGATGGCCAGCACGGCTTTCTTCATGACATCGGGAATATCCTTGATGTGCACCATGTTGCGGCGCTCTTCGCCGAATTCGCCGATCAGCACGCTGTCGGACGTGAACACGCGCAGCGGCATCTTGGGCTTGTAATCGGTCAAGGTATCGAGCGCCGGCAGGTTCGGATAGGCCATGGCCAGGCCAAAGACCACCAGCAAGACGCCGACGATGCCCAGGCCCAGCAGCGATGCCAGGGCCATCAGCAGGAAACGTTTGGGTTTGCTGCCCTTGGTGGGCGGCTTCGAGCCAGCGGGGCCAGCGGATTTTGAAGATGTCATGCGTCGTATGTCTTTCGGTTAATTATGCCGGCCAATTATAAGCGAGCTTGCCGGGGTGGCAGCGCGCCGTGGCGCTTGCCTGGGGGACAGTCGAAACTTGCCGATACTCTATATAAGCGTGTATTGGCTCGCTGGCAACCAGGATTTGGTAACAATTATTCTGCGCCAGATCACGGCCCGGCCAGATAGGCGCCGCGCGCAGCAGACGCCGGCGTGAAATCCATTTACAAGCCAGCGCTGCCGGGACTAGGCTTTCGGATGGCAGGAATCCCTCCCACGCTGACGTTTCTCCATGAAAAACATATCCATCAGCAATTTTCTTGGCATCGGCTTGCTGGGCGTCGACATCGCGGACGATGCCGTGCGCGTGGTCGAGTTGCGGCGCCGGCGTGGAAAACTGTCGTGCCGGCATTGCGGCGCCGCCGCGCTGGCGCCCGGCGTGCTACTGGAGGGCAATGTCGAAGACATGCAGGGCCTGGCCGACGCCTTGCGCCAGGCTCAGCGCGATAGTGGCAGCGCCTGCACGCGGGTGGCGCTGGCCATGCCGGCCACGGCCCTGATCACGCATGCGATCCGCTTGCCCGCCGGATTGCCGGAAGAACAGCTGGAAATCCTCGTGGAACTGGAAGCGGCGCAATACATGCCGTTCGCGCTGGAAGACGCCAGCCTGGATTTTTGCATTCTCGGCCCCGCGCCGCCGCTGCCCGGCACAACAGGCAAGGAAGTCGACGTGCTGCTGGTGGCGGCGCGGCGCGCCAGCGTGCAGCGCCGTCTCGATGCGGCCACGGCGGCGGGTTTGCTTGCCGTCGTCATGGATAGCGAGGCGCTGGCCTTGCAGGCGGCGCTCGCCCAAGGTGGCTGGCAAGCCTTGCCCGACGGTGGCGAGGCCTACCAGCTGGCCTGGGGGCTGGCCATGCACCGGTACGCCCGATGACGGGCCGGGCGCCAGTGCAGCGCATCAACCTGTTGCCGCATCGCCCCGCGGCACGGCGCAGACGTATTCAGCTGCTGCTGTGGCAACTGGCGGGCGGGGCGCTGCTCGGCTTGCTGCTGGCCCTGGCGGCAGGCGCCTGGCTGCGCCAGCAGCTCGACGCGCAACTGGGCCGCCAGGAGAGCTGGCGCAGTGCCATGCAACAAGTCGATGCCGTGCTTGTCGCTGGCCGGCGGGTGCAGGGAGAGACGGCGGCGCTGCTGCTGCGCCAGCAAGCCATTGCCAGTTTGCAAGAGCAACGTAATGCCTGGGTGCGCATGCTGGACGCGCTGGCGCGGGCGATGCCGGCCGGCGTGGCCTTGCACAGTGTGCGCCAGGAAATGGCGATGGTGCGCTTGCAGGGGCAGGCTGCGTCGCAGGACAAGGTCGCGGCATTGCTGCTGGCGCTGGAGCAGGCGGCGCCCTGGTCCCGCCCGGAAGTGTTGGAAGTGCGCGGCGTGGCCGATGGCGCCGTGGAATGGACGATACGGCTGGCTTTGGCACCCGATGGGCAATCTTAGTGGTGGAGGTCGATCATGCTGAGCTTGAAAACCGCGTCGCTGTGGCCGCTACCCGCGCGCCTCGCTTGCGCCGCCCTGGCCGCTACGCTGGTGGCCGCGCTGCTGCACGCCGTGTGGCTGGCTGGGCTGATGACTGCCGTGCAGACGGCGCGAGGCGAGGAGGCCCGCTTGCGCGCCACTTATCTGTCGGCGCAGGCCAGGGCGCAGCAGTTGCCGCAATGGCGCGCACAGCAGCGCCAGGCCGGCGCCGAGCTGGCCCTGCTGGAGCAGCAATTGCCTGACCAGCAGGCGATGGCGCAGCTGTTGACGCAGATTAACGCCGCAGGCCAGTCGCGCGGCCTGCATTTTTCGCTGTTCAAGCCCGGTGCGGCCCAGCCGCAAGCGCCGTACGTCGCCTTGCCGATCGCCATACAGTTGCGTGGCGGCTACCACGCCATGGGCGCGCTGCTGGCGGATTTGGCGGGCCTGCCGCGCATCGTCACGGTGCATGAACTGGCCTTGAACCTCGGCAAGGATCGCATGCTGACCCTCGATGCCGTGCTGCACGCGTATCGCTTGCCTGAAGCGGGGGAGCGGGCGGCGCAAGCGGCATTGCCTCCAAAGACCAGCGCGCCCGCAGTGACACCAACTTGGCGCCCGCTTGCCGCTGTCGCGCCGTATCCCTATGCGGCGGCCGCCCTGGCCGATCCGTTCAATGCATTGCCGCCAGCGCCCGAGTCCGGTCAGCGTGGCGGCGTGGCGGGGCCTGATCCGCGGCGCATGCGCGAAGCGCTGGAAAGCGTGGCCTTGCCGGCCATCAGCATGGTCGGCAGCGTGCAGCAGGACGGCCGCCTGAGCGCACTGCTGCTGGCGGGCCAGCGCGTGTACCGGGTGGCAGTGGGCCAGTACCTGGGGCAAGACCACGGCGTGGTGACGGACATCAGTGAACGGGCGCTGCAGTACCGTGAATTGCTGCGCGAGGCGGATGGCCCCTGGCGCGAGCGGCGCGGCAGCCTGGCCTTGCAGGTGGCGGGGGCGGGGCCGAAGGCCAGCTTGCCCGAGGCGGCGCCGTGAGGCCGCGCCGCATGTTCTGGGCCGCCGTGCTGTGTCTGCATGCCAGCAGCCTGGCCCAGGATGCCGTCGTGAACGTGACGGCGCCGCGTCTGTATGCGGGCGACAAAATCTCCGTTGATTTCCAGAACGTGGGCGTGCGCGCGGCCCTGCACATCCTGGCCGATGCGTCCGGGCAAAACATCGTCGCCAGCGACAGCGTGGCGGGCAACGTGACCCTGCGCCTGCGCGACTTGCCGTGGGACCAGGCGCTCGACGTGCTGTTGCTGGCCAAGGGCCTGGAGATGCGGCGCAATGGCAACGTGCTGTGGATCGCGCCGCGCGAGGAAATGCTGGCGCGCGAAAAACTGGAGCTCGAAACGCGCGCCCAGATCGCGGAACTGGAACCCTTGCAGTCGGCCATCTTCCAGCTCAATTACCAGAAGGCCGAAGCGTTTCGCAGCGTATTCGGCCTGGATGCGGGGGAAGGGCGCAGCCGGCTGCTGTCGCGCCGTGGCAGCGTGCTGATCGAGCCACGCACGAACCAGCTGTTCGTCACCGACGTACCGGTGCGCCTGGAGCAGATCCGTCAATTGATCGCGAAGACGGATATTGCCACACGACAAGTGATGATCGAGGCGCGCATCGTCGAGGCAAACGACAGTTTCAGCCGCAACCTGGGCGCGCGCCTGGGTTTTACGGACCAGCGCCTGGCGGCGGGCCAGCTGCCCGGTTTTTCCCTGGGCGGTAGCGGACGCCGCGCGGCCATCGGCGGCAGCTACCAGGGCGTGGGCGAGGCGACGGGGCAAACGGTGGCAGGCAGCGGCGCCTTCGTGCCGAACACGCAATTCGTCAACTTGCCGGCCGCCAGCATCAATGGCTTGCAGCCGGCCAGTTTTGCCCTGAGCCTGTTTTCGGCGGCCGCCAACCGTTTTCTGAACCTGGAACTGTCCGCGCTGGAAGCGGACGGCCGGGGCAAGATCATTTCCAGTCCCCGCGTGGTGACGGCCGACAAGGTGCTGGCGCTGATCGAGCAGGGCATCGAGTTGCCCTACCAGGTGGCCACCAGCAGCGGCGCCACGTCGATCACCTTTCGCAAGGCGAACCTGCGCCTGGAAGTGACGCCGCAGATCACGCCGGACGGCAACGTGGTGCTGGAAGTGGACGTCAACAAGGATAGCGTGGGCCAGGAAACGCGTTCCGGCTTTGCCATCGACACCAAGCACGTGCGCACGCAAGTGATGGTGGAAGACGGCGGCACGGTGGTGCTGGGCGGTATTTATCAGCAATCCGAGCGGGGCACGGACAGCAAGGTGCCGCTGCTGGGCGACATCCCCGTGCTCGGTGTTTTTTTCCGCAGCACGGGCCGCAGTCAAGAAAAAACGGAACTGATGGTGTTTATTACGCCGAAAATAGTGGCAGATCGGCCAGCAACACGTTAATGTCACATCTTTACGTTTAAGTAACAATGCAAACGAAAGCGGACTGATGGCGACTATGCGGAATGTATCTTTGAGCAACACTTATTGGAGTCGGGTAGCGAATTGGCTGGTCTTGCTGGTGCTGGGCGCCTTGCTGGCCGCGTGCGGCGGCGGTGGCGGCGATCCGACCATCGATGGCGGCAGCAGTGGTGGCAATGGTGGCACGTCGGCAGGCGTTCCAGCGACGGTCAGCGTCAGCTTGCTTAATGCGAATGGACAGGCCAGCAATACCATCAGCAGCAGTGTGCCGCTGACGGCCAGTGCGGTGGTGCTCGACAAGAATGGTGCCGGAGTCTCAAATGCATTGGTCACCTTTGCGGCAGACAATGCACTGGTCCTGTTTACGCCAGATATCGGTACTGCACTGACGGATGGCAAGGGTGTGGCCAGTGTCACTATGCGTCCGACTGGCATTGCCGCGAGCGGCGCTGGCACGCTGACGGTCGCTGCCGTCAAAGATGGCGTGACGGTCAGCGGCAGCACGAACTTTGTTGTTGGTGCTACCAGCGTCGTGTTCGGCGAATTGACGTTGTCGCCGGCATCGATCAGTGCTTATGGCACCTCACAAGTCTCGATAGATGTCCTGTCCGGTGGCGTGAAATACACGAACCAGAGCATCGCGGTCAATTTCAGTTCGACTTGCGTGACCGCAGGCAAGGCGACGCTTGCCAGCGTCGTGCAGACAGTCAACGGCAATGCCAGTGTCGGATACCGCGATCAGGGCTGCGGCATGAAAGATACGATTACGGCATCGGCCAGCGGCATTGCCGGCAGCCGCAGCGCCGCCTTGACGGTTGAAGCGCCCAAGGCCGCGTCGATCCAGTTCTATGCCGCCGATCCTGTCGATAAATCCATCGTCATCCAGGGCGAAGGAGGCTTGTTGCGCAAGGAAACCGCCACCTTGAAATTCCGCGTCTTCGATATTTCGGGCAATCCGCTGGCGGGACGCGAGGTGGTCTTCGAGAAAGCGGATACGGCCGCCAACGTAACATTGAATCTGGCCACAGGGATCACCGATGTCAATGGTGAAGTGACCACCACTGTTAATTCCCGCAACACGCCGTTGTCCTTCCGTATCAAGGCGACGCTGAAAGGACAGGATATTTCGACCTTGTCCGATTCCATCGTCGTCACCACGGGCGTGCCTGTCCAGCGGGCCTTTTCACTGTCGATGAGCGATAGCAATCTGGAAGGCTTGACGCTCGATACCAACGGCAACGTGCCATCGGCATCGGTCATGGTGGCGATCGGGGACAAGTTTGGCAACCCGGTTGCCGATGGCACGCCGGTGGTCTTCCAGAGCAATGTGGGTGTCGTGGGCAGTTCCAGCAAGGGCGGCTGCAACACCCTGAATGGCGCGTGCTCCGTCGATTTCCGCGCGCAGGATCCGCGCACGCCGATACCGAATCTGCCGGCCACCGTGTGCAACGGCCCCCTGGGCAGCAGCGACTTTACGCGTGCCGGCGTGGGAACGATTTGCGCCAGCACCAGCGATGGCAGCGCCACGCCCATCTTTGACCGCATCGGTTTCTACATGAGCGGTAGCGTGCCAGGCAAAGTTTTCCTGAATGGCGGCACGGAGCTGACCCAGGGAATGAATGTGAATGACCTGGGTTCGGTGGGCAGGACCGCGTCGAAAGTCTTTACCCTGCAGATTAACGATATCAATGGTAATCCGATGCCTAGCGGTACGACTATCGAAATTAGCAACATTGTAGGTGCGTCCGCTGGTGGGGTATCGCCTTCCAGTGTACAGAAAATCTTCCCCAATGTTGCCACTCAGACCGTGCCCTACCAAGGAACCAGCCATATCGTTACCATCGGCAGTACTGTGGCGCCGACGTGCACGGCACCCAATTTCGCCACTTTCAATATTAATGTAGCAACTCCACATTTACGAATGACCAGCTATCCGTTTAAACTGACGTTCACATGCCAATAATGGAGTCACAGGGCGACAGTGGCAAGACAGGGTTGTCGCCTGAGTGAAATGCAAAAAGTGTCCGAAATTTCCAACAGTAATATTTTTCTTGTCGGCCTCATGGGCGCAGGCAAAACCACGATCGGGCGCATCCTGGCCCGCAAGCTGGGCTTGCGCTTTGTCGATTCCGACCACGAAATCGAGGCACGCACGGGAGCGACCATCCCGTGGATCTTTGAAATCGAGGGCGAAGCCAGCTTTCGCCGGCGCGAGGCCGAGGTTATCCGCGACCTGAGCGCCCAGCAAGGCATCGTCATGGCCACGGGCGGCGGGGCCATCCTCAATGCCGACAGCCGCGCCTACCTGAAGGAACGGGGCACGGTCGTCTACCTGCGCGCCAGCGTCAGCAACATCCTCGCGCGCACCAGCCATGACAAGAACCGCCCCCTGCTGCAGACGGCCGACCCGCGCAGGAAGCTCGAAGAGCTGACGGCGCAGCGCGAGCCCCATTACATGGAAGTGGCCGACATTGTCATCGACACGGGCCGTCCTAACGTACAATCGATGGTCCAGACCATCCTGATGCAGCTGGCCAGCCTCGAATGCGAAGCTTCGCCCAACTGCGTCATTCATGCAGAGCCTTCGATGAACGAGCAATCCAAAATGTTGTTGAGCGTAGACCTCGACGAGCGCAGTTATCCGATCGCTATCGGTCCCGGCCTTTTGGCCGACGCCGATGCGCTGCTGCGCCATATCAGCGGCCACAAGGTGGCCATCGTCACCAATACCACCGTCGCGCCCCTGTATCTGGGCCGCCTGCAGGCGGCGCTGGCCAGCGATGGCCGCGAAGTGATCTGCATCGTCCTGCCGGACGGCGAAGAATATAAAAACTGGGCCAGCCTGATGCAGATCTTCGACGCGCTGCTGGCCAATAAATGCGACCGCAAGACTACCCTGGTGGCGCTGGGCGGCGGCGTGATCGGCGACCTGACCGGCTATGCGGCCGCCAGCTACATGCGCGGCATCGGCTTCGTGCAGGTGCCGACCACCCTGCTGGCGCAGGTCGATTCCTCCGTCGGCGGCAAGACGGGCATCAACCACCCGCTGGGCAAGAACATGATCGGCGCCTTCTACCAGCCGCGCGCCGTGATTGCCGACACCTCGACCCTGGAAACCCTGCCGGCGCGCGAGCTGTCGGCCGGTCTGGCTGAAGTGATCAAGCATGGCGCCATCATCGATGCCGCGTTTTTCGACTGGATCGAAGCGAACATGGGCAAGCTGATGGCGCGCGACAAGGGCGCCTTGGCCTACGCGATCGCCCGCTCGTGCGAAATCAAGGCCGACGTGGTACGCCAGGACGAACGCGAAGGCGGCTTGCGCGCCATCCTGAATTTCGGCCACACCTTCGGCCACGCCATCGAAGCGGGCCTGGGCTACGGCCACTGGCTGCATGGCGAAGCCGTCGGCTGCGGCATGGTGATGGCGGCTGACCTGTCCTGCCGCATGGGCTATATCGACCAGGCGGCCGTCGAACGCGTGCGCAAGCTCGTCGCCGCCGCCGGCCTGCCCGTCAAGGCGCCGGACCTCGGTGTCGCGCGCTGGCTGGAATTGATGGAGGTCGACAAGAAGAACGAGGGCGGCGCCATCAAGTTCATCCTGTTGAAACCCCTGGGCAGCCCGAGCATCACGTCCGCGCCGCACGAACTGGTGCTGGCCACCCTGGCCGCCGGAGTGGCTTGATCATGATGCCCGAAGACTTCCTGGCTCCGTATGCGGCCCACTCGGCACAGGGGCAGGGACGTCGCTTTGCCGAGGCGCCGCACGCCTCGCGCAGCCAGTTCCAGCGTGACCGCGACCGCATCATCCATTCCTCGGCCTTCCGCCGTCTCGAATACAAGACCCAGGTATTCCTCAACCACGAGGGAGACCTGTTTCGCACGCGCCTGACGCACAGCCTGGAAGTGGCGCAAGTGGGGCGTTCGATTGCGCGCAACCTGCGCCTGAACGAAGACCTGGTGGAAGCCATCGCGCTGGCGCATGACCTGGGCCACACGCCGTTCGGCCACGTGGGCCAGGACGTGCTCAATGAATGCATGCAGGCGCACGGCGGCTTCGAGCACAACCTGCAAAGCCTGCGCGTGGTCGACACGCTGGAAGAGCACTACGGCGCCTTCGATGGCTTGAACCTGATGTTCGAGACGCGCGAAGGCATATTAAAACACTGCTCGCTGGCGCATGCGCGCGAACTGGGCCCGGTGGCACAGCGCTTCATCGACCGCACGCAACCGACCCTGGAAGCGCAGCTGACCAACCTGGCCGACGAAATCGCCTACAACAGCCACGATATCGATGATGGCTTGCGTTCCGGCCTGATCACCATCGCCCAGCTGGAAGAGGTGGAATTCTTCGGCCGTCTGTGGCGTGAGGTGCAGCAGGCGTTTCCCGGCCTGTCGGGCCGGCGCGCCATCTACGAGACCCTGCGCCGCCTGATCACGGCCCTGGCCGACGATCTGATCGTCACCTCGACGCAGCTCATTGCCGATGCCGCCCCGCGCGATGTGAACGAAGTGCGCGCCAGTGCCCCGCTGATCCGTTTTTCGGATGCCATGCGCAAGGATGCGACGGAACTGAAACGCTTTTTAAGGGCGAACCTGTACCGCCATTACCAGGTCAACCGCATGCGCGTCAAAGCGAGCCGCATCGTGCGCGAACTGTACGACAGCTTCATGGCCGAACCTGCCCTGCTGCCGCCCGACTATCAACTCAAGGATGGCGACGTCACGCACCAGGCGCGCAAGATCGCCGACTACATCGCCGGCATGACGGACCGCTACGCGATCCGCGAGCATCGCCGGTTGTATTCGCTCGACGAGCTGTAACGGTCACTGCGGGCACTGACATGCTCGCGTGACGCTGCGTGTCGGGTTACGCCGTGCCGGCTAACCCGACCTACCAATACAGGCGGTCATGGGGAATCGGACGTAGGTCGGATTAGGCCGCAGGCCGTAATCCGACAACATTGCTGGCGCGGCGCCGTTACTCCGCATTGTCGATCCTGTCAATTGGCATGATCATCTAGGTCCCCGCACTATCACCCCAATACCCCCGCAGCGCCTTCTTTTCTATCATGGCAGCAAGTCAACAAGGGCTTGCCGCCCATAGTCAAGGAGAGTGTCATGATTGAATCGCGCCGCAGTTTCTTGCGCGCCTTGCCAGCCGTAACCATCGGGGCGGCCATCGCGCCGCTGCCCGGCAAGGCGGACACCAAGGGCGAAGGCGGCCAGCGCTGGGCGATGGTGGTCGACGTGCAGAAGTGCATCGGCTGCCAGGCTTGCACGGTCTCCTGCATCATGGAAAACGCCGTGCCGGAAAACAGCTTCCGCACCGTCGTCTCGACCTATGAAGTCAAGGAAGAGAACCGCTGCGGCACTTACATGCTGCCGCGCCTGTGCAACCACTGCGCCAATCCCCCCTGCATTCCCGTCTGTCCTGTGGGCGCCACCTTCCAGCGCAAGGATGGCGTCGTCGTCGTCGACGGCGACCGCTGCGTGGGCTGCGCCTACTGCGTGCAGGCGTGCCCGTACGACGCGCGCTTCATCAACCACGAAACGGGCAAGGCCGACAAATGCACGTTCTGCGCGCACAGGGTCGATGAAGGCTTGCTGCCGGCTTGCGTGGAAACCTGCGTGGGCGGCGCGCGCATCTTCGGCGACCTCAATGACCCGGAAAGCATGGTGCATCAGCTTCTGACCGAGAACAAGGTGAAGGTGCTCAAGCCCGAGCAGGGCACCCAGCCCCACGTGTTTTACCTGGGACTGGACACACGCTTCGCCGGCCACGTCGAAGGCGAAGCGACTCTTTGGCAACCGAGCAAACACGGGAAATAAACCATGGACAGCCACATCACCGAAATTGTCAACGTCACGCGCGAAGCGGCATGGTTGCCGTGGGCGGTGCAGTATTTTTTCCTCATCGGCCTCAGTTACGGCAGCTTCATGCTGACCCTGCCGTACTTCGTTTTCGGCCGCAAGGCGTATGAACGCCTGGGGCGCATCGCGCTGCTGGCGTCCCTCGTCTGCGGCATGACGGCGCCCGTGGCGCTGCTGGCCGACTTGCACGGGCCGGGCCGCTTCTACCACTTCTATATTTACTTCCAGCCGCAATCGTGGATGTCGTGGGGTTCGTTCTTCATTCCCCTGTATCTGGGCTGTCTGATGCTGTACGCGTGGCTGGCGCTGCGCGTGGACTTTTCCACACGGGGGCAGGGGCAGGATCGCCTGGCCTGGGCCTACCGCCTGCTGGGGCGCGGTGGCGCCGCATCGCGCAAGGCCATCGTCACCGCCGCCGCCTTCACCTTGCTGGCCGCCTTTGTCGTGGGCCTGTACACGGGCATGGAAGTAATGGTGGTACGTGCCCGCCCCCTGTGGTTCACGCCTTTCCTGCCGGCGCAATTTGCCGCCACGGCATTCGTGGGAGCGGTGGGCCTGGCGCTGCTGTTCAACCGTTTCCTGCCGGGCCGCGACCAGGCCCTGGAAGTATCGCTGAACCGCGCGCTGGCCCTGTCGCTGGCGCTGGTGCTGGCGCTGGGTGGCGGCTGGCTGTTCGTGAGTCTCTCTGGCGTGAGCGCCAGCCACAGCATGGCGTTTACCCAGGTGGCCGGCATGCCGCAATGGCAGTTCACGGCCGTCTGGGCCGTGCTGTCGGCCATCGTACCGATGGCCCTGGCCATCTGGCGCCCGGCCACGAGTGGCCTGGTCAACGGCCTGATCGCGCTGCATAGCGCCTGGATGATGCGCTGGACGATTTTCATCGGCGGCCAGACGATCCCGAAAACGGGCGCCGGCCTGTATGACTACCACCTGCCGATGGGGAACGATGGCTTGATGGGGATTATCGGCACGGCCGGCCTGTGGATCGCGCTGCTGTTGCTGATGCTGGAATTTTTGCCATGGGCCGGACGCATGCTGCGCAACCGTCCCGCCATGGCCACGCACTGAGGAGTCAAAATGAACGAGCGCACAAACAACGACGACCGCAACGACGTCCCTGAAGACGAAAACGAAAAACGCCGCAAGCTGCTACGCTACGGTGCCATTGGCGGGGGCCTGGCCGCCTTTGCCGCCAGCTTTTCCACCACGGCCGGCCGCATGGTCGACCACGCGCTGGGTAAAGATAAACCCGTGCAGAAACTGCATGGCAATTCCCTGCCGCCCGAGTTTTCCGTCGACACGGCCACGGGCAAGCTGACCGTCAATCCGGACCAGCAGGTCAGCTACACCATGTGCATGGGCTGCACCACGTTTTGCGGCGTGCGCGTGCGCCTGGATAAAAAAAGCGGCAAGGTGCTGCGCGTGGCGGGCAACCCGTACAGCCCCCTCTCGGCCGATCCGGCGCTGCCATATCAAACCTCGATCCGCGACAGCTTTGTCTCGCTGTCGCGCTTCCAGGAAAAGGGCTTGAAAGGCCGTTCGACGGCTTGCGGCCGCGGCAACGGCGTGCTGGAACAGATGGAGTCGCCATTCCGCGTGCTGGCGCCCATGAAGCGTGTGGGACCGCGTGGCGGCGGCCAGTGGGAGCCGATCGCTTTCGATCAACTGGTCAAGGAAGTGACGGAAGGCGGCGACCTGTTTGGCGAAGGCCATGTGCAGGGCTTGCGCGCCTTGCGCGAGCTGGAAAAACCGATCGATCCGGCGCAGCCGGAACTGGGCCCGCAAGTCAATCAGGTGGGCTTGATGTGCAGCACCGACGATGGCCGCCTGGCGTTCGGCACGCGCTTTTTCAAGCAGTCGTACGGCAGTCTGAACCTGGTCAACCACGGCTCGTATTGCGGTGGCGCCTACCGCAGCGGCTCGGGCGCCATGTTCGGCGACATGAAGAAAATGCCGCATGCGAAAGTGGACCTCGAAAACACGGAATTCTGCATTTTCGTCGGCACGGCGCCGGGCAATGCGGGCAACCCGTTCAAGCGCCAGGGCACCCTGATCGCCAAGGCCCGTTCCGGCAAGCGCGAATTCAGCTACGTCGTCGTCGACCCCGTGCTGACGAACGCGGACAGCCTGGCCGCGGGCGACCGCAGCCGCTGGGTACCGATCAAGCCGGGCACGGACGGCGCGCTGGCCATGGCCATGATCCGCTGGATCATCGAGCACGAACGCTATGACCGCAACTTCCTCGTGCAGCCGAACCTGAAGGTGGCGGAAGCGGCGGGCGAAGCCGCCTGGTGCAACGCCACGCACCTGATCATCAACGAGAAGGGCCATCCACGCGACGGCCGCTATCTGCGCGCGTCGGACATCGGCGCCGTGGAATTGACGGAAGAAGAGCGCTACAAGGATGGCGACGCCTACTGCGTGATCGACGCCGCCACGCAAGCCATCGTGACGCACAATGCGGCCAAGGGCGAGGCACGCCTGTTCTTCGACGGCCCGCTGGACGTGGCTGGCGCGCCGCTGCACCTGAAGACGGCCATGACGATGCTCAACGAAGAAGCGCAGCGCCACAGCATGGATGAATACTCAAGCGCCTGCGGCATCGGGCGCGACATCATCGAAGGCCTGGCGCAGGAACTCACCAGCCATGGCAAGCGCGCGGCCGTCAATGCGCACGGCGGCATGATGTCGGGCGCGGGCTTTTACAACGCGTACGCGCTGGTCATGCTCAATACCCTGATCGGCAATTTGAACCGCAAGGGCGGCACCCTGGTCAATGGCGGCAGCTTCAAGGATGCGGGACCCGGTCCCCGTTACAACCTCGAGAGTTTCGACGGCGAAATCAAGGCGGCCGGCATGCCGATCGGGCGCAATGTGCCATATGAAAAAACCTCGGAATTCAAGCTGAAGAAGGAAGCGGGCAAGGCGTATCCAGCCAGGGCGCCGTGGTATCCGAACGCGCCCGCGCTGGCGACCGAGTGGCTGACCAGCGCCATGAATGGCTACCCCTACACCTTGAAGGCGCTGATCCTGTGGAGCTGCAATCCCGTCTACGGCATCACGGGCTTGCGCGCGCAGATTGGCAAGGAGCTGGCCGATCCGAAAAAGATTCCCCTGATCGTCGCCATCGACCCTTTCATCAATGAAAGCTCGGCGTTTGCCGACTACCTGCTGCCCGATACCTTGCTGTATGAAAGCTGGGGCTGGGCCGGCGCCTGGGGCGGCATGCCCGTCAAAATGAGCACGGCGCGCTGGCCCGTGGTCGAACCGCGCGTGCAAAAAACGCCGGACGGCCAGACCATCTGCATGGAATCGTTCTTCATCGCGCTGGCAAAAACGATGGCCTTGCCCGGCTTCGGTCCGGACGCCTTGCAAGACACGGATGGCCAGCGCTTCCCCCTGCAGCGCGCGGAAGACTGGTATCTGCGCGGCGGCGCCAACATCGCCTGGCAAGGGAAAACGTCCGTGCCTGACGCCAGCGACGACGACATCGAGCTGTCCGGCGTTGCGCGCATCCGCCCCGAACTGGAACGCACCCTGAAGCCGGAAGAGTGGCGCAAGGTGGCCTTCATGCTGGCGCGGGGAGGGCGCTACCAGAGCTATGGCGAGATGTTCGGCCTGCGCCTGCCGCCGCCCGCGAACCCCAAGGCGCCGGCTGCTCCCGTGCCGGTGATCGACGAGACGCCGTATCCGCAGGACTGGTCCACGCACCGCTATCTGAAGCCGATGATGCTGTACAACGAAGGCCTGGGCGTGAGCAAGAACAGTTTGAGCGGCAAGCGTTTTCCCGGTACGCCCGCGTGGAGAGTGGCGGCGTTTGCCGACGGCACGCCCGTACGTAAAACCTATCCGGCCAGCGAATGGCCGTTCGAGTTGATCAGTTTTAAATCCGCGCTGCAAAACTCGTACAGCATCGGCGCGCGGCGCTTGCGCGGCATCCATCCCGACAACCCGGTCGCCGTGCATCCTGACGATGCGGCGCGCTTGAAGCTGCAAAATGGCGATGAAATTTACCTGGAGACGCCGGGCGGCAAGGCCAGGGCCACGGTGATGCTGCGACACGGCGTGCAGCGCGGCGTGATCGCCGTGGAACACGGTTTCGGCCACAAGGAGCACGGCGCGCGCGCCCACCGCATCGGCAAATCGCGCCAGCCCGACGAGCCAGCAATCGGCGCCGGCATCAACCTGAATGACCTGGGGCTGACGGACCCGAGCCGCGGCGACAAGAACGTGTTTGTCGATCCCGTCTCGGGCACGTCGGTGCGGCAGGGACTGCCGGCGCGGATTATCCCAAGGTCGTAACGGCTGGGGTCAGACCCGGCGGGTCTGACCCCGGTTAAATCTCCCCACTGGCCATCAGCAGCCGGGCCACCTCGGCCGCTGAGTGCAAGCCCAGTTTTTCCATCGTGTTATGGCGGTGCACCTGCACCGTCTTGTCGCTGATGCCCAGTTCGCGGGCGATGACTTTCGAGGCTTTGCCTTCGGCCATCAGCAGCGCCACTTCGCGCTCGCGCGCAGTGAGCCTGGCCAGTGCCGTTTGCGCCGTATTCGCGCTGGCGGCGCTGCGGCTTTCTGCCACGCTGCGGGCCACGGCGCGCGAGACGGCGTCCAGCAATACCTGGTCCTTGCACGGTTTTTCCAGAAAATCGCAGGCACCGGCCTTCATCGTTTGCACGGCCATGGCCAAGTCGCCGTGGCCACTGAGGAAAATCACAGGCAGCGCGATCGCATGGCGCGACAATTCCTGTTGCAGCTCCAGCCCGCTCATCAAAGGCATGCGCACGTCGAGCAGCAAGCAGCCAGGCGCCTGACCCTCGTAGCGCTGCAGGAAATCGCGCGCCGATTCGAACGTCTCGACTTGCCAGCCGGCCGAATCGAACAGATAGGCCAGCGAGCGGCGCATGGCGGCGTCGTCGTCGACGACAAAGATGATCGCATCGCTTTCACTCATGGTGTTTCCTTTTGTATTTCCTTGTGCGCTTCCATATGGCTATCTTCGGGCAGGCGGAACCAGACCGTCAAGCCCGGCGCATCGGCGTTGGCGTGTGCCGACAGGCTGCCGCCGAACGATTCGATGATGCTTTTGCTGAGGGACATGCCCAGGCCCAGGCCTTCGGCCTTGGTGGTGAAAAATGGTTCGAACAATCGCGCCATCTGCGCCGCATCGAGGCCGCAGCCGGCGTCGCGCACGGCCACCGTGCAGGCGCCGTTTTCACGGTGCAGCAGCACGCCGATGGAGTGTGCGGGATTGTCGCTTTCCACCTGCGCGTCGAGCGCATTTTTCAATAAATTGAGCAGCACCTGCTGCACTTGCTGCGGGTCGGCCAGCACGCGCGGCGCAAGCCTGGCGCTGTCGTGGCGCCAGTCTATCCTTGCCTGTGGATGGGCCGCGCGGAACAGCGATACGGCTTGCTCCACGGCGTCGGCCAGGGCGAAGGCGGTGCTGTGCGCGGGACGCTTTTGCGCCATCGCGCGGATGTGGCGGATGATGGCGCCCGCGCGCTCGCTTTGCGTGGCGATTTCCTGCGCGCCGTCGAGCAGGGGCGCCGCGTCGAGCCGGCCCGCCGTGATGCGGCGCGCCATGCCGCGTGCGAAATTGCCGATGGCCGCCAGCGGCTGATTCAATTCGTGCGCGATGGCGCTGGCCATCTCCCCCAAGATCGCCAGGCGCGCCGTGTGGTCGAGCGTGGCCTGGCGCTGGCGCGCCTGCTCTTCCAGCGCGCGCTGCTGGTGCTGGGCCGCGCGCAATTGCTCCGTGCGCCGGCTGACCAGGTATTCCACGCGCACCGTGTGCACGGCCCAGGCCACGAGCAGGGCCAGCACCAGCAGCATCCAGCCCCAGTAGCGGCGCAGCGCCGTCTCGAACGTCAGCTTGTCCAGATAGGCGTAGGGGCCGATGCGCAAGTCGCGGAACAGTTCATCGACGATCTGGTAATCGCTGGGCACCGTCCAGCTATAGCCTTCTTCGGTGCGCGGCATGGCCAGCAGGGCCTGCGCCACTTTTTTTGCCAGCGCGGGCGGCGTCTGGCGCAGGGCGACGAAGGGCCAGTCCGGATACAGCCGCGACGAGCTGGCGCAGCGAAAGCCGGGTATCGGGCGCGTGGTGATCACGCGCAGTTCCTCGGCGCGCACTTCACCGCGCGTCACCATCTGTTCCAGCAAACAGGTGCGCACGATGCCCGCATCCATGCGCCCCGCACGCACGGCGTCGATGATCTGCTGCGAGGGAAAACCGCTGTAGCGCAGGCTGGCAAAATCGTGCGCGGGATCGATGCCCGCTTCGCGCAGTTCGCGCGCGGCGATCTGGTAGCCGCCAAAGGCGTCGGGCGCCACGGCCATCACATTCTTGCCCGCCAGGTCGGCCAGGTCATGCAAGGGCGACGCGCTGCGCACGACGATGGCCGAACCGATGGCCTGGCGCGGCGAGTCCGTCCACGGCGATTCCAGGGTGGCGATGCGGCTGGCGCCGTCGCTGTGTTCCAGCGTCACGTAATGGCCGCTGCTGGTGATGGCAAAGGCGATCGCTTGCGACTGCACGGCGCGCGTCAGGCCGGCCTGGTCGTAGTCGGCCAGGATGAAACGGATGCCGGGAATGCTGGCCTGCAGGTGGCGCGTCACGTACGACCAGTCCTGCTGCACGGCGTCGCCGCCCTTGTAGGCCAGCACGCCGATGCGGACCTCTGGTAGCGCCGTGTCGGCATGCACTGGCGCGAGCAGGAGGGCCAGCGCCAGTAGGACAAGCCTGCGCACTAAAACATGCTGCGCTGCGCCGAACGCGCATCGCCGAACAGCTCCAGCAGCAGTTTTTTGATGGGGGCGGGCAGCGGCGCGTCCGCGATTTTCGCGCCGTCGTACCAGACGTGCGTCGCTTCCCCTGCCAGCGCCAGGCGCCGCGCCAGGGTGATGCGGCAGGGGACGATGTGCAGCTTGTAGTGCGTGAAGACGTGCACGATGGGCAGCAATCGCTCCTGCGATTCAATCTCGCCGAACGGCGCCACGGCGCGCGCCAGCGCATCCTGGTCGATGTCGCGTGGAGAGTCTGCATCGGCCAGCATGTGGCCATCGAGTTCGGGCAAGGACAGCAAGCCGCCCCAGATGCCTGAACCGGGACGCTGTTCCAGCAGCACCTGGCCATCGTCGATGACGACGAGCATGACAGCGTGTTTTTCCGGGCTGGTTTTCTTCGGTTTGCGCACAGGCAGATCCTTGGTGCGGCCGGTGGCGTAGGCCACGCAGCGCGGCTGCAAGGGGCAGCGGCCGCAATCGGGGCTGCTGCGCGTGCACAGGGTGGCGCCGAAGTCCATCAAGCCCTGCGTGTAGGCTTCGATACCGGTTTCAGGCAGCAGCGCTTCGGCGCGGCGCCACATGGCTTCCTCGACCCGTTTTTCGCCCGGATAGGCGTCGATGCCAAACGTGCGCGCGAAGACGCGCTTGACGTTGCCGTCCATGATGGCCGCGCGCGTGCCGCTGGAAAACGCGGAGATGGCGGCGGCCGTCGAGCGGCCGATGCCGGGCAGGTCGGCCAGCAGGACCGGGTCGCTGGGAAACACGCCGTCGTATTCGGCCACCACGCGCTGCGCGCACTTGTGCAGATTGCGCGCCCGCGTGTAGTAACCAAGGCCGCTCCACTGCGCCATCACGTCTTCGACGGGCGCGCTAGCGAGGTCGCGCAAGGTGGGGAAGCGTTCGAGGAAGCGTGCGTAGTAGCCGAGCACGGCGGTGACCTGCGTTTGCTGCAACATGATTTCGGACAGCCAGATCAGGTAGGCATCGCGCGTGTTTTGCCAGGGCAGCGCGTGGCGGCCATGCTGCTTTTGCCAGGCGATGACGGTGGCGGAAAAAGTCGGATCGATATAGTCTTCAAAAGACGCCGCGCCTGTGGCGGGCGAGAGCGGATGCAGCAAACGTTTCATGCAGAGTTTCCAGTGTTTTTTTGTTAGGTCGCGCTGGCCGCGCGCAAGGTGGCCAGCAATTGCGCCAGTTGCGCCTTGTCGCGTTCGAGCGCCGCCAGGCTCGCCTCGAAGCCGGCGATTTTCTGTTCCAGGCTGCCCGTGGCGTCATGGATGCGCTGGATCGAGGCAAAGCGCAGTTTCAGCTGTTCCTTGTATTCGACGATCTGCGCTTCCAGGGGCGCCATGATGACTTTCAGCCAGGCGCTGGCGTCGTCGTTGGCGTTGGTGAAGCTGCGTCGCACGCGCGAGGCGATGGTATCGAAGAATTTTTCCATCAGCACGACGCGGCTGGTGGTGAGCAGGGTCGCCGTGCCGAACTGCTTATGGTAGACGGCTTCGATATCGGCGATCTCCTGGCGGTAGCGGGCCAGCGAAAACGGCATCGGCAAGGCCAGCGCCAGGCCATGTTCGGAAGCGAATTTGCGGTACATCACGTTCATCATTTCCGTGATCTCGGCCGTCTTGCCCTCCGAGCGGTCCAGGTTGCTGGCGATGCGCTCGAAATACTGGCGCACGGCTTCGCGCAGCCCCGTGAAGAAGCGGCTGCGCTGCATGGCGGCGCGCACGCCGTCGATATCGTCGCGCACGATGTCCATGCCCAGGCTTGTGTACAGCTCCGTCGACAGGCGGGTAAACACGGCGCGCGTGGCCTGCAGCTTGAACAGGCTGCTGTCGAATTCCTTTTTCTCGATATCGATGCGCCGCATCATGTGCGCGATCACGCTCTGGTTCTTGCCACGCAGGCTGTGCAGCTCGTGCAGCTGCTCGGCAATGCCGCGTGCGCGGGCCGCCGCCTGCACCTGCTGCGCCGCTTCGATGGCGTCCAGGTCGAACGCCAGCTGGCGCCGGATGATGTCCTTGCGCGCGGGGATCAGCTCCTCGAACAGGGCCGTCTCCAGCGCCTGCAGGCGGCTCTTTTCCAGCAGCGCCGCATCGTGGTTGATCTTGCCCACCAGGGCCTTTTGCGCCGAGACGGGAAACACCTGGCCAGGGTCCAGTGTCAACAGATGCGCCACGCTGGCTTGCTGGCGTTCGATCGCCTGCGCCACCTCGGCATCGCCGCGCAATTCGTCCCACATGCTGTCGATCTTGTTGAGCACCACCAGGCGCCCCGCGCCGGCGCCGATATGGTTGCGCCACACCTCGATGTCGCTGCGCGTGACGCCCGTGTCGGCCGCCAGGATGAACAGCACCGCGTGCGCATTCGGAATCAGGTTTAGTGTCAGTTCCGGTTCCGTGCCGATGGCGTTCAGGCCCGGGGTGTCGAGGATGACCAGGCCCTGTTTCAGCAGCGGATGAGGGAAGTTGATGATGGCGTGGCGCCACATGGAGATTTCCACCTGGCCGTCCTCGTCGAGCATGGCGGGGGCGTCCGCATCGTCGGCGTCGTACAGGCCGTAGCGCGCCGCTTCTTCGACGCTGACTTTTTTCGTCAGGCTGACCTGGCGGATGGCGTCCTGCATGTCGTCGCCCGCCTCGATGTTCAGGGGCAGGACGGTCCAGGCGGCGGGCAGGTCGCGGTAGTCGCTGGTCGACAGGTTTTGCGCGCGCGTCTCGATGGGCAGCAGCCGGATCGATGGCGGCCAGGCCGCGTCGTACAGCAGCTCGGTGGGGCACATGGTGGTGCGGCCCGCGCCCGAGGGCAGGATGCGCTGGCCGTAGCCGGCAAAGAAGATGGCGTTGATCAGCTCGGATTTGCCGCGCGAGAATTCCGCCACGAAGGCGACGGATAAACGGTCGTCGAGCAGACGGGAACCACAGCGCGCCAGGCGCAGCGCGGAGGCGCCGTCGACCAGGCCCGCCGCGCTGGCGGCTTGCCGGTATGCCTGCAAGGCGGCCTGCACATCCTGCCGCCATGCGCTGTATTGTTCCAGGTCTCTGACCATCTGCTCCCCTTTACCCATGACTTACTTTTGACAATTCACGCAGTAAAACGTGGAACGCTGTCCCTGCACGATCTGGCGGATAGGCGCGCCGCAGACGCGGCAGGGCTTGCCCGCGCGGTTGTACGTGAAATACGTTTGCTGGAAATAGCCGGACTGGCCGTTCACGCCGATGAAGTCGCGCAGGGTGCTGCCGCCTTGCACGATGGCTTCGGCCAGCACGTCGCGGATCGCCTGCGCCAGTTTCTCGTAGCGGGCCAGGCCGATGCGCCGGGCCGGCGTCTTCGGGTTGATCCCCGCGCGGAACAGGCTTTCGGAACAATAGATATTGCCCACGCCGACGACGATGTCGCCCGCCATCAGCACCTGCTTGATGTTGGTGCCCTTGTTGCGCGTTTTTTCGAACAGCAGCTGGCCCGTGAAGCCACCTTCCAGCGGTTCCGTGCCGAGTCCCCGCAGCAGCGCGTGGCCGTCCAGCGGGCCATCGGCCTCGTCGTGCCACAGCACGGCGCCGAAGCGGCGCGGGTCCGTCATGCGCAGCACCTGGCTGCCGCCGTCCGCATCTTCCACGACAAGGTCGAAATGGTCGTGTTTTTGCGCTTCCGTCCCCGTGGGCAGCACGCGCAAATGACCGGACATGCCCAGGTGGATGATCAGGGTGCCGTGGCGGAAGTGGATCAGCAGGTATTTGCCGCGCCGCCCCGTCAGGCCGATGGTTTGCCCGGACAATTGTTCGCCCAGGGCAGGGGGGAAGGGCCAGCGCAGGCCGTCGCGGCGCAGCACGACGGAGCGCACGGCGCGCCCTTCAAGGTGGGGCGCGACACCGCGCCGTGTGACTTCGACTTCTGGCAATTCTGGCATAGGGCTCGAATGGTTGAAAACCGGGTAAAAAACAGGCGGGTTACCGGCCGATGGCTGGCCCGGACACGCTGCGCCGCCACGACATATATATTTCGTTACATACGTGAAGTACGCGATAGCCGCGTTGGGCGTAGAATCAAACTTTGCCGTTTAGCCAGGATCCGCCTTTGAAAAACGCTTTCGCCATTGTAACCTTGTCCGCCCTGATGGCCACGCATGCCATGGCACAGACGCCTGTCGCCCCTGCCGATGCTGCGGCCGGCCCCACTGCGGCTGCGCCCACCGCGCCGCAGGAGCCGGACACCTCCAAGGAGGGGGCCGGCGGCGACGGGCTGCCGAAGGTCGAATTGAGCAGCGACTTGCTGTACAAGCTGACCAAGGCTGAGATGGAATTCAAGAGCGGCCAGTGGCAAGGGCCGTACGTGACGATGATGGTGGCGGCGCAGCAGACGCGCGATCCGCGCCTGGCGCGCCGCGCTTCCGAAATGGCGCTGGCCGCCAAGCAGGGCAGCGAAGCGCTGGCGGCCATCCGCCTGTGGCGCGAGCTGGCGCCCGAATCGGATGAGGCAACCCAGTTCTTCCTCGGCTTCGTCGTGTTGACGGACAAGATCGAAGAGGCGGAGCCGATTTTCGCCGAGCGCCTGGCCAATGCGCCAGGGGGCGCGCGCGGCGTGGCCCTGTTCCAGATGCAGCAGATCCTGTCGCGCTCGAATGACAAGCTGTTTGCGTATGCCATGCTCACGCGCCTGGTGCAGCCTTACCTGGACATGTTCGAAGCGCATCTGGTGCTGGCGCAGGGCGCCTTGTCGCTCGGCGAGCGTGAACGCGCCATCCGTGAAGCGAACAAGGCGCTGGCGATCAAACCGAACTCCGAGCTGGCCGTGCTGACCCTGGCGCAGGTGACGGGCGAACCGGAGGCGGCAAACAAGGTGCTGGCCGCTTTCCTGCAAAAGAATCCGGACGCCGTCGAAGTGCGCGGCGCGTACGCGCGCCTGCTGGTCGAACAAAAACAGCTGGAGCCGGCGCGCGACCAGTTCCTGCTGCTGCTGAAAAGCCAGCCCGATAACCTGGGCGGCCTGTATGCGCTCGGCATCGTGGCGCTGCAGCTGGAAGACACCAAGGGCGCGGAGCAGTACTTCAAGCGCTTCCTCGCCGTGCTCGACAAATCTCCTGGCGATGCGCGCGATCCGTTCAAGGCCCTGATGATACTGTCGCAGATCGCCGAGACGCGCGGCGACACGGCCGGTGCCATCGCCTGGCTGGACAAGGTCGACAACAGCGCATCAAGCGGCTATGTCGAGGCGCGCTTGCGCCGCGCCCAGCTGATCGCCCGTGGCGGCAATCTCGATGCGGCGCGCAAGGCGCTGACGGAAATCGAAACGGACGATCCGGCAAGCCAGGCGCAGGTGCTGCTGGTCGACGCGCAATTCCTGCGCGACGCCGGTTACGTGCAAAGCGCGTACACGGTGCTGGAAAACGCCTTGCTGCGCTTCCCCGACAATCCGGAACTGCTGTACGACTACGCCTTGCTGGCCGAGCGCCTGGATAAACTCGAGCTGATGGAAGCGAGCCTGCGCCGCGTGATGGCGCTGGCGCCCGACAACCAGCATGCCTACAACGCCCTCGGCTACTCGCTGGCGGAACGGGGCATCCGTCTGCCCGAAGCCCATGCGCTGATCGAAAAAGCCTTGCAGATGGCGCCGGGCGACCCGTTCATCATGGACAGCATGGGTTGGGTGCAGTTCCGCATGGGTAACCTGGCTGCAGCGGAAAATGCCTTGCGCCGCGCGTATGCCGTGCGCAGCGATCCGGAAATCGCCGTCCATCTGGGCGAAGTGCTATGGCAGAAGGGCGACAAGGATGAAGCGCAAAAACTGTGGCGCGAAGCGCGCAGCAAGGACCCGAAAAACGATGCGCTGAAAAGTACCCTGGCGCGCTTGAATGTCAGTTTGTGATTGTTAACCCAAGGGCAAAAAACCGGGGTCAGACCCTGCAGGGTCTGACCCCAGCATCTGCCGTTGGGTTTATAAAAGTTACCATGTTAAAAAAACTCCTCCCCCTCACACTCGTCTGCCTGTCCCTCTCGGCCTGTTCGACCCTGACTTCCCCATTCTCGTCCGGCGCCGCGCCCTCCGGTAAAACCGTCGCTGCTTACCGCGAACAGGTCGAGCTGACGGGCCGCCTGAACGTCGTGTACCAGAAAGATGACAAGCCCGAATCGGCGACCGTCAATTTCAACTGGCAGCAGACGGCGCAGCGCACGGACGTGACCTTGTATTCGCCCGTCGGCAGCACCCTGGCGACGATCGCCGTCACGCCGCAGCAAGCCGTGTTGACGCAAAGCGGCAAGGCGCCGCGCAGCGCGCCCGATGTCGATACCCTGAGCGCGCAGATGCTGGGCTGGTCCTTGCCCGTGTCGGGCTTGCGCGACTGGCTGCAGGGCTATGCCGTGGGCGCCGATGGCAAGCGTTTCGCCGCTTCGCCGGCCAACGACAGCGTGACGACCAAAGACGGCTGGCGCCTGCGCTATGTGTCGTGGCAAGAAGTAGGGCAAAATGCGTCCGACAATACACCGGGCGCCTTGCCCCAACCGCGGCGTATCGATGCCGAACGCAATGCCAGCGCCCAGGCCGATGCCGTGTCGCTGCGCATCGTGCTCGATCCCGCTCCATCGGCTCAAGCACAATGACGTTGACTAACCTGAATAACTGCCCGGCGCCGGCCAAACTGAATTTATTTCTGCACGTCAACGGCCGCCGTGCCGATGGCTACCATCTGCTGCAGACGGTGTTCCAGCTGCTCGACCATGGCGACACCCTGCACTTCGCGCTGCGCGACGACACGGCGATCCACCGCGTGACGGAACTGGCCGGCGTGCCGCAAGAGCAGGATCTGATCATCCGCGCCGCGACACTGCTGCAGACCGAAGTGTTGCGCCGCACGGGCGCCTTGCCGCGCGGCGTCGATATCGCCATCGACAAGGTGCTGCCCATGGGCGGCGGGCTGGGTGGCGGTTCGTCCGACGCGGCCACGGCCCTGATGGCCTTGAACCGCCTGTGGCAGGCGGGCTTGACGCGCGAGGAATTGATGGCGCTGGGCTTGCCGCTGGGCGCCGACATCCCGTTTTTCATCTTTGGCGAAAACGCCTTTGCCGAAGGCGTGGGCGAAGCCCTGCAGCCCGTCGCCACGCCCGAATGTTGGTATGTGGTGATCGAGCCGGGCGTGCAAGTGCCGACCGCCGCAATTTTTTGCGCGGAAGGCTTGACGAGAAATACCGAACCCGTCACAATAGCGGACTTTTCCAGGTACCTCGCAGAAGGAAACGATGCGGGCGGGTTTGGTAAGAATGATTTACAGCAAGTGGCATGCAGTCTTTTCAAGCCGGTAGCAGATGCGGTAGAATGGCTGGGTGCTTACGGTGAGGCCAGGATGACTGGTTCCGGTGCTTGTGTGTTTAGTGCGTTTGATAGTCAGGAAGAAGCGGATGCGGTGCTCAGCAATGTGCCACCAGTCTGGATCGCCTGGAAGGCAAAAGCGCTGAATCGCCACCCGATGCTCACGATGTTGTAGAGAGCAAAAAAAGATTTTGCTTAGCGTCAAATAGTCGGTATAATACTGGCCAACATGACGGCAAGCAGTCAGTAACGTAGGGGAATCGCCAAGCTGGTTAAGGCACTGGATTTTGATTCCAGCATGCGAAGGTTCGAATCCTTCTTCCCCTGCCACCATTTCACCGTAGTCTGTCGATGCGAAGTTAGCGTCCAGTACGGGAAAAAGCAGATGTGTCGCCACGCGGCATATTCTAAACAATGACTGACCGGGCCTATGCCCGGTTAGTGCTTTTCAAGACTTCTATATCACCTCTTGGGACTCCCATGGCTTACGAAAACCTGATGGTTTTTACCGGCAACGCGAATCCAGCGTTGGCAGAGGGGGTCGCAAAAAACCTCGGCATCCCTCTCGGTAAAGCAAACGTTTCGAAATTCTCCGACGGCGAAGTAATGGTCGAGATTAACGAAAACGTGCGCGGCAAGGATGTTTTTGTTTTGCAATCCACCTGTGCTCCAACCAACGACAGCCTGATGGAAATCATGCTGATGGTTGATGCCTTGAAACGTGCTTCCGCTGGCCGCATCACCGCCGCGATTCCTTACTTCGGCTACGCCCGCCAAGACCGTCGTCCCCGCTCCGCGCGTGTGGCGATTTCGGCCAAGGTGGTGGCGAACATGCTGGAAGAAGCCGGTGTCGAGCGCGTCCTGATCATGGACTTGCACGCTGACCAGATTCAAGGTTTCTTCGATATCCCAGTCGACAATATTTACGCTTCGCCAATTTTGCTGGGTGACCTGCAAAAGAAAAACTACCAGGACCTGCTGGTCGTGTCGCCGGACGTCGGCGGTGTGGTACGTGCGCGCGCCCTGGCAAAACGCCTGGGCTGCGACCTGGCCATCATCGACAAGCGTCGTCCAAAAGCGAACGTGTCCGAAGTGATGAACATCATCGGTGAAGTCGAAGGCCGCAACTGCGTGATCATGGATGACATGGTCGACACGGCAGGCACCTTGACCAAGGCTGCCGAAGTGCTCAAAGAGCGCGGCGCGAAAAAAGTCGTGGCGTATTGCACGCACGCGGTGCTGTCGGGCCCGGCGATCGACCGTATTTCGGCCTCGCCACTCGATGAGCTGGTCGTGACCGATACGATCCCCCTGTCCGAAGCGGCCCTGGCCTGCGGCAAGATCCGTCAATTGACGTGCGCGCCGCTGCTGGCCGAGACGTTCAAGCGCATCATCAAGGGTGATTCGGTTATTTCCCTGTTTATCGACTAATTCGATAATAGAAACAGACGTAATGCCTGCGGCGCGACCGGCTTTTTGCCTGTTGCGCCGCAGTGTTTTAGTTTTCGGGGTGTTTTGCACCCATTTTCGAGGATTCCTGGTCGCGGGTATCCTCATAACACAAGGCGCAAGCCTTGTTCTTCTTGGAGTTTCACATGAAAGTTATCGCATTTAAACGCGAATTGCAAGGTTCCGGAGCGAGCCGCCGCCTGCGCATTTCCGGCCAAACCCCTGGTATCGTCTATGGTGGCGCTGAAGCCCCTGTGCTGATCTCGCTGGATCACAACGCCCTGTACCACGCGTTGAAAAAAGAAGTGTTCCACTCGTCGATCCTGGATCTGGAAATCGACGGCGTTTCCCAGCAAGTTCTGTTGCGCGACTTCCAAGTCCACGCATACAAACAACTGGTTCTGCACGCTGACTTCCAGCGCGTTGACGCATCGCAGCCTATCCACGTGAAAGTGGCTCTGCACTTCATCAACGCTGACGTTTCCCCAGCAGTCAAACTGCACGGCGCGACCATCAGCCACGTTGCCAACGAAATCGAAGTCGCTTGCCTGCCAGGCAAACTGCCAGAATTCATCAACGTTGACCTGTCGAACATCGACGTCGGTCACTCGCTGCACGTAGGCGACCTGGTCCTGCCAGCTGGCGTGACCGTTGTCACCCACGGCGCCAACCTGACCATCGCTACCGCTTCGGTACCGGCTGGCCACGTTGCTGCTGAAGCCGCTGCTGCTGAAGTTGTTGCTGACAAGAAGTAATTCTGCCGCCGCAGCAATGCGGTAGTCGCAAGGAAAAACCCGCCAGGTTCGCCGCGCGGGTTTTTTTCCGTCCGTTTTCACCGATAATGCTTTCTTTTACATTGCAGACACAGCCATGCCCATACGCCTGATCGTCGGCCTCGGCAACCCGGGACCCGAATACGAACAAACCCGCCACAATGCCGGCTTCTGGCTGGTGGACAATCTTGCCAACAGCTTGCCCGGCACGCGCTTGCAGCGCGATTCGCGCTACAACGCCATGCTGGCCAAGACTTCCATCGGCGGCAAGGAAGTCTGGCTGCTCGAACCGCTGACGTTCATGAACCGCTCGGGCCAGTCCGTGGGCGCGCTGGCGCGCTTCTTCAAGATCGCCGCCGAGGAAGTGCTGGTCGTGCACGACGAGCTCGACTTGATGCCCGGCATCGCGCGCCTGAAGAAGGGCGGCTCGGCCGGCGGCCATAATGGCTTGAAGGACATCACGGCCGCGCTGGGCACGCAGGATTACTGGCGCTTGCGCCTGGGCATCGGCCATCCGCGCACCCTGAGCCTGCAGCAGCAGGTGGCCGACTTCGTGCTGCACCGCCCGCGCCGCGAAGACCAGGAGCTGATCGAGCAGGCGATAGAAAAATCCTTGCAGGTGATGCCGCAGATCGTCGAGGGCAAGTTCGAGGCGGCGACCATGAAGCTGCATACGGCCTGAGAACAGGGCCTGATGGCGTCACGATACGGCTGTTTTGGCGTCATTTGCCCATCATCGGGCTTTTGAAGCGCGCCGGTCAGGGGTACAATTGACCCCTTGAAATGCAGCACACGCACTATCCCCGGAAAAGGGCGAAGAATCGCCCGTTTTCCCTAACAGCACGGCAAGCACGCCGATAGACGGCGCCATGTGCTTTGATTATTAAAGGTTTTCCATGAGTCTCCAATGCGGTATCGTCGGCTTGCCGAACGTCGGCAAGTCCACCCTGTTCAATGCACTGACGAAAGCCGGCATTCCGGCTGAAAACTATCCGTTCTGCACCATCGAGCCGAACGTCGGCGTCGTCGAAGTGCCGGATCCGCGCATGGATGCGCTGGCCGCCATCGTCAAGCCGGAACGCATGGTCAACGCCATCGTGGAATTCGTCGACATCGCCGGCCTGGTGGCCGGTGCATCGAAGGGCGAGGGCCTGGGCAACCAGTTCCTGTCGCACATCCGCGAAACGGACGCCATCGTCAACGTCGTGCGCTGCTTCGAAGATGACAACGTCATCCACGTGGCCGGCAAGATCAATCCGCTCGACGATATCGAAGTCATCCAGACCGAACTGGCGCTGGCCGACATGGGCACCGTGGAAAAAGCCATTCACCGCGAAAACAAGAAAGCCCGCTCGGGCGACAAGGATGCGGCCAAGCTGCTGGCCATCATGGAACGCATGATGCCTTACCTGAACGATGCGAAACCCGTGCGCGCCATGGGCCTGGACGCCGACGAAATGGAACTGATCAAGCCGCTGTGCCTGATCACGGCCAAGCCTGCCATGTTCGTGGCCAACGTGTCCGATTCTGGCTTCACGAATAACCCGCTGCTGGACCAGCTGACGGCCTACGCACAAGCGCAAAACGCCCCTATCGTCGCCATCTGCGCCGCGCTGGAAGCGGAAATCGCCGACCTGGACGATGCCGACAAGGGTGCTTTCCTGGCCGACATGGGCATGGAAGAGCCAGGCCTGGACCGTCTGATCCGCGCCGGCTACAAGCTGCTGGGCTTGCAAACCTACTTCACGGCAGGCGTGAAGGAAGTGCGCGCCTGGACCGTTCCCGTGGGCGCCACGGCGCCGCAGGCGGCCGGCGTGATTCACACCGACTTCGAACGCGGCTTCATCCGCGCGCAAACCATCGCCTATGACGACTTCATCGCCTACAAGGGCGAAGCGGGCGCCAAGGAAGCGGGCAAGATGCGCGCCGAGGGCAAGGAATACGTGGTCAAGGATGGCGACGTGCTGAACTTCCTGTTCAACGTCTGACGAACGCGGTTGCTGGCTCATGCCGGCAACTGCTATCAGTCCATTGCGAAATGCCGCTCAATGACCTGGGCGGCATTTTTTTATCTGTCGTGTGAAAGGCTTGCCATGCAGTCAGAGAAGCAACCGCTCGTTTCCATTGTCATGGCCACGTATAACCGGAGCAATATCCTTGGGTATGCAATTGAGTCGGTACTCGCCAGCACCGTGCAGGATTGGGAGCTGATTGTCGTCGGCGATTGCTGTACCGACGATACCGCCGAGGTGGTCGCCGCGTTCGGCGACGCGCGCATCCGCTTTGTGAATCTGGAAACCAATTTCGGCGAGCAGACGGGGCCCAACAATCTCGGCGTCAGCCTGGCGCGCGGCACCTATCTGGCATTCCTGAATCACGATGACCTGTGGTTGCCCGATCATTTGCAAAGCAATATCGATGTCCTCGAGCGCACCGGGGCCGACCTGGTCTTTGGCCAGGGACTGGTGGTCTTGCCAATGGAATATCACATGGTTGGGGCGCTGGCTGACGGTGTGCAGCCTTACCGTCCGTGGATGGACGTGCCGGTCACTCTGTGGGTCATGCGGCGTGAGCTGGCCCGGCAGATCGGCCCATGGCAGCCATCATGGGAAGTGCGGTGCTGGCCATCGCAAGCCTGGTTGCACCGGGTGTATTGCGCGGGCCGGCCGATGCTGGCCCATCCCCGCATCGGCGCCATCCTGATACAGTCTGGCAGCCGCAGCAATGCCTATCTGGAGCGGCAGCACAGCGAGCATGCGTACTGGTGGGCGCACATGCAAGATCCGCTCAATATCCTGCAGGCCGTCTCCAAACTCCATGGCAAGGTGGGGCAGGAGCGCTTGATTGCGCCGCTACAGTCTGCCATAACGACAATGAAAGCACTGTCGCGCCGCCTCTGTTACCTGTTGGGATTGTGGCCGCCGCGTCCCAGTTTCTGGCTCAGGTATTGGCGTAAAGGTACATACTTGCGTGAATTACGCCGCCGCAGGGGATTGAAGGACATGCGGCGGCGATAGATAAGAGTATTTTTGTAAAATTTCTAGGGGTAGATCTGGTGGTTGAGAAAAATAACTGGTTATTGGCTGGCGCGAAGCAGGATGGCGAAAGCATTACCAAGGAATGGAAGCCGACGGCGCCTGCCTTGATCGATGGCGTGATCTTTCAGGAAATCAAGCCTGTCTTGACGGCGTACGGCAGCCTGACTGAAATTTTCCGTACTGAATGGGTGCCTGGTGCGGCGCAGATCGGCCAGATATTTGCCTCGACCCTGGAGCCGGGCGGACTGAGCGCCTGGCATGCGCATGCCATCACGACGGACCGCCTGTTCGTGGCGGCCGGCCAGATGCGCGTGGTGCTGTACGACGCGCGCGCGGATTCGCCCACCTTTGGCATGCTCAACGAATTCAAGCTGGGCACCAGGCGTCCCGGCCTGCTCGTCGTGCCGCCCCGCGTCTGGCACGGCGTGCAGAATTACTGCGGCACGCCGGCCATCCTCGTCAATGCGGTGGACCATGCGTATCGCTATGATGCGCCGGATCACTGGCGCGTGCCGGCCGATTCGGACATGGTGCCGTATCGTTTTTCCAACGACAGGCATGGCTGAGATGTCCGGCCTGGCTGAACGATGCGCCTGAACCGTCTCGCGGGTTTTTCAGCCGGCCCCATCTTGTCGCTGCTGTGCAGCCTTGCCACCGTGCCTGCCGTGGCCTGGCTGTTTCCGCCTGCCGACATCGGCAAGCTGGATTTCTTCATGACCGCGTGCACGGTGGCCGGTTTGCTGCTGTCGCTGGGGCTGGATAAGGCTTTCCTGCATGAATACCATTACAGCACCGCGCGTAGCGGTTTGCTGAAAGCGTGCCTGCTGCCGGCCATGCTGCTCGCGCCCGTGGCGCTGGCCGTGATACTGCTGTTTGCCGCGCCGGTAGCGCAGCTGTTGTTCGATGTGGCGCAGCCTGCATTGGCCGTCCTGTTCGCTGCCGGCATGCTGAGCGCCCTGGCCAATCGCCTGATCGCGCAGCTTTTCCGCATGCAGGAGCGCGCGTGGGTATTCAGCCTGGCGCAGGTCTTGCCGAAAATCTCGCTGCTGTTGCTGCTGCCTGTGCTGTGGTGGGATCCTCAGCGCAATTTCGTGCACCTGGCAAGCCTGGTCGTGGCCACCACCTGGCTGGTCACGCTATGGCTGTTGTGGCATGCGCGCGTATCGCTGGCGCAAGCCTGGGCCGCCGCCGTGGACCGGGTGCTGCTGCGGCGCCTGCTTTCCGAGGCAGGGCCCCTGCTGGTGAGCGCCATTGGCTACCTGTCCATGTTGTCGGCCGGCATGGGCTTGCTGCGCATTTTTGCCGGCTTTGACGAGCTCGGTATTTATGCGCTGGCCACGCGCGTGGCCGCCGGCGCCTGGCTGGTGCAGTCGATTTTTACGATTGTCTGGATACCGCAAGTACACAAATGGGCCGCCGCCGGCGGGGACCTGTCGAATATCGCGGCCATTTGCCGCCATGCGCAAGCCGTCGTGGTGGTGGGCTTTTGCCTGGCGGGCGCCCTGACCTGGCTGATCGGATGGGTCTTGCCTTCCAACTATCATGGCGTCGCGTATCTGGCGGTGGCCACCGTGGGCCAGCCGCTGTTGTATGCGCTGGCGGAAGTGAGCGGCGTCGGCATCAGTCTGGTCCGCCGTCCCTCCTTATCCATCGCCGCTTTCGCGGCAGGCTTGCTGGGCACCTTGCTGGCGGGCGCCGTGCTGGTGCCGCGCTGTGGCGCCACGGGCGCCGCCGTCTCGCAGCTGCTGGGTTTCCTCGTGTATTTTGTTGTCAAGACGGAGCTGGGCATGCGCGTCTGGCGTCCGCTGCCGCGCCGTTCGCTGTACCTGAGCGCCTGCCTGCTATCGCTGCTGGCGGCAGGCCACGCGTTTTTTGCCCAGCGCCTTGGGGTGCTTGCTCCGCTGGCGTGGGGCGTGCTGCTGGTGGCCGCACTGTACGTCTGCCGGCCTTCGCTGCGGGCCGCGTTCAGGCTGCTCAAGCCCGTCCGGCAGCAAGGCTGACAGCGTTTGCCGCCCGTCGCCGTATTGCGTTTTTCTGCTTACTCCACGTACAATGAGAATAATTCTCATTTATAATCCGATGCGCCTGCTCTTGCCGGCCGTTGGCGACAGGAAGGGTATCGTGAGCACCGCCGAGTTAGCGCTTCAGCAGCAAGTCAGCAGTCTGTACACCGACCACCATCACTGGCTGCGTGGCTTGCTGCGCCGTAAACTCGGCAATGCCTTCGATGCGGCCGACCTGGCGCACGATGTGTACCTGCACCTGATGAAGACGGGCAGGGTGCCGCCGGCCGGGGAGTCGCGCCGCCACCTGACGCAGATCGCCAACGGCATGGTCATCGACCTGTACCGCCGCCGCCAGATCGAAACGGCCTACCTGGAAGTGCTGGCCCTGGTGCCCGAAGCGCTGGCGCCGTCCGAGGAGGAGCGTGCGCTGGTGATCGAGGCGCTGACGGAAATCGACGCCGTGCTGCACCAACTGCCCGCCAAGGCGCGCAAAGCCTTGCTGCTGTGCAAACTCGATGGCCTGAGCTACCGCGACATCGCCGCCGAACTGCAGGTGTCCGTTTCGTCCGTCGAAAAATACATCGCCGCCGGTTTGCTGGCATGCTACCAAGCCATGCACGCCCAGGTAGCCTGAGCCATGGAGGTGGTGATTGCACCGGCTATCGTGCAGCAGGCGGCCCAGTGGATGGCGCGCCTGTGGTCCGATGACGCCAGCGACGCGGACCGGGATGCCTGCGCCCGCTGGTGCGCCGCCCATCCGCACCACGCCATCGCCTGGCAGCGTTTGCAGGCGTTCGAGGGCAAGCTGCACAGCGTGCCACGCGACGCGGCCCGGCACGCGCTGCGCGAACCGGCGCCGGGCGCCTACCTGAACCGCCGCCGTGCCCTGAAGCTGCTGGCCGTGCTGCTGCCCGTGGGCGGCATGGCGTACCTGCTGCGCGGCACGGATGCCTGGCAAGTGGCCACGGCAGGGCATAGCACCGACAAGGGCGAGATCCGCGAGATGACCCTGCCTGACGGCACGCGCGTGATGCTCGCTTCCGCTTCCGCCATCGACGTGCGCTTCGACGCCAGCGAGCGCTTGCTGATCCTGCGCAGCGGCGAAATCCTCGTCACCACGGCGCGCGATCCCGACCCGGCGCAGCGGCCTTTTCGCGTGCAGGGGCGCCATGGCGCGGTGCAGGCGCTGGGTACGCGTTTTACCTTGCGGCAAGACGAATACACGTCGCGCGTGGCCGTCTTCGAGGGCGCCGTCGAGGTGCGCCTCGCGCATGCGCCTGGCCATCCCGTGCGCATCGACACGGGCCAGGGCGCCGTCTACTCGGCCGACATCGTGCAGTCAGGCGCACCCGCGTCCGCCAGCGCGGCGGCCTGGACCAAGGGCGTGCTGGTGGCCGACAACATGCGCCTCGATGAGCTGCTTGCGGAACTGGCCCGCTACCGTCCCGGCCTGCTGCGCTGCGACCCGGCCGTGGCCAGCCTGAGCGTCAACGGCGTGTTTTCCCTGCGCGACACGGACCGCTCGCTGCACAACCTGGCGCTGGCCTTGCCCGTGCAAATCGTTGCGCGCACGCGCTACTGGGTGACCGTCCAGGCCGCAGCCTGATTATTTCGCGGGCCTGATTGAGGGTTTTGCATTCTCGTTCGGGATATAGGGTGAGAGCCACCCTTATCCATTGAACTTATGCCCGCTTTTTCCCGTTTTTCCCATGAGTAGCCACAGCAGCCAGGCCGGCCCGATCAGCCGGATACTGCAGCCCATCCGCAGGCGCCTGATCGCCGCCGCCGTGCTGGCCGGCACGGGTTCCATGCTGACCCTGGTGCCGCTGGCCGGCATCGCGCAGCTCGCGCACATCGCCCTGAACCCCGCGCTGGCGCAGGGGGACGTGTGGCAGATCATCCTCGTCAGCGTCGCCTGCCTGTTTGCCGGCATGGCCCTGATCTCGCTGGGTGAGCTGGCCGCGCACCTGGCGGACAACCGCCTCACCCATCAATTGCGCCTGCGAGCCATGCAGCGCCTGGGGCAGGTGCCGCTGGGCTGGTTCACCAGCCGCGCTTCGGGCGAGGTCAAGCAGGCGATGCAGGACGACATCAATACCTTGCACAGCCTCACCGCCCACTTCTATACGACAACGGGGCGCGCCGTGGGCGCCATCGCCATCTCCGTCATCTATCTGTTCGCCATGGACTGGCGCCTGGCCATCGTTTCGATATTGCCATTTCCCGGCTTTTTCCTGTTTTTCGGCCGTGCCATGAAGGCCAGCGGCGGCAACATGGAGCAATTCGTCGCCGGCATGGGACGCATCAACAATGCCGTGGTGGAGTTCGTCAACGGCACTCCCGTGGTCAAGGCCTTTGGCGCCACGGGACGCGCGCACGGCAGCTACCGCGCGGCCGTCGATGCGTTTGCCGACGCGTTTGCCGCGTTTACGCGCCCACTGGTCGGTTCCATGGCGAATGCCAACGCGCTGATCGCGCCCGTCGCCGTGCTGGGCGTGGTGGTGCTTGCCGGTACGGCCTTCGTGGCGCTGGAGGCGATGGCGCCCATCGATATCCTGCCGTTCGCCCTCGTGGCGCCCGGCATTTCCGCACCGATGCTGCTGCTGCATTACCTCACGCATGACCTCAACAACGCCACGGGCGCGGCCCAGCGCGTGCAAGCCTTGCTCGATACGCCCGTGCTGGCGCAGCCGGCGCCCGGCCAGCAGCAGTTACCCAACGGCACGGAGATCCGCATGGAGCACGTGGGCTATGCCTACGATGGCCAGAACAAGGTGCTGTCGGACATTACGCTCACTTTGCGTCCTGGCACGGTGACGGCCATCGTCGGCGCTTCCGGTTCCGGCAAGTCGACCCTGGCGCGGCTGCTGCTGCGCTTTTTCGACCCGACTGAAGGGCGCATCACCCTGGGCGGCGTCGACCTGCGGCACATCGCCACGCCCGAGCTGTACCGGCGCATCGGTTTCGTGCTGCAGGAAGTGCGGCTGATCCATGCCAGCGTGCGCGAAAACATCGCGCTGGGCCGGCCATCGGCCAGCGCGCACGAGATCGAAGCGGCGGCGCGCCTGGCGAACATCCACGAACGCATCCTGGCCTTGCCGCGCGGCTACGATTCCGTCATCGGCGAGGATGCGCAGCTGTCCGGCGGCGAGTTGCAGCGCGTGAGCATCGCCCGCGCCGTGCTGCTCGATCCTTCCGTGCTGGTGCTCGACGAGGCGACGGCGGCGGCCGACGCGGAAAACGAAGTGGCAATCCAGGATGCCTTGTCGCGCTTTGCGCAAGGCCGCACCTTGCTGGTGATCGCGCACCGGCTCGACACCATCATGCATGCCGACAACATCGTCGTGGTCGAGAACGGCGCCATCGTCGAGCAGGGCAGCCATGCCGGCTTGCTCGCCCACCAGGGCCGCTATGCGCAACTGTGGGCGCTGGGCGGCTATCAAGATTCCCAGGAAGATGCGGTGCTGCCATGCTGAAAACATTTATTCAACTGCTGGGCGATGACGCGCCCGTGTTCCGCCGCTACTGCGCCATGGCGCTCGCGTATGGCGTGCTCAGCGGACTGACGATCACGGCGCTGGTGCTGGCCCTGGGCCGCTTGCTGGCCGGCGATACGAATGGTGCGGCCCTTTGGCTGCTGGTGCTGCTGGCCGGGCTGGTCGCTTGCTGGGCCTGGCGGCGCCAGGTGGAAAAGGCGGGCGTGCGCGTGGGCGTGACGGTCTTGCAAGGGGCGCGCCAGCGCCTGGGCGACCACGTGGCGCGCCTGCCCGTCGGCTGGTTCACGCCGTACAACACGGCAAAACTCGGTCACGTCATTACGCAGGGCATGATGAATGTGGCGCAACTGCCGGCCCACGTATTGACGCCCGTGATCTGCGGCGCCGTCACGCCCGTCGTATTGCTCGCCGCGCTGTTCGCGCTGCACTGGCAGCTGGGTCTCATCGCGTTGCTGGCGCTGCCCCTGCTGGCTGGCGCCTTGCGGCTGACGGCGCACCTGGGCCAGCGCGCCGACGATGCCTATCATCACCACTTTGCCCAGACCAGCCAGCGCCTGGTCGAGTTTGCGCAAGCGCAATCGGTGCTGCGTGCATTTAACGGCGAAAATGCGGATGGTGGCACGCGTTTCCTCAAGCAAGCCATCGACGCGCAGCGCCACTCAGGCACGCGGCTGATCTATCTTTCCGCGCTGTCGTCCGTGCTGAACGCCTGGACCGTGCAAGCCATCTTCGCCGCCTTGCTGGCCGTTGCCGCGCTGTGGCTGCAGGGTTTGCTGGGGGCGGCATCGGCTGCGGGTGACGCTATTTCCGTCATCGTCGCCTTGCTGCTGGTGGTGCGCTTTGTCGACCCGTTGCAGGAAGTGGCCAGCTATGGTGAAGTGCTGCGCGGCGCGCGCGGTCCGCTCGATGCGGCGCGCGAGATGTTCGCCGTGCAGCCGCTGCCGGAAGCACACGAGCCGCAAGCGCCGCGCGATGGTTCCGTTGAGTTGCGCAACGTGCACTTCCGCTATGCACCGGACCAGCCCGACGTCTTGACGGACATCAACCTGTACATCGCGCCGGGCAGCATGACGGCGCTGATCGGCGCTTCCGGTTCCGGCAAGACGACCCTGGTGCGGCTGATCGCACGCTTCTTCGACGCCAGTGCGGGCACGGTGCTGGTGGGCGACGTCGATGTGCGCGACATGTCCAGCGAGCAATTGGCCGGCCAAATCAGCCAGATCTTCCAGGACAGTTATCTGTTCCAGGGCAGCATCGGTGACAACATCCGCATCGGCAAGCCGGACGCGACCGAGGCCGAGGTGCTGGAAGCGGCGCACCAGGCGGGCGTGGCCGAGATCATCGCCCGCTTGCCGCAGGGACTCGATACCCTGGTGGGCGAGGGCGGTGCGCGCCTGTCCGGCGGCGAGCGCCAGCGCATCGCGATTGCCCGCGCGCTGGTCAAGGATGCGCCGATTTTGCTGGTCGACGAGGCGACGGCCGCGCTCGACGCGGAAAACCAGGCCGCCATCGCCGAGGCGCTGGCGCGGCTGCGTGGCAAGCGCACGGTGATCGTTATCGCGCACCAGTTGTCGACGGTGGCCATGGCTGACCAGATCGTCGTGCTCGATGGCGGCACCCTGGGCGAGCAGGGCGCGCCAGCCACCTTGCGCGCGCAGGGCGGCCTGTATGCCCACTTCCTGGCCCAGCGCCAGGCGGCCAAGGGCTGGCGCATCGCCGCGCCTGCGCCGGAGTCCGGCATTTGACACGCGCGCGTTTGTATTTGGTCTTCTTCCTGCTGTGCTGCGCTTCGCTGCTGGTGGGCGCCAGGCAGATGGAGTGGGCACAACTGTTGTCATCGTCCGGCGCGCTGTCCGACGATACTTGGCTGACCCTGACGGCCAGCCGGCTGCCGCGTCTGGCGGCGCTGGTGCTGACGGGCGTGGGCTTGTCCGTGTGCGGCGTCATCCTGCAGCACATCGTGCGCAATAAATTCGTCGAGCCGGCCACCTCGGGCGGCCTCGACGCGGCCAAGCTGGGCATCCTCGTGGCGCTGAGCGTGGCGCCCGCGGCGGGCACGGCCGGCAAGATGGCGTTCGCGCTGGCCTTTTGCCTTGCCGCCAGCGTACTGTACGTGGCCCTGATCCGCCGCATCCGCTTCAAGAACACGATACTCGTCCCCGTGATCGGCCTCGTGTATGGCGGCGTACTCAGCGCCGTGGCCGAGTTCTATGCCTACCGCAACAACATGTTGCAAAACATGCAGGGCTGGCTGCTCGGCGATTTTTCGCGCATCGTGCAGGGCAACTATGAAATCATTTACCTGATCCTGCCCATCGTTGTCCTTACGTATGTGTACGCGCAGCGTTTTACCGTGCTGGGCATGGGCGAGGGCATGGCTACCAGCCTGGGCCTGAACTATGGCGCCACGGTGGCGCTGGGCCTGATGCTGGTGGCCGTTACGGTGGCGGCCACGGTGATCACGGTGGGGGCGATCCCGTTTGTCGGGCTGGCCATCCCCAACCTGGTGGCCTTGCGCTACGGCGACAAGCTGGACCGCACCTTGCCCATCGTCGCCCTGTGCGGCGCCTCGCTGCTGCTGGCCTGCGACATCGCCGGGCGCTTGCTGATCTACCCGTTCGAGGTGCCGATCGGCCTGACGGCGGGCGGCGTGGGCGGCCTGCTGTTCCTCGTCCTGATCATCCGGGGGCGGCGATGAAGCGGCTATTCAAGCAGCGGACGCTGTGGCTGGCCGTGCTTGCTTTGGCCGTGGTGTTCCTCTTCCTCGGCGCGAACTTCGATGTCGATTACATCATCCCCAAGCGCCTCTCTCGCCTGGCCGCCATCGCCATCGGCGGCGTTTGCGTGGCCGTGTCCTCGATCGTGTTCCAGACCATCGCCGGCAACCGGATTTTGACGCCGGCCGTCATGGGTTACGAAGCCGTGTACCTGCTGCTGCAATCGCTGCTGATCCTCGCGATGGGCATGCACAGCGTGGTGCTGCTGGGACAGGATGGCAATTTTGCCGTGTCGATCGCGCTGATGCTGGCCTACTCCTGGGCCATCCACTATTGGCTGTTTCGTGATGGCAAGAACAACGTGTATTTTTTGTTGCTGCTGGGTTTTGTGCTGACGATGGTGATCGGCACGTTCACCCAGTTCATCCAGCTGCGCATCAGTCCCGGCGAGTTCGCCATCTTGCAAGGCTTCAGCCAGGCCTCGTTCAACAAGGCGCAGCCCGCACAATTGCTGACCTCGGCACTGCTGGCGGGCGCTGCCTGTGCAGCTGTGCTGAAAACCCTGCCGGCGCTCGACGTGCTGGCGCTGGGGCGCGAACAGGCGATCTCGCTCGGCATCGATTACCGGCGCATGGTGCGGCTGCAGCTGACGCTGATCGCCGTGCTGGTGGCGGTGTCGACGAGCTTGCTGGGCCCCACGGCCTTCATGGGCATCTTCGTGGCGAACACGACGTATGCCCTGGCCCGCACGGCGCGCCATCGCGTCACCTTGCCGCTGGGTTGCGCCATCGCCATCGCCATTTTTTTGCTCGCCCAGTTGCTGGTCGAGCACGTTTTCAATTACCGGACCACGGTTGGCATCCTCGTCAACCTCGTATGTGGCGCGTATTTCCTCGCGCTCATGGTTCGCACCCGAGGCACCGCATGATTCACGTCAACCAGATTGAAAAAAGCTACGGAGAAAAGCGCGTGCTGGCCCACGTCAGCGCGCAGTTTCCCAAGGGCAAAGTGACGTCCTTGATCGGTCCGAATGGCGCCGGCAAGACGACCTTGCTGATGCTCATCGCGCGCCTGCAGGAAGCGAATGGCGGCGAGATCACGATAGACGGGCGCAGCATCGCGGCCATCAAGATCCAGGACTATGCAAGACTCGTGGCCACCCTGCGCCAGTCGCCCGATTTTCATTTGCGCCTGACGGTGGAAGAGCTGGTCGCCTTCGGCCGCTTCCCCTACAGCCGAGGTAGCTTAACGGTGCAAGACCGGCAAGCCATCGATGACGCCATCGCCTTTCTGTCGCTGGAAAACTTGCGCGCCAGCTACGTCGATGAGCTGAGCGGCGGCCAGCGCCAGATGGCCTTCCTGGCCATGACGATCGCCCAGCAAACGGATATTCTGCTGCTCGACGAGCCGCTCAACAACCTCGACATGAAGCACGCCGTGCAGATCATGCGCGCGCTGCGCCGCCTGTGCGACGAGCAGGGCCGCACCGTAATCCTGGTGATCCACGACATCAATTTCGCCGCCAATTATTCCGACCACATCGTCGCCATGCAGGGCGGCGCCGTGCGCTTTGCTGGCCCCGCGCACGAGGTCGTCACGGAGGAACGCTTGCGCGCCCTGTACGACATCGATTTTCACATTGTGCGCAACGAGCGCGGCTGCGTCTGCAATTACTTTACCCCCACAGGAGCTTGAGATGATCTGGAACAAATCCCGCTGCGCGCTGGCCGTGCTGCTCGCCGCCATGGCCGCACTGCAAGGCTGCACCGACAAGCTACCGCCGCCAGCGCCTGCCGCTTCCGCGTCGGAGCAGGCATTTACTCCCATCACCATCGAGCACAAGCTGGGAACGACGGTGATCCAGCAGCGTCCGCAGAGGGTGGCTGTGCTGGACATGAACGAAGTCGATTTCCTCGATCAGCTGGGCGTGCCCGTGGCCGGCATGGTGAAGGATTACGTGCCGCATTTCCTCACGCGCTACAAGGACGACGCGAACATCCGCGACCTGGGCGCCATCGTGCAGCCGAACCTGGAACACATCCACGCGCTCCAGCCCGATCTGATACTGATGACGTCGATCCAGGCCAACCATTACAAGGAATTGAGCCAGATCGCGCCGACCCTGCATTTCGATGTGGATTACCAGAACAGCGAAAGCCAGCACATCGATGTGGTCAAGCAACACTTGCTGACACTGGGCCGCATCTTCGGCAAGGAAGACCTCGCCAGCCGGAAAGCCGCCGAGCTTGACGCCAAGGTGGCGGATGCGCGCAAAATGACGCAGGACCGTCCCGAGAAAGCGCTCATCGTGCTGCACAATAATGGCGCCTTCAGCTCCTTTGGCGTGCGGTCGCGCTACGGTTTTGTCTTTGATGCGCTGGGCGTGAAACCGGCCAGCACGGCCATCGAAGCGGGCTTGCATGGGCAACCGATTTCCAGCGAGTTCATCCAGCAAGCCAACCCCGACATCATCTATGTGGTCGACCGGACGGCCGTGATGGAACACCGTCCCGTCATGACGGCCGAGCAGATGGCCAATCCGCTGCTGCGCCAGACCAATGCCTGGAAGAACGGCCGCGTGGTCTTTGTCGATGCGGACGCCTGGTACATCACGGCGGCCAGCGTGACGTCGCTGAAGCGGGTGATCGACGACGTGCTCAGGGGCTATCAATAATCTAAGTTATTTTTGTAATGATTCGTATTTGCATTGAGGGTTTTGCCTTTTCGTTCGGGAGATAGGGTGAGAACAAGCAATCATCCCCTCTGAAAGGATTTACCGTATGACACACCGCATGGCAACGCGCCACCTTCCCGCCTTGAACCTGAGCCGCATCGCCACCGCCGTGCAACTGGCGCTCATCACGGGCTTGACCGTGGGGGCGCTGGGCGTCGCGGCTCCGCCGGCCTACGCGCAAGCGGGGGCGGGGCAGGCCCGGCAAGCGTTCAGCGTGCCGGCCGGTGCGCTGGGTCTGGCGCTCAATACCTTTGCCGCCGAGGCTGGCGTGGAATTGACGGTCGAGGCTAGCCTGCTGCAAGGCAAGAACAGCGCCGGCCTGTCCGGCAGTTACAGCGTGCCCGAAGGCTTTTATGAATTGCTGCGCGGCCATGGCTTGCAGGCCGTGCGCGAAGGCAATGGCAGCTATACGGTGCGCCGCGAAGCGGTGCACAGCGCAGCCGCCGAGGCCGCCGCGACCATGCCGGCTGTGACGGTGTGGGGCAAGGGCAACACGGTGACGGATGCCTACGCGGGTGGCCAGGTGGCGTCCGGCGGCCGCGTGGGATTCCTGGGCGACAAGGATTTCATGGAAACCCCGTTCAACACCATCAGCTATACGGATAAATTCATCGAAGACCGCCAGGCGCGCGACATCACCGATGTGATTTCCGCCACCGATCCCACCGTCTTCAGCAGCGGCATGACGGGCATCATCGGCGAAAATTATTCGATACGGGGCTTCAGCTCGAATATCGGCGACGTCGCGTTTGGCGGCTTGTACGGCATTTCGCCCTACTACCGCACTTCGCCTGAAATGTTCGAGCGCATCGAGGTGCTGAAAGGGCCATCGGCCTTGCTCAATGGTATGCCACCGGGCGGCTCGGTAGGCGGCAGCATCAACCTCGTGCCCAAGCGCGCGGGTGACGTGCCGTTGGCGCGCGTGACGGCATCGTATATGTCGGATTCCCAGTTCGGCGGGCATATTGATCTGGGCCAGCGCTTTGGCGAGCATAAACAGTTCGGCATCCGCGTCAACGGCGTCTACCGCGATGGCGACGGCGCCATCGACCATCAGAAAAAGAAGACCAAGCTCGTCTCCGTGGGCCTGGACTGGCGTGGCAACGGCGCGCGCCTGTCCGCCGACCTGTACCACAGCGAGGACCGCGCCGATGGCTTGAACCGGGGCGTCAACCTGGCGCCCGGCTTGCCCGTGCCGCGTCCGCCGAAAGCGGAAACCTTGCTCAATCCCAGCTGGGCGTTTTACGACACCAAGGACAAGGGTGCCATGCTGCGCGGCGAGCTGGACTTGAACGCGCAGGTGATGGCGTATGCGGCCGTGGGGGCCAGCCGGGCCGATTACCAGTCGACGGGCGCCTACCTGATCCAGGTGTTCAACACGGCCGGCGACTACCGCACCAATCTTGCCGACCTGGGTTTTGACGTGGAAAAGCAGTCAGCGGAAATTGGTTTGCGGGGCAAGCTGCGCACGGGCGACATCGGCCATCAATGGGCCGTCAACGCCACGTATTATCATCACACGGACAAGCAGTACGGACGCCGCAATACCCTGGCGAAAGACTGGATCACGAATATCTACCACCCCGTCTGGGGGCCGGCGACGCGCTTCGAGGCGCCGCAAATTTCCAAGGCGGAATTGCGCCTGGCCAGTGTCGGTCTGGTCGACACGCTGTCCTTTGCGCAAGACACCGTGCAGCTGACGGTGGGTCTGCGCCGCCAGGAAGTACTCAGCGACAGCTTCAATATCAAGACGGGGGCGCGCACCTCGCGCTATGACGAAGGCGCCACTACGCCGGCCGTCGCCCTGCTGGTCAAGGCCAGCAAGACTATCTCTCTGTATGGCAATTACATCGAAGGCTTGAGCCAGGGCGCCACGGCGCCGTTGACGGCGGCCAACTCGGGCGAGGTCTTTGCGCCCTACAAGTCGAAACAGGCGGAGCTTGGCGTCAAGGTCGACCTGGGCGAGTTCGCGCATACGGTCAGCCTGTATGAAATCAAGCGGCCCGGCAGCTATGTCGACCCGGTCAGCAATGTCTTTTCCTTTGGCGGGGAACAGCGCAACCGCGGCGTCGACTGGGGCTTCTTCGGTTCGCCCTTGCGCGACGTGCGCCTGATGGGCGGCGTCGCGTATGTCGACCCCGTCTTGAGCAAGACACCGGGCGGCGCCAACCAGGGCAAGCAGGCCACGGGCGTGCCCAAGCTGCAAGCCAAGCTCGGTGTCGAATGGGATACGCCCGCCATCCCCGGCGTGACCCTGACGGCGAATGCGACGGCGGCATCGAAGCAATACATCAATGCCGACAATTCGATGTCCGTGCCAGGCCGTACCGTGTTTGACCTGGGCGCCCGCTATGCGACGCAGGCGGCGGGCCGGCCCCTGACCGTACGCGCCAGCGTGACGAACGTCGGCAACCGGGCGTACTGGGCGCTGCCGCAATGGACCAGCCTGGGCCTGGGCGCGCCGCGCACTGTCATGCTGTCGGCCACGACGGAGTTTTAATCCGGCTAGTCGTTACTCGTCCGGCCCCCGCGCCAGGCTGTCCGAGCGGCGCCACGTCCACATCAGGCCGATGCCAGCCGAGGTGCCGCTGTTCTGGCGCAGCAGGGGACTGCTGCGGTTGGCGGCGCCTGAGTAGTTGTCGTAGCGCAAAAAAGCAAAGGCGCGCCAGTCCCGCTGCAGCCGGTACGAACCGCCGAGGCCCAGGCGCGTGAGCATCAGTCCGCTTTTTGCCGCATACGCGGGGCGCTGACTGGTGGCAAACGCGGGGTTGACGCCATACAAGTAATCGTTGATGGCGGCATTGCCCAGCACGGCGCCCAGGCTGGCATCGACGTGCCATGCCTGGCCGTCATCGTTCAGACGGTAGAGCAGGCGCGGCTCGAAGGTGGTGCCCTGGCGGCGCAGGCCGCCGCGCGCTTCGATGACGGCGCGCAAGGGCAGTTCCAGTCCCAGGCGGCTGTGCTGTGTCGGCTCGGCCAGCTTGATTTTCAGGCGCGGGCCAAATTCCACCAGCGTACCCAGGTCGGGCATGCCGCGCCGGGCCGGCACGTCGCTGGAGCGGGCCGGCAAGGACAGGGCAAAACCGATATCGAAGTCGAGGCGGTCCGTGTTGAACAGGCGCGCACCCACGCCGGAGCGGTCGGCACGCAACACTTTCCCGCGATAAATCAGGTAGGGCAGGGCCAGGCTGCGCGTCGAGCGTTCGCTGGCGCCCGGATAGGCGGGCGTGACGGCCGTGCCGCCAAACACGCCCGCTTCCCATAAGGGCAGCGGTGCTTCGGCGGCGCGCGCCGGCGCCATGGCGGCGAAGAGGGCCGATGCTGTCAGCCAGGTGCGTGCGATATTCATCGAGAAACTCCGCAGGGTTTGCCGGCCTGTAGCGATTCCAGCGCCTTGTCGCTGAGCGCGCTCGATTGACCGCTTTTCTTTGCCAGCGCGATGGCCTGGCGGAAATGAAATTCGGCCGCATCGTCGCGGCAGGCTGCGCTGGCGGCCCGTCCCGCCTCGTGGTGCAGCCGCGCCTGCCAAGCGGGATCACCGTGACCCAGTTCGACATTCCCGACGGCGTCCGCGTAGTTGCGCATGGCTAGCGCCCAGTCGCCCCGGCTGGCCGCCTCGCGTCCGAACTGTTCCTGTTGCGCCGCCGTGCGCAGTTCGATTTGCGTGGAGCAGGCGCTCAATGCCATCAAGACGAGCGGCAGGACGAGGCAAGACCGGAAGGGGAGCAGTGTGGACATGGCGCCACTGTAGCGTATGGGAAGGCGCGCACGTTTGCCCGATACGCATGAATTCGGGATTTTCCCCGGCATGGATGACATATAATTTGCACACGACTTTGTTATTTTTGACAGTACACTTCACGGGAGCACCATGTTTTCACGCAAATTCCATTCTTGTGCACAGCTGATGCTGGCAACCATGCTGATGGGCTTTATCGCCGCCTCCCCGGCGCGCGCGCAGCAGGCGGCCGCCAAATTGCCGAATGTAGTGATTCTGGCCACGGGCGGCACCATCGCTGGCAGCGGCGCCGACAGCACCACCACCGTCGGCTACACCTCGGCCACCGTGGGCGTCGAGCGCCTGATCGCGGCCGTGCCGGAATTGAAAAAAGTGGCAAATGTGAAAGGCGAGCAAGTATTCCAGATCGCCAGCGAAAGCATGGGCAATAGCCACTGGCTGGCCCTGGCCAAGCGCATCAACGTGCTGCTGGCCTCGAACGAGGTCGATGGCGTGGTCGTGACGCACGGCACCGACACCATCGAGGAAACGGCGTATTTCCTGAACCTGACCGTGAAAAGCCATAAACCGGTGGTCGTGGTGGGCGCCATGCGTCCCTCGACGGCCATTTCGGCTGACGGCCCGATCAACCTGTACAACGCCGTGATGCTGGCAGGCAGCAAGGAAGCCGTGGGCAAGGGCGTGCTGGTGGCCTTGAACGACCAGATCAACGCCGCGCGCGAAGTGACCAAAACCAACACTTCGACCACCGACACCTTCAAGTCGCCGGAACTGGGCATGCTTGGCTACATTCAGGGCAGCAAGGCCTTCTTCTACCGCCAGTCGACGCGCAAACATACCCTGGAATCGGAATTTGACATCAGCAAGCTCGATGCCCTGCCGCAAGTGGACATCGTTTACGGCTACGCCAACATGAACCGTGTCGGCATGGACGCCTTCATTGCCGCTGGCGCCAAAGGCATCATCCACGCTGGCGTGGGCGATGGCAGCGTGGCCGCGCAAATGAAGCCGGCCCTGGTGGAAGCGCGCCAGAAGGGCGTGCTGATCGTGCGTTCGAGCCGTGTCGGCCAGGGCATCGTGGCGCGCAATGGCGAAGCCAACGACGATGAACTCGACAGTGTCGTTTCCGACACCCTGAACCCGCAAAAAGCCCGCATTCTGCTGATGCTGGCCCTGACCAAAACAAATAGCACGCAAGAAATCCAGCGTATTTTCTACACGTATTGATCCTTCTCATGCCAGGCCAGCCGTATTGGCTGAGCCTGGCCGATTTACGCTTGCCCGCTTTGCTGCCATACTTCGCTTCTGAATAACTTCCTGGCAGAAGCAGCAACACTGTTCCTTGTCCCTGGTTCATGGCTATCCTGTCCGACATCATCCTGTATCCGATCAAATCGTGCGCCGGCATCCATTTGCGCGAAGCGGTCCTGACGCGCTCGGGGCTGATGAGCGAGCACGTGTTCGACCGCGAATGGATGGTGGTGGACGCGCAGGGCCGCTTCCTGACCCAGCGCGAACATCCGCGCATGGCGCTGATCGTGCCGTCCATCAAGGCTACCACGCTGGAGTTGCGCGCGCCGGGCATGCTGCGCCTGGAAATCGAGCTGGGTTTGCCGCATCCGCAACTGGCACCGATGCTGGACGTGCAAGTGTGGGACGATAGCGTGCGCGCCTACGATTGCGACGACGTCACGGCCACCTGGGTTTCCAATGCCATCGGCGTGCCGTGCCGGCTGGTGCGCTTTCACCCGGACGTGGTGCGCGCCACGAGCACCAAATGGACGGACGGCGTCGCTGCCGAGACCATGTTTGCCGATGGCTACCCGGTGCTGATCGCGGGCAATGCTTCGCTCGATGATGTCAACGACAAGCTGCGCGCCGCCGGCCGCGAAGCGCTGCCGATGAACCGTTTCCGTCCCAACCTCGTCATCGGCGACATCGGCGCCTTCGAGGAAGATTACGCCGACTTCCTGCAATTCGGCGCGACCGTGCTAAAGCCCGTCAAGCCGTGCTCGCGCTGCCCGATTCCGTCGGTGGACCAGGCCACGGGCGTGCCCGGACCGGATCCGCTCGACGTCATGCATGGCTACCGCGCCAAGCCCGAGCTCGACGGCGCCATCTGCTTCGGCATGAACGCCATCGTCACCGAAGGCGGCGATGAGCGTATCGTGGTGGGGCAGGACATCGGTTTCGAACTGGCATTTTAAGCATGGCGCCCGCACACAAGGGTTTAAGGTTTCTATGAATCAAGCAATACCGCCGGATCCGCGCATTGCCAGCCTCGAAGCCGAAAACCAGGCCTTGCGGGCGCGCATGGCTTTCCTGCTGGAACAGGTCGAGCGCAACCACGACATCATGTGCCGCCACCAGGCGTTCGACCTGGAAATCGTCGGCGCGTCCACGTTTCCCGAACTGATCGGCACCATCTTCCGCACCTTGCCCGTGATTTCCGACCTCGACGGCGTGACTTTGAGCCTGCTCGACGAGGATGACGATATCGTGCTGGTGATGGAAAAGCTGGGTGTCGATTTCAGCGCCTTTCCGCAGTTGCTGTTCGTGCATGCCGTGGCGGAGCTGGGTTTTGCCGCACCAAAGCCCGTGGCCGAGGGCGAAGCGGCCTTGCCGCCGATGCCGCTGCTGGGGGCCTTCGATGCGGCCGTGCATGGCCCGCGTTTTCCGGGTATCGATGCGCTGCGCAGCGTGGCGCTGGTGCCCTTGCTGCGCAACAAGCGCCTGATTGGCAGCCTGAACCTGGCCAGCAGCGACGTGACGCGCTTTACGCCCGCGCTGGGCACGGATTTCATCAAGCACATGGCGTCCATCATCGCCATTTGCCTGGAAAACGTGATCAGCAATGAAATGCTCAAATACATCGGCTTGACCGATTCCCTGACGGGCGTCTACAACCGCCGCTATATCGACCGCCGCTTGCTGGAAGAAATCGCCCGCGCGCGGCGCCAGAATTATTGCATCTCATGTATGTATATCGACATCGACCATTTCAAATTGGTCAATGACACGTACGGCCACCAGGGCGGCGATGAAGTGCTGCGCGAAGTGGCGACGCGCATCCGCACGGAATTGCGCCGCTCGGACGCGCTGGGCCGCTTCGGCGGTGAGGAATTCGTCGTGCTGCTGATCGACGCCGACCTCGACAGCGCGACCTTCGTGGCCGAACGCATCCGCGCCAGCATCGCCGGTACCATGTTCGACTTGCCGGGCAGCGCGCAAGCGTGGGTCAGCGTGTCGATCGGCGTGGCCAGCCTGGAAGCGGACGCGGCGCTACTCCCCATTGAAACGGTGGCGCAGCAACTGGTGGCGCACGCCGACCAGGCCCTGTACCAGGCCAAGGCCGATGGCCGCAACAAGGTCGTCAGCTGGCAGGCGCAGCCCGGTTAATTACTTTAATAGTAAAGTTTCCGCTTTGGCCACGGCGTCGGCCGTGCCGCGCAGCACCACGACGTCGCCGCTGGCCAGTTGCGTCTCGGGCGTGACATCAAGGCGGCCGCGGCCGCGGCGAATGGTCGTCACGGCAGCGCCGCAGCCGGCCACGTCGATCGTGCTCAGGGGCAAGCCCACGCAGTGCGCGCCTTCGCTGACGGTGACCGTATGCAGGCGCTCCAGCTCGGCATCGTCGCCCGCGTCGCTGGAACCGTGGAAATAGCCGCGCAAGGACGCATAACGCTCCTCGCGCGCCGCCTGCACCCGGTGCACGACGCGGCGCAGGGGCACGCCCATCATGATCAGCGCATGCGAAGCGAGCATCAGGCTGCCTTCCATCAATTCCGGCACCACTTCGGCCGCGCCCGCCTTCTTCAGCTGGTCGAGGTCGGTATCGTCGTGGCTGCGCACGATGACGGGCAAGGTCGGCGCCATTTCGTTAAGCAAATGCAATAATTTCAAGGCCGAGGGCGTGTTGGCGTACGTGATCACGACGGCGCTGGCCCGGTAGATGCCGGCCGCCACCAGGCTTTCGCGCCGGCCCGCATCGCCATACGACACATGGGCGCCAGCCAGCTGCGCTTCCTGCACCCGTTCCGGGTCCAGGTCCAGCGCGTGGTATTCGATCTTTTCTTCCGCCAGCAGGGTGGCCAGGCTTTGCCCGCTGCGCCCGAAGCCGGCGATCAGCACGTGTTTCTGCGAGGCCATGGTGCGCGTGGCGATCTTCGTCAGCGCCAGCGATTGCATCATCCAGTCGTTGGCCGCCAGTTTCATGACGATGGCGTCGGACTTGGCGATGAGGAAGGGCGCCACCAGCATCGACAGCACCATCGAGGCCAGCACCACCTGCACGACGAACGGGTCCATCAGCTTGATGCCGCCAGCCAGGTTCAGCAGCACGAAGCCGAACTCGCCCGCCTGCGCCAGTCCCAGTCCCGTGCGCAGGGCCACGCCGTTGCTGGAGCCGAACAGCCGGGCCAGGCCCGCGATCAGCGCGAATTTCAGCAGCACAGGGCCGCACAGCAGCAGCAAGACGAGCCACCAGTTGTCGAGTACGACGCGGATATTGAGCAGCATGCCGACGGTGATGAAGAACAGGCCCAGCAGCACGTCGCGGAAGGGCTTGATATCCTCTTCCACCTGGTGCTTGAATTCCGTCTCGGAAATGAGCATGCCGGCAACAAACGCGCCCAGGGCCAGCGACAGCCCGGCCCGCTCCGTGATCCACGCCGCACCGAGGGTAATCAGCAGCAGGTTGAGCATGAACAATTCTTGCGAGCGGCGCTTGGCGACGATGGTGAGCCAGCCGCGCACCAGTTTCTGGCCGATGAACAGCAGCAGGATCAGCACGACGAGGGCCTTGCCGCCGGCCCAGGCCAGGGTTTCGGCCAGGTTGTCCGAATCGCGCGTGAGGGCGGGAATCAGGATCAGCAGAGGCACGACGGCCAGGTCCTGGAACAGCAGGATGCCGATGATCTTGCGGCCGTGTTCGCTTTCGAGCTCCAGCCGTTCCGTGAGCATTTTCGAGACGATGGCCGTCGACGACATGGCCAGCGCACCGCCTAGGGCGAAGGCGGCCTGCCAGCTCAGGTGGATGTAGGCGGACAGGTAATGTCCGACGAGCCAGCCGAAGACGACGGTGGCGATGATGGTGGTGACCACCTGCGCCATGCCAAGGCCGAAGACGATGCGCCGCATGGCGAGGAACTTGGGCAGAGAAAATTCGAGCCCGATGGAAAACATCAGGAAGACGACGCCGAATTCGGCCAGGGTGTGGCTGGCCTCGTTTTCCGCTGCCAGACCCAGCGCGTGGGGGCCGATGACGATGCCAACGGCCAGGTAGCCCAGCATGGGCGGCAAATGCAACATTCTGAAAGCGACCACGCCCAGCACGGCGCTGCCGAGTAACATCAGGGTCAGTTCAAGCGAGGAAAACATGGGTTGCCCGGTACGGTCAATGGAAATCGTTGTTTGTTGTGACTGGCAAGTTTTTTGCTTTCCTAATTCGTTTATACTTTGGGCATGAGTGTAACCCATGAAAAAACAATGCTGAAAGCTTTTGATCGAATTGACATGCAAGCGACGACCGAGCGCGCCGTCGCGCTGGCCCGCACCACCTTGCAGATCGAGTCCGACGCCATCGTTGCGCTGCACGCGCGCCTGGCCACGGACGACAGCGTGGGCCGCGCCGTGGCGCTGTTGCTGCAATGCAAAGGAAGAGTCGTCGTCTCCGGCATCGGCAAATCCGGCCATATCGCGCGCAAGATTGCCGCCACCCTCGCTTCCACCGGCACGCCGGCCCTGTTCGTGCATCCGGCCGAAGCGGCCCATGGCGACCTGGGCATGGTCACCTCGGACGATGCCTTTATTGCCATATCGTATTCGGGCGAATCGTCGGAACTGATGGCCATCATGCCCGTCGTCAAGCGCATGGGCGGCGTACTGATTTCCATGACGGGTAAGCCGAATTCCAGCCTGGCCCAGCTGGCCGACGTGCACCTGGATGTTTCCGTTGAAAAAGAAGCCTGTCCGCTGAACCTGGCGCCGACGGCCAGCACCACCGTCACCCTGGCCCTGGGCGACGCGCTCGCCGTGGCCTTGCTCGACTTGCGCGGCTTCAAGGAAGAAGATTTCGCCCGCTCGCATCCGGGTGGTGCCCTGGGCCGCCGCCTGCTCACGCACGTGCATGACGTCATGCGCAGCGGCGAACGGGTGCCGCAAGTGCCCGTGCAGGCATCCCTGCTGCAGGCGCTGGAAGAAATGACGAAGAAGGGCATGGGCATGACGGCCGTCGTCGATGCGGACAACCGCCCCGTGGGCGTGTTTACGGATGGCGACTTGCGCCGCATGTTCGAGCGCGTGCAGGATTTCACGCAAGTGGCGATCCGCGACGTCATGCATGCGCAGCCGCGCAGCATCGCGCCCGAACGCCTGGCCGTCGATGCCGTGGCCGTGATGGAGCAGTTCCGCATCAACCAGATGCTGGTCGTCGATGCCGACGGCAAGCTGGTGGGCGCGCTGCATATCCATGATCTGACGCAAGCGAAGGTGATCTGATGGACAGCGTAGCGGACAACCTGGCGCGCGCGGCCAAGGTCAAACTGATGATCTTTGACGTCGATGGCGTGCTCACCGACGGCAGCCTGCATTTCGGCCCGGACGGCGAGATGATGAAAACATTTAATGTGTATGATGGCCTGGGCATCAAGCTGCTGCAGGAATCGGGCGTGCAGACGGCCATCATCAGCGCGCGCCGCTCGGCCATCACGGCGCGCCGCGCGCAGGACCTGGGCATTACCCATGTGCATCAGGGCGGCCACGACAAGCTGACGCCGTTTCGCGAACTGCTGGCGCTGACAGGCTTGACGGAAGAGCAATGCGGCTATATCGGCGATGACGTCATCGATGCGCCCATCCTGAAGCGCGTCGGTTTTGCCGTCAGCGTGCCTGGCGGGCGTCCCGAAGCGCAGGGCCTGGCGCACCATGTGACGCAGGCCGGCGGCGGTCGCGGCGCCGTGCGCGAGATCTGCGAATTCCTGCTGCGCGCCCAGGACAACTATGCGCGCGTCATGGCGCCGTTCCTGGAGTGAGGCGCGCCTCGCCAGTGACCTTTGAAAGAGTGAAGCCCTATGCGTAAGCCAGGAGGCGCCCATCGCTGGCGCATGATTTTTACCGTGCTGGGCGCGGTTGTTGTCGCGTTGGCCAGCTTTTGGCTGCTTGAAGTGATGAACAAGAACAGCCAGGACATCACGGCCAGCAAGCACCTGGATGAGCCCGACTATTTCATCACCAATTTCAGCCTGGTGCGCATGGATTTGACGGGTAAGCCCAGCTATATCGTGTCGGGCACCAAGCTCACGCATTATCCGGCCGACGATTCGTCCGATATCGACCAGCCTTTCGTGCGCAAGCTCACGCCAGGCATGCCGCCGATGAACATGAATGCGGAACTGGCGCATATCGACCAGGACAATACCCGGCTGCAACTGCACCGCAAGGTCGTGATCGACCGCGTGGCCAGTCCGAAGGCGCAGAACCTGACGGTCAGGACGGAAGCGCTGACGGTGTTCCCGGATGAGGAAAGAATGGAATCGGACGTGCCTGTCGATATCCTGACGGGCACCTCGCGCCTCAATGGCATCGGCATGAAGGCCAATAATGCCACCGGCGTGGTCGAAGTGCAGAATGCGCTGCGCATGGTCCTCCCGCCGAAACCGCGCCCGGCCGCGGCGTCAAAATGACAGAATGAAACAAGGAAACCATACTATGAAGAAAATTTTGCTGTTGACCGTATTTTCCCTGGCCATCATGGGCGTGGCGCATGCCGAGAAGGCCGATTCCGAGAAGGAAGCCGTCATCACGGCACGTAGCGGCCACATCGATGACATCAAGCAGGTGCGCACCCTGACGGGCGACGTCGTGCTGGTCAAGGGTACCCTGACCATGAAGGCGGGCCGGGCCCTGATCACGGAAGATCCGCAAGGCTACCAGTTCATTACTTTCTGGGCCGATCCCGGCAAGCTCGCCACCTTCCGCCAGAAGCGCGATGGCGCGGGCGACCTGTGGGTCGAAGGCGAAGCGGAGCGCGTGGAATACAACAACAAAACGGAAGTGGTGAAACTGTTTTCCAGAGCCAAGCTGACGCGCCTGGAAGGCGCGAAAGTGACCGATGTGGCCAACGGCGCCTTCATCTCGTATGACAGCCGCAAGGAAGAATTTGCGATGGAAAATTCCAACAGCGGCACCAGCACCGCGGATGGCGGCAGCGTGCGCATGGTGATCCAGCCGAAGACCAAGGCGCCGGCGGCGGAGAAAGCGCCGGCCACGCCCGCGCCAGGAAAGAAATAATGGAAAATACACGTTGCGGCAGCACCCTGATCGTTCGCGGGCTGCAAAAAACCTATGGCAAGCGGCAAGTCGTGCATGATGTCTCGCTGCAAGTCGAATGCGGCGAAGTGGTGGGGTTGCTGGGCCCGAACGGCGCCGGCAAGACTACCTCGTTCTACATGATCGTCGGCCTGGTGCCGTCGGACGGCGGCAGCATCGATATCAGCGGCGTGGACATTTCCAGCCTGCCGATCCACCGCCGCGCGCAGATGGGCCTGTCCTACCTGCCGCAGGAAGCGTCCGTCTTTCGCAAGCTGACGGTGGAAGACAATATCCGCGCCGTGCTGGAAATCCAGACCGTTGAAGGCCGTCCTTTGAAGAAGGCCGAGATCGAGGAGCGCCTGGACAAATTGCTGGCCGACTTGCAGATTGAAAAGCTGCGCGAGAACCAGGCCCTGTCCCTGTCGGGCGGCGAGCGCCGCCGCGTGGAAATCGCCCGCGCGCTGGCCACCGATCCCCGTTTCGTGCTGCTCGACGAGCCGTTCGCCGGCGTTGATCCGATCGCCGTGATCGAGATCCAGCGCATCGTGCGCTTCTTGAAGGAGCGCAATATCGGCGTGCTGATCACCGATCATAATGTGCGCGAGACGCTGGGTATCTGCGACCGTGCCTACATCATCAACCAGGGCTCGGTGCTGGCGTCGGGACGCCCCGACGACATCATCGCGAACGAGTCGGTACGCCGGGTCTATCTGGGCGAACACTTCCGCATGTAAGCCAATGAAACAATCATTGCAGCTGCGCACTTCGCAGCACCTGGCACTGACGCCGCAGTTGCAGCAATCGATACGCCTGTTGCAATTGTCTACCCTGGAATTGCACCAGGAACTAGAGCAACTGCTGACGGACAATCCCTTGCTCGAGCGCCTCGACGATCCGCTCGACCGTTCGCTGCGCCTGCTGTCCGACGGCGCCTTGAGTTCCACGGCGGCGCCGGCCGAAGCGCCGCCCCAGCCGCCAAGCCAGGACGCGCCTGCCGCGCCGGCCGAAGCGGAAACCTTTGACGGCGAGGCGGGCGACAGTCCGGCTGCCGCGGACGGTGGCGACAGCGACTGGAGCGAGGCGAGCCGCGGCAAGGCGCCAGACGATGAAGATTCGCGTCCGCAGCTGGAGGCCCATCACTGCACCCTGCGCGAGCACCTGATGGAGCAGATGCGCGTGACGGTGCTCGAGTTGCGCGACCGCGCGCTGGTCGAGCTGATCATCGACGCGCTCGACGACAATGGCTACCTGGAAGAGTCGCTCGACGACATCCTGGCGCGCCTGCCGGAAGAGCTGGAAATCGACGCCGACGAGATGCGCACGGCCTTGTCGCTGCTGCAAAGTTTCGATCCGCCGGGCGTGGGCGCGCGCAATGCGTCCGAATGCCTGGCCCTGCAAATCAAGCGCTTGCCGCACATCGCCATGGTGACGCGGCGCATGGCCCTCGTCATCGTGGAAAAGCACCTGGCCTGGTTTGCCCAGCGCGATTTCAACAAGCTGAAAAAAGCCCTCGATTGCGACGAGGAAGACTTGCGCGAAGCGCAGACGGTGATTCGCCAGTGCAATCCGCATCCGGGCGCCGTGTTCGCCTCGGACGTGTCCGATTACGTGGTGCCTGACGTCGTCGTCAAGCGCGCGCGCAATGGCTGGCAAGTGACCCTGAACAACGACGTCATGCCGCGCCTGCGCGTCAACGCCATGTACGCCAACCTGCTCAAGCAGGGCAAGGGCGAAGGCGCCATGGGCGCACAGTTGCAGGAAGCCAAGTGGCTGATCAAGAATATGCGCCAGCGCTTCGACACCATCCTGCGCGTGGCACAGGCGATAGTAGAAAGACAAAAGAACTTTTTCTCGCATGGGGCCGTTGCCATGCGCCCCCTTGTGCTCCGTGAAATAGCTGATACACTGGGTTTACACGAGAGTACTATCTCGCGGGTAACAACTCAAAAGTACATGCTGACCCCGCACGGCATGTTCGAGTTGAAATATTTCTTTGGTAGCCACGTCGCCACCGAAGCGGGGGGCGAAGCGTCATCGACGGCGATACGGGCATTGATCGTGCAACTGACAGGAGCAGAAGACCCTAAAAATCCTTTATCCGACAGTAAGATTGCGGACATGCTGGGGGAACAAGGCATGGTGATTGCGCGACGTACTGTTGCCAAATACCGGGAAGCGTTGAAAATTCCGCCAGTGAGCCTGCGTAAGTGTTTGTAAGTTTTTTTCGGTTCCTCTGCGGGCCGGATACGATGGACCGCACGAACCCGATCATCTTTAGGAGTGTGTATGAATCTCACCATCAGCGGACATCATCTCGAAGTGACACCAGCCATCCGTGAATACGTACAAACGAAGCTGGAGCGCGTGAAACGTCATTTCGATCAAGTCATCGATATCGCCGTGATTCTGACCGTGGATAACCTCAAAGAGAAAGAAAAACGTCAAAAGGCTGAAGTCAACCTGCGTTTGAGTGGCAAGACTGTCTATGTGGAAAGCCTGGCGCACGACCTGTACGCCGCGATCGATACCCTGATCGACAAGCTCGATAGGCAAGTGATGAAATACAAAACCAAAGTGCAAGGGCACGGTAAAGAGGCGATCAAGCATCTGCCAGACAACTCCGAGGAAGACGCCGTCGTCGCCGTTTAAGGCCACCCGCTTCCAGCAGTTGTGATCAACTAAGGGCGCACATCTTGCGCCCTTTTTTGCGCCTGGACCTGTTGAACGCAATCTTCCCCGCGCAGGCGCTAGAATGTTTGCACTTTCACTTCTTTCCTGCCTGCCATGAGCGACTTCGTCCAGACCTCCATCCGCAACCGCACCGGGCACATCGTGCTCGACCGTCCGAAAGCCTTGAATTCCCTGTCGCTGGAGATGGTGCGCGCCCTGAGCGCGGTCCTGCTGGCCTGGCGCGATGATCCGCACGTGGACGCCGTGGTGATCCGTTCCAGCAGCGAAAAAGCCCTGTGCGCCGGCGGCGACATCCGCTTCTTTTACGATGCGGGACTGGCCACGCCGCAAGGCGGCAGCGCCTTGCTGGAAGATTTCTTTACGGAAGAATACGCCTTAAATCATGTGATTCATTTCTATCCAAAACCGTATATTGCCGTGATGGATGGCGTGGTGATGGGCGGCGGCATGGGCGTGGCGCAAGCCGGGCCCGGCAACCGCCTGCGTATCGTCACGGGCCGCACGCGCATGGCCATGCCGGAAGTTAATATCGGCCTGTTCCCTGACGTGGGCGGCAGTTATTTTCTTTCCCGCCTGGCCGGTCAGCTGGGCCTGTATCTGGGCTTGACGGGCTTGACCATCAACGCGGCCGATGCCCTGTACACGGGCCTGGCCGATGTCTACCTGCCCGAGGCGCAGATGGGGGCGTTGCTGGCCCTGTTCGACTCGACGCCGGGCGAGGCCTTGCCGGTAGCCATCAAGGCGCTGGCGGCGCCGTTCCAGGCCGGGGCGGGGGACTCTTCCCTGGCGACGGCGCGCGCGGCGCTGGACCGCCACTTCGGCGCGCCGTCCGTGGCGGCCATCATGGCCTCGCTGGCGCAGGACGACAGCGCGTTCGCCACCAAGGCGCTGGCAGCCATGCGCCTGCGTTCGCCCTTGATGATGTCGGTGACCCTGGAATTGTTGCAGCGGGGCGCTCACCTGGGCGTGGCCGATTGTCTGCGACTGGAGCGCACGGTGGTGCGCCACAACTTCGCGCATGGCGAAGTGCTCGAGGGCGTGCGCGCGCTGGTGGTCGACAAGGACAATGCGCCGCGCTGGAACCCCGCCAGCCTGGACGAGGTCGACGCTGCCATGGTGGCGCGCTTCTTTGCCCCCGTCTGGCCGGCTCAAGCGCATCCGCTGCGCCACCTGAATTAACTAGGAGCGTTCGCGGTGGCGCAGGACCACGCGCTCGTTGGGGCCGAAGTATTGCGCCAGCCGTTCCGCCATGTACACGGAGCGGTGCTGGCCGCCCGTGCAGCCGAGCGCCACCGTCAGGTAGCTGCGGTTGTCGGACTTGAATGACGGCAACCATTTTTCGATGAAGGCGCGAATGTCGGCCAGCAGTTCCAGCGCGCTCGGCTGCGCGTCGAGGAAGGCGATCACGGGCGCGTCGCGTCCGTCGAGGGGGCGCAGCGCCAGGTCGTAATAGGGATTCGGCAAGGCCCGCACGTCGAAGACGAAATCGGCGTCCAGCGGTACGCCCAGCTTGAAGGCGAACGATTCGAAGAACAGGGTCAGCGGCGCGCGTTCGGAGGCGACGATATCCTTGATCCAGGCGCGCAGCTTGTTGGCGCTCAGTTCCGACGTGTCGATCACATGGCCCAGCTGTTCGATGGCCGACAGGCGCTCGCGTTCTTCCGAGATGCACTCGATCAGGGTGCGGCGGCTGGCGGGATTCTGGTTCGGACGCAATTCGTGCGACAGCGGATGGCTGCGCCGCGTTTCCGAGAAGCGCGCCACCAGCGAATGCGTGGTGGCCGTCAGGAACATGACCTTGACGTCGTGCCCCTGGTCGCGCAGCAGAGCCACATTGTGCGGCAGGCTGGTCAGCGACTCGGCGCTGCGCGCATCGACGGCGACGGCCAGTTGCGGTGTACCTTCGTCGAGCAGGGTTTGCACCAGGCTGGGCAGCAAGGCCGGTGGCAGGTTGTCGACACAATAGTAACCGGTATCTTCCAGCACATTGAGCGCGACGGATTTACCGGAGCCGGATATTCCGGTGATAAGGACGATATGCATACGCCGATCATACAATAAAGATCGACGCTCTGCTCCCAAGGCAATTATCTTTACAAATTATTGCAATTTCATATGTGTATTTCGTAGGTCGGCTTAGCGCAAAGCGGTGCAGCAGGGAATCCACGCAGCATGGCTGCGTGCCTGCGTAACGGCCCTCGCTTGCAAGCGAGGGCTTCTGCCGACACCCGCTAACAATGTCGTCGGATTACGCGGGGCGTTGCCCCGCTAATCCGACCTACGTGCTAATCGCCGCTCATTGCCAAACGCTGCCGCTCCATGAACTCCTGCAAGGTATCGATGCCGCGCAGTTGCAGAATCGTATTGCGCACGGCCGCTTCCAGCAGCACGGCGATGTTGCGGCCGGCGGCGACGGGGATGACGACCTTGCGCACGGGCAAGCCGAGTACGTCTTCCGTGGGGAACAGGAAGGGCAGGCGCTCGACCTCTTCTTCCAGGGCATTGCGGCGCACCAGGTGCACGATCAGTTTCAGGCGCATCTTGCGGCGTACGGCCGTTTCGCCAAAGATGGCCTTGATGTCGAGTAAACCCAGTCCCCGCACTTCCAGCAGGTTTTGCAGCAGCGGCGGGCAGCGTCCTTCGATCATGTTGGGCGCGATGCGCGAGAATTCGACGGCGTCATCGGCCACCAGGCCGTGGCTGCGTGAAATCAACTCCAGGCCCAGCTCGCTCTTGCCCAGGCCTGAATCGCCCGTGATCAGCACGCCCACGCCCAGCACGTCCATGAACACGCCATGCATGATGATGCGTTGCGCCAGCTTTTTCGACAGGTAGACGCGCAGGAAGTCGATCACTTGCGCGGCCGGCAGCGGGGTCGAGAACAGGGGAATGTTTTGCTCGTCGCAGATGGCGAGGATGTCGGGTGGCGTTTCCAGCCCTTGCGCGATGATCAGCGCGGGCGGACCGCCGGCGATCAGCTCGCCAATCACGTGGGTGCGCGTGTTGACCTTCAGGCGCTGGTAGTAATTGATTTCCTGGTGGCCGAAGACCTGGATGCGGCCCGGATGGATCAGGTTCAAGTGGCCCACCTGGTCGGCGGCCGACGAGACGTCGCCCGAGATCAGGCGCTCGCCGCCGGGGAAGCCGGCGAACCAGCCCAGTTGCAGACTTTCACGATTGTCGTCGTACAGGCGTTGTATCGTCAGTGGCGTTTGCAACATGGCAGTCTTCTTCAGGAGTGGAGGAATACCTGAAGTTTAACCCGCCGCTTGCAGACTAGGTTGCCAATTGACGATGCGCGAATGCACGGATTTCGGTTCCGGATCCGTGGCCAGCGCCGTGCGGAAGGCATCGTCGGAAAACATTTCGGCGATTTCCGACAGGATTTCCAGATGTTGCTGAGTGACATGATCGGGAATCAGCAGGAAAAACAGCAGATTGACGGGTTTGCCATCGGGCGACTCGAACGGAATCGGCTCGGCCAGGCGCACGAAGGCGCCCAGCGGCGATTTCAAGGTTTTGCTGCCCTTGACTCTGCCATGCGGCACGGCCACGCCATGGCCCAGGCCAGTCGAGCCCAGGCGTTCGCGGGCAAACAGATTGTCCGAGACGGTAGAGCGGGCGATGCCGTAATTGTTTTCGAAGATCAGGCCGGCTTGCTCGAAGGCGCGCTTTTTACTGGAGACTTCCAGGTCCAGCAGGACGTTTTCGAGGGATAATATTTTGCTAAGATTAGTCATGACACTCAATGAAATGGTGCAATGCGCAGAGGGCTTGCGAGCCGAATTATAGGCCTGTTTCGGTGGCCTGTAACGCCAATTCTCAACAGTATACGCCCGCTGCGGGCGCAGTGGGCGCTACAGCCCGCGTAGCCATCATTTTAGCAAAAAAATAACATCGGCGTGTATCGGCTATTTCCTGATTAAAAACACGCGGCGCGCCGGTTTTTCCGCCGCCGAATGCCGATTTTCCGATTTTTCACCGTCTGTGACATGCTCTGCGGCACTACTGCAACGTTGTTTTAAAACACAGCCAACATTCCTGTTGGCATGGTTTCGTGGTGTTGCGCGATGTTACCCAATCAATGTTACTGGCGCGCATTGCGCAGATTGCCTGGCATCGCTCCCGTGCTGAAGTTGCTGCGCCAGGGATTGATGTCGAGGCCGCCGCGGCGCGTGTAGCGCGCATACACGGACAGTTTTTGCGGCTTGCACTGGCGCAAGATATCGACAAAGATGCGCTCCACGCATTGCTCGTGGAACTCATTGTGCTCGCGGAAACCGATCAGGTAGCGCAACAGGCTTTCCTGGTCGATCTGCGGTCCCGCATACTCGATCTGCACGCTGCCCCAGTCGGGCTGGCCCGTCACCAGGCAATTCGATTTGAGCAAATGCGAGACGAGTTTTTCTTCCACCGGCGCTTCATCCAGGGCGGCTTTCAGCAGCAGCGGCGAGGGCGTGTATTGCGTGATTTCCAGATCCAGGCGGTCGAGCAGCACGCCGTTGAATTCGCCCATTTTCAACTTGCCGAAATCTTCCTGCAAGGTCAGTTCCACTTGCACGGGCGCGCCGAAACCGTTCGATAAATCCTGCTTGAGCAAGGCCAGCAGCGCATCCGCGCTATCGAGCCTGGTCTGGTTGAACGAGTTCAGATACAGCTTGAACGATTTCGATTCGATGATGTTGGGCGAATCGGCCGGCGCGCTGACCTTGGCAATGGCCACTTGCGGCTTGCCGCGCTGGTTCAGCCACGACAGTTCATACGCATTCCAGATATCGAGGCCGAAGAAGGGTAGCGTACCGCGCAGTTCCAGCTCGTCGCGCTTGCCCTGGCGCGGAATCGGAAACAGCAGTTCCGGCGCGTAATCGGTGCGGTAGGCGGAGCTTTTACCCAGGGGGGATTGTTCGGCGAGGTCGTTGGTGGTGGTCATGGTCGTGTGGCGTGAATTCAGTCAAGCACGCATGGTAGCCTATTTCACCCCAGTGCAATACCGGGGTGAATTCGCTATTTAGCCCAAGAACAGTTTGTAGACAGGATTGCTGCTCTCATCCCAGTAACGATACCCGAGGGTATCGAGGAAGCGGGCGAACTCTCCCATCTCGTCGGGCGGCACTTGCAAGCCGATCAGGATGCGGCCCACGTCGCCGCCCTGGCTGCGGTAGTGGCAAAGTGAAATATTCCAGTTCGGCGCCATGCTGTCGAGGAAGCGCATCAGTGCACCCGGCCGTTCGGGGAATTCAAAGCGGTACAGCAGCTCGTCTTGCGCCAGCCGGCTCTTGCCGCCCACCAGGTGGCGGATGTGCGACTTGGCCAGCTCGTCGTGGGTCAGGTCCAGGGTCTTGAATTCGTGTTCCTCGAAGGTCTTGGCCAGGACGCTCGACTCATGCCGGTCGGCAATTTGAATGCCGACGAACACGTGCGCGGCTTTTTCATCGCTGATGCGATAGTTAAATTCCGTCACGTTGCGCGCGCCGATGAGCGAGCAGAAGCGCTTGAAGCTGCCCCGCTGTTCGCGCATGGTGACGGCAAACACGGCTTCGCGGAACTCGCCCAGTTCGGCCCGTTCCGCCACAAAACGCAGCCGGTCGAAATTCATGTTCGCGCCGCTGGCGATGGTGACCAGGGTTTCATTGTTGACAGGGTGTTTGGTCAGGCTGGCCCGTTCCACATAGGCCTTGGCGCCGGCGATGGCCAGCGCGCCCGATGGTTCCAGGATGGAGCGCGTGTCCGTAAACACATCCTTGATGGCGGCGCAGATGGCGTCCGTGTCGACCGTGATGATTTCATCGACATACGCCTGCACCAGGCGGAAGGTTTCCTCGCCGGCAAGGCGCACGGCCGTGCCGTCGGCAAACAGGCCCACGTCATTCAGGGTCACGCGCTCGCCGGCTTTCAGCGAACGGGCCATGGCGTTCGAATCGACGCTTTGCACGCCGATGATCTTGATGTCGGGACGAATCTGTTTCACGTAGGCGGCAATGCCGGCGATCAAGCCGCCGCCGCCGATGGGGGCGAAGATGGCGTGGATGGGGCCGGCATGCTGGCGCAGGATTTCCATGCCGATCGTGCCCTGGCCGGCGATCACGTCCGGATCGTCGAACGGGTGCACGAAGGTCAGCTTCTGTTCCTTTTCCAGGGTCAGCGCATGGTTGTAGGCATCCGTGTAGGACTCGCCGTGCAGCACCACTTCCACGTTCACGCCGCCGCGCCCCTTGACCGCCTCGACTTTCACCAGCGGCGTGGTGGTCGGCATGACGATGACGGCGCGGCAACCCATGCGCGCGGCAGACAGGGCCACGCCCTGGGCATGGTTGCCGGCCGAGGCGCAAATCACGCCGCGCTTGCGTTCCGCTTCGCTGAGCTTGGACATCTTGTTGTAGGCGCCACGAATCTTGAAACTGAACACGCTTTGCATGTCTTCGCGCTTGAAGTAAATCTGGTTGTTCAGGCGCTGCGACAGGGCAGGGGCCAGTTCCAGCGGCGTTTCAGTAGCGACGTCATAGACGCGGGCGGTCAGGATTTTCTTGAGGTAGTCGATGTTCATAGTCTGCAAGCAAGTGATTCTGGGCCAGAAAGGGTCTGGAGCGTGTCGGGCGATAGCGGCGGCGCCGCGGCGGATAGCCTGGCGACAATAATGCTCTGTGGAACTGCGGGCGGGTATGCCTTTGCCGGCCGTCGCGGATTGTGCGGCGCGCAAGCTGCTCTTCATTATAATGGAGAGCCTTACCGCATCGCGAAGTGTTCCATGATCGAATCCGCAATCGCCTGGCTGCTGCAGCTGATCGCAGCGCCGGAAGTCGGGCTGACATCGGTCTTTCTGATCAGCTTTATTTCCGCCACCTTGTTGCCGCTCGGCTCGGAGCCGGCCGTGTTTGCCGTCATCAAGGCCAATCCCGCGCTGTTCTGGGCCGCCATCGGCGTCGCCACCCTGGGCAACACCCTGGGCGGCATCGTCGACTACTGGCTCGGCTACCGGGCCAAGCAGGCGTTTGCCAAGGAGCGCGACACGCGCTGGTTCCGCTGGCTGGCCCGCTATGGCGCCAAGACCATGCTGCTGGCCTGGCTGCCCATCGTGGGCGACCCCCTTTGCACCCTGGCAGGCTGGCTCAAGCTGCCGTTCTGGCCCAGCGTGGCCTATATGGCCGTCGGCAAGTGCGCGCGCTACCTGACCATGACGGGCTTGCTGCTCTACGTGCCTGATGGCGTATGGCACCGGATTGGACAAATGCTGGCGTAATGGCACGCAAACGGGGCGTAATGCAACGCCAGTTTGCCCCATTTTTGGGCAGTTCGATAGTTCGTGGCAGAGTCCTGTTCTTGGCATTTTTGCGTCGAAAAATCAGCAAGACTGGTTTTTTATTCATGAAAAATAGGGCTTTTCCGTATTTGCTATGGTAGCGGATGAGGTGCTTAAACCTTGGGCGGAATAAGGCTGTTCCCGCATGGTGCGGCGCAATAAGATAAAATGGGCCTTTAGGGTCCAGTCCACATCGTCACCACACTCCATGAACGCTCCCGCACATATCCAAGCTTTACTGGCAGAAACGCCCAATGGTCCCGCAGCAAGCCGCCTGCGCGAAATCCCGTATAACTACACGTCGTTTTCCGATCGCGAGATCGTCATACGCCTGTTGGGGGAGGACTCCTGGCGCCTGCTCGACGAGCTGCGCGGCGCCCGCCAGACGGGCCGTTCGGCCCGCATGCTGTACGAGGTGCTGGGCGACATCTGGGTCGTGCGCCGCAATCCCTACCTGCAGGATGACTTGCTCGACAATCCGAAGCGCCGCCAGGGCTTGATCGACGCCTTGCATCACCGCCTGGCCGAAGTCGACAAGCGCCGCCTGGGCATCGATGCTGCCGGCGGCGACGTCGCTGCCAGTGGCGAAGCGCCGGAAGTCGCCAAGGCGCGCAGCGCCAATGTGGAGTTGCTGCTGAAAGCGGCCAGCAAGGCCGTGGCCGACTTTGGCGACGAATTCCGCAAGACCTATGACTTGCGCAAGCGCACTGTCAAGGTGCTGGGCCGCTACACGGAAAAGCACAATGTGCGCTTCGACGGCATGACGCGCGTGTCGCACGTGACGGACGCCACCGACTGGCGCGTGGAATACCCGTTTGTCGTGCTCACGCCCGACACGGAAGAGGAAATGGCCGGCCTCGTCAAAGGCTGTATCGAGCTGGGGCTGACCATCATCCCGCGCGGCGGCGGCACCGGCTACACGGGCGGCGCGATTCCATTGACGCCAATGTCGGCCGTCATCAACACGGAAAAACTCATTACTTTGGGCGCCGTGGAAATGACGGTCTTGCCGGGATTGAGCCACGAATACGCGACCATCAATTCGGGCGCGGGCGTGATCACGAACAAGGTGTCGGAAGCGGCAGAGAAGGCCGGCTTCGTCTTCGCCGTCGACCCGACCTCGGCGCACGCCTCTTGCATCGGCGGCAACGTCGCCATGAATGCGGGCGGCAAGAAAGCCGTGCTGTGGGGCACGGCGCTGGACAATCTGGCCTCATGGCGCATGGTCGACCCGAACGGCGACTGGCTCGATGTCACCCGCCTCGACCATAACCTGGGCAAGATCCACGATATCGCGCTGGCACGTTTCCAGCTGGAATGGCGTCACCCGAGCACGCGCGACGCAAGCAAACCGAACGCGCCATTCAAGACGGAAATCCTGGAAATTCCTGGCCGCAAGTTCCGCAAGGAAGGCCTGGGCAAGGACGTCACGGACAAATTCCTCTCCGGCTTGCCGGGTATTCAGAAAGAGGGTTGCGACGGCCTGATCACGTCGGCGCGCTGGATTTTGCACAAGATGCCGAAATTCGCCCGCACCGTCTGCCTGGAATTCTTTGGCCAGGCGCGCGACGCGATTCCGTCGATCGTGGAAATCAAGGATTACCTCGATGGCTTGCCGGCCAAGGGCGAGCAATACACGACCATCCGCCTGGCGGGCCTGGAACACCTGGACGAGCGCTACCTGCGCGCCGTCGGCTATGCCACCAAGTCGAAGCGGGGCGTGCTGCCAAAGATGGCCCTGTTTGGCGACATCGTCGGCGACGATGAAAATGCCGTCGCGCAAGCGGCGTCGGAAGTGGTGCGCATCGCCAACACCCGCGTGGGCGAAGGTTTTGTGGCCGTCAGCCCGGAAGCGCGCAAGAAATTCTGGCTCGACCGCGCCCGCACGGCGGCGATCGCCAAGCATACCAACGCTTTTAAAATCAATGAAGACGTCGTGATCCCGCTCAATCGCATGGGCGAATACACGGATGGCATCGAACGCATCAATATCGAACTGTCGATCAAGAACAAGCTGCAACTGGCCGAGGCCCTGAGCGAATTCTTTGGCAAAGGTAATTTGCCAGTAGGCAAGAGCGACGATGCATCGGATGACCGGGTCGACGATGCGGAAATGCTGGGCGACCGCGCCGAGCAGGCACAACAGCTGCTGGCGCAAGTCACGGCGCGCTGGACCTATCTGCTGGCCCAGCTGGACCGTCCGCTGGCGGACGTGAAGGGCGAACTGGCCGAACTGGGCATGGAGCGCTTGCTGCCCGTGTTCGATGCGCGCCTGGAAACCCAGCCGGACGCCACCCTGTTCGACGTGGTGCAGGACCGCACCGTGCGCATTACCTGGAAGCAGGAAATTCGCGCCCAGCTGCGCCAGATATTCAACGGCGCCGCTTTTAAATTGATCCTCGACGAAGCCACCGCGATTCACGCGCGCATCTTGCGTAGCCGCGTGTTCGTCGCGCTGCACATGCATGCGGGTGACGGCAACGTGCACACGAACTTGCCCGTCAACTCGGACAATTACGAAATGCTGCAGGACGCCCACGAAGCCGTGGGCCGCATCATGATTTTGGCCCGCTCGCTGAACGGCGTCATTTCCGGCGAACATGGTATCGGCATTACCAAGCTGGAATTTTTGACGGAAGAAGAGATCGGTGAGTTCCGCAGCTACAAGCAGCGCATCGATCCGGAAGGCCGTTTTAATAAAGGCAAATTGCTGAACCTGCCAGGCATGGGCGCCGACTTGCGCAATGCCTACACGCCATCGTTTGGCCTGATGGGCCATGAATCCTTGATCATGCAGCAAAGCGATATCGGTGCCATCGCCGACAGCGTTAAGGATTGCTTGCGTTGCGGCAAGTGCAAGCCCGTGTGCTCGACCCACGTGCCGCGCGCCAACTTGCTGTACTCGCCACGCGATAAAATTTTGGCGACCTCGTCCCTGATCGAAGCCTTCCTGTACGAAGAGCAGACGCGGCGCGGTATTTCCATCAAGCATTGGGAAGAGTTCGAGGACGTGGCCGACCATTGCACGGTCTGCCATAAATGCGTCACGCCTTGCCCCGTCAACATCGATTTCGGCGACGTGTCGATGAACATGCGTAACTTGCTGCGCAAGATGGACAAGAAGAGCTTTAATCCAGGCACCAAGGCGACGATGATGTTCCTCAACGCCACCGATCCCGTGACCATCAACGCCACGCGCAAGGTCATGATCGGCTGGGGTTACAAGGCGCAGCGCCTGGGCCACGATTTGCTGAAGAAATTTGCCAAGAAGCAAACCAAGGCGCCGCCGCCATCGACGGGCAAGCCGCCCGTCAAGGCGCAGGTGATCCACTTCATCAACAAGAAAATGCCGGGCAACCTGCCGAAGAAATCGGCGCGCGCGTTGCTCGACATCGAAGACGACAAGGTCATCCCGATCATCCGCAATCCGAAGACGACGACGGCCGATACGGAAGCCGTGTTCTACTTCCCCGGTTGCGGTTCGGAGCGCTTGTTCTCGCAAGTGGGCCTGGCCACACAGGCGATGCTGTGGGAAGTGGGCGTGCAGACGGTCTTGCCACCTGGCTACCTGTGCTGCGGTTATCCGCAGCGCGGTGCCGGGGAATTCGACAAGGCCGAGAAGATGATGACGGATAACCGCGTCCTGTTCCACCGCATGGCCAACACGCTCAATTACCTGGACATCAAGACAGTGCTCGTCTCGTGCGGCACCTGCTACGACCAGCTGGCAACGTATCAGTTTGAAAAGATTTTCCCTGGCTGCCGCATCATGGATATCCATGAGTATTTGCTGGAGAAAAACGTCAAGCTGGAAGGCGTCAACGGCACGCGCTATATGTATCACGAGCCATGCCACAATCCGATGAAACTGCAGGAATCGGGCAAGACCATCAATTCCCTGATCAGCACGGTGGATAACGTGAAGATCGAGAAGAATGACCGTTGCTGCGGCGAATCGGGTTCGCTGGCCGTCACGCGTCCCGACATTTCCACGCAAGTGCGTTTCCGCAAGGAAGAAGAGATGGTCAAGGGCGCCGACAAGCTGCGCGGCGATGGTTTTACCGGTGACGTGAAAATCCTCACCAGCTGCCCGTCGTGCCTGCAAGGCCTGTCGCGCTACAATGACGATTCGGGCACCACGGCCGACTACATCGTCGTCGAGATCGCCAAACACTTGCTGGGAGAGAACTGGATGCCGGATTACGTGAAACGTGCCAATGACGGCGGCATCGAACGGGTGCTGGTGTAATGTCCGCGCCTTGCGATCTGTGCAGCTTGCTGGACGGCTACGCCAACAAGCAAGGTCTGGAGACCTTGCTGTGGCGCAGCGAGCGCCTGTCCGTGGTGGCCGTCGATGACCCGGCATATCCCGGCTTTTGCCGCGTGATCTGGAACAAGCACGTGAAGGAAATGACGGATCTCACGCCTGGCGAGCGCAACTATGTCATGGAAGTCGTGTGGCAAGTCGAGCTGGCCGTGCGTGAAGTGATGCAGCCGGAAAAGGTCAACGTGGCCAGTTTCGGCAACATGACGCCGCACGTGCATTGGCACGTGATTCCCCGCTACCGCGACGACGCGCATTTCCCGAACCCCAGCTGGGCCGTGGTGCAGCGCGAGACGGCACCCGAGGTGCTGGCCGCGCGCCGCGCCCTGCTGCCGGCACTGCGCGACGCGATCATTCAACGTTTATCCGCATAAAGTATCGTCATGACTGAAAAAACAGCAACACCGCAACCCACCGGCTTGACCGTGCACAACCAGTCGCGCGTGCTCGACGTGGCGTTCGACGATGGCAGCGAATTTGTCTTGCCGTTCGAATACCTGCGCGTGTACTCGCCGTCGGCCGAAGTGCAGGGCCATGGCAAGGGCCAGGAAACCTTGCAATTAGGCAAACGCCTGGTCGGCATCACTGGCCTGGAGCCGGTGGGCAACTACGCCGTGCAGCCCACTTTCAGCGATGGTCACAATTCCGGCCTGTACACCTGGGCCTATTTGTACAAGCTGGGCGCGGAAAAAGACAAGCTGTGGCAAGCCTACTTGGACCAGCTGACGGCAGCCGGCTACCCGGGCGACAGCGGCCGCGACGCCAAGGCCGACATGACGGTCAAGCAATCTTCCGGCCACGTTCATGGACCGAGTTGCGGGCATAAACATTAAAACACCTGAAAAACCTACTGCGCGTCGCCATTTGCGGCCGCCGATGCTCACTGTGCTCAAGCACAGTTCCGCTTCTCGGCCACAACTTGCTTCCGCTCGCTACGGTTTTTTAGGCGTTTAGAAAAAATAATGCGGTAATCTGTCGGATTGCCGCATATCCATTCGTCGTATGAATGCCCGCGCTTGCGGGCATTTTTCTTTTGGAGAAGAGACTATGGAATACCTGATCCTGATCTACGCCGACGAGGCGCGCTATGAATCCATGGAAGAGGGCCAGATGGCCAGTCTGATGGCCGACTTTGCCAGCTATACGCAGGCGCTGGAGGCGGCTGGCGTGCTGCGCGGCGGTGCCGAACTGGCGCCCGTGGCCAGTGCCACCAGCGTGCGGGTGCGCAATGGCAAGCCCGTCATCACGGATGGGCCGTTCGCGGAAACCAAGGAGCAGCTGGGCGGCTACTACCTGCTAGCCTGCGCGAACCTGGACGAGGCGCTGGCCTGGGCCGGGCGCTGCCCGGTGGCTTCCCTGGGCACCATTGAAGTACGGCCTGTCACGGCATAAACATGGCCGGCGACGCCATTGCGGCCGTCGAACACGTCTTTCGTCAGGAAAGGGGCAGGGTGCTGGCCGGCCTGATGCGGCGTTTCGGCGACCTGGGCCTGGCGGAAGACGTGTTGCAGGAAGCGTGCCGCAAGGCGCTGGAACTGTGGCCGCGCACGGGCATCCCCGATCATCCTGCCGCCTGGCTCAGTGCCGTGGCGCGCAACGCGGCCCTTGATCAGGTGCGCCGCGCGGGCAAGAGCGTCGGCGAGGCCGAGGCCGTGTTCTCCGGCCTGCCGGCGCCCGTGATTGAAGAAGCGCACGCCATCGAAGACGACCGCCTGCGCCTGCTGTTTATTTGTTGCCATCCCGCGCTGGCGCCCGAGGCGCAGGTGGCGCTGGCCCTGCGCACCCTGTGTGGCCTGTCCACGGGCGAGATCGCGCGCGCCTTCGGCTTGGCGGAAGCGGCCCTGTCGCAGCGCTTATTGCGCGCCAGGCGCAAGATCGCCGAGGCGCACATTCCTTTCGAGTTGCCGCCGGAGCAAGAGTTGCAGCAACGGCTGGCGCAAGTGCTGCACGTGATGTACCTGGTGTTCAGCGAAGGCTATTGCGCCAGCGGCGGCGATACCCTGCTGCGCGCGGACCTGTGCGCGGAAGCGCTGCGCCTGGGGCGGCTGCTCGACAGCCTGCAGCCGGGCCAGCCGGAAGTGCAGGGGCTATTGGCCCTGATGCTGCTGCAGGCGTCGCGCGGCCCGGCTCGTTTGTCGCCCGAGGGTTTTTTGCTGACACTGGAAGAGCAGGAGCGGCGCCTGTGGGATGACGCCCTGATTGCCGAGGGGCTGGCCGTGCTGGAGCTGGCCTTGCCGGCGCGCGCACCGGGGCCATATCAGTTGCAGGCGGCCATTGCCGCCTTGCACGCCAAAGCGCCCACGGCCAGCCAGACGGACTGGCGCCAGATCAGCACCCTGTATGGCGCCTTGCTGCGGCACAAGCCGGAACCCTTGATTTTGCTCAATGCCGTCATCGCCTGCGCCATGGCGCATGGGGCCGCACACGGGCTGGCGTGGCTCGATCGCCTGGAAGCCGTGCCCAGCCTGGCGCTATCGCATTATCTGCACGCGGCCCGCGCCGACTTGCTGCGCCGCCAGGGCGACCGGCCGGGGGCGCTGGCGGCATACGCGCGGGCGGCCATGCTGGCTTCGAATGCAGTCGAAAGGCAATACCTTCTCCGGCGTCACGGGGAAATGCGCCTGCCGCTTGTATAATGCTCCCAAGTTCAAACAGACTGCCTACCATGACCAATACGACCCATTTCGGATACAAAACAGTTGCAGAAGACGACAAAGTGCGCGAAGTCGCCAAGGTGTTCCATTCCGTCGCTGCCAAATACGATGTGATGAACGACTTGATGTCGGGCGGGCTGCACCGTCTGTGGAAGACGTTCACCATTGCCAACGCGGGCGTGCGCCCCGGTTTCAAGGTGCTCGACATCGCCGGCGGCACGGGCGACCTGTCGAAGGCATTCGCCAAGCAGGCGGGCCCTACCGGCGAAGTCTGGTTGACTGATATCAATGAATCGATGTTGCGCGTGGGCCGCGACCGCCTCTTGAATCGCGGCTTGCTCACCCCCACCATGTTGTGTGACGCGGAAAAACTGCCATTCCCCGACAATTATTTCGACCGTGTCAGCGTGGCCTTTGGCCTGCGCAACATGACGCACAAGGATGTGGCGCTGGCGGAAATGCGCCGCGTGCTGAAACCGGGCGGCAAGCTGCTGGTGCTGGAGTTTTCCAAGGTGGCCGCGCCCCTGCAAAAGCCATACGACCTGTATTCGTTTTCGGTCTTGCCGTGGTTCGGACAGAAAATCGCCGGCGACGCGGAAAGCTACCGCTACCTGGCAGAATCGATCCGCATGCACCCGGACCAGGAAACCCTCAAAACCATGATGGAAACGGCGGGCCTGGAACGCGTGCAGTACTACAATTTGACGGCAGGTATTGCCGCTTTGCACACCGGTATCAAGATGTAATGCATCAACGTTGGTGATTTTAGGAGATGGAATGAAATTGAAGAAATTTATGGTCGGCATGATGCTGGCCGCGACCACGGTATCCATGCTGGGCGAGGCGCTGGCCCGTCCCATGGGCGGTGGCCGTTCGTTTGGCCGCCAGTCGCAAAACGTGGGCCGCCAGGCGCCCGCACCGGCGCCAACCCCGGCACCGGCTGCCGCGCCACGCCAGGCGCAACCTGCACCGGCCCCTGCGCCAGCGCCTGCCGCCAAGGCACCGAGCCGCTGGAAGGGTTTATTGGGCGGCGCCTTGCTCGGTCTGGGCCTGGGCGCCTTGCTGTCGCATTTCGGCCTGGGCGGCGCCCTGGCCAGCATGATCAGTACCCTGCTGATGGTGGCCTTGCTGGCCGGCGTGGCCTTCTTTATCTACCGCATGGTGCGCGGCAAGCGTGACGGCAATGCCGGCGGCAATGCACCGTTCGCGGGTTTTGGCGGCAACCAGCCTGCGCCAGCCGGCAACGTGCCTGACATCGGTTCGCGCATTCCACCGCTGCCGCCGCTGCAACCCGTCTCGTCCGGCGTAGGCCTGGATAAGCCGGCGCCCGCTGCAGCGCCATGGGGCGTGCCAGGCGACTTCGACAAGGATGCCTTCCTGCGCCACGCGAAAAGCAATTTCATTCGCCTGCAAGCGGCCTGGGACAAGGCGGACGTCAACGATATCCGCGAATTCACGTCGCCGGAAGTGTATGCGGAATTGCGCATGCAAATCCAGGAACGGGGCGCGCAGCCGGACTTTACGGATGTCGTCACCATCGATGCCGAACTCCTGGGCATCGAGACGAGCGTCAACGATTACCTGGCCAGCGTGAAATTTACGGGCCTGATCCGTTCGGCGCCGGGCGCCGCAGCGGAACCGTTCGCGGAAGTGTGGAATATGTCGAAACCCGTCAGCGGCAACAGCGGCTGGGTCCTGGCAGGCATCCAGCAATTGAATTAATTGCAAAAACTTGCTGAATACTGGCTTAAGTCCATGCGGAATGCATGATGCTTAACAGATATTTCCTACTGAACTGGTAAGATCGAAACCGCCCGCGTAGTTTTACGGGCGGTTTTTTCTTTTTAGGGGCGCGCCTGGCGCGCTGTATATAGATGGCACCACTTTCCGATCTCTCCCTGATGACGCCCGTCATCGCGACCATCAACCACTTGCTGGCACAAGAGCCGTGGGCGCGCCATCAGTTGGCCGTGCACGCCGGCAAGCTGGCCTGCATCGACACGGGCGCCGTGGCCTTGCGCCTGCGCGTCGACAGCGCCGGCATGCTGGCAGCGGCGCCGGCCGACATGCCGGCCAGCGTCACCATCCGCGTAAAATTGTCCGATGTGCCGCTGATCCTGCAAAACCGCGAGCGGGCGTTTTCCTACGTCAAGATCGAAGGCGATGCCGAGTTTGCCAATGCGATTTCGCAATTGAGCAAGGGCTTGCGCTGGGAAGCCGAGCACGACCTGGAAAAGGTCGTCGGCCCCATGCTGGCCACGCGCCTTGTTTTCGGTGCGAAAGATGCGGCCGCCTTTGTGCGCACGGGCCAGCAAAAGCTGGCGGAAAACGTGGCCGAATATTTCCTCGACGAACAGCCCATGCTGATCCGTCCTGCAACCTTGCAAGAGTATTCCGCTGGCGTGACGCGCGTGCGCGATGACGTCGAACGCCTGGCCAAGCGCCTTGCCCTGCTGGAAAAGGCGGCCGCCGCCGTCCAGCCGCAGTCCTCCTTACCGGATTTGTCTACATGATATTGAAATTCCTGCGCCTGTTTAAAATCATCCGTGTTTCCATCAAGTACGGTCTGGATGAGATAGCGATTTCTGGTCTGCAAGTTCCCCGCACCGCCAAATTGATCGACACCCTGATTTTCTGGCGCGACCTGTCGTCGCCACGGGGCTTGCGCCTGCGCCTGGCGCTGGAAGAGCTGGGCCCGATTTTCGTCAAATTCGGCCAGGTGCTGTCGACCCGGCGCGATCTGATGCCGCCCGACATCGCCGAAGAACTGGCGCGCCTGCAAGACCGCGTGCCGCCGTTTGATTCCGACCTGGCCATCGCGCAAATCACCAAGTCGCTCGGTGCGCACCCGGATCAATTGTTTGCCCGCTTCGAGCGCGAACCGGTGGCGTCCGCCTCGATTGCCCAGGTGCACTTCGCTACTTTGAAAGATGGCCGCGAAGTGGCCGTGAAGGTCTTGCGTCCAGGCATGAAAAAGCTGATCGACGAAGACGTGGCCCTGATGCACATCGCCGCCGACTGGACCAGCCGCCTGTGGGCCGACAGCAAGCGCTTGAAACCGAAAGAGGTGGTGGGCGAGTTCGACAAATACCTGCATGACGAGCTGGACCTGATGCGCGAGGCGGCCAACGCCAGCCAGCTGCGCCGCAACTTTGCCAACTCGGACTTGTTGCTGGTGCCGGAAATGCACTGGGATTATTGCTCCAGCAGCGTCATCGTCATGGAACGCATGGTCGGTATCCCCGTGTCGCAGACGGAGCGCCTGGTGGCGGCCGGCGTGGACTTGCGTAAACTCTCCAGCGATGGCGTGGAAATTTTCTTCACGCAAGTGTTCCGCGATGGCTTTTTCCATGCGGACATGCATCCGGGCAATATTCTCGTGTCGATCGCACCCGAATCGTTCGGCCGCTACATCGCGCTCGATTTCGGCATCGTGGGAACGTTGAACGACTACGACAAGGATTATCTGTCGCAAAACTTCCTCGCCTTCTTCCGCCGCGACTACAAGCGCGTGGCCGAAGCGCATATCGAATCGGGCTGGGCGCCGAAGGATACGCGCGTCGATGAGCTGGAAGCGGCCGTGCGCGCCTGTTGCGAGCCGATCTTCGACCGTCCGCTGAAGGATATTTCCTTTGGGCAAGTTCTGCTGCGGCTGTTCCAGACCTCGCGCCGCTTCAACGTGGAAGTGCAGCCGCAACTGGTGCTACTGCAAAAGACCCTGCTCAATATCGAAGGCCTGGGCCGCCAGCTGGATCCGGAGCTGGACCTGTGGCAAACGGCCAAGCCGTATCTGGAAAAATGGATGAGTAACCAGGTGGGCCCGCAAGGCTTCATGGAGCGCCTGCGCGCCGAGGCGCCCCGTTATGCGCACATCTTCCCGCAACTGCCGCGCTTGCTGCATCAGGCCTTGACGGTGCATGGCGAACCGCGCGAAAACGATGTGGAACTGATGAAAACCTTGCTGGCGGAACAACGCCAGACGAACCGCTTGCTGAGCTTTATCGTGTACTTCGTGGGCGCCTTCGCCCTCGGTGCGCTGGGCTTGCAAGTATTCATGCGCTGGCATCAACTGCCGTTTTAAAGGCTGAGGACGTAAGTGATGGCTGACTTCAATACCCGCGATCCGCTCTCGCCCGCCTTCTGGGACGAGCGTTTCGAGAAGCAATTCACGCCCTGGGACCACGGCGGCGTGCCGTCGCGCTTGCGCAGTTTCGTTGCCGGCAGCCCGGCGCCGCTGCGCTGCCTGATTCCCGGCTGCGGTTCCGCCTATGAACTGGTCTTCATGCTCGATCACGGCTGGGATGCCACGGCCATCGACTTTTCACCGGCTGCCGTGGCCGCCGCGCGCGCCGTCGTCGGCAAACGGGGAGGGCAGGTGGTGGAAGCAGATTTCTTTGCCTGGCAGCCCGCCGCACCGCTGGACCTGATCTATGAACGGGCCTTCCTGTGCGCCATGCCGCGCGCCATGTGGCCGCAAGTGGCGGCCCGCTGGGCGCAGCTACTGGCGCCCGGTGCCATGCTGGCCGGTTACTTTTTCTTTGACGACAATGCCAAGGGGCCGCCATTTGGTATTTCGCGTGAGAAACTGCAGGAATTGCTGGCGCCGCATTTCGATTGCCTCGCCGATGAAGCCGTCGATGATTCCATCGCCGTCTTCGCCGGCAAGGAGCGCTGGATGAGCTGGCGCCGCCGGGCAGACTGAGGCGGGCGGGGCAATTTCTGCTGGGAGCAAAGGAAAAGCTTTATAATTCAGGGTTTTTGATGATTTTCTCGGAGTAGAGATGCCGATTTACGCTTACCGTTGTGACGAGTGTGGTTTTGCCAAGGACGTCTTGCAAAAGATCTCCGATCCAGTACTGACGGTGTGCCTGTCGTGCGGCAAGCCCAGTTTCAAGAAACAATTGACGGCCGCCGGTTTCCAATTGAAGGGCACCGGCTGGTACGCGACCGATTTCCGCGGCGGCACGGCGCCCACCACGGCCATCCCGACGGGCCCGGCTGATGGCGCCAAGCCTGCCGCAACCACCGAGAGCGCGCCTGCTGCCGCGCCTGCGCCCGCCCCGGCTGCCGCTGCGCCGAAAGCGGACTGAAAAGCGCGCCGCGCCGCTACGATCCCTTACTGAGAAACCGATGCGTAAATACTTTATTACCGGATTACTGATTTTGGTGCCCTTGGCCATTACGGCCTGGGTCCTGAATCTGGTGATCAGCACGATGGACCAGTCGCTATTGCTGGTGCCCGGCAGTACGAAGCCCAGCATATGGTTCGGCCACCTGGTTCCTCCGCTGAGCACCATTCCCGGCCTGGGCACGGTATTGACGGTACTGATCGTCTTCTTCACGGGCTTGCTGACGAATAACCTGGTCGGCAATTACGTGGTGAAACTGTGGGAAAAATTGCTGCAACGCATACCCATCGTCAATTCCCTGTATTCGAGCGTCAAGCAAGTCTCCGATACCCTGTTTTCCCCGTCGGGCAACGCCTTCCGCAAGGCCGTGCTGGTGCCGTATCCGCATCAGAACTCCTGGACCATCGCTTTCCTGACCGGTGTGCCGGGCGGCGATGCGGCGAACCACCTGGTGGGCGACTTTGTCAGCGTGTACGTGCCGACGACGCCGAACCCGACATCAGGCTTTTTCCTGATGATGAAGCGCAGCGATGTCGTCGAACTCGACATGAGCGTCGATGCGGCGCTCAAATATATCGTCTCGATGGGCGTGGTGGCGCCTGCGGAAGTTGTTGCTGTACCGGCCCCGGCAGCCAAAGAATAAAGGCAGGCGTCCCACGTGGGACGTGGCCGGATTGAACACTCACTAACCTGAACTGAGAATTTTATGTCTATGCGTACTGAATACTGCGGCCTCGTTACCGAAGCCATGCTGGGACAAACCGTCAGCCTGTGCGGCTGGGTACATCGCCGCCGCGACCACGGCAGCCTGATCTTCATCGACTTGCGCGACCGTGAAGGCCTGGTGCAAATCGTTTGCAACCCGGAACAAGCGGAAATGTTCAAGGTCGCCGAAGCCGTGCGCAACGAATTCTGCCTGCGCGTGACGGGCGTCGTGACCAACCGTATCGACGGCACGATCAACAACAACCTGAAATCGGGCAAGATCGAAGTGGTCTGCTCGGAGCTGGAAGTGCTGAACCCTTCCGTGCCCGTGCCGTTCCAGCTGGACGACGACAACCTGTCGGAAACGACGCGCCTGACGCACCGCGTGCTGGACCTGCGCCGCCCGCAAATGCAAAACAACCTGCGCCTGCGTTACAAGGTGACGATGGAAGTGCGCAAGTACCTCGACGCGCTGGGCTTCATCGACATCGAAACGCCGATGTTGACCAAGTCCACGCCAGAAGGCGCACGCGACTACCTGGTGCCGTCGCGCGTCAACGCGGGCAGTTTCTTCGCCTTGCCGCAATCGCCACAGTTGTTCAAGCAACTGTTGATGGTTGCTAACTTCGACCGTTATTACCAGATCACCAAGTGCTTCCGCGACGAAGACTTGCGCGCTGACCGCCAGCCTGAATTCACGCAGATCGACTGCGAAACCTCGTTCCTGACGGAGCAGGAAATCCGCGACCTGTTCGAAGACATGATCCGCGTCGTCTTCAAGAACACCCTGGACATCGACCTGCCGAACCCGTTCCCGGTGATGGATTTCGCCGAAGCGATGGGCCTGTACGGTTCCGACAAGCCGGACATGCGCGTCAAGCTGGCCTTCACGGACTTGACGGAAGTCATGAAGTCGGTCGAATTCAAGGTCTTCAACGGCGCCGCCAACATGAACGGCGGCCGCGTGGTTGCCCTGCGCGTACCGCAAGGCGGCAGCATGCCCCGTTCGGAAATCGATGCCTACACGCAATTTGTCGCCATCTACGGCGCCAAGGGCCTCGCTTACATCAAGGTCAATGAGAAAGCCAAGGGTCCTGAAGGCTTGCAGTCGCCGATCGTCAAGTTCCTGCCGGCTGACGTGCTGGCCACGATCCTCGAGCAGACGGGCGCGCAAGACGGCGACCTGATCTTCTTCGGCGCGGACAAGGCCAAGGTCGTCAACGACGCCATCGGCGCGCTGCGCGTGAAAATCGGTCACAGCGAGTTCGGCAAGAAAGCCGGCCTGTTCGAAGACGTGTGGAAGCCATTGTGGGTGGTCGACTTCCCGATGTTCGAGCACGACGAAGAAGCGGACCGCTGGACGGCGACCCACCATCCATTCACGGCGCCGAAAGACGGCCATGAAGACATGCTGGAAAGCGATCCGGGCGCCTGTATCGCCAAGGCCTACGACATGGTTCTGAACGGCTGGGAACTGGGCGGCGGTTCGATCCGTATCCACCGCGAAGAAGTGCAGTCGAAAGTGTTCCGCGCGCTGAAGATCGATGCGGAAGAAGCGCAGCTGAAATTCGGCTTCCTGCTCGACGCCCTGCAATACGGCGCGCCACCGCATGGCGGCCTGGCATTCGGCCTGGACCGTATCGTGACCATGATGACGGGTTCCGAATCGATCCGCGACGTGATCGCCTTCCCGAAAACCCAGCGCGCGCAAGACTTGCTGACCCATGCGCCGTCGGAAGTGGACGAGAAGCAACTGCGTGAACTGCACATCCGTTTGCGCAGCGCCGAGCCAAAAGTAGTGTAATGAAGCATGCGGCTGCCCAAGCGGCCGCTGTTTGATCCACTATGCAAAAAAAGGCGCTGTCGTGGCGCCTTTTTCATTGTTGATATGACTCATAAAATCCCTGTTTCCGTGCTGGTCGTCATTCATACGGCTGACCTTGACGTCTTGCTCATCGAACGCGCGGGCCAGCCCGGTTTCTGGCAATCGGTGACGGGTTCCGTCGATGCCGTCGACGAACCGCTGCTGCGGACGGCCGCGCGCGAATTGGCGGAAGAAACCGGCATCGTTGCCGATGGGCGCGATATTGTGCTGCGCGACTGGAACTTGTCGAACGTGTACGAGATCTACCCGATCTGGCGCCACCGCTATGCGCCCGGCGTGACGCGCAACACGGAACACGTGTTCAGCGTGCAAGTGCCGCGCGATATCGCCATCACCCTGAGCCCGCGCGAACACTTGCAGTACGCGTGGCTGCCTTACCTGGCGGCGGCCGACCGCTGTTTCTCGTCATCCAACGCGGAAGCGATTCTGCAATTGCCGGCCATGACGGGCCTGGCGCGCCCCACTTGATAGAAAGCATTCCATGTTGAACTGGTTACATTTGACGACGCAGCAAAAACTGCTGGGCACCTTGGGCATCGTTTTTTGCCTGTGCTTTATTTTCCTGCTGTTCAGCTCCACCGTGCCTGGCCGCACGCCGCCGATCGGCATGCCGCTGATGGCGATCGGCTGGCTGCTGCATCCGGGCGCCTTTGCCAAGGGCAAGCGTACCGTGGCCTGGCGCGGCGCGCCGTTGCTGGTGAAAATCGTCTGGGCGGCAGGCATCACCGCGCTGCTCGTCAGCGTGACGGCAGGCGTGGGACGCATGCTGGCTTAAGCGCTGCAAAACTATTGTCATGTGGTATTATTGCTTTAATAGTAATTCCACTTCATGACGAAAGGCGTACATGCTGAACTGGTCTCAACTTTCTTTTCAGCAGCGTCTCCTAGGCGCCGTATTCTTGTCCTGCATCGTTGGCGCCCTGTATGCCGTGTGTTTCCCTGATCAGCCGCATGCCCGCCTTCCACAGGCAGGCTTGCCCTTGCTGATGCTGGGATTTCTGTTGCACCCCCGTTGCTTTGCCGGTGGACGGGGCGCCTTCAGCTGGAGCAGCGCACCCGGGATCGTGAAGGGCTTGTGGGTGATCGGCATGGTGGTGGGCAGCATCAGCGCCATCGATAGTTTGCTGGCAGCGATGACGGGCAGATAAAGCTGCCGTAGGTGCGCACGCGCACCTACGCTGGCGCCGCGCGGGGCCCGTCAGGGAGTAGAATCAATGCATGAAAATCCGCGTAGCAACTTATAATATTCACAAAGGCGTCTCCTCCGTGCGAGGCTTGCCCCGCGTGCATGCTTTAAAACAGGCGATTGCCCTGTTTCATGCCGATGTCGTCTTTTTGCAGGAAGTGCAAGGCAAGCATGACCGCAATGCGGCCCGTTATGGCGCCGAGAAAAACGGCCACAAGCATTGGCCGGAAGCGTCACAGCATGAGTTTTTTGCCGGCGCCGAACACCATTCCGCGTATGGCATGAATGCCGTGTATGACCATGGCCACCATGGCAACGCCTTGCTGAGCAAGTTTCCCATCGCCTCGCAAACCAACCACGACGTCTCCGACCATGCCTACGAGCAACGCGGCATCCTGCATTGCGTGCTCAAGACGCCGCAGGCCGACGTGCATTGTTATGTCGTCCACCTGGGCTTGTTCGAATCGGGACGGGGACGCCAGACGCAGGCGCTGATCGACGCCGTCATGGAATCGGCGCCGAATGGCGAACCGGTCATCATCGCCGGCGACTTCAACGACTGGCGCAACACGCTCAGCGACAAGCTGCGCAATGCGCTCGGCGTGGTCGAGGTATTCGACCAGCGCGCGTCGAACTCGGCTCTGGGCGACCTGGTGCGCACCCTGGCGCGGCGCCAGACGAAAACGCCGATCCCCGTGCCGGCGCGCACCTTTCCCGCCGCTTTGCCGTGGTTCCGCCTGGACCGCATCTATGTGCGAGGTTTCCACGTGGAAGGCGCGCAAGTGATGCATGGCACCCTGTGGGCAAAATTGTCGGACCACGCGCCGATCGTTGCCGCTTTGAAACTCGCGTAGACTGCCGGCATGCGTACAGTCAATTTCATCGCCCACAACGACATCAAGCTGCTGTATTGCGGCACCGATTACTTTCCCGCGCTGATAGCCGCCATCGACGGCGCGCGCGCGGAAGTCTATTTCGAAACGTATATCTTTGCCGACGACGCCACGGGCACCCTGGTGCTCGATGCGCTCAAACGCGCGGCCGCACGCGGCGTGCTGGTGTGCATGATCACGGACTGGTTCGGCACGGGCAACCGCCGGGTCAACGCCATGCATGCGCAGCTGGAAGCGGCTGGCGTGCACCACCGCATCTTCAACCCTTGGTTCAAGCGCGGCATCACGCGCACGCATCGCAAGATTTGCGTGGCCGATGGGGAAATTGCCCTGGTGGGTGGCATCAATATTAACGATGACATGTTTTGCGACTACGATCACAACATCAGCCTGGAAGCGCCGCGCTGGGATTTCGCCGTGCAGGTGAAGGGGCCGCTGGTCGACGCTATCCATGAAGAGGCGCAGGCGCAGTGGGCGCGCTTGGGCAAGATGAATTTGGTGCGGCGTATCAAGCTGTACCGCAAGATGCGCGTCGTCAGCAAGGAGCTGGCGAAGAACCCCGTCGTGGCCGGCTTTGTCGTGCGCGACAACCTGCGCAACCGCCGCACCATCCAGCGCGCCTACCTGCAGGCGCTGGGCCAGGCGCGTAAAAGCGTGATGCTGGCCAACCCGTATTTCGCGCCCGGACACAAGCTGCGCCACGCGCTGGCCCAGGCGGCCCAGCGGGGCGTCGACGTGGTGCTGTTGATCGGCGTGGGCGAGTTCCGCATGCAAGACGCCGTGGCGCACTCGTTTTACCCGAAACTGCTGGCCGCCGGCGTGAAAATTGTCGAATATCGCAAGACGCAGCTGCACGCCAAGGTGGCCGTCGTCGACGATGACTGGGCGACGGTCGGTTCCAGCAATATTGACGCGCTGAGCCTGTTCCTGAACCAGGAAGCGAACGTGGTCATCAAGGACGTGGCCTTCGCGCAAAGCTTGCGCCAGCATATCGAGCAGGGTGTGGCGGACGGCATCGTCATTCACCAGGATGATTTCAAGCACATCGGCCGCTTCCGGCGCATCGGCTACGAAGCCGCGTTCCTCGTGTACCGGCTGGTGATGCGCATTTTTTCAGTAGGCAAGTACGCATGAACGAGATGACAACGGTAAGGCTGGACAAATGGCTGTGGGCGGCGCGCTTCTTCAAGACGCGCTCGCTGGCCAGCGAAGCCGTCGACACGGGCAAGGTCAAAGTGGGGGGCGAGCGCGTCAAACCGGCGCGCAGCCTGCGCGTGGGCGACGAGCTGGCCATCGACAATGGCGCGGAGACGTGGGAAGTGGCCGTGCTGGGCCTGTCCGACAAGCGCGGCGCGGCGCCCGTGGCGCGTCTGCTGTATGGCGAAACGCCCGCCAGCATCGCCCGCCGCGAGCAACTGGCCGAGGAGCGCAAGCTGTTCCGCGAGCCGGGCACCACCATCAAGGGGCGGCCGACCAAGCGCGACCGCCGTCAACTGAGCAAGGCAGGCGGCCTCGACTGAGGCGCGCTGCTACCCAGGCGGCAGGGGCGCATGCCGCTTTTGCCTGCCTGAAATCGCTATAAACACGCGGCCCAAAAATGCTGCGCTGCACCAATAGAACACCGGCTCTAAAGTTCCCGTTTGACTTTTACGTGGTAGTGGATAATAGTACGAGCGTTCGGATTTTTTCGGAGCGTGCTTTTTTTACCCTCGCTTCAGTCCGCCCAATCGGCAACATCACTTTTAGAACGGTAATCTTGAATACTTCAGTCAAATTCATGCGCAAGGGCGAACTGACCCGTGCCGCCATCCTCGACGTGGCGCTGGACCTGTCCAGCCGCGACGGCCTGGAAGGCCTGACCATCGGTCTGCTTGCGGACAAAATGAACATGAGCAAGTCGGGCGTGTTTGCCCACTTTGGCTCGCGCGAAGACTTGCAGATGGAAGTGCTGAAGCTTTACCACTATCGTTTCGAGCAAGAAGTCTTTTTCCCCAGCATGAAAGAACCACGCGGCATCCAGCGTCTGCAATCGATGTTTGCGCGCTGGGTCAAACGGGTCAGCGTGGAAATCGCTTCCGGCTGCATTTATATCAGTGGCGCCGTCGAGTATGACGACCGTCCCGGTCCCATCCGCGAGTCCCTCGTGGCCATGGTGCGGGCCTGGCAGGGCGCGTTGCTGCGCAGTGTCGAGCAATCGATCGCCACCGGCGACCTGAAAGCGGACACGGACGCCCAGCAGCTGGTGTACGAGATGTATGGCCTGATCCTGGCCCTGCATCACGACGCGCGCTTCCTGCGCGTGCCGGGCAGCATCGAACGGGCGCAAGCGGGCTTTATCCGCCTGCTGGCGTCGTACCAGAATTCCGTCACAAGCAAATAAGCCGTCAGGCAGTATCCGCAACAACGCACACGCACTTACAAGTACAACACTTTAGCTAATCGCCTTCAGGAGAAAATTATGGGTCAATACGTCGCGCCAATCCGGGATATGCAATTCGTCCTGCATGAGTTCCTGCAAGTGGAAGAAGAACTGAAGCAAATGCCGTCGTACGCCGACGTCGACGCCGACATCATCAACCAGGTGCTGGAAGAGGGCGGCAAATTCACCTCCGAAGTATTGTTCCCGCTGAACCATTCCGGCGACCGCGAAGGCTGCCACCACGACCCCGTCACGAAAAGCGTGACCACGCCTAAAGGTTTCAAGGAAGCCTACAAGCAGTACGTCGAAGGCGGCTGGGCGGCCTTGGCTTGCGATCCGGAATACGGCGGCCAGGGCTTGCCTGTCGTGCTGAACAATTCGTTCTATGAAATGCTGAACTCGTCGAACCAGGCCTGGTCCATGTACCCTGGCCTGTCGCACGGCGCCTACGAGTGCCTGAAGGAACACGGCACCGACCACCAGAAGGAAGTCTATCTGCCGAAGCTGGTGTCGGGCGAATGGACGGGCACCATGTGCCTGACCGAGCCGCACTGCGGCACCGACCTGGGCCTGCTGCGCTCGAAAGCGCTGCCTGAGGCGGACGGTTCCTGGACCATCACCGGCAACAAGATCTTCATCTCGGCCGGCGAGCACGACATGGCGGAAAACATCCTGCACCTGGTACTGGCCCGCGTGCCGGACGCGCCGGAAGGCTCGAAAGGCATCTCGCTGTTCCTGGTGCCAAAATTCCTGCCGAATGCGGATGGCACGGTCGGCGAACGCAATCCGATCACCTGCGGCGCCATCGAAGAAAAAATGGGCATCCACGGCAACTCGACCTGCCAGATGAACCTGGACGGCGCGAAAGGCTGGATCATCGGCCAGCCAAACAAGGGCCTCAACGCCATGTTCGTCTTCATGAACGCGGCCCGCCTGGGCGTGGGCATGCAGTCGCTGGGCCTGACGGAAATCGCTTACCAGAACGCGCTGATCTACGCCAAGGACCGCACGCAAATGCGCTCGCTGTCCGGCATCAAGAACCCGGAACTGCCGGCCGACCGCATCATCGTGCACCCTGACGTGCGCCGCATGCTGTTGACGGGCAAAGCCTACGCCGAAGGCGCGCGCGCTTTCACTTCCTACGTGGCGCTGCAGATCGACCGTGAACTGCACCACCCTGACGCCGACGTGCGCAAGGAAGCGGCCGACGAAGTGGCGCTGCTGACGCCCGTCATCAAGGCCTTCATCACCGACAACGCCTGGATCGCCACTTCGGACGCGATGCAAGTGTTCGGCGGCCACGGCTACATCTCGGAATGGGGCATGGAGCAGTATGTGCGTGACGCGCGCATCAACATGATCTACGAAGGCACGAACACGATCCAGTCGCTCGATCTGCTGGGCCGCAAGATCCTCGGTGACAACGGCGCCAAGCTGCGCAAGTTCGGCGAAAAGATCAAGGCTTTCGTCGAAGACAATGGCACCGATGAAGCGATGAGCGAATTCGTCACGCCACTGGGCGACCTGGGCGACAAAGTCACCAAGCTGACCATGGAAATCGGCATGAAGGCCTTCCAGAACCCTGACGAAGTGGGCGCGGCATGCGTGCCTTACCTGCGCGTCGTCGGCCACATGATCTACAGCTACCTGTTCGCGCAGATGGCCAAGATCGCCCTCGAAAAAGAATCCAGCGGCGACACCTTCTACACCGCCAAACTGGCTACCGCACGTTTCTACTTCGCCCGCTTGCAGCCTGAGACGGCAACCCTGATCCGTCAGGCGCGTTCCGGTTCGGCCAACCTGATGGCACTCGACGCAGACCTGTTCTAAGACTTGAGGAAAATATGACCAATTTCATCGTTAAAAAAGTAGCCGTCCTCGGCGCCGGCGTGATGGGCGCGCAGATCGCCGCCCATTGCATCAACGCGAAAGTGCCGGTCGTGCTGTTCGACCTGCCTGCGAAGGAAGGCCCAAAGAATGGCATCGTGCTGCGCGCCATCGAGAACCTGAAAAAGCTGTCGCCTGCCCCGCTGGGCAACAAGGATGATGCCGCGCTGATCCAGGTCGCCAACTACGAAGACAATCTGGACCTGCTGGCCGGTTGCGACCTGATCATCGAAGCCATCGCCGAGCGCATGGACTGGAAACACGACCTGTACCAGAAGGTCGCTCCGCACATCGGCCCGAACGCGATCTTCGCCTCGAACACCTCGGGCCTGTCGATCACCAAGCTGGCCGAAGGCTTCGACGCCGACCTGAAATCGCGCTACTGCGGCGTGCACTTCTTCAACCCGCCGCGCTATATGCACCTGGTCGAGATCATCCCGACCGAGTCTACCCGCCCGGAAATCGCCGACCAGCTGGAAGGCTTTTTGACCACCACCCTGGGCAAGGGCGTGGTCCGCGCCAAGGATACGCCGAACTTCATCGCCAACCGCGTGGGCGTGTTCGGCATCCTGGCCATCGTGCACGAAGCCGAGAAATTCGGCCTGTCCGTGGACGTCGTCGATGATTTGACGGGCGCCAAGCTGGGTCGCGCCAAGTCGGGCACCTTCCGCACGGCGGACGTGGTCGGCCTGGACACCATGGGCCATGTAATCAAGACCATGCAGGACTACCTGCCGAACGATCCGTTCGCCGCCGTCTACAAGACGCCGGAAGTGCTGGCCAAGCTGGTGGAAAAAGGCGCGCTGGGCCAGAAGAGTGGCGCGGGCTTCTACAAGAAGGTTGGCAAGGAAATTCAACGCCTCGATTTCGCCACCGGTGAATACGTGGCCGGCGGCGCCAAGGCTGCCGACATCATCGCCCGCATCCTGAAAGAAAAGGATCCGGTCAAGAAGATGAAGGCGCTGCGCGAATCGACGAATCCGCAAGGCCAGTTCCTGTGGGCGATCTTCCGCGACGCTTTCCACTACATCGCCATCCATCTGGATACCGTGGCCGACAATGCGCGCGACATCGACTTCGCCATGCGCTGGGGCTTCGGCTGGAACGTCGGCCCGTTTGAAACGTGGCAGGCATCGAACTGGCTGCAAGTGGCCAACTGGGTCAAGGAAGACATCGACGCCGGCCACGCGCTGTGCAACGCGCCGCTGCCAGCCTGGGTCTTCGAAGGTCCGGTCGCTGAAAAAGGCGGCGTGCACACGCCGGAAGGTTCGTACTCCGCCGTGTCGAACAGCTTCGTGCCACGTTCTACTCTGTCCGTGTATGACCGCCAGCCATTCCGCGCGCCAGTCCTGGGCAGCGGCGCCATCGACGGCAAGACCGCCGGCACCACCGTCTTCGAAGACGAATCCGTGCGCGTCTGGCATACGGGCGACGACGTCCTGATCATCTCGTTCAAGACCAAGATGCACGTGATCGGTGAAGGCGTCATTAACGGCCTGAAACTGGCGCTGGCCGAAGCGGAGAAAAACTTCAAAGGCCTGGTGATCTGGCACGCGGACGCAGCCGAAGGCGGCGCGTTCTCGGCCGGCGCCGACCTGCAATCGGCCCTGCCGGCGTTCATGCAAGGCGGCGTGAAAGCCGTCGATCCGATCATCGCCGAACTGCAGAACACCTTCATGTCGCTGAAATACGCGAACGTGCCGGTGATCGCCGCGGTCGCTGGTCTGGCACTGGGCGGCGGTTGCGAACTGGCGCTGCATGCATCGAAGCGCGTGGCCTCGATCGAGTCCTACATCGGCCTGGTGGAAGTGGGCGTCGGCCTGATTCCTGCCGGCGGCGGCTTGAAGGAAGCGGCGCAGCGCGCCTACAAGGAAGCCAAGGGTAACGACATCCTGCAATTCCTGAAAACGGGCTTCACCAATGCGGCCACCGCCAACGTGTCGAAATCGGCGCTGGAAGCGAAAAAAATGGGCTACCTGAAGGAAGACGACGTGATCGTGTTCAACGCCTACGAGCTGCTGCACGTGGCCAAGGTCGAAGCGCGCGCCATGTTTGATGCGGGCTTCCGTCCGCAACTGCCGTCGCTGATCCAGGTGACGGGCCGTTACGGCTGGGGCACCATCAAGGCGCAGCTGGTCAACATGCGCGACGGCGGCTTCATTTCGGCGCACGATTTCAAGCTGGGCGAGATGATCGCCGAGATCGTATCGGGCGGCGACGTGGACCAGGGCAGCTTCGTCAGCGAACAGTGGCTGCTGGATATGGAACGCAAGGCATTCCTGGAGCTGTTGAACCATCCGAAAACCCAGGAACGGATCATGGGCATGATGCAAACCGGTAAGCCGGTACGCAACTAAGCCTGACGTCGATGACGATCCTGTCCATTATTTTTAAAGTATTGCTGCGCGTGAGGCCAAGCATGGTGTATGACCGTATCAAACAACAGATGATGGACACCTTGCCCTTCGTGCGGCTGCTGGGGATCAGCATCGACGACATCGGCGCCGGCACCTCGAAGGTGTCGATGCCGGAAGATCCAAAACTGAATAATCACCTGGGCACGCAGCATGCGGGCGCCTTGTTTACCCTGGCCGAAACGGCTTCCGGCGCGGCCATGGCTGGCGGCTTCGCCGAGCTGATACTGGGCTTGCGTCCGGTGGCCAAGGAGTCGCGCATCCAGTACCAGAAGGTGGCCCGGGGCGCGACGCGCGCCGAAGGCCGGGTACCGGGCGACCTGGCTGCCTTGAAGGCGCAGCTGGCGCAGGACGGCAAGGTGGCGTTTCCCGTGGAAGTCGATATTTTCGATTCCGAAGGCACGCTGGCGGCACAGGTGACGGTGGACTGGTATTTGTCGCAGAAGCGATAGGCCAGCATCCCGGACATTCGACAGAACACGAACCTCGTTCAACATCTTTGAAAGCATAAAATGAGCAAACAACTTCAAGACGCGTACATCGTCTCTGCAACCCGCACCCCGATCGGCAAGGCGCCGCGCGGCATGTTCAGAAACACCCGCCCGGACGACCTGCTGGTGCGCGTGCTGCAATCGGCCCTGGCGCAAGCGCCTGGCCTGGACCCTGCATTGATCACCGACGCCATCATCGGCTGCTCGTTCCCGGAAGCGGAGCAGGGCTTCAATATCGCGCGTAACTCGGTGCTGCTGGCCGGCTTGCCGAAAACCGTGGGCGGCGTCACCGTCAACCGTTACTGCGCTTCGGGCATCACGGCCATCGCCATGGCCGCCGACCGCATCCGCGTGGGCGAAGCCGACGTCATGATCGCCGGCGGCATCGAATCGATGTCGATGGTACCGATGATGGGCCACCACCCATCGATGAACCTGGACATGTTCAGCGACGAAAACATCGGCATGGCTTACGGCATGGGCCTGACGGCCGAAAAAGTGGCGCAGCAATGGAAAGTGTCGCGCGAACAGCAGGACGCGTTCTCCGTTGAATCGCACCGCCGCGCCATCGCCGCGCAGCAAGCCGGTTTCTTCAAGGCGGAAACGACGCCCGTGGAAATCATCACGCGCACGCCTAACCTGGCCACCGGCCAGGTGGATGTAACGCGCCGCACCGTCGACACGGACGAAGGCGCGCGCGCCGATTCGTCGATGGAATCGCTGGCCAAGCTGAAGCCTGTCTTCGCCGCCAAGGGTTCCGTCACGGCCGCCAACAGCTCGCAGATGTCCGACGGCGCCGGTGCGCTCTTGATCGTCAGCGAAAAAATCCTGCGCGAGCACAACCTGACCCCGCTGGCGAAATTCTCCTCGTTCGCCGTGCGCGGCGTGCCGCCGGAAATCATGGGCATCGGTCCTAAATTCGCCATTCCGGCAGCGTGCGCCGCCGCCGGCATCACGCAAGACCAGCTGGACTGGATCGAGCTGAACGAAGCGTTTGCTGCGCAAGCCTTGGCCGTCATCGGCGACCTGGGCCTGGATCCATCGAAGGTCAACCCGATGGGCGGCGCGATCGCCCTGGGCCATCCGCTGGGCGCGACCGGCGCCATCCGCGCCGCCACCGTGATCCACGCACTGCAGCGCACCAAGCAGAAGTACGGCATGGTCACCATGTGCGTGGGTGCCGGCATGGGCGCGGCAGGAATCTTCGAGCGCGTTTGATCTGCCGGGCGTCGTGACGTAAGTGGTCAGCTAAGATTAGTCAAAACTTGGGCGCTGGGGATACCTCGGCGCCCTTTATCTTTTTGGAGACGACATGGATATTTTGTGCAGCAAGAGCGAGGGCATTCTGACCCTGGAATTCAACCGCCTGGAACGCAAGAATGCGATCACGGGCGCCATGTACCAGACCCTGGCCGATGCGCTGGTGGCGGCCGAGACGGACGATGAAGTACGCGCCATCCTGATCTGCGGCAAGCGCGAGATTTTTACTGCCGGTAACGACCTCGATGACTTCATGAAGACGGCGCGCCCGAAAGATGGTTCGCTCGACCATGACCGTCCCGTGTTCCAGTTCATGCGCGCCCTGTACGGCAGCAGCAAGCCCGTGGTGGCGGCCGTTTCCGGTCCCGCCATCGGCATCGGCACCACCTTGCTGATGCACTGCGACCTCGTCTACGCGGCCGATAACGCCAGCTTTTCGATGCCGTTCACGCAGCTGGGCCTGTGCCCGGAATTCGGCTCCAGCCTGCTGCTCACGCAACTGGCCGGCTACCCGCGCGCGGCGGAAAAGCTGATGCTGGGCGAAGCGTTCCCGGCCAGCGAAGCGCTGGAAATGGGCCTGGTCTCGAAAGTCGTGCCCTTGTACGAATTGATGACCTTTGCGCAAGGCCAGGCCGCCAAGCTGGTGGCCCTGCCGGCCGCCTCGATCCGCGCCACCAAGCGATTGATGAAGCAAAGCCGCATGGAACCGATGAAGGCGGCCATCGCCGACGAAAATAAACTGTTCAGCGCCATGCTGGGCGGCGCCGAGGCGAAGGAAGCGTTTACGGCCTTCTTTGAAAAGCGCAAGCCGGATTTCAAGAAGTTCACCTGATCGCTTGGTCCCGCTACTATTGCTCGTTGAAAAACAGGCCGATAATGCATTCTAGACGACTGGTCTAGTCGTGCTATGCTTTGCCTCATGAAAGCTGAATACACCGACGTCCGCCAGCACATCCTTGAGCAGGGCAAAGTCACATGAGGAACGAGTATAGTTTCGCGGCGCTGGTAAAGCAGGACGTCGCGCCGGGACCATGCGCCGATGCGCTTTTTTTCAGCATGCTGGCGCTGGTCCTGCGCGGTGGTCCGCTGGCCGCATATGATTCGATTGCTGCTTTGCGTGCGCAATTGACGGCGCCCGCGTATTACGTGGCGCACAAGCTGGTGGCTCATGCAGGCAAGCGTGCCATCTTCCAAGGCCGTGTGGTACAGGCCAGCGCCACCGACCTGCTGGTATTTCTCGATGCGGCAGTGGTAAGTGGTGATCTGCGTCCCATGCTGCTTGCGCCTGTGTTTGAAGGAATACCGGCGCAGGTGATACACATCGATGAGGATGTGCTGCATGTCTACACTGCAAGCCCGGCCTGACGAGGCGTGCCTCCAGCGGGTACATGCAATATTCAATCGACCAGCCTCGCTTCACATTGTGCTCCTTATTGGTAGACGACTGGTCTAATTGTGCTACAATCATCGCATGAAAGCTGAATACACCGACGTGCGCCAGCACATTATCGACCAGGGCAAGGCCATCATCACGCGCAAGGGCTTTGCCGGCGTGGGACTGAATGAGATATTGTCTGCCGCCGACGTGCCCAAGGGTTCGTTCTACCATTACTTCAAGTCCAAGGAATTGTTTGGCGAAGCGATGCTGGAAGATTACGTCACCGGCTACCTGGACGAAATGGAGCTCGTGCTGGGCCAGCCCGGCCAGAGCGCGGCGCAGGCGCTGATGGCGTATTGGGCCAGCTGGACCAGTGCAAGCCTCGATGGCAGCGGTTGCGATTGCCGCTGCCTGGTGGTCAAGCTGAGCAGTGAAGTGGCGGACATGTCGGAGCCGATGCGCGTGGCGCTGCTCGACGGCACCCACCGCATCATCGCCAGGCTGGCCCTGGCCATCGCGCGGGGCAGGGTGGACGATACCCTGCCATCGGTAGCCGACCCGGCGCAGATGGCCGCCACCTTGTACCAGCTGTGGCTGGGCGCGGCGATGCTGACCAAGCTGCGGCGCGACGCCAGCGCCTTGCAAACGGCCTGGCGGGCGACCCTGGCAATGTTGCAGCTGCCGCCGGACAGGGACCGATAAACAACCAACAAGCGGACGCATCACGTCCGCGTTTTTTGAACCGCACTCTAGACGACCAGTCTAATAATAAAGGAGCAGCAGCATGAAGAATTTTGAATTCCATAACCCGACGAAGATTGTGTTCGGCGCCGACACGGTCGCCAAATTGTCCACGCTGGTGCCGCACAACGCGCGCGTGCTGATTTTGTACGGCGGCGCCAGCGCGGAAAAGACGGGCACCCTGGCCGAAGTGCGAGCTGCGCTTGCGCTGGGCCAGCGCAGCGTGCAGGAGTTTGGCGGCATCGAACCCAATCCCAGCTACGAAACCCTGATGCGCGCCGTGGCGCAGGTGCGCAGCGAAAAGCTGGACTTCCTGCTGGCCGTCGGCGGCGGCTCCGTGATCGACGGCACCAAGTTCGTCGCTGCCGCCGCCCTGTACGATGGCGAGCCGTGGGAAATCGCCGAGCGCGGTGGCGCCAATGTGCAGCGCGCCCTGCCATTCGGCACGGTGCTGACTTTGCCGGCCACGGGATCGGAAATGAACAGCGGCGGCGTGGTGACGAAAAAGGCCACGCATGACAAGCTGAGTTTTCGCAATCCGCTGCTGTACCCGCAGTTTTCCGTGCTCGACCCCAGTAAAACCTTTACCTTGCCGGCTACGCAGGTGGCCAATGGCCTGGTCGACGCCTTTGTCCACACGACGGAACAGTATCTGACCTATCCCGTGCAGGCGAAGGTGCAGGACCGCTTTGCCGAAGGCTTGCTGCAAACCCTGGTCGAGATCGCGCCGCAGGCCGTCGCCTCGCCCGACGATTACGATACCCGCGCCAATCTGATGTGGACGGCCACCCTGGCCCTGAATGGCCTGATCGGCGCCGGCGTGCCGCAGGACTGGGCCACCCACATGATCGGCCACGAACTGACGGCCCTGTACGACATCGACCATGCGCGCACCCTGGCCCTGGTGCTGCCTGCCCTGCTGGACGTACAGCGCGAACAGAAACGCGGCAAATTGCTGCAATTTGGCGAACGTGTGTGGAACATCACCAGCGGCAGCGACGACGAGCGCATCGACGCCGCCATCGCCCGCACGCGCGCCTTCTTTGAAGGCCTGGGCATCCCGACCCGTTTGTCGGCCTATCAGCTGGGCCAGGAAGCGGTGGAAGCGGTACTGACGCAACTGGAAGCACATGGCATGACCTCCCTCGGCGAACACCGCGATATCGATCTCGCGCGCAGCCGCCGTATCCTCGAAGCAGCACTGTAATCCTACCCTCGCAAGCTCACTGAAAAGGAAAGAACATGAACATCCTGATGGTACTGACCTCGCACGATCAACTCGGTAACACCGGCAAGAAAACCGGCTTCTGGCTGGAAGAATTCGCCGCTCCCTACTATGCCTTGCAGGAAGCGGGCGCCAGGCTGACGGTGGTCTCGCCCAACGGCGGCCAGCCGCCGCTGGACCCGAAAAGCGACGAGCCCGATTCGCAAACGGACGCTACGCGCCGCTTCAAGCAGGACGCCGATGCGCAAGCCGTGCTGGCCAACACGGGCAAGCTGGCCGACGTGAAGGAGGCCGACTTTGACGCCGTGTTCTATCCGGGCGGCCACGGTCCGCTGTGGGATCTGGCCGAAGACGCGCATTCGATCGCGCTGATCGAACAGATGATCGCCGCCGGCAAGCCCGTCGCCGCCGTCTGCCACGCCCCCGGCGTGCTGCGCCACGTGAAAGCGCTTGATGGCACGCCGCTGGTGCGCGGCAAGCAGGTGACGGGCTTTACGAATACCGAGGAAGACGCCGTCGGCTTGAGCGCCATCGTGCCTTTCCTGGTCGAGGACATGCTCAAGCAAAACGGCGGCGTCTACTCGAAGCTGGGCGACTGGCAGCCGTACGCCGTCAGCGATGGCTTGCTGGTCACGGGCCAGAATCCCGCGTCGTCGGAAGCGGCCGCCCAGGCGCTGCTCAAGCTGCTGGCCTGATGCCAGGGTAGGGCGTCCGGCCGCTGGTCGTCACACGGCATTGTGTGTGACGACCATGCCTGCCAGGATCAGACTGACCGAGGCGTGCCATTGCGTCTCGCTGGCCGGCCTGCCCGCCAGCGCATAGCCGTGCAGGAAATCGACGAGCGCATCGCGCCCGCGCAGGCGGGTTTTCTTGTCCCGGCAGAGGTCTTCCACGGCCAGCTCGAACAGCGCCGTGAACCGCTCGGCCACGTCGGCTTGTTCCACCAGCCCGCGCGCCATCAGGCGCACGAAATACGGCGTGGCGCTGACCAGTTCCAGGTACAGCGCGCACAGCGCGAGCAGGCGCCACTGCGGCCCCTGGCGTTGCGTAAATGGCGGCTGGCGCGGATCGAGCGCGGCAAAACGCTGCGCCATCAAGGCCAGCAACAATTCCTCTTTTCCCGCGTAGTAGTGATACAGGGCCATGGCATCGACGCCCAGGCTGTGCGCCAGCGCGCGCATGGAGAACGCTTCGCCTTTTTCTTCCAGCAGGGCCAGGGCCGCTTGCAGGATGCTGGCGTTGTCCAGTGCGGACGCGGCGCGGCGCGGACGCCCGGCGCGGCGCACGGGAGATGCCACGACTTGAAGTTTTGGAGTTTTCATGGGCATAATTCTACACTGTAGAATTAAATCAAGGAGCACCCATGCAAAAAACTTTCGTCAGCGTTTTTCTCGGTATCAGCCTCGATGGCTGCATCGCGGGAGAAAACGGCGACCTGTCCTGGCTGGCCGAACTGGCGCCCGACTCGCCCGACGCCACCGGCTACACGGCCTTGATGCAGCAGGTCGATACCTTGCTGATCGGCCGCACCACGTATGACGCCGTGCTGGGTTTTGAGCCGTGGCCGTATGCGGGCAAGCGCGTGGTGGTCCTCAGCCACCGCGACTTCGCGCCGCGCCATGGCGAGCAGCGTCGCGCAGGCAGCGTGCGGGCAGTGCTGGAGGGGCTGGCAGAGGAGGGGTGCCGCCACGTGTATCTTGATGGCGGCGCCGTCATCCGCGCCGGCTTGCGCGAGGGCGTCATCGACAGCCTGACCTTGTCCGTGCTGCCCGTGGTGCTGGGCAAGGGCGTGCGCCTGTTCGAGGACGGCTTGCCGCGCAGCGACTGGCGCCTGCACAACACGCGCCAGTTGCCCAGCGGCGTGGTGCAGCTGCGCTATCGGGAAAACTAGCCCGCGCTGGCCAGGTCGACGATAAAGCCCGTGTCAAAACGTTCGTTCTCGGGCGTGCCATCGGGGCGCTTGTAGCCGCAGGGGTTGCACACCACGCGGCAGTCCTGGACGCGGTAGTCGAGCGAAGCGTGCATGTGGCCATGCACCCACAGGTCGGCTTGCGCCACCAGCGCGTCCAGCTGCGAGGCGAAGGCGGGCGAGCCGAGATTGGTCGCATATTGCTCTTCCACCGACTGCATCGATGGCGCCATGTGCGTGATGACGACCGTCTTGCCATCGAATGGTTGCGCCAGCTGTTGCTCCAGCCAGGCGCGGTGCCGCGCGTGCAGCTGCGCCGTGTCGGCCGCGCACAAGAGACGCGGCGTGTCGCCGCCCGTGCTGATGCGCTTGTAGTCGGGCATGTAGGTTTGCGCCGCGCTGAAGGCTTCTTCCCGGCGCTCCGCACCGAACAGCAAAAAATCCGTCCACAGCGTGACGCCGAGAAAACGCACGCCGTTCAGTACCATGGCGTCGCCGTCGAGCAAGCGGATGTTGGCGCCGTGCACATTGGCGCTGGCGCAGGCGTCGCGCACGGCGTCCTGCATGTGTTCCAGCTGATGGCCATAGCCCTCGTGGTTGCCGTGTACGTACAGCACGGGCAGGGCGCCGAAGGTGCGCGCGGCCCAGGCGATGGCATTGCTGCCCGTGTCGATGTCGCCGGCCAGGATCACCACGTCGGGCCGGCAGGCGGCAAGGTCGATGGCGGGCGTGTCGTCACCCCAGACTTCCAGGTGCAGGTCGGACAGGATCAGCAAACGCATGGCAATAGGGGAGCAGTGAATGGGCCTCTATCGTAGCGCAAGTCGCCGCGCCCGTCCGCTTGACCGCGCGCGAGGGCGACGTTACCCTGTGGCATTGATTCATACCGCCTATCTTCCTGGAGCCGCATGCCGCCTTTCTACTTTCCCAAGTCTCTGCTCAGTATCGCGCTGGCCGCCATGGCGCTGCCGTTTGCCGCGCATGCCGCCACGCCCGCCGTCGATCCCTTGACGCAGCCGATCGCTTCGCCGTATGCGGCGCAGTGGAACCGCCCGCAGCAGCCGGCGCGCATCCACGGCGACACGTATTACGTGGGCGTGGGCGGCTTGAGCGTGGTGCTGATCGACACGCGCGAAGGCTTGATCCTGATCGATGGCGCGTTGCCGCAATCGGTGGCCGCCATCAAGGAGCATATCCTCGAGCTGGGCTTTCGCCTGGAAGACATCAAGTTCATCCTGAGTACGGAAGCGCATTTCGACCATTCGGGCGGCATCGCCGCCCTGGCCCGCGACAGCGGCGCGCAAGTGATCGCCAGCCCGCTGGGCGCGCAGGCGCTGCGCGCGGGATCGGTGCTCGCCATGGACCCGCAAGCGGGCGAAATCGACCCCATGCCGGCCGTGGAAAACGTGCGCGAAATCGCCGATGGCGAAACCCTGCAACTGGGCGACGTGACCGTCACGGCGCGCTACACGCCTGGCCATACGCCGGGCAGCACCAGCTGGACCTGGGTCTCGTGCGAGGATGCGCAGCGCAAGGAATGCCTGAACGTGGTGTTCGGCGCCAGCCTCACGCCGGTGGCGGCCGACGATTTTCACTACCTGGGCGATGAACGCCATGCAGACCTGACGCCGGCCTTCCGCCGCGTGATGCAGGACTTCGCCCGGCTGCCGTGCGACATCCTGATCTCGGCCCACCCCGATCACTCGGGCGGCGACCGCAAGCTGACGCAATTGCTGGAAGGCGTCACGCCGAACCCCTTCATCGATGCGCAGGCATGCAGCAGCTACGCGGCCAAAAATGAAGCCAAGCTCGAAGCGCGCATCGCCAAGGAAAAGGCGGCTGCGACAAAATAACAACGTTGGCGCATGCGCCATGAAAAGCGGTTGACGCACTGCAGCATACAGCGCAAAATCAGCTTCCGCAGTACAGATCAACCACACAAAAGAAAGGAAACCCATGTTCGAGCAGGCTGGCAGCAAGTTGACGTACCACTAGCCCCGCGCATGACGCTCGGGGCCATCGGCAGCATTGCCGATCCCGAGCCGGTGTCCTTCAAACCCCGGTGAGGAAACTTGCCGGGGTTTTTTGTTTTGCGCGACCGGGTTGAAAGGAAACAGCATGAAAATCAAAGTGAAAGCCACGTCCAAGCCGCGCAATCCGCTGGTGGCCGCCGCCAGGCTGCGCAGCGGCGCCGGCGCGCACCAGTCGGAGGCGTCGCCACGCGTGGCGCGCCGGGCCGGCAAGCACCGCCTGCAGCAATGGCTGGCGGGCCGTTTGAAACCGGATGATTAGCGTGGGCCTAGTTCGACGATGAAGTTCGGATCGAACGCGGGATTTTGCGGCGCGCCGCTGCGCGTCTTGTAGCCGCACGGGTTGCTGACCACGCGGCACTGGCCGATCCGATAGTCGCGCGAGGCGTGGAGGTGGCCATGCACCCACAGGTCCGCCTGCGCGGCCAGCTCGTCCAGGCGCGAGGCGTAGGCGGGCGAACACCCTTCGCTGCCGTAGGCATCGTCGACCGACAGCAGCGACGGCGCCATGTGGCTGATGACGACGGTGCTGCCGTCGAAGGGCTGCGCCAGTTCGCGCGCCAGCCAGGCTTTTTGCTGCGCGTGGAACATGGCCGTATCGGCCGCGCGCAGCTTGCGAAAACCCATGTTGGCCAGGCGGATGCGCTTGTAGTCGTTCATGACGGCTTCCGCATCGCGCATGGCCGCCTGGCGCGTGTCGTCGCCCAGCAGGCGGAAATCCGTCCACAGGGTGGCGCCCAGGAAGCGCACGGTGTGGCCTGCCTGGTCGGTGATGAGGTGAGACCCGGCGTCGAGAAAATGCACGTTGTCCGTGGCGGCGCAGGCCGCGCGCAGCTCCTGGCGCACCTTGTCGAGGTGGTGGCCATAGCCTTCGTGGTTGCCGTGCACGTACAGCACCGGCAGGCCCGCGAATGCGGTGGCCGCCCAGGCGACGGCGCGCGCGCCTGTGTCGATGTCGCCGGCCAGGATGACGGCGTCGGGGCAACTGAGCGCGAGGTCGCCCTGCGGCGCTTCGTCGCGCCATAACTCATGGTGCAGGTCCGACAGTATCAATAAACGCATGCTGTTTTCACGCCTGTTGAAAGAGCACCATCGTACCTGAAAACCTTCATTCTTCCGGCAGCGCGGCGAAGCTGTGCGCCAGGTAGTCGAGCAGCGTGCGCACGGCCGGCAGCAGGCCGCGCCGCGACGGAAAGACGGCGTGAATGATTTCGCGCTGCGGCCGCCATTGCTCCATCAGCGGCAGCAGGCTGCCATCGGCCACCTGTTCCGTGATCATCATGGTCGGCAGCTGCACCACGCCCACGCCGGCCACGGCCGCGTCGCGCAGGGTCAGCATGTCGCCCGTGACGAAGCGCGGCACGTGGCGCAGCTGGGCGCGCGCGCCATCGGGGCCGTATAAATCCCACTGGTAGTGCTGTTGCGGCGTGCCCAGGGCCAGGCTGGGCCAGTCGGCCAGGTCGGCCGGCGCCTTCGGCATGGGCGCGCCGGCGAACAGCAGCGGGCTGCCCACCATGCACTGGCCCCGTTCGGCCAGCACGCGCAGCACCAGGTCGCTGTCGGGCAGCGGCGGTGGGCGCACGCGGATGGCCACGTCGATGCCTTCGGCCACCAGGTCGACGCGGCGGTTGCTCGCTTCCAGCAGCAGGGTCACTTGCGGATGCGCGCGCATGAAACCGGCCAGCATGGGCGCGACCAGCGAGTGCAGCAGGGCGATGGGGCAGGACAGGCGCACCGTGCCGCGCGGCGCGGCCCGCGTCAGTTCGATCGCTTCCTGCGCCGCCTCCGCTTCCACCAGCATGGCCTTGCAATGCTCGTAAAACGTCTGCCCCACGTCGGTGACGGAAAAATGCCGCGTCGTGCGCTGCAGCAGGCGCGCGCCCAGACGCTCTTCGAGCAGGGCGATGCGCCGGCTCAGTTTGGATTTCGGCATGCCCAGCGCGCGCCCGGCCGGCGCGAAGCCGCCATGGTCGACCACCTGCACAAAGTAATACAAGTCATTCAGGTCCTGCATGCCGCCTCCTTGATCGTTCTATTTTTGGAACGCTGATGGCTGATTTTACCGTCTACCGCCTTCATCGTTGCAGGTCTATTCTGTCTTCATCGTAATGCAAACCCCAACAGGAGATCGAGATGAACAAAGTCACAGGTATCTACAGCGCACCTCGCCAGCACTGGGTCGGCGACGGTTTCCCCGTGCGCTCGATGTTTTCGTATAACGGCCATGGCAAGCAGTTGAGCCCCTTCCTGCTGCTCGACTATGCCGGCCCCACCGAATTTGCGCCCGGCACCCGTCCGCCCGGCGTCGGTTCGCACCCGCACCGCGGCTTTGAAACGGTGACCATCGTCTACAAGGGCGAAGTGGCGCACCGCGATTCGACGGGGCAGGGTGGCGTGATCGGCCCCGGCGACGTGCAGTGGATGACGGCCGGCGCCGGCATCCTGCATGAAGAGTTTCACTCGCCTGCCTTCACGCAGTCGGGCGGCACCCTGGAAATGGTGCAGCTGTGGGTGAACCTGCCGGCGAAAAACAAGATGACGGCGCCCGGCTACCAGGCCATCACCAGCGACACGATACCCACGCTGGCGCTGCCGGACGATGCAGGTTCCGTGCGCGTGATCGCCGGCGATTTCGCTGGCCAGCATGGCCCGGCCCGCACGTTCTCGCCGATGCAGGTGTGGGACGTGCGCCTGGCCCAGGGCAAGCTGACGGAACTGCCCGTGACCCGCGGCTGGAGCACGGCGCTGATCGTCCTGCACGGCACGGTGCTGGTCAACGGCGAGAGCGTGGTGCGCGAAGCGCAGATGGCGCTGTTCGAGCGCGATGGCGACAGCATCACCGTCGAGGCGAACAACGACGCCGTGGTACTGCTGCTAAGCGGTGAGCCGATCGAGGAACCCATCGTCGGCCACGGCCCCTTCGTCATGAACACCGAGGCGGAAATCGCGCAGGCGTTCGAGGATTTCAACAGCGGCCGCTTCGCCCGCATCGCGACGTAATTTGTGCAGTGAATTTGTGTAGTACCTGTGCCGCATCCCGCGGCACGGTTTTTCAGGAGACCACCATGAGCACCCCCGCCAACTTCCAAGGTTTGCCACCGATGATCGATCCCGACGATGCCGTCATGCTGCTGATCGACCACCAGAGCGGCTTGTTCCAGCTGGTGCGCGACATCGAGCAGCACGTGCTGCGCGGCCACGTCACGGCGCTGGCCAAGCTGTCGCGCCTGGCCAACATGCCGACGTTTACCACCGCTTCCGTGCCCGACGGCCCGAACGGCCCCTTGATCCCGGAAATCCACCATTTCAACCCGGAAGCCGTCTACATCCCGCGCACGGGCCAGATCAACGCCTGGGACAACCCGGCCTGGGTCGAAGCCATCGAAAAGACGGGCCGCAAGACCCTGCTGATCGCCGGCACGCTCACCAGCGTGTGCATGGCTTTTCCCACCATCAGCGCGCTGGCGGCCGGCTACAAGGTGTTTGCCATCATCGACGCCTCGGGCAACTGGTCGAAGATGGCCACCGACATCACCATGGCGCGCGTGACGCAGGCGGGCGCCGTGCCGATCGACACGTACGCCGTGCTGGCTGAAGTGATGAGCACCTGGAACCGCGCCGACGCGATGGAATTCGCCGCCATCATGACCGACCATATCGTGCCGCCATACCGCGCCCTGATCGAAAGCTACGACAAGGCGCAGGGTGTGCAAAAGAATGGCCGCGAAACCAAGCTGGAAATCCTCGAGGCGGCATCCAAGGGTTGATCGCCGCTACGGCGCTTCGTAGCGGCTGCGTATCGCCGCCAGCACGCCGCGCTGTTCCAGGTGCGTGATGGCGGCGTTCAGGCGCGCCAGGTCGGCGGTGCTGGTCGTGCGCGCATTGAGCATCAGGTGCACGGGGGCGCGCAAGACCAGGAAGGGCAGGGCGTTCAAGGCGACGCCCTGCAGGCGTGCTTCATGGCGCACGGCCAGCACGTCGCCCAGCAGCAGGTCGGCGCGGCCCGCGTCGAGCATGCGCACGCCTTGCTGGAAGCTGCCGAACGCATTCAGGCGGCCGGCCTTTTCCAGCGCCGGCCGGGCCGCCGCGTACTGGGCGCCATACCAGCCCACCTTGGGCGCCAGCAAGGTCGACTTGCCGCGCGCGAGCTGCGCGAAGCTGGCGATCTGCTGGTGGCCGCCGGGTGCGCCGGATTTGCTGAAGAGGCCCACGGCTTCGTCGCGATACGAAAGGGAAAAGCGCGCATAGGACTGGCGTTCCGGCGTCTCGGACGCGGCGGGCATCAGGTCCAGTCCCCCTTTCTGGAACAGCAGCTGGCGCCGCGCCGTGGGCAGTTCCGGCAAGGTGACCAGGGTGCAGCGGGCTTCCTTGAAAATGGCGTTCAGCAGCTCCAGGTCCAGGCCCGTATGGCGGCCCTGGGCATCGCGGTAGACATACGGCGGCCATTGTTCCAGCGCCATCGTCATGCGGCAGGCTGTGGCGGGCAGGGCAGATACGCCGAGCACTGCCGCAAACAGGAGATGGCGCACACGCATATGGGAGCTTCCCTGGAGTTTCAACTTGATATTCAATTTGCCAGATTGGCCACGGAAGTCAAGGGCTGTGGCTGCTGAAAGCCTGCCTGATTCGCCTTTCCTCGATGTTTGCGCGGTTTTTGCCGCTTTCTCCCCTCGTGTCGCCTCCGGCGTGGTGAACACCGTGCAGTGTAATCGGCTATAGTGGCGCGGTGCCACCACTGCCCCGCAAAGGAAGACCGCTTGACTGCCCCGCTCGAGATCGCCGCCAATGTGCTGATGACTGCCTCCATCATCCTGGCTGGCCGCAATAATATTCATTCCTGGTGGATCGGCATGGTCGGCTGCGTGCTGTTTGCCGTGCTGTTTTTCCAGGTCAACCTGTATGCCGACGTGATGCTGCAATTGTTTTTCATCGTCACTTGCGTTATCGGCTGGCTGCAATGGCGGCGCGGCGCCGGCGGCAAGCCCTTGCCGATCACGCGCACGGGCTGGCGCAGCCTGGCCTGGGTGGTGCCGGCCGGCATCGCCTCCGTGGCGATCTACGGCCTGCTGCTGCACCGCTTCACAAATGCCTACGCGCCTTTCATCGATTCGGCGGTGTTGGTATTTAGCATCATCGCCCAATTCCTGCTGATGAACCGGCGCATCGAAACCTGGGCCTTCTGGCTGCTGGTCAATACCGTGGCCGTGCCGCTGTACTACAGCCGCGGCCTGCACCTGACGGCCGTGCTGTACGCGGCCTACTGGGTCAACGCCGTGATTTCCTGGTGCTGGTGGGGCGTGCAGGCGCGCCGCGCGGCGCAAGCGCCTGCGGCGACGGCTGACGCCTGATCTTGCCTTATACCAAGTCCTTAGATTCAAATCGTATATACAATCAATTTTTAATTCGTTCACGCGATAAAGACACCGGGATATAGTGGCCTTTCCCCGCTTACCGGTGTCTTTTATGTTGCGTTTTACCCTTTCCGCCTGTTTTTACGCCGCCCCGCACCAGCTGACCATGCAATGCATGGCGCAGTGGATGCCGGTGCGTGCCCGTCCACGCATCCCCTAAGTCATTCCATCCATTTCGTTGTCGTTTGCCCGCTGGCCCACCCGGTCCGCGTGCCCCTGCTCGGCCTTTTTTATCGGAAAAAGGCTGCAATCCCAATAAGAGGAAACCATGTTCAAACCACTCGCCATCAGTCTTGCCATCGCCGCCGCCTTTCCCGCCGTTTCCACCATCGCCCATGCCGAGGACGACATGCTGCGCGTGAACGTCACCGGATCGAATATCCGCGTCAGCGAAAAGGAGGGCGCCAGTGCCGTGCAGGTCATCACGGCCAAGGAATTGAAAGCCAGCGGCAAGACCAGCGTGTCGGACGTGCTGCGCGCCATCTCCGCCAACAGCGGCAACAGCTACAACGAACAATACACGGGCAGTTTCTCGGCCGGCACCTCGGGCCTGTCGCTGCGCGGCATCGGCCAGCAAAACACCCTGATCCTCGTGAATGGCCGCCGCGTGGCCAGCTACGCCACGGCGCAGGATTTGCAGCAGACCTTCGTTGACCTGAACAGCCTGCCGATGGCGGCCGTGCAGCGCATCGAGGTGCTCAAGGATGGCGCCTCGTCCGTGTATGGCTCCGACGCCGTCGCCGGCGTGGTCAACATCATCCTGTACAAGGAATTCACGGGCACGGACATCACGGCGCAATGGGGCGGCTCGACGCAAGGCACGGGCCAGCACGAAAAGAGCGCGGCGCTGCAAACGGGTTTCGGCAAGCTCGAGGAAGATGGCTACAGCGTGGTCTTCTCGGTCGACGCGCAGCAGCGCGACAAGCTGCAGCAAAGCGACGTGGCATGGCTGCGCGACGCCGATTACCGCCAGCAGCAGCGCGGCAGCCTGGGCTGGAACGTGACGAATTACGCCGGCAACGATCCCACGCAAACCCTGGGCGGCGTGCGCGGCCCGCTGCAGCTAGTGCCATACAACGACATCAATCCCGATCGCAGCGGCCAGGTGCTGGCCTACAATCCGGCGCCGTATAAGACGCTGATCCCGGGCATCCAGCGCATCCACTCGTCGCTGCGCGGCACCGTGAAACTGAACGCGGACACGGAAGCCTATGTCGACCTGCTGCACAGTTATTCGCGCGCCGACCAGACCTTCAGCGCGCCTTTGAGCGTGAACAACGCCACGCGCGTGTGGAACAACAGCACCAAGCTGCTCGATACCATTCCCGTGGTGCTGCCCGTGGGCCATCCGAACAATCCGGGCACGACGCCCTTGCCATTCACGGCCACCCTGTTCGACCTGGGACCGCGCCTGAAGCAGGACCGCGTCACCTTCTACCGCGCACTGGCCGGCGCCAAGGGCACCTGGGCGGGCTGGGACTGGGATACGGCCGTGGCCCATTCCAGCAGCAAGCTGGAGGAAACGGTGCAGAACTTCGTCAACCGCTACGAATTCCAGAAAGTGCTGGCCGAGGGCAGCTACAATTTCTTTGACCAGTCGCAAAACAGCGAAGCGGTGCGCAACCGCCTGCGCCTGTCGACCCTGCGCCCGGCCGAATCGACGCTCGACACGCTCGATTTCTCGGCGGCCAAGGATATCTGGGACTTGCCGGCTGGCCCGCTGGGCTTTGCCGCCGGTGCCCAGTGGCGCCGCGAAAAGATGGATTCGCAAACCTCGACGGCCGTGCTGTCGGGCACGGAACTGCGCCCCGCACTCAATATCATCAACGGCTCGCGCAATGTATCGGCCCTGTTCGCCGAATTCAATGTGCCCGTCGTGAAAGACCTGTCCGTCAACGTGGCGGGCCGCGCCGACCATTACAGCGACTTTGGCAATGCGTTTTCACCGAAAGCCAGCGCGCGCTACCAGGCGGCGCCATGGCTGCTGCTGCGCGGCACCGTGTCGCGCGCCTTCCGCGCGCCGTCGCTGCCGGAAATCACCGACAGCACGGCCGTCAGCTATACCGGCGTGATCGATGCCCGCGATCCGCTGACGCCGACGCAGTCGCGCGGCGTGACGGTGATGACCATCGCCAATCCGGCCCTGCGCCCCGAGCGTTCGAAAAACCTGAACCTGGGCGTGGTGGTGTCGCCCACCAGCAGTTCGAGCATCGGCCTTGATTACTACCGTATCAAGCAGGATGGCGTGATCGGCACGGCCAGCGCCACCACCATTCTCGAGAATGAAGGCACGGCGCCGCAACAGATCACGCGCGGTGCCGATGGGCGCATCACGACCCTGTACCGCCAGTTCCGCAACCAGGGCCAGCGCGAAGTGTCGGGCATCGATATCGACCTGCGCCAGCGCTTCGTCGACAAGGACTGGGGCAAGCTGACCCTGGCTGGCCAGTTGAGCCGCGTGCTGCGCTTTGCCGAACCGCTGTCCGATGGCGCGCCGCTCACCGATGGCGCCGGCACCAATTATTTTGGCTCCATCCCGAAATGGCGCGGCGTCAGCTCGGCCACCTGGGAACAGGGGAAATGGTCGTCCACGCTCACATGGAACTACGTGGGCAGCTACGCGCAGCAGCAGCACCTCGATGAATCGGTGGCCGCCTTCAGCACGTTTGACGTGACCAGCAGCTGGCAGTTGACGCCACAGGCGAACGTCACCTTCATCGTGCAAAACCTGGCCAACAAGCGCGCGCCCTGGGACTATGCCTCCACCGGCTTTGACTTTACCCAGGCCGATCCGCGCGGACGCGTCGCGGCGCTCAAGCTGAACTACAAGTTCTAGCCGCCCGCCGCCTGCCGCTGGCCCGTCTGCTCCTGCAGGCGCTGGCGGTAGGCGCTGGGGGGAACGCCCATGCGTTCGCGAAAGGCGGTGGCGAAGTTGCCCGCGTTGTGAAAGCCGATCAGCAGGGCGATATCCTGCACGTCGATATCCGTCTGCTGCAGCAATTCCACGCCGCGGGCAATGCGCGCTTCGCGGATGAAGGCAAACACCGTCATGCCCGTCTGCTCGCGGAACATCAGGGTCAGCTTTTCGCGGTAGGTACCCACGCTGCGGGCGATTTCGGACAGGTTCGGCAGGCTGCCCAGGTTGTCGAGAATCAACTGTTTGACCGCATTGACGAACACCTGGTCGGGATGCTGCAGCTTGTCGCTGACGGGCGTCGTTGCCGGCAAGGTACTGTTGCTTTTACGCATCAAACCCAGGTGGATATGGATGCGCGCGGCCAGTTCTTCCGGCAGGAAGGGTTTGGAAATGTAATCGACGCCGCCTACCTGCAAGCCCATGATGCGCTCCTTGGCGGCATCGGCGCCGCTGAGAAAGATCACGGGAATCTCTTCCGTTTCGGGATTGGCCTTGAGCAAACGGCAGGCCGTGTAGCCATCCATCTCGGGCATGCGCACGTCGAGCAGGATCAGGTCCGGATGCGTGGCCAGTGCCAGCTGATAACCCTGGTAGCCATTGAAGGCAATGCTGAAACGATAGGGCTGCTCGCTGAGCAGCTCCATCAGCATGCGCTGCTCGAACGCGGAGTCGTCCACGATCAAGATGTTCTTTTTGATGGTTTCGCTGGTCAATGGCATGGCATGGATGACTTAACCAAATAGCAAGTTGTGGCTTATTATGCCTCGCTTTTTCTTTTTTTTCTGCTTTTCTCGTATTTCAAAAGATGTTTCTCCGCGAGAAGAAGCGCGGATTTCCCAGATCGCCAATAATTCACTCATGCATTGATTTTAAGCAATGTCGCTTGCCAAAAAATCTGTTTTGCCAATGCTGCAAAAAGTGCCGGAGTCCCCGGGTTCCTGACTCTCGGCACACGTAATTTGTCGTCCTGGTTTGCGTGCCCAAGAAAACGCCGGCAATACCGTGACTATCCTCGATGCCCTCCATATTGGCGGGCTCATTAATGATGTTCCATCATCAGGAGGTATCATGTTGCGAGTTATTTTCCCCCGCCTTATCGTTGCCGCCAGCGTGGCTATTGCCGCCACGGCGCTCCTGCCGCGTGGCGCCGACGCCGCCGTGTATCTGAATGGCAGCGCCAACACCACCTTCGACGTCACCCTGAAAATCATCGCCAATTGCACCATCGCGGCGGCCAATCTCGACTTTGGCCAAAGTCAGGGTGTACTGGCTACTGCCGTTAACGTCAATACGACCGTGAACGTCACCTGCACCAATACCACGCTGTATAACGTGGGCCTGACGGCTGGCTCGGGCACCGGCTCATCGGGCACCACGCGCTACCTGAGCGGTACCGGCGGCAACCTAGGGACGGTGCAGTTCAATCTGTACCAGACGGCCGGCAGCACCTTGTGGGGCGATACCCAGGGCACGAATACCGTCGGCGGCACCGGCAACGGCTCATCGCAGCCAATCACCGTGTACGGCAATATTCCGCCGCAGGCGACACCGGCGCCCGATACCTACAAGTCGACCATCACGGCCACCGTTTACTTTTAAGCCGGGCGCTGCGTGAAGGCCGGTGCTGCTTCCCTGATGCAAGGCGTGCTGGCGCTGCTGGCTTGCTGCGCCACGGGTGCGCACGGCGCCAGTCTGCAGATTTCGCCGGTGACGCTCAACTTGCGCGCGGCGCAGAATGCGGCCGGCATCAGCCTGCAAAACCTCGGCGACCAGCCCATCTACGGCCAGGTGCGGGTGTTCGTCTGGGACCAGCGCGATGGCGAGGAAACGCTGGCGCCAACGCAGGAACTGGTGGCCAGTCCGCCGATCGTCGAGATCGCCGCCAACAGCCGGCAGACCATCCGTCTCGTGCGTGCCCAGGCTGGCCCCGTCGCGCAGGAAAAGACGTATCGCGTGCTCATCGATGAAGTCAGCCGCGAGGATGAGGCGGGCCGCAGCGGCGTCGATATCCGCCTGCGCTATTCGGTGCCCGTGTTCGTGCTGCCGGCCGGGGCGCCGGGCAAGGAAGTGCTCGACTGGCAGGTGTTCCGGGAACAGGGCGAGTGGATGTTGCGCGTCAAAAACAGCGGCAATTTCCATGCGCAGCTCGGGGCGATGACGTTCACGAACCAGGCGGGCAAGGAGTTTGTCATCAGCAAGGGGCTGTTTGGTTATGTCCTGGCAGCCCGCATGCGCGTCTGGCGCCTGCCCGTAGCCAGGGAGGCCGAACTGGATGGACCGTTGAGTATTGCGGTCAATGTGAATGCCAAGGCACTCATTGCCAAGAATTCGACACCTTGAACATGGCTGCCATGACGGGCCGGCTTGCCGCGCGCCTCGGGCGCAAGCGGCCACACCATGAAGCGCGTACTGGCAGCGTTGCTGTTGCTGGGCATGGCGCCGCTGGCCAGGGCCGATGCCGCGGTGGCCGTGACGGGCGCCGATCCGGGCCCCGCCAGCTTGCCCAGCGATCCGGCGGCGCCGAATGAACTGTATCTGGAGGTCACTGTGAATGCTGAATCAACCGGGCTGATCTTGCGCTTTACCCAGGTGGGCAAAGGCTTGCGCAGCAGTGTGGCGAACCTGCAGCAGCTGGGGCTGGACCCGGCGCGCCTGGTCGCACCCGGTCAGGCCGAGGTGGCGCTCGATGCGATTCCCGGACTCAGCTATGAATATGACGCGGCGCGCCAGAGCGTGTCGCTGCAGGTGGCGGACGACTTGCGCGCGCCGTACCGCATCAGCGCGCGCACGGCGGCGCAGACGCCGCCATCGCGGGTCACGCCCGGCGCCGTCCTCAATTACGAAGCGTATGCGGAACTGGGCCGGACGCGCCGCGCCGCCATCTTCAACGACGTGCGCTATTTCAATGACAGCGGCGTCTTCAGCAATACCGGCACGGTGAACCTGGGGGCGGATCAGCGCAAATACATGCGCTTTGACACCTTCTGGAGCCACGCCGACCCCGAGACCTTGCAAACGTGGCAGGTGGGCGACCTGATTTCCTCGTCGCTCAGCTGGAGCCGCGCCGTGCGCGTCGGTGGCGTGCAGTGGCGCAAGAATTTCCAGCTGCGCCCCGACCTGCTGACCTTTCCCGTCGCCTCCGTCGATGGCACGGCGCTCGTGCCTTCGTCGCTGAGCCTGTATGTCAATGGGGTGCAGCAATATGCTGCCAGCGTGCCCAGCGGTCCGTTTGTGCTGAACCAGGTGGCCGGCATCAATGGCGCCGGGCAAGCCACCCTGATCACGCGCGATGCGCTGGGGCGCAGCGTGACGACCGTGCTGCCCCTGTACGTCGATACGCGCATGCTGGCCGGCGGCTTGAGCGATTACTCGGTCGAGGCGGGCGCCTTGCGGCGCGACTATGGCCGCCGCCTGTTCGGCTATGAACGGCAGCTCGTTGCCAGCGCTTCCGTCCGCCATGGCGTCAGCGACAGCTTCACCCTCGAAGGCCATGCGGAGCTGGCCGCCGGCCTGTATCAGGTGGGGGCGGGCGCGCTGCTGCGGCTGGGCCAGGCGGGCGTGCTCAGCGGTTCGCTGTCGGCCAGCGCCGGCCGCAGCCGTGGCGTCCAGTTCGGCGCCGGCTACCAGTACATGGGGCCGCGCTTCAGCGTCGATGCGCAAAGCGTGCGCGCCAGCGCCGGCTTTGGCGACCTGGCTTCGCGCGACGGCAGTCCCGTGGTGCGCGCGGCGGACCGCTTTACCGTCAGCCTGCCATTACCTGCAGGAAGCAGCATCAGCAGCAGCTATATCAGCTATCGCACGCCTGGCGCGCCGCCATCGAAGCTGGCCACCGTGGGCTATTCCGCCACCCTGTTGCACGGCCTGTTCTTCAACGCCAGCCTGTTCCAGGACTTGCGGCAACGCGAGAAGCGGGGCTTTTACTTTGGCCTGAGCATGGCCTTTGACAACAATCTGTCCCTCAGCGTGAACAGCAGCCGGCAAAACGGCGAGAGCGGCCGCAGCGTCAGTGCCCAGCGCGCGGCGGACTTTGGCGGCGGCTTCGGCTGGAACTTGCAGGCTGGCACGGCGGGCGGCAATGCCTACCGCCAGGCGCAGGTGGAATATCTGGGCAATGATGGCCGCGTGAGCGCGCGCACGCAAAGCAGCAGCATGGGCAATGCCTCGTCGCTGGGCGCGGCTGGCGCGCTGGTGCTGATGGATGGCCATGTCGAGGCGGCGCGCCAGGTGGGCAATGGTTTTGCGCTGGTGTCGACTGGCGGCGTGGGCAATATTCCTGTGCTGCATGAAAACCGCCAGATCGGCGTGACGGGCAGGGGAGGCTATTTGCTGGTGCCGAATTTGAACCCCTATGGCAATAACCAGATCAGCATCGCTACCGACGAGCTCGACGTTGATGCGCGGGTACCCGTGAGCAATGTCAATGTCGTGCCGCAGCACCTGGCGGGCGTGCTGGCGGATTTTCCCATCGAGCGCTACAGCGCGGCCACCGTCATCGTGCAGGATGCGCAGGGCAAGCCGCTGGCCACGGGCTTGCCCGTGTTGCACCTGCAAAGCGGCAAGCAGACGGTCGTGGGATTTGACGGCATCGTTTTCGTCGACGACCTGCTCGAACAGAATCAGTTGCAAGTTGGCGAGGGTGACAGCGCGTGCACCGTGCGTTTTGCCTATGTGCGTCCGGCGGCTGGCGGCTTGCCCGTGATCGGGCCGCTGCGCTGCGCTGGCGTTGCCGCCAGCGCCGGGGCGGGCCACTGATGCGCCGCCTGTTGCTATGGCTGACCCTGCTGCTGGGCTGCGCCTGGGGCAGCGCGGCGCAGGCGGTCGATACCTGCACGGTCAGCATGACGAATATCGATTTCGGCTCCGTCAGCCCGATTTCCGGTACCGATTATGTGGCGCAGGCAACGGGGACCTTCAGCTGCCTGTTTTCGTCGCTGAACCTGGGACAGTTGCTCACGCCGAATGCGCAAGTGTGCATCTCGCTGGGGCTGGGCACGAATTCCACCTCGGCCCTGCCGCGCAAGCTGGGCAACGGCAGCAACCGCATGGAGTACAACATCTATGTGGACAACTCGTATGCGACGGCGAAGATCTGGGGCGGCGCCGGCGTGGCGGGCGCGCCGTCGACCTTCGGCATGATCCTGTCGGCCGGCTTGCTGGCGCCGCCCGGCACGTATTCCACCACGTTTACCGTGTACGCGAAGATCCCTGCCGGCACGGCCCTGGCCGCCGTGCCCACGGTCGCCAACGCCAATACCGTGTATACGTCGAGCTTTGCCGGCGTGGGCACCTACACGTACACCACGTATGGCCTGATCAACCTGCAGGGTTGCTCGGCCACCAGCGGCAGCTTCGGTTTCACGGTGAATGCCACGGCCGTCAACGATTGCACCATCACGGCCACGCCGATGGCGTTCGCGAACGCCTCCATCCTGACGGGCAACCTGCGCAGCACCAGCACCTTGTCGGTGCGCTGCGTGAACAACAACGCCTACCAGATCGCCCTGAACGGCGGCAGCGTGGCGCTCAATGTGGCCAACCGGCAAATGAAGAACACCGTCACCACGGACAAGGTCAGCTACCTGCTGTCGGCCACGCTCGATGGTGCGCCCTGGGGCGATGGCACGGCTGGGACCAGCATGGTGACGGGCACGGGGACGGGCGCCAGCGTGCCGCTGACCATTTACGGCCGCGTGCCGGCGCAGGTGTCGCCGCGCCCCGGCGACTACAAGGACACGGTGACGGCAACGATTTATTTTTAGAACGTGACGGTGACGAGGCCAGCGCCCGATGGCGTTGTCTGCTGGAGCAGCAGATAGGGCGTGTTGTGCTGGCAGCGCACCTGGGCGCTGTTGCGCTGCGAGACGATGGTGCACGTTTCGTGAACGACAAAGGTGGCCTGGAACGACGCGGAAGACACGGTACCGGCGGTGGTGGTCTGGCAAAGGGACAGGGCGAGCAGGGCAGGCAGTACGGCAAGCTTCAAAGGGGTCATCGTGAACGCATCGAGTGAAAAACGGGCGTGGGCAGCAGCGCCGCAAGGCGTGGCTGGCACCGTTTTTCGCACCGGGATTGGGGGAACAGAACTAGCCACGATTGTACTTGAACAAGGAAAGTGTGAGTTTTCGCGTATTTTCAGCCCGCCACAGGGGCACGCACCTCACTTTCAAAATGATAGTAACTAAGTTTCCGTGTTGCAACTGAAATTTTTTTTCGATTGTTGTGTTGAATCAATGTGAGGAGATGGCCATGAAACATACCAACTTTAATAATTTGCCTTGCCCGATTGCGCGCAGCCTGGGCAAGGTGGGCGAATGGTGGAGCATCCTCATCCTGCGCGAAGCGTTTTATGGCAAGACGCGCTTCGACGAATTTGAAAAAAGCCTCAAAATCGCCCCCACCATCCTGACGCGCCGCCTGGCCGACCTGGTGGAAGGGGGCTTGATGACGCGCCGGCTGTATTGCGCCAAGCCGCCCCGCTACGACTATGTGCTGACCAAGTCCGGGCGCGCCTTCAAGCCCGTCTTGCTGGCGTTTATTGCCTGGGGTAATGAAAACTTCGCCCCGGAAGGCGCCAGCCTCGTCATCGCCAGCCGCGACACGGGCCTGGCCGCCGACCCGGTGCTGGTCGACGCCACGACGGGCTTGCCCATCAATGACGAGTACTACGCGTTCGCGCCAGGGCCGGCCGCCAGCGACAGCATGCGCAGCATCATCCTCGACGCGGAAAAAAGCAGCGGCATCGCGCCCAAGCCGAAGGCGCCGGCCGCCAACCGTGGCTGGGTGGCGGAAGGGCATTTGGCCTGAGGACGCGCTGGCAGGCGCGCAGCAAGTTTGGCGAAAAGCAATGCGGACACGGCGGCATGGCCTTACTGTCGCACTATGCAACGCAAGTGCGGCGCAAACCCCGGTTCAGCACTGCTGGCGGGGCAGGGCGCCATCCGTGATCCGATGTCCGTTGAAGGAGTATTGCGATGAGCACACTGCAACAACACGTACGCAGGGCCGCCAGCGTGCTGGCGCTGGCGGCCCTGCTGGGCGCCTGTTCCCATGGACCGCATCAGCCGGGCGGCCATGACGTCACCTTGACGGGCGCGCAGGAAGTGCCGGCCAATACCAGCACGGCCAGCGGCAGCAGCAATCTTCGCGTCGCCCACGACCGCAGCGTCAGCGGCGGCGTGCGCTACACGGGCATGGTGGCGACCGTCGCGCACATCCATGAAGCGCCGGCCGGCGCCAATGGCCCCGTCATCGTGCCGCTCGTGAAAACGGCCGAAGGCATGTTTGCCGTGCCGGCCGGCGCCATGCTCACGCCGCCCCAGTATGCGAGCTACCAGGCCGGCAACCTGTACGTGAACGTGCACAGCGCCGCCTACCCGGCCGGCGAGATCCGCGCCCAGCTCAAGCCCTAGCCGGCCAGCGGCGTTATCCCCGAAACCTCCTTGGGCCGCGCGAGCGGCCTTTTTTTGCGCCAGGCGGCCAGCCGGTGCAGCGCGCTACAATGGCGCTCCATGCTGACCATCCTCGCCATCACCTTTCCCTTCTTCGCCCTGGTGCTGTGCGGCTACCTGTCCGTGCGGTGCAAGCTGCTGCCGCTGGCCGCCATCGGCGGCTTGAACAGTTTTGTCCTGTACTTCGCGCTGCCGTGCATGCTGTACCGCTTCGGCGCCGCCACGCCCATCGCGCAGCTGCTCGACGCCAGCGTGTTCGGCGTCTACCTGCTGTGCGCGCTGATCATGGTGGGCGTCACCATGGCCATGACACTGAGCCACCGCATCGACTGGAACAACGCCGCCTTCGGCGCGCTGGTGGCGGCCTTCCCGAACACGGGCTTCATGGGCGTGCCCCTGCTATTGACCTTGCTCGGTCCCCGCTCCTCGGGCCCCGTCATCGTCACCATCGTCGTCGATATGCTCATTACCAGTTCGCTGTGCATCGCCCTGTCGCGCATCGGCAGCGGCGGCGCGCACGGCAGCCGTGCCGCCGTCGTCAACGCCCTGAAGGGCATGGCCGGCAACCCGATGCCGTGGGCGATCGTGCTGGGGGCCATGTCATCGTGGCTGGCACTGGCCTTGCCCAAGCCATTGATGCAGACGGTGGGCCTGCTGGCCGACGCCGCCTCGCCGGTTGCCCTGTTTACCATCGGCGCCGTGCTGGCCCGCTCGCAAATGAGCACGAGCGATCCGGCGCCGCTGGGAGAGTATGTGCCCGTGGCGCTGAAAAAACTGCTGCTGCATCCGCTGCTGGTGTGGGGCATCGGCCACGCGGCCATCGCGCTGGGCGCGCCGCTCGATCCGTTCGCGCTGACTTGCATGGTGCTGGTGGCGTGCCTGCCCAGCGCCAGCAACGTCTCGCTGCTGTCGGAACGCTTCGGGGCGAACACGGCGCGCATCGCCCGCATTATTTTAGTCTCGACGGCGCTGTCGTTTTTGACGTTTTCGGTGGCCGTCAGCTGGCTGGCGTGACGTTGGCGGCGATCAGCGCGCCCAGGGCCTGCGCCGCGCCGGGCTGGCTGTCGTGCGCCAGTTCGCGCGCCATCGTGGCCTGATCTTCCTGCGTGCGGTTCTGCCCCAGCTTCCATTTGCCCGTGAGGCGCGTGAGGGGGATTTCGATGCCGACGATGGCTTTCAAGAGTTTTTCGATATAGCCGGCCGGTGCATCGCTCACCCGCCATGGCGTGGCCAGCCCCGCTTCATGGCGCGCCGTCAGCCGCTCCACCAATCCCAGCAGCCATGCCGCATCGTCGATGGCGCGCAGGGGGCCGTGGGCATGTACGACCGCGTAGTTGAAGGTGGGGACTTCCTTGCCGCTGCGCTGCTTTTCCGCATACCAGGCGGGCGTGATGTAGGCGTGCGGCCCCTGGAAAATCACCATGCATTCATCGTTCCCGCCGGCTGTACGCCACAGCGGGTTGGCGCGCGCCACATGGGCGCGCAGGATGCCGAATGGGGCGTCAGGCGTGGGTGCGGCGATCTCGAACGGCAGATGGTCGGCGCACAGGCCATCGACGCTCTGGCGCACCAGCGCGCCCAGCGGATGCGCGTCGATCAAGCCATGCAGCACGTCGAGGCGCTCTTCGCGAAAGCTGGCTGGCGTGTACATTTAATTGGCTCCTTCCACGACCACGTCGGCCGTCAGCGAATTGGCGATGTAGCAGCGTTCATGCGCGTCGTGGTGCAGGGCCGCCAGCGCCTCGGGCGAGGGCGGCGTTCCCGCAAACGCGATGCGCGGGCGCAGCACGATGCGCGTCATGGCCAGGCGGCCTGCCGCATTTTTCCCCAGGTCGCCGGTGGCTTCGTCGCGGTAGTCGTCGATGACATAGCCGCGCTGCGCTGCCAGCGACAGGAAGAACAGCATGTGGCAGCTCGACGTGGCGGCCACCAGCGCTTCTTCCGGATCGATATTTGCCGCCACCGACATGGGCAGCGGCACGGACAGGGGCGACGACGAGGCGGCTACCGTTAGGCCGCCGTCGAACTGCCATGCATGGCCGCGGCTGTAGCGCTGGCCGGCGAAATCCTGGCCGTCGCGCTGCCAGGCCACGGTGGCGAAAAATTGATGCATGGGTGCTCCGCAAGAGTAGGGGGGATGCGCCATCTTAGCGCCAGTCTTGGCTATTTAAAACAGCCAATAAGTGCTATCTTGAAGCTACCAATTCAAGAAGGCCACCATGTCAGCGTCCCATCTGCACCAGCTCATCGCCGCCTTGCCGCTGCAGCGCGGCGCCGGCGAGCCGCTGTTTCGCCAGTTGTATGCGGCCATCAAGGCCGCCATTCTCGATGGCCGCATGAGTCCCGGCATGCAGCTGCCGCCCACGCGCGACTTTTGCCGCCTGCTGGCCGTGTCGCGCCAGACGGTGCTCAATGCGTATGCGCTGCTGACGGCCGAAGGCTATCTCGATGGCGCCGTGGGGCGCGGCACTTTTGTCAGTCGCGACGTCCCGCTGCCGGTGTCTGCCTCTGCCCCTGCAACGGCGTCCGGCCTGCTGCGGCCCCTGTCGGCGCGCGGGCAGGGCGTGGTGGCGGCCATGCGCCAGGTGGCGTTCCACCGTGGTCCGTTGCGCGCCTTCCGCGTCGGCATGCCGCGCATCGACCATTTTCCGTTCGACGTGTGGAATCGCCTGGAAGCGCGGCGCTGGCGCCGGCCCGACCACCATTTCGGCTACAGCGACCCGGCCGGCTACCTGCCGCTGCGCGAGCTGCTGTGCGTGTATCTGAAAGCGTCGCGCGGCGTCCAGTGCACGCCGCAGCAGATCGTCATCACTTCCGGTTCGCAGCAGGCGCTGTTTTTGCTGTCGACCATTCTGCTGGCGCCGGGCGACTCTGCCTGGATGGAGTCGCCCGGCTACCGGGGCGCCAGCGGCCCGCTGCGCGCGGCCGGCGCGCGCGTCTTTCCCGTGCCCGTTGATGCGCAGGGGCTGGACGTGGCGTATGGCGTGGCACATTGTCCGCAGGCGAAGCTGGCCTACGTGACGCCGTCGCACCAGATGCCGTTGGGAGTGAGCATGAGTTTACCGCGCCGTCTGGCCCTGCTGGCCTGGGCCGCACACAATAAAGCGTGGCTGGTGGAAGACGATTACGACAGCGAATACCGCTACACGGGCGCGCCGCTGGCCTCGCTGCAAAGCCTGGACCGGGCCGGCTGCGTGGTGTATGTGGGCACCCTGTCGAAGGTGCTGTTTCCCGGCCTGCGCCTGGGCTACATGGTGGCGCCGCCCGCGCTGGCCGACGCGCTGGTGCAAGCCAAGGCCGTGATGGACCGGCACACGGCCATCGTGCCGCAGATGGCGCTGGCGGACTTCATCGCGGAGGGCCACTTTGGCCGGCATATCCGCCGCACGCGCGACAGCAATGCCGAGCGGCGCGACTTGCTGGTGCGTGGCCTTGCGCGCGAACTCGACGATCAGCTCGCGTGCGGCCCGGCCGACAGCGGCCTGGAACTATGCGCGTATTTTCGCGCCGGCCATGATGAAGAAACGGTATCGCGCGCGGCCTTGGCACGCGGTATCGAATTGCGTCCGCTGGGCCACTATGCCGACCCGGCGGCGGGGCCCGAGTGCGCCACGCCGTCCGGGCTTCTGCTGGGCTTTGCGGCGATTCCCCCGGACGAGATGGCGCACGGCTTGCAGGAACTGGGACGCATCCTGCGCGGCCGATAAACTATACTGGCACTTGCCTGCACATGAAGAACACGACCATGAATATTACCCGCTGCTCCTGGGCCAACCCGGCCAATCCCCGCTACCTCGACTATCACGACACGGAATGGGGCGTGCCCTGCCACGACGAGCGCCGGCTGTTCGAGATGCTGAACCTGGAAGGCGCGCAGGCTGGCCTGAGCTGGGAAACCATCCTCAACAAGCGCGACACCTACCTCGCCGCCTTCGACAACTGGGACGCGGAAAAGATCGCCGCGTATGGCCCGGACAAGGTGGCGCAGCTGCTGGCCGACCCCGGCATCGTGCGCAACCGCCTGAAGGTGGCGGCCGCCATCACGAACGCGCAAGCCTATTTGCGCCTGCGCGCGCAAGGGCAGACCCTGGACAGCTTCCTGTGGGCGTATGTCGATGGCCAGCCCATCGTCAACAGCTGGCAGCCGGGCGCATTTCCCGCCAAGACGGCCCTGTCGGACCAACTGTCGAAAGACTTGCTCAAGCTGGGTTTCAAGTTCGTCGGCTCGACCATCATCTACGCCTACATGCAGGGCATCGGCATGGTCAACGACCACGCGCCCGCCTGTTTTTGTCGCGCGGGGCATTGATGCGCCGCGCGCTGGTCCTGCTCGATACGGATTTTGACGGTGCCCGCTTGCGCGCCGCTTGCGCGGCGCATGGCGGCCGCCGTCTGCACTACATCGCGCTGGCGCCGCGTCCCGTCGACGCGCGCCACTTGCCCGAGCAGTGGCGCGCACAGTGGCCGCCTTGCGTGCCGGGCCTGCACCGCATCGTCTCGCACGATGGCCTCGTCACGCTCGACGTGCTGATCGGCGAACCCGATGCCTGCCTGGCGCAATTGTCGGCGCGCGTCGATGAAGTGCATCTGGCCTGGGTGCCGGCAGCCACGCCAGTGCTGGCGCGCCTGATGGTCGATGGCGCGCGCCTGCAGGCCGTGCACCTGGACGAGGCGCAGCGCACGGCGCTGCAAAAGAACGGTTTTGTTTTTGACGAGAGCCGTTTGCGCGCCGTGTTTTATGCGCGCTCCGGAGAATCCGTGGCTGCCGTCGTACCCGAGCGGCGCGCCATCGTCATCGGCGCTGGCGTGGCCGGTGCGGCCGCCTGCGAACGGCTGGCCGCGCGCGGCTGGAAGGTGACCCTGATCGAGCGCCACGCGCAGCCGGCCAGCGAAGCGTCGGGCAACCTGGCGGGCATCTTCATGCCGTTGCTGTCGAAGGACGACAACATCGCCACGCGCCTGACGCGCGCCGCCTATCTGTACTCGTTGCGCCGCTGGAAAGACCTGGGCGGCATCGGCGCGGCCATCGAGGGTGCGCAAAGCGGCGTGCTGCACCTGGCGCGCGACGGCGCGCATGCGCAGGTGCAGCGGCAGATCGCCGCCAGTGGCTTGTATCCGCGTGAATTCGCCCGCTGGCTGGAAGCGCCCGAGGCGACCGCCATGCTGGGCGCGCCGGCGCCCGATGGCGCCTGGTGGTTCGAGCAGGGCGGCTGGGCGCGCCCGTCTTCCGTCTGCGCGGCCATGCTGGACGCCTGCGGCGCCTTGCTCACGCGGCGCTTTTCCAGCAGCGCCTTGCGCCTGGAGCGCGGCGACCAGGAATGGCTGGTGCGCGATGCGGACGGCGCCCTGATCGCGGCCGCGCCCAACGTCATCCTGGCGGCTGGCACGGGGGCCATCGATTTTGAACAGGCGGCCGGCCTGCCGCTCGACGCCGTGCGCGGCCAGGTCACGCACCTGGCCGAAGGCAGCTTGCCGTCGTTGCCGTTCGTCGTCTGCCGCGAAGCCTACATGACGCCGGCGCACCAGGGCGTCGTCTGCGTGGGCGCCAGCTACGATGCGGATACGGACACCAAATTGCGCCCATCGAGCCAGGAAGACAATATCGCGAAGATCGCCGACATCCTGGGTGTCGCTCCGTTCGCCGCGCCACTGGCCGGTCGCACGGGCTTTCGCTGCATGGCGCCGGACCGCCTGCCGCTGGCGGGCGCCTTGCCCGACCCGGGCATACCGGGCCGCTGCGAGCGCCTGCGCGACGTGCCGCGCTGGCCCGGCCTGTTTGGCTTGCTCGGTTACGCCTCGCGCGGCCTGATCTGGGCGCCGCTGGCGGCCGAGCTGCTGGCGTGCCAGCTGGAGGGGGAACCGCTGCCACTGGAGAGTCAATTGGCCGCTGCGCTTGATCCTGCGCGCTTCCTGCTGCGCGAACGCCGCCGCGCTGGTTGAGCGTTGGCGCAGAGCAGGCGAGGGCTGGGGTCAGACCCCCAACACAGCTGACGCAAAGCTTGGCGCCAACGCACATGAGGGTCTGACCCCATATGCGGACGCTCCGCGCGTAGTCCCTATATATGTTTTTCAGCTTTCCAAACTCTTTTTAATTTGTTTTCCGAACAACATAAGTTCGCTACAGTGGACTCGTGCTGGTTTTTGACGACGGAATAAAGAGGTGGAAAGATGGCTGCTGCAGAACTGATTTTCGATCCCCGCGCCGCCCACGGCGAGGCGGCTTTTGACGAAGTGCTCAATCTCGCGCGTACCCAGGCGCAGGCGCAGGGCTTGCCGTATGCGGGCATCGTCAGCGCGCAGGATGCGTGGCAGCTGGTGCAGGCCGGCAAGGCCGTGCTGGTCGACGTGCGCACCAACGAGGAACGCACCTTTGTCGGCTACGTGCCGGCCTCGCTGCACGTGGCGTGGGCGACCGGCACGTCCATGAACCGCAATCCCCGCTTTACGCGCGAACTGGAAGCAAAGGCGGGCGGCAAGGAGGCCGTCGTGGTGCTGCTGTGCCGCAGCGGCAAGCGCTCGGCCGCGGCTGCCGAAGCGGCCGCCAAGGCCGGTTTCACGCACGTCTTCAATATCGCGCAAGGTTTCGAGGGCGACCTCGACGAACAGCAGCAGCGTGGCCACAGCGGTGGCTGGCGCTGGCATGCGCTGCCCTGGCTGCAAGATTAAACCTCTTTCCGGAACCACCATGAACCAGCGAGCCCTTCCCCCGGCCTCCCTTGCCGCGCAGCCGCAATGGGAACTGCACCAGATCGTCGATGAATTGCGCGCCGTGCGCGAGCAGTGGCGCGAAGGTTTGGCCAGCAACCAGGAGTGCGGCGCGCGCGAATTCCCGTCGCGCCAGCATTTGCACGACATCATCAAAGCCCTGTGCGCGGCCCTGTTTCCCATGCGCTTGGGTCCCCTCGACCTGCAGCAGGAGAGCGAGGATTTCTTTGTCGGCCACACGCTCGACACGACCCTCACGGGCTTGCACGAGCAGGTGCGGCGCGAACTCAGTTACCACGCGCGCCAGCACGGCTTGCAGCAGACGGTCTCCATCGAACAGCAGGCGCTGGCCATCGTGCAGCGCTTCGCCCGCGCGCTGCCGCGCATCCGCGGCCAGCTCGACACGGACGTGGCGGCCGCCTTCCATGGCGACCCGGCCGCGCACAGCGTCGATGAGGTGCTGTTGTGCTATCCGGGCATCCTGGCCATCATCCATTACCGCCTGGCGCACACCTTGTATGCACTCGGTGCGCCGCTGGTGGCGCGCATCATCGCCGAAGTGGCCCATTCGCAGACGGGCATCGACATCCACCCGGGCGCCATCATCGGCAGCAGCTTTTTCATCGACCATGGCACGGGCGTGGTGATCGGCGAGACGGCCATCATCGGCGAACGCGTGCGCATCTATCAAGCCGTCACGCTGGGCGCCAAGCGCTTTCCCGCCGGCTTTGATGGCGTGCTGAAAAAGGGACTGGCGCGCCACCCCATCGTGCAGGACGACGTGGTCATTTACGCGGGCGCGACGATCCTGGGACGGGTGACCATCGGCCAGGGCTCCGTCATCGGCGGCAATGTCTGGCTGACCCGCAGCGTGGCGCCCGGCAGCCATGTCACGCAAGCGCATAACCAGCAGGAAGCACCGGAGTCGCCAGCGTCATCCCAACCCGCTTTTGCCCATCACCCATGAGGACAGCATGTTGATCAAACAGTTTGGACTGGCCGTGCGCCAGTTGCGCGAAGGGCGTGGCTGGTCGCAGGAGCGCCTGGCCGAAGCGGCCGACTTGAACCGCTCGTTCATCGGCGAAATCGAAAGGGGCGCCGCCACGCCGTCGCTGCTGACGGTGGAAAAGCTGGCCATCGCGCTGGGCGTCGGCCTGGCGGGATTGATGGCCCGCTGCGAACCGGAGCTGGTGGATTAGGTCGATGATAACGCCGCGTTGATGGCGATAGCATGTTGAGAGATCAGGGGAGACGCTTGATACTTTATTTGTTTTTCAGATAAGCATATTCACTTTTCTCATCAGGAGTAGTCATGGCAGAAGCAACAGAGAACCAGTTTGCGCTGGGCGATAACGCCGCGCGCCAGCTGGCCAATGCAAGCAAGAGCGTCCCCCAGTTATCCACGATCACGCCGCGCTGGCTCGTGCACCTGCTGCAATGGCTGCCCGTGGAAGCGGGTATCTACCGCCTCAATCGCGTAAAAAATCCGAAGGACGTGCGCGTCGCCTGCTCGCAGCGCGACGAGTCGGAACTGCCGCAAACCTTCGTCGACTACGACGACCAGCCGCGCGAATATTTTCTCAATGCCGTCAGCACGGTGCTCGACGTGCACACGCGCGTGTCGGACCTGTACAGCAGCCCGCACGACCAGATCAAGGAGCAGCTGCGCCTGACCATCGAGACGATCAAGGAGCGCCAGGAAAGTGAATTGATCAACAATCCCGACTACGGCCTGCTGGCCAGCGTGCATGACGACCAGCGCATCTTCACCCTGACGGGCGCGCCCACGCCGGACGACCTTGACGAACTGCTGACGAAAGTGTGGAAGGAACCGGGCTTCTTCCTCGCGCACCCGCTGGCCATTGCCGCTTTTGGCCGCGAATGCACGCGCCGCGGCGTGCCGCCGCCGACCGTCAGCCTGTTCGGTTCCCAGTTCCTCACGTGGCGCGGCGTGCCGCTGGTGCCATCGGACAAACTGCCGATCGAAGACGGCAAGACGAAGATCATCTTGCTGCGCGCGGGCGAACAGCGCCAGGGCGTGATCGGCCTGTTCCAGCCTGGCCTGGCGGGCGAGCAAAGCCCGGGCCTGTCCGTGCGTTTCATGGGCATCAACCGCCACGCGATTTCGTCCTATCTGATTTCGCTGTATTGCTCGCTGGCCGTGCTGACCGACGATGCGCTGGCCGTACTGGAAGACGTGGAGATCGGTAAATACCATGACTACCCAGACACCTACAAGTGATGGCGCGGCGGGCTTGCCTGCTGTCCCGTTTCTGCCTGACGAAGCGACCCTGAACCGCCTGGCGGGCGAGTTTTTCGCGCGCCTGCCTGGGTTGGCCCCTGCGTTGGACAAGTCGCCCAGCCTCGGTGGTTCCGGCAGCGTGCTCGATGCGGCGCCCCGCTATGCGAACCGCCCGCCGCCGCAGCCCGGCCCTTCGTTCGCCGCCATCGCTCCCGGCGTGGCGACGGCGCAGGTGCCGCCCGTGACGGCGCCGCTGGAAGCACCGATTGCGCCGTCGCCGGCATCGATTCCCACGCCGCGGGCGTCAAGCCTCGATGCGCCGTCGCCCTACTATTTTGTCGGCGGCGCGCATGGCTATCCCGCATCAAGCCACAAACTCGATGGCCTGGCGCAGCAGGGGCTGGGGCAGGCGGCGCCCGACGATCTGCGGGGGCTGTTTGCCACGCCGCAGCGCTCGCCCGCGCGCCAGCTGCCCGTATCGCCATCCAGTGGCCAGCCCGCGTTCTATTTCCAGACCGAGCTGCCTGCGCGTCAGCAAGGACAAACGCCGGCGCCATTCGACGTGCATGCCGTGCGGCGCGATTTTCCCGTGCTGGCGGAAAGGGTCAACGGCAAGCCGCTGGCCTGGTTCGACAATGCGGCCACCACGCACAAGCCGCAGTCGGTGATCGACCGCGTGTCGTATTTTTATGCGCACGAGAACTCGAACATTCACCGCGCCGCACACGCATTGGCGGCGCGCGCCAGCGACGCGTATGAAGCGGCACGCGCCAAGGTGGCGCAGTTCCTTGGCGCCGCCTCGGCCAATGAAATCATTTTCGTGCGTGGCGCCACGGAAGGCATCAACCTGGTCGCCAATACGTTTGGCCGCAAGTACATCGGCAGCGGCGACGAGATCATCGTCTCGCAGTTGGAACACCACGCCAACATCGTGCCATGGCAGCAGCTGGCGGCGGAAAAGGGCGCGACCTTGCGCGTGATTCCCGTCGATGACAGCGGGCAGATCAACCTCGACGAATTCCGCAAGCTGCTCAACGGTCGTACGAAACTGGTGTCCGTGACGCAGGTGTCGAATGCGCTGGGCACCGTGACGCCCGTGGCGCAGATCATCGCGCTGGCGCATGCGGCCGGGGTGCGCGTGCTGGTCGATGGGGCGCAAGCCGTGTCGCACCTGCGCGTGGACGTGCAGGCGCTGGGCGCCGATTTTTATGTCTTCTCGGGCCATAAAGTGTTCGGCCCGACGGGCATCGGCGCCGTGTATGGCAAGGCGGACTTGCTCGAGCAATTGCCGCCATGGCAGGGCGGCGGCAACATGATCGCCGACGTGACGTTCGAGCGCACCGTCTACCAGGGCGTGCCGAACCGTTTCGAGGCGGGCACGGGCAATATCGCCGATGCCGTGGGCCTGGGCGCGGCCATCGATTACGTGCAGCGCATCGGCCTGGAAAACATCGCCGCCTACGAGCACGCGCTGCTGGAATACGCGACGCACCACTTGCAGGCGATTCCCGGCGTGCGCCTGATCGGCACGGCGATTGAAAAGGCGAGCGTGGCCTCATTCGTGCTGGCCGGTTACGAGCCGGCGGAAGTGGGGCGCGCCCTGAACGACGAGGGCATCGCCGTGCGCTCGGGCCACCATTGCGCCCAGCCGATTTTGCGCCGCTTCGGCGTGGAAGCGACCGTGCGGCCATCGTTCGCCTTCTACAACACGTATGAGGAAATCGACCGCATGATCGTCGTGGTGAAACGCCTGGCGGGTGCGCGCCGCTGATCTTGCCTGCTTGTTAAGCTGATGCCGCCCCTGCGCAAGCGGGGGCGGCATTGTTGCATCACGTCAGGGACTTTGCGCGCGGCTGGCAGGCGCCCGCAGGCTGGCGGTATAATTTATCCTTGGCAATAATCAAGCTGCGGCCCCAAGGAGATGTCCGGTGGAAGATCAACACAGCTCGCCCGAGCTTTTCCTGTTCCTGGCGTCGACCGTGCACGACATGAAAAACTCGATCAGCGTGGTCAGCGGCACGCTGGAATCCTTGCTGGCGGCCGAGCAGGCGAAAGCCGCGCCGCAGGCCGACCCAGCCTACCTGCAGATGGCGCAGATGCTGTACCAGACCAAGCGCCTCAACGATAACCTGATCCAGCTGCTGGCCCTGTACAAGGAAGTGGGCAAGCCCGGCTACCCGTTCGACGTGCAGCCGCAACTGGTGAGCCAGGTGGTCGACCAGGTGGTGGACCAGGAAAAGATCCTGCTGGCCTCGAAAGGCATCCATCTGGAGACGGCTTGTGCGCCGGAGCTGATCTGGACCCTCGATGAAGACCTGGTCATCGGCGTGCTCGCGCATGCGATCAACAACGCCATTCGCTACACGAAAGACACGATCCGCCTGTCCGTGCGGGAGCACGACGGCATGCTCGAGCTGCGCGTGGAAGACAATGGCGACGGCTATACGCAGGCCTTGCTCGACGCGGGCAGCGCGGCCATGGATGGCATGACGGCGGGCGTGAATTTTTCCACCAACAGCACGGGACTGGGCCTGTATTTTTCCAGCGAAGTGGCAAAGATGCACAAGCACCGGGGCAGCAGCGGCAGCATCGCCCTGGAAAATGGCGGCGCCCTGGGCGGCGGTTGCTTCATCCTGCGCCTGCCCTGAACGAGGATGCCATGACGACAGACAGCCACGCCACCGCCGCCGAAGCGGGCAGCACCGACTGGGCCGACAAACATTATCTGCTGGTCGACGACTTCATCGGCATCCGCATCCTGCTGCGCGAATCCTTGCGCAACCTGGGCGCGCGCCATATCGACCAGGCGGCCAGCGGCGGCGAAGCCATGAAGCTGCTGGCCAAGACGCGCTACGACGTGGTGCTGTGCGATTACAACCTGGGCGAAGGCAAGAACGGCCAGCAAGTGCTGGAAGAGACGCGCGTGCGCAACCTGACGGCGCCGTCGAGTGTGTGGCTGATGGTGTCGGCCGAGAAAAGCGTGGAATCCGTGATGGGCGCGGCCGAGCACCAGCCCGACGCCTACCTGATCAAGCCGATCACGGAAGGCGTGCTGCTGACGCGCCTGAACCGCGTGTGGCACAAGAAGCAGGTATTCCGCGAAATCGACCAGGCCTGCATGGAAAAGGATTATCTGCGCGCGGCCAAGCTGTGCGACGCGCAGATCGAAGTCAACAAGCTGCACGAGCTGGAATTGCTGCGCATGAAGGCCAGTTTGCTGCTGAAAAGCGGTGAACCGGAAAAGGCCCGCGCCGTGTACGAAAAAGTGCTGGCCGAGCGCGATTACAGCTGGGCCAAGGCGGGCCTGGGCAAGATCCGCATGAACAACGGCGAGCACGAGGCGGCGCGGCAGATCTTCCAGGGCGTGATCGTCGAAAACAAGTATTACATCGACGCCTACGACCAGATGGCCGTCGCCTACCAGTTGATGGGCCAGCACGAGGAAGCGTGCGGCGTGCTGGAAAAGGCGGCGCGCCTGTCGCCCAATTCCGTGCCGCGCCAGCGCAACCTGGGACTGGCGGCCCTGAAAGTGGGCAATGTCAGCATGGCGGAAAAGGCTTTTCGCAAGTGTATTTCCATCGGCGAGTTTTCCGTCATGAAAACGCCGGACGCCTACCTGGGACTGGCGCGCGTGTGCGGCTTGAAGAAGGATGCCAAGGAGGCGCTGCAATGGCTGCTGCTGGCGCAGCGCGAATTCTCGCCCGAGCAGATCGGGCTGCGCGCGAAGATCACGGAAGGCATGGTGCATCACGAAACGGGCGATTACCGGCGCGCGCGCAAGTGCGGCGACGAGCTCGAAGCCATGCTGCTGGAAGACCCGGCGCGGCCCGAGAAAAGCATTTGCATGGAGCTGGCCACCTTGCTGTTCGCCGTCGGCGTCAAGGATGCGCCGGCCGGCCTGCTGTGCTACGTGGTGAAGAACAACCACGACAACCAGGTGGTGCAGGACGAGGTGCAAAAGATTTTCGACAAGGCGAAGATGGGCGACGAGGGCACGAGCCTGATCATCGCTGCGCGCAAGGAAGCGTCGGACTTGATGAACAAGGGCGTGCTGCTGTGGAAGACGGACAAGCTCAACGAGGCGGTCGCCTGGATGCGCACGGCGCGCGAAAAGCTGCCGAACAACCTGCGTATCCTGTTCAATTCCGCGCAAATCATCGTGTCGTGCCTGGAGCAGCGTGGGTTTCAGGCCGACCTGGCGGCCGAGGCCATGGAAGTGTTGTTATATGTAGACAAAATTGCACCAGGGCAGCAGCGCTTCGCGCAATTGATGGAGCAACTGGTGCAGCTGACACCGCCGCCCGGGCCGGAAGAAGCCGTCGCAGCGCCGGAAAAAACGCCGCCGGCGCCGGAAAAAGGCGGAAAAGCCGTGCGTGAGCGTGCCGGATGATAAACTAGGGGCCAGCGTGGGTTCGCCCGTGCTTGAGTTGCTTTACAACAATAAGGAAGAAACTATGCGTGATGTGGTCAATGAAGTGTACAAAAAAATGAAAGTCGGCAGTATTGCCTGGGTACGCCCGGTCGCCGCCAAGGGAGACACGCTGGAAACATTCCAGTCTTCGTACGAGCACGCCAAGGCGCTGGCCGACGAAGGCCTGATCACGATCGGTGACGTAAAACGCCAGGCCGACAACATGATCGAGGCGATCCGCATTCATCGTATCGCCTGATCATATTGCCGGCTTGCAGCATCAGGCTTTGCCTGGCGCTTTCGCCTTGGGTGCCGCGCGCTTTGCCGGCGCCTTGCGCAGCGGGGCCTTGGCCTTGGCTGCCGTGCCTGCCTCGGCAGGTTTGGCCGGCTTGCTGGCCGCTGGCTTGGCTTTGCTCACGCTGCCAAAGCTGGCCGCTGCCGCGCTGGCGGCGTCAGGCGACATCGCCGTCGAGACGGCTTGCTTGAACTGATCTTGTAACAAATTCCACCAAGCACTTGGATTGGCGAGCTGGGCTGCCGCCTGGCTGCCGGCATCGCCGGGCGCAGCCGCAGCCGGTTCCGGTACGGGCGCAGGTGCTGGCGCAGGAGCCGGTTTCGGTTCAGGCGCCGCAGGTGCGGCTTGCTGGAAAAACGCGGAAGCGTAGGGCACGGATTCAAACACGGTTTTCTCGCTGGCACCCGGTTGCGTGATGGCCGCCGCCAGTGACGCACCCATCGATTTCAATGTGGCGATGGTGCCGCGCTGCACTTCCAGCGCCTGGATACTGCCGCGCAGCATGCTGGTGTTGAGGTTCAGCCACGCTTCGACGGCTTTCAGGTCGTTGATTTTCTTGTCCAGCTCTTCCACCGACATGGTGGGCGCCGTGATGCCAGGCACGCCCATGCCGGGCACGCTCATGCTGCCCCACAGGTTTTTGACGAAGTCGAGCGTATCGGTCACAACTGCTGCGCCCGGAATTTGGGGCATTTGCGGGTTTGCCATGCGAAATCTCCTGGTAGATGGATAGGCTTAGCGTAGCAGATATCGGCTTGCAACTGACGCAATGCCGCCAACATTTTCTTACATAAAACATTAAGAGTTGAGCACGGGCAAGAAGCGGGAAGCGGGGCGGAAGCGTTACACTACGCCTCATGATGCCTGCTTCCTTCTTTTCGTCACCGCGCCGCCGTACCGTCATCTTTGTTGCGGTCATCGGCGTACTGCATTACGTGGCGTTGGAATGGCTCACCTCGCGTGCCAGCATGGTGCCGCTGGGACAGAATCATGCGCAGGTGGTCAGCATGGCCTTGATCGCCGAGCCGCCCAAACCGCTGCCGGTGGTGCCGCCACCGCCGCCTGAACTGCGGCCCGTGCCCAAGCCCCGGCCGCCGCCCCCGCCGCCCCCGACGGAGCTGGCGTCGAGCGAAACGCCCCAGTTGACGGCGCCCGCCAGCGACGTGCCGGAAGGCCCTGCCACGAGCGAACCGGCCGCCGTGGCCGCCCCGGCCATCACGGCGC
>NZ_JAHKQY010000004.1:0-368155 GCF_019345455.1 Janthinobacterium sp. NKUCC06_STL
TGACGTCATCACTGGCAAGCGCAATAACGGCTGGCAGCTGTCGGCATTCCACCGTCAAGGTAAAGTGTTTGGCGGCGGCAATACCTTCGGCGTGCAGTACGGCGTCGGTCCCGGCACCGGCAAGGGCGCACAGTTCGGCGCTTCGGGCGACACCGGTTTGGGTTCGGACGTGAAACGCACGCGTATCTTCAATGACATGGCGATCCAGCCGATGGCCAACTTCGGCATGGAATTCGTCGCCCTGTGGCAAAAAGACGAGTCGAACGCCAACGGTTCCTCGACCTGGACCTCGGTCGGCGTGCGTCCCGTGTATGCCTTCACCGACAACTTCAAGCTGGTGGGCGAACTGGGCACGGACCGCGTGACGCAAGCGGGCGGCCAGCCGGCCAAGCGCTTGACCAAGCTGACCATCGCCCCGACGATCTCGGCCGGCCCTGGCCTGTGGTCGCGTCCTGAACTGCGCGCTTTCGTCACCTACGGCAAGTGGAACGATGCAGCCACCGCCTCGGTCAACGCGTCGAACAACGGCGGCCCGATCTACAACAACAATACCAGCGGCACCTCGTACGGCTTCCAAGTCGAAACCTGGTTCTAAACACAGAACCAAACCTGCTGCGCGGCGCGCTTTGCGGCCTGCGATGCTCACCGTGCTCCAGCACGGCTGCGCTTCTCGGCCACAAATCACTGCCGCTCGCGACGGTTTTGTTCAGTGTTGATGTTTGTAAGTGCAGATCAACCTGGCGCATCCTTCGCGGATGCGTTTTTGGCGCCGTCCCGTGATATAAATGCAGTGTAGTCATGTCATGGATCACGGCGCCGTCTTTACACCAAGATGATGCCCGTTTATAAGCGGGTCTGAGCACAAGAGCGCCGGTACAGGCGCAGATTTCACCTTTTTCGGCCCCCGTATGCCGAAGCCCCCTAAAAGCTTGATCAAAAAAGGAATGTGGAGATGAAACTGAAATTCAAGATTACCCAACTGGCCGCATTGACCACCCTGGCATTTGCCGGCAGCGCGTTTGCGACCGACGTGGAAGTGTTGCACTACTGGACCTCCGGCGGTGAAGCGAAGTCCGTGGGCCAGTTGCAGCAAATCGTGAAAGAAAGCGGCTTCGGCTGGAAAGACTTCGCCGTGGCCGGTGGCGCTGGCGAAAACGCCGCGACCGCGCTGAAAACCCGCGTCATTTCCGGCAACCCGCCGACGGCCGCCCAGATCAAGGGCCCATCGATCCAGGAGTGGGGCGCTGAAGGCGTGCTGGCCAATATCGATGATGCCGCCATTCCAGGCAAATGGGATGCCGTGCTGCCGAAAGTCGTCGCCGACATCATGAAATACAAGGGCCACTACGTTGCCGCTCCCGTCAACGTCCATCGCGTCAACTGGATGTGGGTCAATCCGGAAGTGCTGAAAAAAGCCGGCGTGGCCACCACCCCGACCACTTGGGATGCGTTCTTCGACGCGGCCGAGAAGATCAAGAAATCGGGCGGCATCGCGATCGCCCACGGCGGCCAGCCTTGGCAGGACGCCACCGTGTTTGAATCCGTCGCGCTGGGCGTGGGCGGCACGGAGTTCTACAAGAAAGCCATCCTCAAGCTGGACCAGAAGGAATTGACCGGCCCGACCATGCTCAAGGTGTTCGACACCCTGGGCAAGGTGAAGACCTACATCGACAAGGATGCGGCCGGCCGTGACTGGAATCTGGCCACCGCCATGGTCATCAACAACAAGGCCGGCTTCCAGTTTATGGGCGACTGGGCCAAGGGCGAGTTCACGGCTGCTGGCAAGGTGCCTGGCAAGGACTATCTGTGCGTGGCAGCGCCTGGCACGGACAAGGCCTACACCTTCAACATCGATTCGTTTGCCATGTTCACGCAAAAGGATGCAAATGCGAAGAAAGGGCAGATCGCCCTGGCCAACGCCATCATGAATCCGAAGTTCCAGTCGATCTTCAACTTGAACAAGGGTTCGATCCCCGTGCGTTCCGGCGTATCGAAGGACAAGTTTGACGCTTGCGCCCTGAAATCGATGGAAGACATGGACGCCACCAACAAGACCGGCGGCCTGGTGCCATCGTTCGCCCACGGCATGGCGCTGCCATCGGCCACGCAAGGCGCCGTGACCGACGTCATCGCCAAGTTCATGAACACCAACATGAGCTCGAAAGACGCGGTTGCAGCCCTGGCCAAAGCGGCAAAAGTGAAATAATCACGACGGCGCCGGCACGCTCGCCGGCGCCCGCTGCATTGCATGCATCGCCGGCGTCCGCCCTGGCTTCGACCAGGCCGGCGCCACACGCAGTTCTCTCTACGGCTCTCCTATGTCCATACGCAAGCAATTCGACCGATGGATACCGCAGATGGTGTTGGGCCCCACGCTCATCGCCAGCCTGGTATTCGTCTATGGTTTTATCTTTTTGACCGGTTGGCTATCGCTGACCGAATCGCGGCTGATGCCGAACTACGAGTTCGCCGGCCTGGTGCAATACTATGAGCTGTTCGACAATGAGCGCTGGTGGACCTCGCTCAAGAACCTCGGCATCTTCGGTGTCCTGTTCATCGGTTGCAGCATCGCCATCGGCCTGTTCCTGGCGATCCTGCTGGACCAGAAAATCCGCGCCGAAGGCGCGCTGCGCGCCATCTACCTGTATCCGATGGCGCTGTCCTTCATCGTCACCGGCACGGCCTGGAAATGGATGCTCAATCCCAGCCTGGGCCTGGAAAAGGTCATGCACGACTGGGGCTGGACCTCGTTTACCTTCGACTGGCTGGTGAACTCCGACATGGCCATTTACACGGTGGTGATCGCCGGCGTGTGGCAGTCGTCGGGCTTTGTCATGGCCCTGTTCCTGGCCGGCCTGCGCGGCATCGATGACGAGATCATCAAGGCGGCGCAAGTCGATGGCGCGTCCTTGCCGACGATCTACTGGCGCATCGTGATTCCCGCCATGCGTCCCGTGTTCTTCAGCGTGCTGCTGATCCTCGCGCATATCGCCATCAAGAGCTTCGACCTGGTCATCGCACTGACGGCTGGCGGCCCTGGCAATTCGTCGTCCGTGCCGGCCATCTTCATGTACCAGTTTTCCTTCACCCGCGGCCAGCTGGGCCTGGGCTCGGCATCGGCAATGATGATGCTGGCCACCATCGTGGCCGTGCTCGTGCCGCTGATGTACCTGGAAACGCGCAGCGCAAAGGCGATGAGATGACACACACACCTACACGTAACAACAAACTCACCCTGGGACGGGTGGTGCTATACCTGCTGCTGATTCTGTTCGCGGTGTATTACATCGTGCCCTTGTACGTGACCCTGTCGACGTCGTTCAAGTCGCTCGACGAGATCCGCAGCGGCAACCTGCTGGCACTGCCGCACGTGTGGCAGTTCGATTCCTGGGCCAAGGCCTGGTCTTCGGCCTGCACGGGCGTTACCTGCGACGGCATGCAGCCATTCTTCTGGAACTCGATCAAGATGGTGATTCCCGCCGTGCTGATCTCGACCTTCCTGGGCGCCTTCAACGGCTATGTGTTCGCGCACTGGCGCTTCCGCGGTTCGGAAATCCTGTTTGCCGCCTTGCTGGTGGGCTGCTTCATTCCTTTCCAGGTGGTGATCCTGCCGATGGCGCGCTTGCTGGGCGAATTCGGCCTGGCCAATACCACCACGGGCCTCGTCTTCGTGCACGTGGTGTATGGCACGGCGTTCACGACCCTGTTCTTCCGCAATTACTATATCGGTGTGCCGGAAGAACTGATCAAGGCGGCGCGCATCGACGGCGCCGGCTTCTTCCTGATCTTCCGCAAGATCGTGCTGCCGATTTCGGGTCCGATTTTCGTCGTCTGCATCATCTGGCAATTCACGCAGATCTGGAACGACTTCCTGTTCGGCATCGTCTTCGCCAGCGGCGATTCGCAGCCGATCACGGTGGGCTTGAACAACCTGGTCAACACGTCCACGGGCGTGAAGGAATACAACGTCAACATGGCTGCCGCGGTGATTGCCGCGCTGCCGACCCTGCTGGTCTATCTGGTCGCAGGCCGTTATTTTGTGCGCGGTCTGACCGCAGGCGCAGTCAAAGGTTAAGGAAAGAATATGTCCAGTTTATCGATACGCAGCATCCGCAAGGTGTACACGAATGGCGTCGAAGTCTTGAAAGGCATCGACATCGAGATCAAGGATGGCCAGTTCCTGATCCTCGTCGGCGGCTCCGGCTCCGGCAAGTCGACCTTGCTCAACATGGTGGCCGGCCTGGAAAGCGTCACGTCCGGCGAAATCCTCATCGACGGCAAGGTCGTCAACGACCTGCCGCCGAAAGACCGCGACATCGCCATGGTGTTCCAGTCGTATGCGCTGTACCCGTCGATGACGGTGCGCGAAAACATCGCGTTCGGTTTGAACGTGAAAAAAGTGCCGAAGGCGGAGCAGCAGGAAATCGTCGCGCGCGTCGCCGAAACCCTGCAGATCACGCACTTGCTGGACCGCCGTCCGGCGCAGCTGTCGGGCGGCCAGCGCCAGCGCGTGGCCATGGGCCGCGCCATTTCGCGCAAGCCGTCGCTGTTCCTGTTCGACGAACCGCTGTCGAACCTGGACGCCAAGCTGCGCGTGGAAATGCGCGCCGAGATCAAGCTGCTGCACCAGCGCCTGAAGGCCACCATCGTCTACGTCACGCATGACCAGATCGAGGCGATGACCATGGGCGACCTGATCGCCGTCATGAAGGATGGGGTGGTGCAGCAACTGGGCACGCCGCAGGAAATCTACGACAACCCGGCCAACCTGTTCGTGGCCGGTTTCATCGGCTCGCCGTCGATGAATTTTATTACCGTCAAGCCTGTCATCGAGGGCAACGAGGTGTTTGTCGCCATCGAGAACGCGGGCAAGAGCCTGCGTCTGGCCCTGCCGTTCGCGGCCGACAAGCTGCGCAGCTATGCGGGTCGCGACGTGGTCCTGGGCGTGCGTCCGGAGCAGATCACGGACATGAGCAGCGCGCACGGCGACGTGGGCCAGGAACTCGGTTGTTTGATCGACCTGGTCGAGCCGACCGGCCCCGACACCCTGCTGACGACGCGCCTGAACGGCGCCGCCGTCACTTGCCGCACGCATCCGCGCGAAGCCGTGCTGCCGGGGCAGACCATGCAACTGTCGTTCAACCTGTCGAAAGCGGCCATGTTTGACCCGGCCAACGGCGAACGCATCGCCTAAGCGGTACCTGCAATAGAAAACGGCCCGCTTGTCGCATGACAGGCGGGCCGTTGTCGTTTACGCCACCGTGGTTATCGTGCCAGCGATTTCTTGTACATGATGGACTGGCGCAGCTTACCCTTGTCGTCGATCAGCTCATCGAACTCTTCCCGGTTGACTTCCCGCAGCGCGCCCAGGTCCGCCGCGCGCTTGCCGTCGCTGACGCTGTCGCCGGGTTGCAGCGCCACCATCGCCTGCGCGGCCAGCAGGATGGCATTGGCATACGCGGCGGGGTCGCGCAGGTCGACCCGCGCCAGATCCGGCGCCGGTTTGCGGCGCAGCCAGTCGGCCCAGTAAAACTCGAGAAATTCCGTGGCGTGCTGCGGCGGCTCGTAGCCGATCTCGCGCGTAAAGTAGACGAGCGAGCGGTATGGGTCGTCGCCCAGCGCTGCGAGGCCGATGGCCGATGGCAGTTGCTGCGGCGTGATGGCCTGGTTGCGCCCATCTTTCAGCCACACCTTGTTTTCCGCGCGCATGCGGGTCCAGAAGGCCGCTTCGTCCAGCGCGCTGAAATTGTCGCTGACCTTGACCCACACCTTCAATTGATGATTGCGCCCGCCATCGGCATCCCAGAAGGTGGAAAACGTGTGGTGGCCATCGGTCAGGTAGACGATGCCGCGCGGGCCGATGACGACGGTCTTCATGTCGTCGGGACGGCTGCCCACGGCCGCCTTGCAGCGGTAGCCGGCCGGTGGCGCGGCCAGGGTGGCACCTGGCACATTGGCCGTGCCGGGCAGGACGTCGTGCTGGCCATTGGCTTCGCACAGGTCAGCGAATTTCCTGGGCTTGGCGATGTCGGCGAGGTGCTTTTCTTCGGCCGCATAGCGTCCCAGCTTGTAGTACACCTGGTCGTAGCCGATGGCCGGCTGGGTCGGATGCAGTTCATCAAGGCGTACCTGCAGGATGCGCGGATGGGCGGCGCTGCCCACCACGGTGGACATCAGCGCCTGCTGGCGCGCGCTCAGGGCGGGCAGCGTGGCGGCATCGCGTGCCAGTGCCGGCGGCAGGAATGCCGACTGGCAGCCCAATGCCAGCAGCAGGGCAGGGGAACGGTGGAAAATCCGGAGCATTGCATCCTCGCTAAAAGACACAGTATCGCTGATGCCATGCACCGCAGCTTGATGCCGCGCAGGCTGGCGTCAATTCATGCGGCCCGCCGTCAGCGGCCCAGCATGCGCAGGCAGGCGTCGGCGACGTCGGCGGCAAAGGCGCTGCTGTCCTGCAGTCGTGCGGCGATGGCGTCGTCCGTCACGCCATGCACGGCCGAGTAAATCATCAGGGCGGCCAGGCGCGGCTGCGGCAACGGCCATGCGCCCGCTGCCGCGCCGCCAGCGAGGATGGCGTCCAGCCGGGCTAGGACGGGCGCGCGCGCCGCGCCATGGCGTCGGCCATCATGAATGCCTTGCGCCAGGCAGGCATGACCCTGGGCGTGGCCATGCTGGGTAGCGTGATGAGCTTGCGTGCCGCCGCCATGCTGGAGCGGTCGGGACAGGTTGCCGCACTCGCCGCCGGCTTCCAGCTGGCCATGCTGCTGGCGGGGCTGGCATGCCTGGCGGTGGCCTTGCCGCTGTACTGGCTGCCAGCCAGGCAGCCCTAGGCGAGCAAGCCGCTGGGCACGCGCGGCGAAGACATCAAATCGCGGAACGCGGCCCAGTGTTCCGCGCGCGTCGCGCCCTGGCGCTCGACATAGGCTTTCGCCATGTCCTGGCCCAGGTTGTAGTTGATGACATAGGCGCCCATGGCGTCGTAGAACTGCAGGCGCTGCGCGGATTTTTCGGCCGGGTACAGGCGCACGTTGACCAGCCATTCCAGCGCTTCCTCGCGCGTGATGCTGCCTTCGAGGTACTGGCGCGCGATGTCGTTGTCGGCGTAACTCAGTTTGGCCAGCAGCGCATTGAGTTGTGCATAGCGGGGCGCCAGCGCCGGGTCGAGGCCGGCCAGCGGGTACAGCACCTGTTGTTCGAAAGCCAGCCGTTCTTCATCCGTAAAGCTCAGTTCGATGCCGTAATTGGCCGTGCCTTCGGCGATCAGGGATTGCGGCGAGTACAGCGGATAGATGCAGTATTCCAGCCAGCCCTTGCCACGCACCAGGTCGCGCTCCAGCAGCACGTTGTAGACGTGGTGGCCCGGATAGGCTTCATGGCAGCCGAGGTCGACGGCGCGATCGATGTACACGGGCAAGTCGGTATTGATCTGGATCACGCTCTGGTAGTTGCCCTTGTACCAGTTGTAGCCGCTCCATGGCTTGTCGCTGACGAATTCCAATATAAAATCTTCGCCTTCGGGCAGGGCGATGTAGCGCAAGGTGCGCTCGCGGCCCGCGCGGATGGCCGCATCCATGACGGCGCGCAGCTTGTCGGCGGGAATGACGAGTTGCGCGCGCAAGGCGTTGACCCGGTCGCTGACCGTGCCGTCGCCGGGCAGCAGCGCGTCGATCTGCGCCATCAGTGCTTCATAGTATGCGCGGCTGTGATGGGGCGAGACGGCGTCGTACAGGCGCGTGCTTTCCGTATCGAAATCGAGGCGTGTGCCTTGCAGCATGCCCGCCTTGGCCAGCACGGCTTGCAACTGCTTGCGCAGGTTGACGGCGCGCAGGCAAGTTTCACCGGCCAGCAGGGCCAGCGCCTTGTCTGTCGCGGCCTGGATATCGCTCAAACTCAGTTGCTGTGCCACCGCTTCCTGTTGCCACGCGGGCGGGCCGTAATACGCGTCCACATACGAGGCATCGTGCTGACCCATGGCCAGGACCAGCTTGACGTAGCGTTCGGCCATATCGGCGTGAAGTGGGGAGTTGCTGTCGTTGTTCGTCATGGCGGCCTGATTGTGCGGTTGGGCAGGCGCTTATTGTATAGCGCAACAGGTTGGAGTGAAGCACGGACTTGAGGCATCATTTCTCTATAACAATTAGGAAAACGCATCTTGATGTAGCTCAGTGAACCCGGCATTCACGGACTGCGTGCGCGGGTTTGGTAGCAAGATGGCGTGGTCTTCTTTTTTATGCGTGCACGTGATTTTCCCCTTGATCTTTCTTCGTTTATGGACGAATATGATGTACGAGATCCGGCACTACCTGACATCATCGGGCAGGGATTTATATACGGAATGGCTGAAACGCCAGCGCGACAATACGGCCAGGGTGGCCATCGTGCGACGCGTGCTGCGCATGATGCCCGGCAATTTTGGCGATCACAAGTTTTGCCACGACGGCGTGTGGGAGTTGCGCATCGATGTGGGCGCCGGTTATCGTATTTACTATGCCATCGACGGCGGCCAGATTATTTTATTGCTGTGTGGTGGCGACAAACGCACGCAGTCGAAAGATATCGAATACGCCTGTGCCTGCTGGCACGATTGGAAGGAGAGAGGACATGAAAGAGGACGTGAAACAGGTCATGAGCAAACCACCAAGAGACCGCTCGCATGACGAAGCGATGGCCGAACTGTACCGCGATGATCCCGATCTCGCCCTTGAACTGATCAACAATATCCTCGTCGATGGCGACCACGGCGAACTGCTGGCCGTGCTGCGCCAGCTGACGCGCGCCTTTGGCGGCGTGCCTGCCGTGGCGCAGGCGGCCAAGCTCAACCCTACCCAGCTATACCGCACCCTGTCGCCCGATGGCAATCCGTCCCTGAGCACCTTGACGGCCATCCTCGATGCCATGGGCTTGCGCCTGGCCGTGGAACCCAGGCAGCCCGAACGTTCATTTCCCGCACCGGCTGCTTGAGTTCTTGGCACGCGGCTAGAATTCCACCGGGCGCGCTTCGCGCATCGCTTGCGTCATGGCCAGGCCGATGCGCGTCGCTTCCGTCGCGTCGTGCAAGGTCAGCGACAAGGTGCGCCGGCCCAGTGCCGCATCCGTGAACTCCTGCGCCTCGATCAAAAAGGCGTCGGCGAAGCGGGCATAGAAATCCGGCGTGCATTCGTTGCGCACGCCATGCGCATCCGAGATTTCCACCCTGTTCAGGCGCGGGTTGCTGCCCACGGCCAGGCGGCCGCCCGTGCCGAACACTTCCGTCAGGGTTTCATGGCCATGCGCCATGGTGCGCGAGGCCATGAAGCTGGCCATGCTGCCATCTGAAAATTCGACCGTTGCCAGCCCGTTGTCGACGTCGCCGAAGGCCTGCAAGCCCGTGTGGATGGCGTTGGTGCCGCTCGCATACACGCGTTTGGGCACGGGATTGCCCAGCAGCCAGCGCGCCAGGTCGATATCGTGCACGCTGCAATCGAGGAAGATGCCGCCGCTGGTGGGGGCGAAACGCATGAAGGCACCGCTGGGGTCGTTCTGGTCGCAGGTTTGCGAACGCACGAGATACGGCTTGCCGATGAGCCCTTGGGCGATCTTTTGCTGCGCGTCGTGATAGCTGGCGTCGAAACGGCGCACGAAGCCGATCATGATGGTCAACTGCGGGTGGCGCGCCGCTTCCGCTTCCACCTTCAGGCAGTCGGCCAGGTCCAAGGACAGCGGCTTTTCGCAGAATACGTGCTTGCCTGCGCGCAAGGCGGCGATGATCTGATCCGCATGCAGCGAGGTGGGCGTGACGAGAAACACGGCGTCCAGGCCCGGATGGGCCAGCAGGGCGTCGTAGTCCACATAGCCGGTGGTGATGCCGAGCGTGCTGGCGGCCCAGTCCAGTTCGGCCGGCACGGGGCTGCAGGCGGCCACGACTTCGGCGTTGGGCACGCGCTGCGCCAGGTTGATGGCGTGGCGCTGGCCCAGCCGGCCCAGGCCGACGATGCCGACTTTTAATGTTGGGGATGACATGGTGTCTCCAGATATTTTTATTATTTGTTTATAAAGTGACCACGCGCTGTTCGCGCCAGGACAGCGTGGCCGCCTCGGCCAGTTCCAGTGCCTTCAAGCCATCGTGCACGGTGGTGCGCAGCGGCGTGCCGTGGCTGAGGGCGTCAAAGAAGTGCGTCATTTCCTGTGCGTAAGCCACGCGATAACGTTCCAGGAAAAAATCTTCCGGCTTGTCCACGCTGACGTTCACTGAGCCATACGCCGTCACTTCCGTCGGCTTGTGGTTGCCCGCTTGTAGCATGCCGGCACTGCCCAGCACCTCAAAACGCTGGTCGTAGCCGTAGGCGGCGCGGCGCGAGGCATTGATCTGGCACAAACGTCCCTTGGCCGTGCGGATGGTGACGACGGCCGTATCGAGGTCGCCCGCCTCGCCGATGGCCGGATCGACCAGGCAGCTGCCCGTGGCGTGCACGCTGACGGCTTCATCGGCAAGTATCCAGCGGAAGATGTCGAAATCGTGGATTAGCATATCCTTGAAGATGCCGCCCGAGACCTTGATGTAGCTCACGGGCGGCGGGCCCGGATCGCGGCTGGTGACGACCAGCAACTCCGGCGTGCCGATTTCGCCCGCTGCGATGCGTGTCTTGACGGCATTGAAAGTCGGGTCATAGCGGCGCTGGAAACCCAACATGCACAGCACCTTGGCTTCCTTGACGGCGGCGGCGCAGGCACGCGCGCGGTCGAGGGTCAGGTCGACGGGTTTTTCGCAAAAGATGGCCTTGCCGGCGGCTGCCGAGCGCAGGATCAGGTCCGCGTGCGTGTCCGTGCTCGAAGCGATGACGACGGCCTTGACTGCCGGGTCGGCCAATGCCGCCTCGACCGTGGCGCTGCTGCCGCCATGCAGGCCCGCCAGCGCGGCGGCCGCTTCCTGGTTGACGTCGACCACATACTTGAACTGCACGCCGGGTTGGGCAGCCAGGTTGGCCGCGTGGATTTTGCCGATGCGTCCGGCGCCGAACAACGCTACTTCAATCATCATGTTCTCCTGGGGTGTGGATTTCTTCGATGTCGAGCTCTAATTTGTATGCCAGTGCGATGAATAGCGCCTGGCACAGGCAGATGGTGCTGGTCAGCGAGCGGAAGGCGAAGGCGCTGCCCTCGGTGACGGTGAGCAGCGCGTCGGCGGCCCGCGCGAGCGGGGCCAGCTTGCTGTCGGTAATCACCAGGACCTTGGCGCCCTTGTCTTGCGCCGCTTTGATGCACTGCTGGGTTTCCTTGCCGTAAGGCGAGAAACTGATGGCGATCGCCACATCGCGTTCGCGCACGCTGCGCATCTGTTCGCGGTGCATGCCGCCCAGTCCGCTAATCAGGTGCACGCGCTTGTCCGTGTGTTCCAGCGCGTAGGCGATGTAGGAGGCGATCGGAAACGACCGGCGCACGCCGATCACATAGATGTTTTCCGCTTTCAGCAGCAGGTTGACGGCTGCTTCCAGCTGGGCGTCGTCGAGGCCGGCGGCCAGGTCGTCGAGGCCGGCGCGGCTGGCGCCGACGAATTCGCGCGTCAGGTCGCCCGCGCTCAGCGCCGCGTCGCGCGTGGAAATGAGCTTGCGGATGCGCTGCTGGTAGTCAGGCGTGGCGCCGGCCTGGTCCGTATAAGCCTGGCGGAAGACATCCTGCATTTCACTGAAACCTGTGTAGCCGAAGCGCTGCGCGAAGCGCACGATGGCGGACGGCTGCACCTCGCAGGCGGCAGCGATGTCGCTGATGCGCTCGAGCATCAGGCTGGCCCGGTGCTTCTCGATGTATTGGGCGATGACTTTCAGCTGGCGCGACAGGTTGTCGTACTCGGCGGCAATGTGCTGCATCAGCTGTTCGATGGGGGCGGTGGCTGCCATGTTGTTTCCTTTGGGCTGGTTCTGGCGAGAATTATAGGAGTGAATCCAGAAAATAGAAATGATTTTCTATTTAAATTTATTTTGAAAATTTTATTGCATTTGTCTTTTTTGTGGCCTAAGCTGTGCGCAGTGCATCGGGTCTTGCCAGTTTTCCGGCGCCCCGCTGACACGCGACAAAAGCTGGCAACTATAAAAATTAATCCTTCAAGGAGACATTCATGCAAAGCAATAAGCGTAAGGGATTTCTGAAGCGCCTGGCCGTGCTGGGCCTCGGCCTGGGACTGGGTCTGGGCATGAGCGCCAGCCACGCGGCGGGCGAGAAATTCGTGTTGATCAGCCATGCGCCTGATTCCGATTCCTGGTGGAATACGATCAAAAATTCCGTCAAGCAAGCTGGTGAAGACTTCAATGTCACCGTTGACTACCGCAATCCGCCGAATGGCGACCTGGCCGATATGGCGCGCCTGGTCGAGCAATCGGCAGCCCGCAACTACGATGGCGTGATCGTCAGCATCGCCGACTTCAGCGTGCTGCAAAAACCGCTGGGTCTGGTTGCCGCCAAGAAGATTCCGTTTGTCACGATCAACTCCGGCACTTTGGCGCAAAGCGAGCAGCTGGGCGCGGTGATGCACGTGGGCCAGCCTGAATTCGAGGCAGGCAAGGGCGCCGGCGAAAAAGCCAAGGCGGCCGGCATCAAATCCTTCGTCTGTGTCAACCATTACGCGACGAATCCATCGTCGTTCGAGCGCTGCCGCGGCTTTGCCGAGGCCATCGGCGTCGATTTCAAGGCCGCCACCCTGGATGCGGGCGAAGATCCGACCACCATCGAGAGCAAGCTGAGCGCCTTCCTGCGCAACAACCCGAAAACCCAGGCCGTGCTGGCGTTGGGACCGACCTCGGCCCACGCTTCGCTGAAGGCGCTGGAAAAAATGGGTTTGAAGGGCAAGATGTGGTTCGCCACGTTCGACCTGTCCGATGACATCTCGAAAGGTATCAAGGATGGCAGCATCCAGTTCGCCATCGACCAGCAGCCGTACCTGCAAGGCTATATCCCCGTTGCCGTGCTGGCCATCATGAAGCAGGACAAGACCACGGATCTGGCCAAGGTGCGCGAAAAGCTGATCAATAACGCCAAATTCAAGGCGCGCCTGGCCGAGTACGGTCTGGCACCATCGTATGGCCCGCGCCATATCGGTTCCGGTCCTGGTTATGTCACCAAGGACAATATCGGCAAGGTGGAGAAATACGCCGGCCAGTTCCGTTAAGCACCCGCTTTTCAATTCAATCAATACTTAGTTGTAGTCCCCGCGCGCAGGCCAAGCTTGCCGGCGCGCGGGTCCTGCCGCCCTGGAATTGTTGTCGAGGCTGGCAGGTTGCTATAAAACAAGGGAGACATAGCATGAGTACCGTGAAATTAAGCGTGGAGCAGGGTGGCATGGCAGCCTCGGGCACGCCGCCGCAAAAGCAGGGCGTTGATGAGCGCGTGGGGCAGGTCAGCTGGCTCAAGCGGCTGTTCAGCCGCCCGGAATTCGCCTCGATCTCGGGCGCCATCCTGGTGTTCGCCTTCTTCATCCTGACGGCCGGCGACTCTGGCATGTTCAACCTCGACGGCGTGATCAACTGGGCGCAAGTGGCCGCCTACCTGGGCATCATCGCCATCGGCGCCTGCGTGCTGATGATCGCCGGCGAATTCGACCTGTCGATCGGTTCCATGATCGGCTTTGCCGGCATGATGATCGCCATTCCTTCCGTCTACTTCCACTGGCCCGTATGGGCCGCCATCCTGTTCGCCTTCGCCGGATCGATGGCGCTGGGCTGGCTTAACGGCTACCTGGTCATCAAGACGCGCTTGCCGTCGTTTATCGTCACTCTGGCCTTTCTGTTCATCCTGCGCGGCCTGACCCTGGCCCTGTCCATCATGTTTGCCAACCGCACCATCGTCAGCGGCATCGGCGCGCTGGCCGCCGACGACTGGCTGGCCACGACCCTGTTCCACGGCGAAGTGGGCACCTCGCTGTTCGCCTGGATGGCCAAGGCGGGCTGGATCACGGCGCTCGACAATGGCGCGCCGCTGGTCAAGGGCATCCCCAAGGTCATCGTCTGGTGGGCCGGCCTGGCGCTGGTGTCCGGCTTTGTGCTGGCCCGCACCCGCATCGGCAACTGGATCTTCGCCGTCGGCGGCGACGCCAACGCGGCCAAGAACGTGGGCGTGCCCGTGAAAACCATCAAGGTATCGCTGTTCGTCTTCACCGCCTTCTGCGCCTGCCTGTTTGCCACGCTGCAAGTATTTGACGTGGGCTCGGCCGCCGCCGACCGCGGCATGCAAAAGGAATTCGAAGCCATCATCGCGGCCGTCATCGGCGGCGCCTTGCTGACGGGCGGCTACGGTTCCGTCGTCGGCGCCTGCTTCGGCGCGCTGATCTTTGGCGTGGTGCAGATTGGCATTACTTATACGAATATCAATTCGGACTGGTTCCGCGTCTTCCTCGGCGTCATGCTGCTGATCGCGGTACTGTTCAATAACTTTGTCCGTGCCCGTGTCACGGAAGCGAGATAAGCCATGAGCGAATACATCCTTGCGCTGGAAAACATCAGCAAACGTTTCGGCTCCGTCATCGCGCTGCAAAACGTCACCCTGCGCTTGAAACCGGGCGAAGTGCATTGCCTGCTCGGTGACAACGGCGCCGGCAAGTCGACCCTGATCAAGACCCTGGCCGGCGTGCACCGGCCCACCAGCGGGCAATACCTGGTCGATGGCAAGCCCGTCAGCTTCAATTCGCCGAAAGAGGCGCTCGACCTGGGCGTGGCCACCGTCTACCAGGATCTGGCGTTGGTGCCCCTGCTGTCCGTGGCGCGCAATTTCTTCATGGGCCGCGAACCGATGCGAAAAATGTTCGGCGTGCTGCCCGTGATGGATATGGAATACGCGGCTACCACGGCGCGCGACAAGCTGGCCGAGATGGGCATCATGGTGCGCGATCCGCACCAGGCCGTGGGCACCATGTCGGGCGGTGAACGGCAATGCCTGGCCATTGCCCGCGCCATCCACTTCGGCGCGCGCGTGCTGATCCTCGACGAGCCGACAGCAGCGCTGGGCGTGAAGCAGTCGTTCAATGTGCTGAAACTGATTTACAAGGCGCGCGAACGGGGCTTGTCCGTGATCTTTATTACCCACAATGTGCACCATGCCTATCCCGTGGGCGACTCGTTCACCCTCTTGAACCGGGGCAAGTCGCTGGGCACTTACACCAAGGAAACCGTTTCCAAGGACGAAGTACTCGACATGATGGCGGGCGGTGCGGAAATGCAAACGCTGATGAGTGAACTCGACGGTGTCACGATTTAAGGATAGCCATGAATAATTCCACACAATTTGCCCAGGGCCGCGCGCTGGACGTCATCTGCCTGGGTCGCCTGGCGGTGGACCTGTACGCGCAGCAGATCGGCAGCACGCTGGAAGACGCGACCAGTTTCGCCAAATACCTGGGCGGTTCCTCGGCGAACATCGCCTTCGGCACGGCGCGCCTGGGCCTCAAGTCCGCCATGCTGTCGAAAGTGGGCGACGACCACATGGGCCGTTTCCTCACCGATACCTTGTCGAAGGAGGGCTGCGACGTCAGCCACGTGGGCATCGACCGCGACCGCCTGACGGCATTAGTCATGCTGGGCATCAAGGATAAAAACACCTTTCCCCTGATTTTCTACCGTGAAAATTGCGCCGACATGGCCATCGACGCATCGTCGGTGGATGCGGCCTTCATTGCGTCGAGCAAAGCCTTGCTCATTACAGGAACGCATTTCTCCACGTCTGCCATGCACGCCGTCAGCACGCAAGCCTTGCAACTGGCCCGCGCGAACAATGTGCGCACCGTGCTCGACATCGATTACCGGCCCGTGCTGTGGGGCTTGTCGGGCAAGGCCGATGGCGAAACGCGTTTCGTCTCGAACGACGGCGTCACCAAACACTTGCAGGCGATCCTGCCGCAGTTCGACCTGATCGTCGGCACGGAAGAGGAATTCATGATCGCCGGCGGTGGCGCCGACATCATGGCGTCCTTGCGCGCCGTACGGGCCGCCACCCTGGCCACCCTGGTCGTCAAGCGCGGGCCGCTGGGCAGCGCCGTCATCGACAATGTGGTGCCGGCCAGTCTCGATGACGCCTATAACTACTGCGGCGTGCGCGTGGAAGTGCTGAACGTGCTCGGTGCGGGCGACGCTTTTCTGTCCGGCTTCCTGAAAGGCTGGCTGCGCGGCGAGGATTACGAGGCGTGCTGCCGCTATGCGAACGGCTGCGGCGCCCTGGTCGTGTCGCGGCATGGCTGCGCGCCGGCCATGCCGTCGCCCGTCGAGCTCGACTATTTCCTCGCCAATGCGGCGAAACTGACGCAGCCGGACCAGGACGCGACCTTGTCGCGCTTGCACCGCACCACGGTGGCGCGCAAGCAGTGGGACGAGTTGTGCGTGTTTGCCTTTGACCATCGCACGCAATTCTTTGAGCTGGCGCAACAGACTGGCGCGCCCGAGTCGCGTATTTCGGCCCTGAAGCAATTGATGGTGCAAGCCGTGGCGCAGACGGAAACGGCCTTGCAGCTGGCCGGCAAGACGGGCGTGCTGATCGATGGCCGCTATGGCGTCGATGCGCTCAACGATGCGACGGGGCGGGGCTGGTGGATCGGCCGTCCCGTGGAGTTGCCGGGATCGAATCCGCTGCAATTTGACTGGGGCCGTTCCATCGGTTCGCACCTGCTCAGCTGGCCGAAGGAACATGTGATCAAGTGCCTGGTGCAGTTGCACCCGGACGATGCCGTGGAAAACCGGCTGGAACAGGAAGCGCAGATCAAGGCCTTGTACGATGCGGCGCAAGTGAGCGGTCACGAACTGTTGCTGGAAGTCATACCGTCGGAAGCCTTGCCTCAGGGCGACGATACCGTCTTGCGCGCCGTCAAGCGCCTGTACAACCTCGGTATCTACCCGGAATGGTGGAAGCTGGAAAGCATGTCGGCCCAGCAATGGCAAGCCATCGATGCCCTCGTACACGAGCGCGATCCGTATTGCCGTGGCGTCGTGCTGCTGGGCTTGAACGCGCCGATTACCGCCCTGGCCGCCAGTTTTGAGCAAGCCAGTGCCAGCCGTACTTGCAAGGGTTTCATGGTCGGCCGCACCATCTTCCAGGAACCTAGCCGCCGCTGGCTGGCCGGCGAACTCGACGATGCGGGCCTGATCGCCGCAGTGCGCGCCAACTTCGAACAGCTCATTAGCTTGTGGCAACGCACGCGCAACCGCCTGGAGCGTGCAGCATGAGCGCCACCATCCGCTTGACCATGGCCCAGGCCCTCGTGCGCTACCTGGCTGCCTTGCGCACGGACGATGGACAGCCGCTGTTCGGCGGCGCCTTCGCCATCTTTGGCCATGGCAATGTCGCCGGCATCGGCGAGGCGCTGTACCAGTACCGCGACAGCTTCCCGACTTACCGCGCCCACAACGAACAGGCGATGGCGCACTCGGCCATTGCCTATGCGAAAGCCCATATGCGCCGGCGCATGATGGCGGTGACCAGCTCCATCGGTCCCGGCGCCACCAACTTGCTGACGGCGGCCGCGCTGGCCCACGTGAACCGCCTGCCGGTATTGCTGTTGCCGGGCGACGTGTTCGTCTCGCGCGCGCCGGACCCGGTGCTGCAGCAGCTGGAAGATGCCACGGATGGCAGCGTGTCCGTCAACGATGCGTTCAAACCTTTGTCGCGCTACTTTGACCGCATCGTGTATCCGGAACAGTTACTGACCGCCTTGCCGCGCGCCATTGCCGCCTTGACGGACCCGGCTGCCTGCGGTCCCGTGACTTTATCTTTGCCGCAAGACGTGCAAACGATGGCGTATGACTATCCGGCCGATTTCTTTGAGCCGCGCATCGTGCGTTTCCGTGCCGTGCCGCCCGTCGAGCAGGAACTGGAAGAGGCGGCAGCGTTGTTGAACAACGCGAAACAACCGCTGATCGTGGCTGGCGGCGGCGTGCTGTACGGCCAGGCCAGCGCCGCCTTGCAGGCGTTTGCCGAGCGCCATGGCATTCCCGTGGCGGAAACCCAGGCGGGCAAAAGCTCCTTGCCATGGGACCACCCTTTGCAGCTGGGCGCCATCGGCGTGACGGGCTCGCCTGCAGCGAACGCGCTGGCGGCGGAGGCGGACGTGGTGCTGGCCATCGGCACGCGCCTGCAGGATTTCACGACGGGGTCGAATTCCCTGTTTGCGCAAGCACAACTGGTGAGCCTGAACGTCAACCATTTTGACGCCCTGAAACGCCGTGGCCTCGGTGTGCAGGCGGATGCGACGCTGGGCTTGCAAGGCCTGTCGCGCCTGCTGGGCAGCTGGAACAGCGCGGGCCAGTGGATGGACCGGGCGCAGCAGGCGGGCCACGCGTGGCGCGTGGCGGTCGCAAGCATCACCGGCAAGCGTGACGTGGCCGGCTTGCCGTACGACGGCGAAGTCATCGGCGCCGTGCAACGGTCTTCACCAGATTCCACCTGCAACGACATCGTCGTCTGCGCGGCAGGGACTCTGCCGGCCGAACTGCACAAGCTGTGGCGCACCAGTACGCCGGGCGGCTACCACATGGAATACGGCTACTCGTGCATGGGCTATGAAATCGCTGGCGGCCTCGGCGTCAAGATGGCCAAGCCCGATGCAGAGGTCATCGTCATGGTCGGCGATGGCAGTTACTTGATGATGAATTCGGAAATCGCCACTTCCGTCATGCTCGATAAAAAACTCATCATCGTCGTGCTCGACAACCGGGGCTATGGCTGCATCAACCGCCTGCAGCAGGCGTGCGGCAATCCTTCGTTCAACAATATGTTGCCCGATAGCGCACCCCGTATCGACTTCGCCCTGCATGCCCAATCGCTGGGGGCGCTGTCCGAACACGTGGCCAATATCGTCGACCTGGAACAGGCGATGCTGCGCGCCCGGGAAGCCAGCCGCACGTATTTGATCTGCATCAATACGGATGACACGCGCACGACCGAAGAGGGCGGTTGCTGGTGGGAAGTGGCCGTGCCCGAGGTTTCCACGCAAGCCGGCGTGCAAGCTGCGCGCGCCCGTTATGAACTTGACCGCCAAGGACAAATACAATGAACGCACCGACATGGAATGTGAAGATCGGCATCAACCCGATCTCGTGGATGAACGACGACTTGCCCAGCCTGGGCGGTGAAACGCCGCTGGAAACAGCGTTGAAGGAAGGCGCCGAGATCGGCTATGTGGGCTTTGAACTGGGCAACAAGTTTCCGAAAGATGCCCCGGCCCTGAACGCCGTGCTAGGGAAATACAATCTTGCCTGTGTTTCCGGCTGGTATTCGGGTCGGTTGGCGCACCGCTCAGTGGAAGAGGAAATCGCCGCCGTGGCATCGCACTTGCGCCTGCTGGCCGACAGCGGCGCCACGGTGATGGTCTATGGCGAAGTGGCCGACGCCATCCAGGGCGAAGCGCGTCCTTTATATAAGCGCCCCCGTTTCCAGTCGCAGCAGCAATGGCAGGAATACGCCAACAAATTGACGGCCTTTGCCGCCCATCTGCTGGCGCACGGCGTACGCCTCGCGTATCACCACCACATGGGCGCTTACGTGGAAACGCCGGCCGACGTGGATCAATTGATGGCCTTGACGGGAGCCGAGGTCGGCTTGCTGTTCGACACGGGCCACATCACGTTTGCCGGCGGCGATGCGCTGGCGGTGCTCAACAAACACATCGAACGGATTTGCCACGTGCATTGCAAGGACGTGCGCCCCAACGTGGTGAAACTGGCGAGAAATGGCCATTGGAGTTTCCTGCAGGCCGTCATCAATGGCGCCTTCAGCGTGCCCGGCGACGGCAGCATCGACTTCCCGGCCATCCTCACGCGCCTATACTTGCACGGCTATGAGGGCTGGCTGGTGGTGGAAGCGGAGCAAGACCCGGCCGTCGCCCCCAGCTACGAATACGCGAAGCTGGGCCACGATTACCTGGCGCGCCTGGTCGATGCGATTCCCCGCTTGAAACGGGAGGCTGCATGAGTCCGCTGCTGGTCAAAGCGGACAAGGCCGGCGGCAAGATCGTCGAGGTGACGCCCGAGTCGGCCGGCTGGACGCATGTCGGTTTCGTCGCGCACCGGCTGGCCACCGGCGAGTCCCTGAACCTGGAGACGGGCAAGCGCGAACTGTGCATCGTCGTGCTGACGGGCACGGTCACCGTGCAGGCGGGCGGGCAGCACTGGGAAGCCATCGGCGGACGCAGCAGCGTGTTCGAAGAACGCTCGCCGTATGCCGTGTATGTGCCGCTGGAAACACAGGTCAGCATCACGGCGGTGAGTGCTGCGGAAGTGGCGTTGTGCAGCGCGCCGGCCACGACCCAGCGTCCGGCGCGCCTGATCGAGCCATCGACCATGACGCGCTCCGTGCGCGGCAAGGGTGCGAATACCCGCTATGTGTGCGACATCCTGCCACAGACGGAAGAAGCGGACGGCTTGCTGGTGGTCGAGGTGGTCACGCCGTCCGGTCATTCGTCGAGCTATCCACCGCACAAGCACGACAGCGACAATGTGCCGCTGGAAAGCTCGCTGGAAGAAACGTATTACCACCGCCTCAATCCCGAGCAGGGCTTTGCCTACCAACGGGTCTACACGGATGACCGGTCCATCGATGAAGCCATGGCCGTGGAAAACCACGACGTGGTGATGGTGCCCAGGGGTTACCACCCCGTGACCGTGCCGTATGGCTACGATGGCTATTACCTGAACGTGATGGCGGGCCCCAAGCGGGTCTGGCATTTCAAGAACGACCCGGCCCATGAGTGGCTGATGCATACCAAATAAAGGAATCCCAATGACAACGCAACAGATCGGCCACTTTATTGGTGGCAACCCCATGGCTTCGCGCTCCGAGCGCACGAGCGACGTCTTCAATCCCGCCACGGGTGCCGTCACGGCGAAGGTGTCGCTGGCCACGCCGTCCGAACTGAACGCGGCCGTGGCCGCCGCCCACGCAGCGTTTCCCGCCTGGTCGCAAACCTCGCCCCTGCGCCGCGCCAGGGTCATGTTCAAGTTCAAGGAATTGCTGGAAGAGCATGCGGATCAACTGGCCGCCCTGATCACGGCGGAGCACGGCAAAGTCTTCACGGATGCGAAAGGCGAAGTGACGCGCGGCATCGAAGTGGTGGAATTTGCCTGCGGCATCCCGCAAATGATGAAGGGGGAGTATTCGGAGCAAGTGGCCGGCGGCATCGATGCCTGGTCGATCCGCCAGGCGCTCGGTGTCTGCGTCGGCATCACGCCCTTCAACTTCCCCGTGATGGTGCCGATGTGGATGTTCCCGATGGCGATTGCCTGCGGCAATACGTTCGTCTTGAAACCGTCGGAGCGCGATCCGTCGGCCAGCTTGCTGCTGGCGCAACTGCTGACGGACGCGGGCTTGCCCGACGGCGTCTTCAACGTGGTGCAGGGAGATAAAGAGGCCGTGGACGGCTTGCTGCACCACCCGGACGTGCGCGCCGTCAGTTTTGTCGGTTCCACGCCGATTGCCGAGTATATTTATGCGACGGGCTGCGCGCAGGGCAAGCGCGTGCAAGCCTTGGGCGGCGCGAAGAACCATATGGTTGTCATGCCGGACGCCGATATTCCCCAGACGGTCGACGCCCTGATGGGCGCCGCGTTTGGTTCGGCCGGCGAGCGCTGCATGGCCATATCCGTCGTCGTGGCGGTGGGCAATGTGGCGGACCAGCTGGTCGAAGCGCTCGTGCCGCGCATCGCCGCCCTGAAAATCACGCAAGGGATGGATATGTCGGCCGAGATGGGACCCGTGGTGACGCAAGTGCACAAGGAGAAGATTGCCGGCTATATCGCCAAGGGGGTGGAAGAGGGTGCCAAGCTGGTGGCCGACGGGCGCGGTTTCGTGCTGCCCGGCCATGAACAAGGCTTCTTCCTTGGCGGCAGCCTGTTCGACCATGTGACGCCGGAAATGACGATTTATAAAGAGGAAATCTTCGGCCCCGTGCTGTGCATCGTGCGTGTACCCGATTTCGCCACGGCGCTGGACCTGGTCAATGCGCATGAATATGGCAACGGCACGGCCATCTACACGCGCGACGGCAATACGGCGCGCGAATACACGCACCGGGTGCAGGTCGGCATGGTGGGAGTCAACGTGCCGATCCCCGTGCCGATGGCCTTCCACAGTTTCGGCGGCTGGAAGCGCAGCCTGTTTGGCGACCACCATGCGCATGGCCCGGAATCCGTGCGTTTCTATACGAAACAAAAGGCCGTGACGCAGCGCTGGCCCGCCTCGACGGCGGCTGGCGCCGAGTTTGCCATGCCGACCCTGAAGTAAAGCCCATGTAAATCCGGCTGGTTCGCTTCTTGCTTACTGCAATGGTTGTGTTTAGCCATTGCAGATCGCTCCCATGACGTCCAGCCGTACCCAGCCTTTGCGCATCGTTGTCGTCAACACCATCGTCGAGCACGGCGTGCACGAGAACGCGGCCCTGGCTGCCCAGGTGCAGCGCGGCAATGCCTTGCGCATCGGTTTGCTGGAATCGGGTTTCGACATCGTCGCCTCGCTGCCAGCCGACCTCTACCTTCCCGAGCGCATCGCGCAACTGCAGCCTGACCTTATCATCATCGACGCCGATTCGGACGCGCGCGACGTGCTCGAGCACATCGTCATCGCCACGCGCGACGAGCGCCGTCCCATCGTCCTGTTTACCGAAGACGGCGCCACGGCCAGCATCGACGCGGCCATGGCGGCCGGCGTATCCGCCTATATCGTGGCCGGCTTGCAGGCCGAGCGCATCCAGCCCGTGCTGAACGTGGCGCTGGCGCGCTTTCGCCAGGAAGAAAAATTGCGCGCCGAATTGCTCGACACGCGGCACAAGCTGCAGGAACGCAAGGTGATTGAACGGGCCAAGGGCCTGTTGATGACGCATCACGGCTTGACGGAAGAGCAGGCTTACCAGCGCTTGCGCAGCATGGCCATGAACAAGAAACTCAAGCTGGCGGACATCGCCCAGCGCATCCTCGACGTGGAAGATTTGCTGGGATGAGCGGGTATGCCAATTTTATGACGTGGTTTTATGACATATCGTGGTGCAGTGCACTGTATTGGTGCAGTGCACTGTATTGGTGCAATGCTGCCAGCAAGGTCAGGTAAAGGAATCCAGTATGACAGAGCAAGCGGGTAGCCCGGTGGCAAGCAGCGCCCACGTGATGCGATCGCTGCATCCGGAAAAACAGACGATACGCATCGGCTATCTGCCGCTGACCGATTGCGCCTCGCTGGTGATGGCGGCTAAGCTGGGCCTCGATGAAAAATACGGCATCAAGATCGAACTGAGCCGGGAGATGTCGTGGGCCGGCGTGCGCGACAAATTGAACAGCGGCGAGCTCGACGCTGCCCACGTGTTGTATGGTCTCGTGTATGGCGTGCAGATGGGCATCGGCGGGCAACAGCACGACATGGCCGTGCTGATGAACCTCAATCACAGCGGCCAGGCCGTTACCCTGTCGGCGGCGCTGGCGCGCGAGGGCGCCCACGATGGACCATCGCTGGCGCGGCATATGCGCGGCGCATCGCGGCCATTTGCGTTTGCGCATACTTTCCCGACCGGTAACCACGCGATGCTGCTGCAGTACTGGCTGGCCGCGCACGGTATCGATCCGCTGCGCGACGCGCGCGTGATGACGGTGCCGCCGTCGCAAATGGTGGCCGCCTTGCGCGCGGGCCAGATGGATGGCTTTTGCGCTGGCGAACCGTGGGGCTACAAGGCCATCGTCGATGGCGTCGGTGTGACGGCCGCGACCAGTGGCGCCATCTGGCCCGACCATCCTGGCAAGGTGCTGGGTACCAGCGCCGCGTTTGCGCAGCAGCATCCGAACAGCTGCCGCGCCCTGATCGCCGCCGTGCTCGAGGCGGGGCGCTGGATCGACGCCAGCGACACCAACCGCTTGGCCATGGCGGCCACCCTGGCCGAGCCCGCTTATCTGCATACGCCGCAGGAAACCCTGGCGCCGCGCATCCTCGGCCATTACCAGGATGGCCTGGGCAAGACTTGGGACGAGGCGCACGGTTTGCGGTTTTACGGCGATGGCGCCGTGAATTTCCCGTATTTGTCCGACGGCATGTGGTTCATGACCCAGCACCGGCGCTGGGGCTTGCTGCGCGACGAACCTGATTATCTGGCCGTGGCGCGCCAGGTCAACCGCATCGACCTGTACCGCCAGGCGGCGGAAATGACGGCCACGCCCGTACCAAAGGCCCCCATGCGCAGCTCGACCCTGTGCGACGGCGTCGTGTGGGACGGCAGCGCGCCGGAAGCGTACGCGGCATCGTTTGCCATCGGCCATTTTTTCTGATTGGAGAGTGCATCATGACGCAATGTGGTAGCGTGACACTGGTCGGCGCCGGGCCCGGCGACCCGGACCTGCTGACGATCAAGGCGGTGAAGGCCATCGCGCGGGCCGACGTCGTGCTGATCGACGACCTCGTCAACCCGGCCATCCTCGCCCATGCGGCACCAGGCGTGCGCGTGGTCGAGGTGGGCAAGCGGGGCGGCTGCGCGTCCACGCCGCAAGCGTTCATCGAGCGCCTGATGCTGGCCGAAGCGCGCGCCGGCCTGCACGTGGTGCGCCTGAAAGGGGGCGACCCGTATTTGTTCGGGCGCGGCGGCGAAGAGCGCGCCTACCTGCGCGGCCATGGCGTGGCCGTCGACGTGATCCCCGGCATCAGCAGCGGCCTGGCCGCGCCAACGGCCATCGGCGTGCCGCTGACGCACCGCGGCTGGAGCCAGGGCGCCATCTTCGTCACGGGTCACGGCAAGGATGCCGTGTCCGAGCCGAACTGGGCGGCCCTGGCGCAAAGCGGCCTGACCCTCGTCATCTACATGGGCGTGGCCCGAGTGGCGGCCATCCAGGCCGGCTTGCTGGCCGGCGGCATGGCGCCCGGCACGCCCGTGGCCGTGGTGCAATCGGCCAGCCTGCCGGCCCAGCGCCAGTTGCTCAGCACTTTGCTCGCCTTGCCCGGCGACTTGCAGGCCAGCGGCCTGGGCAGCCCCAGCATCATCGTCGTGGGCGAGGTGGTGCGCTGCGCCGATGCCTGGGATGACCATGGTGCCGGCGCCTTGCTGGCCGGGGCGCTGCGGGAAGCTTAAGCACCCGGTGTTTTCCAGTGCAACCTCGTGCGCGCTTTTTTTCTTGCGCAAGCGCGTCGGGCAGGAGCTTTGATAGTATCCTCGTACTTGCTGGGCGGCCGGAGCGCAGCACATTCGAGGAAACCGGAATAAGCGATCGACAATGCACACTTTGAGCAAGGGCGGGGCGGGATCAGGCATCAGGATCTGGGCGGGTGGCCTGTTGCTGGCCCTGGCGGTGGGCGGCGCCCTGTACGCGGGCGCGGCGCGCACGGTCAATGACGACGCCGAACAGCGTTTCGACAATCTCACGCATAGTGCCCAGCATAGCCTGATCACGCGCGTCAAAAGCTATTCCGACCTGCTGCGCGGCCTCGAAGCCCTGTTTCGCACCAGCGAGCACCTGACGCGGCGACAGTTCCACGATTACGTGGCCGGCCTCGATATCGCGCGCCAGTTCCCCGCCATCGAATCGGTCAACTATGCGGTGGCCGTCCCGTCTGCGCAGCGCGCCGCCTTCATCGAGGCCGTGCGCAAAGACACCAGTCTGTCGCCGCGCGGCTACCCCGCCTTCACCATCCGGCCTGCGGGGGAGCGGCCGGAACACACGGTGCTCACCTACCTGGAACCCGATTCCCTGCTGGCCGAACGCATGGGCGTCGATATCGGCGCCAACCCGCTGGTGGCGCAATCGCTGGCGCAGGCGCGCGACAGTGGCGAGGTCAGCGCGTCGGGCCAGGTGATCATGATCAAGGGGCCGCCCGCGCACGTGGGCCTGGGCATGCGCCTGCCCGTGTACCGCAACGGCATGCCGCAGGGCAGCGTGGCCGAGCGCCGCGCCGCCTACCAGGGTTCCGTCGGCATCGGCTTTGGCGTGGCGCAACTGGTGCACAGCGCGCTCGAACGCAGCGCTCTGGAACCGCTGCACCTGACCCTGTACAGCGCGGGCGAACCTCTGCCGGCCCAAGGCGTCCTGCGCATCACGCCGCAGGACCGCCTGCTGTTCAATGATGACGGCGATCTGGCGGCGGCGCCGCCGCAACCGGGCAGCGATGCCGGCTATTTCGACCAGGTGCTGCCCGTGGCGTACCAGGGAGGCCTGTGGAAAGCCCATTTCCGCGTGCGCAAGGCGGAGCTGTACAGTCCCTTCGACCGCTATTTTCCATGGCTGGCGCTGGCCGTCGGCGTGGCCGGCACCCTGCTCATTTACGGCTATATCTTTACCCTGTACCGTTCGCGCCGCAACGCGGTGGCGCAGCGCACCCTGCTCGATACGGTGCTCGACAGCGTCGACGCCTACGTCTACATGAAGGATGCCGACCTGCGCTACCGCTATGTGAACGCGCGCACGGCGAAGATACTGGGCCGTCCGGCGGAGCAGCTGATCGGCCGCCAGGATGGCGAATTGATGCTCGGCGATGCGGCCGCATCCGCGCAGCGCACGGAGCGCCAGGTGTTCGACAGCGGCGCCAAGTTCGTCGGCGAGGAGCGCTTCGTCGATGCGCAGGGCCAGGTGCATCATTTGTGGAGCGTGAAGGTGCCGCTGGGCTTGCCCGGTCCCGTCACGGGCCTGATCGGCCTGTCCACCGACGTGACGGAACTGCACCGCCTGAAGGAGCAGGCCGACGCGGCCAGCCAGGCCAAGAGCGACTTCCTGTCGAACATGAGCCATGAAATCCGCACGCCGATGAACAGCATCATCGGCATGGCGCACCTGGCGCTGAAATCGGTGGCCGACGCGCGCCAGCGCGACTACCTGCAAAAAATCTTCCATTCGGGCCAGCATTTGCTGGGCCTGATCAACGACATCCTCGATTTTTCCAAGATCGAGGCGGGCAAGCTGGAACTGGAAGTGCTGGACTTCCGTCTCGATACCCTGCTGGCGAACATCGCCAGCCAGCTTGGCGACGCGGCCGCCGTCAAGGGCCTGGCGCTGCAGTTCGATATCGCGCCGGAGCTGTCGCAGCGCTGGCGTGGCGACCCGCTGCGCCTGGAACAGGTCTTGCTGAACCTGACCAGCAACGCCATCAAGTTTTCCGACAATGGCAGCATCTTCGTGCGCGTGCGCCAGTCCGAGGAGCGGGGCAGCCACAGCATGCTGCGCTTCGAGGTGCAGGACCGCGGCATCGGCATGAACCAGGAAGAGGTGGCGCAGCTGTTCCGCTCCTTCCACCAGGCCGACCCGTCGACCACGCGCAAATATGGCGGCAGCGGCCTGGGACTGGTGATCAGCAAGCAGCTGGTCGAGCTCATGGGCGGCAAGGTGGGCGTGTACAGCCAGCCGGGCCTGGGCAGCACCTTCTGGTTCACCGCGCGCCTGGAGAAAAGCGCGCAGGCGGCCGACGAGCGCATCGCCGAAGTCGAGCCGGAAGTACTGGGGGTGATACGCGGCGCGTCCATCCTGCTGGTGGAGGATAACGTTTTCAGCCAGCAGGTGGGCTGCGAATTGCTGGAAGACGCCGGCGCCACCGTCTGCGTCGCCTGCAATGGCCGCGAAGCGCTGGAATTGCTGGCGCACCAGCGCTACGACTGCGTGCTGATGGACGTGCAGATGCCGGAGATGGATGGCTTCGAGGCGACGCGCCGCATCCGCGCCGACCCGCAGCTTGCCGGCCTGCTGGTGATCGCCATGACGGCCAACGCGGGCAGCGAAGACCGCGCCCGCTGCCTGGCGGCGGGCATGGATGAATTCGTGACCAAGCCGATCGCCCCGAATCTGCTGTTTCGCCTGCTGGCGAAATGGTTCCGGCTGCGCGGCGGCATCGGCAACATCGGCCGCATGCGCGCAAGCGACAGGCTGGCGGCGCCGACAGCGCCGCCAGCGGGCGCCGCGCCGGAATCGCGCGATACGGCCATCCTCGACCTGGGCACCCTGGCGCTCACGTTCAGCAATGACGCCGCGAAGATGCGCAAGTACACGCAGCTGTTTCTCGACACGGCGCGCGACGGCATCGCCGAAATGGAGCAGGCCATGGCGCTGGAAGACCTGGGGCGACTGGCCGACCTGGGCCACCGCAGCAAATCGTCGGCGCTGGCCGTGGGCGCGCATGCCTTTGCCGGCCTGTGCACGTCGATCGAAGGCTTGCGCGTGGGCGGCGACCTGCAGCAGGCGCGCACCCTGCTGACGGCCCTGAGGCCGGCGCTGGCGCAGGTGGCGGAACAAATTTCCCTGGAATTTGCCGCCAGCGACACTCCCTGACGCAGGCAGCGGCGATAATATGCGTTTGACGCCTGCGGCCACCCGGCCGCAGGCGCGGCAACCCATCGGATCAGCATGCATACTCCCGTCACGCCCGGCCTCCTCATCCTGCATGGCAACCAGCTGGAACAGCTGCGCGCCGCCGTCTTCCAGTGGCTGCGCCAGCATCCGCTGGCACCCCTGGAAACGGATATTTTCCTGGTGCAGTCGAACGGCGTGGCCGAATGGCTGAAGATCGCCCTGGCCGAGGAGATGGGTGTGTGCGCCGCCACGCGCATCGCGCTGCCGGCGCGCCTGCTGTGGGAAAGCTACCGCGGCATGCTGGGGCGCGAGCGCGTTCCGCGCGTGTCGCCGTTCGACAAATCCCCGCTGACGTGGCGCTTGATGCGTCTGTTGCCGTCGCTGCTGGCCGACCCGGTGTTTGAGCCGCTGCGCTACTTCCTTGCCGATGGCGATAGCGAACGCCGGCTGCAGCTGGCCGAGCGCCTGGCCGACTTGTTCGACCAGTACCAGGTCTACCGCGCCGACTGGCTGGCCGACTGGGCGGCGGGGCGCGACCAGTTGCGCACGGCGCGCGGCGAAGCGGTCGTCTTGAAGGAAGACCAGCGCTGGCAGGCGCAGTTGTGGCGCGCCGTGGCGGCCGACGTCGAGGCCTTCGAGCGCGACACGGGCCGCGCCGACATCCACGACGCCTTTCTGGCGGCGATTGCCGCCGGTGATGCGCCTGCCGGCAAGCTGCCGCGCCGGGTGGTGCTGTTCGGCGTGTCGGCCTTGCCATATCAAACCTTGCAGGCGCTGGCCGCGCTGGCGCGCCACACGCAGGTGGTGCTGGCCGTGCCGAATCCGTGCCAGTTCTACTGGGGCGACATCATCGACGGGCGCGACTTGCTGCGCGCGCAAAACAAACGCCAGCGGCAGCGCAACGGCACCGACCTGGCCGGGATTCCGCTGGAAGAACTGCATGCGCACAGCCACCCGCTGCTGGCCAGCTGGGGCAGGCAAGGACGCGATTTCATCCGCATGCTCGACGAATTCGACGAACACGCGCAAGCCGAAGGGCGCGACGACAGCCTGCGCATCGACCTGTTTGGCGAGGAGGTGGGCGAGACCTTGCTGCAGCAGGTGCAGGTGGCCATCCGCGAACTGCGCCCGCTGGCCGAACACGAGCAGACACCGCCCGAGGCAGGCGACCGCTCGATCGAATTTCACGTGGCGCACAGCGTGCAGCGCGAAGTGGAAGTGCTGCACGACCAGCTGCTGGCCATGTTCGCACACAGCGCCGAGACGGGCTTGCGCCCGCGCGACGTAGTGGTAATGGTGCCCGACATCGACACGTTCACGGCCGCCATCCACGCCGTCTTCGGCCAGTACCGGCGCAACGACGAGCGTTTCATCCCGTTCGAGATCGGCGACGTGAAGGACCGCAGCGTCAATCCGCTGCTCGTCGCGCTCGAGTGGCTGCTGCAGCTGCCGCAGCAGCGCTGCCGCCAGAGCGAAGTGCGCGACCTGCTCGACGTGCCGGCCCTGGCCACCCGCTTTGGCCTGCAGCCGGACGACCTGGCCACCCTGGGCGCCTGGATCGAAGGGGCGGGCGTGCGCTGGGGCCTGGACCAGCAACACCGCGCCGGCCTGGGATTGGGGGCTGCCGGCGAGCAGAATGCGTGGATCTTCGGCGTGCGGCGCATGCTGCTTGGCTACGCCAGCGGCAGTGGCGCCAGCTTTGGCGGCATCGAGCCGTATGCGGAGGTGGGCGGCCTCGATGCGGCGCTGGCGGGCTCTTTGGCGCAGCTGGTCGAGGCGCTGCTGCACTGGCGCGGCGTGCTGGCCAGCGCGCGCACGCCGGCCGAGTGGGGCGTGCAGGCGCGCGCACTGCTGGCCGCCTTCTTTGATGCCGACGACGAAGGCGACCGCCTGACCCTGGCGCAGCTGGAAGGCGCTTTGCAGGGCTGGCTGGAAACCTGCGAACACGCGGGATTTGTCGAGCAGGTGCCGCTGTCCGTGCTGCGCGTGGCGTGGCTGGGTGCGCTGGACGAGCCGACCCTGAACCATCAATTCGTCTCCGGCGGTGTGACCTTCTGCACCCTGATGCCGATGCGCGCCGTGCCATTCCGCGTCGTGTGCCTGCTGGGCATGAACGATGGCGACTTCCCGCGCCGCGCGCAAAAGGCCGATTTCGACTTGCTGGCATTGCCCGGCATGGCGCGCCCGGGCGACCGCTCGCGCCGCGACGATGACCGCTACCTGATGCTCGAAGCCTTGCTGGCCGCGCGCGACAAGCTGTACGTGAGCTGGGTGGGGCGCAATGTGCGCGACAATTCCGAGCAGCCGCCTTCCGTCCTCGTGTCGCAGTTGCGCGATTACCTGGCCGCCGGCTGGTCGCTGGACCGCCACCTGGTCTCGCTGACGACCGAGCATGCGCTGCAGCCGTTCAGCCGCCGCTATTTCGAGGCCGACGGTTTGCTGACCTATGCGCGCGAGTGGCGCGTGGTGCATACCGATGCCGATGCGCAGGCCGCCGTGCTGCCGCTGGGTCCTTACGAGCTCGATCCCGGTACGCGTTTGAAACTGGGCGAACTGGCCAGCTTTTTGCGCCAGCCCGTCAAATACTTTTTCCGCCGCCGCCTGAGCGTGTATTTTGCCGACGCGGCCATGCTGGGCGAGGATGAAGAGCCGTTCGGCCTGAATGCGCTCGAACGCTATCTGCTGGAAGACACCATGCTCGACGACGGCGGCGCCGTGGAAGCCTTGGACGACGTGCGCGCCAGCCTGGAAGTACGCGCGAAAAAGCTGGCGCGCGAAGGCGTGCTGCCCATCGGCCTGATCGGCCGGCAGGTGCAGGCGCAGCTGGTCGAGGCGCTGGTGCCCGTGCGCAGCGCGTGGCTGTCCTTGCGCGCCTCGTTCCCGCTGGCGGCCGACAAGCGCGCCATCAATTTGCCCTTCGGTGAGCTGCAGATCGACGACTGGCTCGATAAATTGTGCAGCAACGGGCAGGAGACGGCCTGGCTGATGCAGATTTCCTCGAAGGTGACGGACAAGAGCGGCCTGGCGCGCGGCGACAAGCTGATGCTGATGTGGCTGCGCCAGCTGGCCGCCGCCGCCCTCGGCTTTCCCGTCACCGGCTATCTGGTGGCGCGCGACGCCATCGTCAGTATGGCGCCGCTCGACCCGGCCAGCTCACGCGAGGCGCTGGCCACCTTGCTGGCGCTGTGGCGCGAAGGCATGAACCATCCGCTGCCGACGGCCTGCAAGACGGGCCTGGCGCTGGTGCAGCAAGGCGACCCGCGCGCCGTCTACGATGGCGGTTTTGAACTGTCTGGCGAGCGCGAAGAACTGTGCCTGGCGCGCCTGTGGCCCGAGTTTTCCGCGCTGGCCGCGGAGGAAGCATGGGAAGACTGCACGTGCGAGCTGTATGGCCCGCTGGCCGACTGGCTGCAGCAGCACATCACGATAGACCCGATCAGCGCGCCCGATGATGGCGCGGGAGAAGAACAATGACGAGCCATCTGCTCAACCCCCTGGCGTTCCCGCTGCACGGCTCGCGCCTGATCGAGGCGTCCGCCGGCACCGGCAAGACCTGGACCATCGCCGCGCTGTACGTGCGGCTAGTACTTGGTCACGGCGTGGGCCACGGCGGCGAAGGCACGGCTTTTACCCGTCCCCTGCTGCCGGCCGACATTTTGGTGATGACGTTTACCCGCGCCGCCACGCGCGAATTGTCGAACCGCGTGCGCGAGCGCCTGATCGAGGCGGCCGCATATTTCCGCCACGAGTCTGGCGGCAGCGACCCGTTTCTCGACGCCTTGCTCGAGTCCTATCCGGACGAGAGCGAACGGCAAAAGGCCGCGCACCGGCTGATGCTGGCTGCCGAGACGATGGATGAAGCGGCCATTTTCACCATCGACGCGTGGTGCCAGCGCATGCTGCGCGAGCATGCGTTCGACAGCGGCAGCCTGTTCGACGAAGAACTGGTCAGCGACGAGCAAGCGCTGTTCGAGGATGCCGCCCACGATTACTGGCGCCAGCAAGTCTATCCCTTGCCGCCGCAGGCGCTCGACGTGCTGCTGGCCTGCTGGCCCGACGTGAGGGCGCTGAAGAAGGGCGCGCGCGAGCTGGCGCGCCGCGCCGACATCATGGGCATGGCGGACGAAGAACCGTTATCCATGCTGATCGCGCGCGAACAGCGGGCGCTGGCCGCCCAGCTGGCCACCCTGAAGGCGGGCTGGGTCGAGCGCGTGGAGCAGATGGCCGTGTGGATCAACGACCACCGCGCCGCCAATCCCAAGTGTTTTAACGGCGTCAAGATGAAGCCGGAGAACCTGGCGAAGTGGTTCGACGGCCTGCGCAAGTGGGCGCAGGATCCGCTCTTGCTGCTGCCGGCCATCACGGCCAAGGCGTGGGAGAGATTGACGCCGTTCGGTATCGAGGATGCGTTTGCCAAGAGTTTCACGGCGCAGGTGCCCGAATGCTTCGAGCATACGGAGGCGCTGGGGATCGCCCTGGCGGGTATCACGCCGCTGGCGCACAAGCTGCACCTGCATGCGGCGGCGGCCATCGCGCGGCGCATGGATCAGTTGAAGCGCCAGTCGCGCCAGTTCGGCTTTGCCGACATGCTGCAGCGATTGCACGACGCGCTGGCTGGCGAGAACGGCACTGCACTGCGCCAGCGCATCATCGACCAGTATCCGCTGGCCATGGTCGATGAATTCCAGGATACGGCGCCGGCCCAGTACCGGATTTTCAACCTGCTGTACCGCATCGCCGACAACGATCCGGCCCTGGGCCTGTTCCTGATCGGCGACCCGAAACAGTCGATCTACGGCTTTCGCGGCGCCGACATTCAGAGCTACCTGGCGGCGCGCCGCGCGACAACCGGGCGCCACTACCAGCTGGGTACCAACTACCGCTCCACGGCGCCGCTGGTGGCGGCCGTCAACCAGCTGTTCCTGCACGCCGAGCGCGACGAGGTGCCGCTTGGCGCCTTCCGCTACCGTCAAGGGGGCGAGAATCCGCTGCCGTTCGAGGCCGTCGACGCCAAGGGCCGCGCCGAGCACCTGGTGAACGCCAGCGGCCCGCTGCCGGCGCTGCTGGCCGCCTGCGCCAGCGATGAAGGGCTGCGCGGCGACAGCTACCGCGAGTATTTCGCGCAGCACTGCGCCGAACACATCGTCGCCATGCTGGGCGATGCACAAGCTGGTTTCGATGGCCCCGATGGTTTTGTGCGCTTGCAGCCGGCCGATGTCGCCATCCTCGTGCGCGACCGCAAGGAGGCGGCGGCCATCCGCCGCGCGCTGGCGCGCCGCCGGGTCGCCAGCGTCTACCTGTCCGACAAGGATTCCGTCGTCGATAGCGAGGAAGCGCAAGACGTGCTGCGCTGGCTGGCGGCGCTGGCCAACCCGCTCGACGGGGGGCTGGCGCGCGCCGCCTTTGCCACGCGCACCATCGGCCTGTCGCTGGGCGAACTGGCGCGCCTGTCGAGCGATGAGCTGGAATGGGAGCGCCGGGTCGAGCAACTGAAGGCCTTGCATGTGATCTGGCAGCGCCAGGGCGTGCTGGCCATGCTGCGCCGCTTCATCCACGAACTGCAGTTGCCCGCCATGCTGCTGCAGCAGACGGGCGGCGAGCGGCGCTTGACGAATCTGCTGCATCTGGCCGAATTGCTGCAATCGGCCAGCCGCCAGCTCGATGGCGAGCAGGCGCTGATACGCTGGCTGGCCGAGCAGATCGCCGGCGAAGGCGAGGGCGGCGACGAGCGCGTGCTGCGCCTGGAAAGCGATGCGGAGCTGGTGAAAGTCATCACGGTGCACAAGTCGAAAGGACTCGAATACCCGCTCGTGTATCTGCCGTTCGCCGTCACGGCGCGCAAGGTGGACAAGCGCAACCGCAGCTTCTTCGAGTATGCGGGCGAGGATGGCGAACGCCGCCTCGACTTGTCGCTGTCCGACGAGGCCATGGCGGAGGTCGAAGAGGCGCGCATCGAGGAAGATTTGCGCCTGCTGTACGTGGCGCTGACGCGCGCGCGCCACTTCCTGTGGCTGGGCGTGGCCGCCCAGGCGGCGCGCAAGGCGGGCGAGAACACCTTGCACGAATCGGCGCTCGGCTACCTGCTGACGGGCGGCGACAAGCTGCCGTTCGACCAGCTGCTGCTGCGCTGGCAGCAGGTGGCGGGCAGTTGCGACGCCATCTACGTGGGTTCTTTGGCGCAGCCCGATGCCTGCACGGTGCTGGACCGCGTCGAGCGGCGGCCCGCGTTGCGGCCCGCGCCCGTGTTCGTGGGCGAGTTCGAGCGCGACTGGTCGGTGGGCAGCTTCACGTCGCTGACGCGCCAGATCGGCGCCGTGACGGCCGCGCACGTGCCGCAGCGGGCGCTGGAAGAAACCTTGCTGGAAGACGGCACGGCGGTGGCCGTGGCCTCGCCGCTGCACATGGGCGACGCGCCGTGGCACCGTTTTCCACGCGGTTCCGTGCCCGGCAATTTCCTGCACGAGCAGCTCGAATGGATGGGCGGCGAAGGTTTTGACTGCGTCAACGATGAAAACTTTGACACCCGCCTGGCCGCGCGCTGCGAGCGGGCCGGCTGGGGCCACCGCCAGGAAGACGCCATCGCCTGGCTCAGGGAAATCGCCATCACGCCGCTGCCGCTGCTCGATGCCTCGCTGTCGCAGTTGGACAGCACCCTGTCCGAGATGGAGTTCTGGTTCCCCAGCGAGCATTTGTCGACGGGGGCGCTCGATCAGCTGTGCACGCGCTTGCTGCTCGATGGCGCGCCGCGTCCCGTGCTGCCGCGGCGCCAGCTGCACGGCATGCTGAAAGGCTTTGCCGACCTGGTCATCGAACAAGATGGCCGCTACTGGGTGCTCGACTACAAGTCGAATGCGCTGGGCGCCAACGACGCCGCCTACCACACGCAGGCACTGGCGGCCGGCATGGCGCAGCACCGCTACGATATCCAGGGCGCCATCTACATGCTGGCCCTGCACCGGCTGCTGAAAAGCCGCATGGGCGACGCGTATGACCCGGCCGAGCACCTGGGCGGCGCCATCTTCCTGTTCCTGCGCGGCATAGCGAATGCGGACACGCATGGCTGCTACTGGCTGGCGCCGCAGCTGGAACTGCTGGACGGCCTCGATCAATTATTGTCAGAAGAAGTGGAAATAGCATGAACCATGACGTGGCCCTGGACGCCCTGTTTACCCATGTAGACGGCGTCGCCGAAGCGGGCCATCTGCGCCGCCTGAGCGCCGCCTTTGCCCGCTTCATCGCCAGTCTGGACGAGCAGGCGCCGCATGCGTCCGCCGTGGCAGTGGCCTGCGTGGTGCTGTCCGAGCTGGAAGGGCGGGGGCATAGCTGTCTGATGCTCGCTGACCTGTCTGGCGAACCGTCGCAGTTGCTGGGCTGGAGCGAGGAATTGTGGCATGGCGTGCTGGCCGTTTCCGGTCCGCTGCCGGACAGCGTCGCTGGCTGGCGCGCGCTGCTGGCCGGCGCGCCGCAGGTGTGGCAGGTGGGTGCGCTCGACGTGAAACAGCCGCTGGTGCTCGATGGCGACCGCCTGTATTTGCGCCGCTACTGGCGCGATGAGAGCCTGGTGGGCGAAAAAATCGCCGCGCGCGCACAGGATTTGACGAATCCGCCGCTGGCGCAGGTGCGGCAATGGCTCGACATCCTGTTCGACCTGCCCACGCAGGATGGTGGCCCGGACTGGCAAAAGGTGGCGTGCGCCATCGCCCTGCGCGGCAAGGTGGCCATCATCACAGGCGGGCCGGGGACGGGCAAGACGTACACGGTAGCCAGTTTGCTCACCTTGCTGTTTGCCGTCTCGCCGCAGCCGGAGCAGCTGCGCATCGCGCTGGCCGCGCCCACGGGCAAGGCGGCCGCGCGTTTAAAACAGTCGATCGACAAGGCCTTGAGCGGCTTGGCGAAAAAGGTCGGGGAAGCGCTGCCCTTGCTGGAACTGGCGCGGCGCATGGGCGCGGCCCGCACCCTGCATAGCTTGCTGGGCGCGCGGCCCGATACGCGCGCCTTTGCCCATCACGCGGGCAATCCGCTCGACGTCGACGTGCTGATCGTCGATGAAGCGTCGATGGTGCATCTGGAAATGATGGCGTCCGTGCTTGACGCCTTGCCGCCCACGGCGATCCTGATCCTGCTGGGCGACAAGGATCAACTGGCGTCCGTGGAAGCGGGCGCCGTGCTCGGTGACTTGTGTCATGACGCGCAGGCGGGCGGCTATACGGACGCCACCATCGCGTATGCGCAGGCGGCCAGCGGCGTGGCCATCCCGCCCGACTTTGCGGGAGCGGCCGGCGCGCTGGCGCAGCAGACGGTGATGCTGCGCCACAGCCACCGTTTCAGCGGCCCGATCGGCGAACTGGCGCTGGCCGTGAATGGCGGCAGGCCCGATCTGGCCAGGGCCTGCTTCGCCGGCGACAGCGGTGGCCAGCTGGCGTGGACGGTGCTGGCGCAGCAGGAAGACGTGCTGCGCCTGGCCTTGCGCGGACGGCTTGACGCGCCGGGCGGGTATCAGCCGTATCTGCAACTGGTGAATGCCGGCGAGGCCGCGTACGCGCAGCATGACGACTGGGTGCGCGCCGTGCTGCACGCGTTTGAAGCATTCCGCATCCTGTGCGCCGTGCGCGAGGGAGAATGGGGCGTGGCCGGCCTGAACACGGCCATCGAGCTGCGGCTGGAAAAGGAAGGCTTGATACGCCGCAGCGAATGGTATGTGGGGCGTCCCGTGATGGTCACGCGTAACGACTACGGCACGGGCGTGTTCAATGGCGACATCGGCCTGACCTTGCGCGACCCGGCGCGGCCGGGATCATTGCGCGTGTACTTCCTGGAAGGCGAGAACGTGCGCAGTGTGCTGGCCACGCGTTTGCGCCATGTGGAGACGGCATTCGCCATGACCGTGCACAAGTCGCAGGGCTCGGAATTTCGTCACACGGTGCTGGTGCTGCCGCAGGAAGGTGGCGCCATGCTGGCGCGCGAACTGGTCTACACGGGCATCACGCGCGCGCGCGACTTCTTTACCCTCGTCTCGCCCACGCAGGCCGTGCTGTTCGACGCGATTCTGCGCCGCACGCAGCGGGCCAGCGGGCTGCGCGGCTTGATCGGCTGAGTTACTTCGCCAGCTTCGCCTTGGCCACCAGCGCCTGCACCACTTGCAGGGTCGCCTGATCGACGCCCTGGCGCGGCAAGGCCGGGTTGGCGCCGGCCACCATCGACGGATTGGTCAAATAGCGCCCGCCCACGATCAGGGTGGGCGTGCTGTCGACCTGGTAGCTGGCGGCCAGTCGCGGCAGGTTTTTCAGCCTGGTTTGCACGCCAAACGACTGGTAGGCGCCTTCGAAGGCAGCCTTGTCCAGGCCATTTTTCAGCGCCCAGTCGAGGTTATCCTTGTCGCTGGCCAGGCGCTTGCGTTCTACATGCCAGGTATGCATGACTTGCGCGTGCAGCGCTTCTTCCTTCTTCAACGCCTCCAGGGTCAGGAACAGATGCGCTTCCGGATCATTTGCCGGCGTGTGCGGCAAATGGATGCGGCGGAACGACACCGTGGCGGCATTGTCCTTGACCCAGCGCGCCAGGTTCGGTTCCAGCGCGTTGCAGGCAGGGCAGTGGTACATGAAAAATTCGATCACTTCCACTTTGCCCGGCGCCGTTTGCACGGGCTGCGGCGTGGCCAGCACCAGGTAGTCGGCGCCCTGCACGGGTGCTTGCGGCGAGGCGAAGGCGCTGGCGGCGGCGAAGCTGGCGCAGGCCAGGATGAGGTGGTGCAAACGCATGGCGGCTCCTTTGAAAAGATTGACTATGAGGCAATCGTTGTAGAGCGTCAACGGTTGATGGTGTTGCTTTGATGTAATAAACGTTTATTATTCCAAATATTGAATGATAATGTTCCGATTTTTGTGTGAGAATGCTAGTGAAGTGTGCGTGGCAAGGCTGCTGCTTCACACCATAAAAATCACTACAAGGGAGTACACCATGTTTTCATCGTTGCGTACGCGTCTGGTGCTCATTTGCGTGGCCATCGTCGTATTGTCCATGCTGGCCCTGTCGGTCGCCAATTACGTCACCACGCGCAGCAGCATGCTGGCGTCGTCGGACCAGCAGATGCAGCAGCTGCTGCACAGCCAGTCGGCCGTGCTGGCGCAATGGGTCGATGGCAAGAAAAAGGTCATGGCGTCCGTCGTCATGTCGGCCGAGACGCCCGATCCGCTGCGCGCCTTCCAGATCGCGGAAAAGGCCGGCGATTTCGCGGAAGTGTTCATCGGCTACGCGGACAAGCGCTCCGTGTTTACCCATCCGGGGCGCCCGGCCGATTTCGATCCCACGGCGCGCGCCTGGTACACGGACACCGTCAAGGCGGGCGTGCCGATGCTCACGCCGCCGTACGTGGACGCGGCCAGCCACAAACTCGTGGTGTCGTTCACGGCGCCCGTCGGACCGAAAGAGACATTGGTCGGCGTGGCGGGCGCGGACGTGCTGCTCGATACGGTGATCGCCAACGTGGTGGCAATCAAGCCGACGCCGCACAGCTTTGCCTTCCTCGTCGACCAGAGCGGCACCATCATCGCCCATGCGAACAAGGACCTGAGCCTGCAGCCGGTGGCGAAACTCGATGCGGCGCTGTCGGCCGCGCAGGTCAACCGCCTGGAAAGCGCGCGCACCAGCGAGGCCGTGCGACTGAATGAGCGCGACGGCAAGCTGTACGTCACGCGCGTGGCGGGCACCGACTGGCTGCTGGCCGTGGTGCTGGACCAGCAGGAAGCCATGCAAGCTTTGCAGACGATGCTGACGACGGCCACCGTCACGGCCGCGTTGCTGACAGGCCTGGCGGCGCTGCTGCTGTCGCTGCTGGTGTTCAGGATGCTCAAGCGCCTGGAACTGGTGCGCGATGCGCTCGACGACATCGCCTCGGGCGAAGGCGACCTGACTCGCCGCCTCGACGCTTCCGGCGTGGATGAACTGGCGCAGATCGCCGGCGCCTTCAACCGCTTCATCGACAAGATCGCCGCCGTGCTCGTGAAAATCCGCTCGGCCAGCGAATCGGTGAAAGTCTCGTCGTCGGAAATCGCCGCCGGCAACCAGGACCTGTCGTCGCGCACGGAACAGCAAGCCAGCTCGCTGGAAGAAACGGCCGCCTCGATGGAGGAGCTGACCAGCACCGTCAAACAGAACGCCGACAATGCGCGCCAGGCGAATCAGATGGCGCAATCGGCGTCCGGCGTGGCCAGCAAGGGCGGGCAAGTGGTGGCGCAGGTGGTCGATACCATGGCCTCGATCAATGATTCGTCGAAAAAGATCGTCGACATCATCAGCGTCATCGACGGCATCGCCTTCCAGACGAATATCCTCGCGCTCAATGCGGCCGTGGAAGCGGCGCGCGCGGGCGAGCAGGGACGCGGCTTTGCCGTGGTGGCAACAGAGGTGCGCAGCCTGGCGCAACGCTCCGCTGGCGCAGCGAAGGAAATCAAGCTGCTGATCGACGATTCGGTGGGCAAGGTGGACTCGGGTGCGCGCCTCGTCGACGAGGCCGGCGCGACGATGCAGGAAATCGTCGACAGCGTGCGCCGCGTCACCGACATCATGGGCGAGATCACGGCCGCCAGCGCCGAGCAAAGCTCGGGCATCGAGCAGGTGAACCAGGCGATTGCGCAGATGGACCAGGTGACGCAGCAGAACGCGGCCCTGGTGGAAGAGGCGGCCGCCGCGGCCGAAAGCCTGCAAGACCAGGCCAGTACCCTGGCGCAGGTGGTGGGCGTGTTCAAGCTCGATGAGGGGCAGGCGCCGGCGCCTGTCAAACCGGTGCTGCGCGCACCTGCCGCGCCGCGCCTCGCCAGCAGTCCGGCAAGGACGGCTGCCGTCAAGCCGGAGCGCGGCGAGGAGTGGGAGACGTTTTAAGCGCGGCTAGGCGCGCCGTGGCGCCAGGGTCGGCGCCATCTGTTTCGCCACCTCGAAAAAGGCATTGGTGGCCGGCGTATTCTGGCGCCGGTCGCGCACGGCCAGGCCCACCTTGCGGCTGACGGGCGGATTCAAGGGCAGGGCGACCAGCTCCGGATACTGCTCGCGCAGGCGCTGCGGCAGGGCCAGTTCGGCGACGATGGACAGGCCGTCGCCGCGGCTGACCATATCGAGGATGGTGATCACCTGGCTGATGCGGTAGGGCACGTTCGGCTGCAGGCCCGCGTTGGCGAACAGCGGTTCGATCAGGCAGGCGCAGCCCGCCTCGGACATGATGAACGGCCCTTCGCACAGCTGCGCCAGGGTGATGGCCGTTTCGCTGGCCAGCGGATGGCTGCGCGGCACCAGCGCCATCATCTGGTCTTCCACCAGCGGCGCCGTATCGAAACGCTCGTCGGGCAGCACGACAAAGCCGACATCGACCCTGCGTTCGCGTATCCACTGCACCACTTCATGGTCGGCGCCTTCGTCGATGCGCAGGTCGATGCCCGGATAGCGCAGACGGAATTGCGCCGTGATGGCAGGCAGCAGATTCAGCGACGACGTCGGGCCGAAGGAGCCGATGCGCAGGGTGCCCTGGCGCTGGCCCAGCACGTCGGCCGCTTCCTGGCGCATGGCTTCCGACAAACCGAGGATTTCGCGCGCACGCACGAGCAGCTGGCGGCCCACATCGGTCAGTTCGGCCGAGGCCTGGTGGCGCACGATCAGGTCCACGCCCATCTCCTTTTCCAGCGCTTTCAAGGCATGCGAGACGGCCGACTGGCTGATGCCCAGCTGCGCGGCGGCGGCGGAAAAGCCGTGCAGTTCGGCCACCAGGGTAAAAATTTCCAGTTGCGTGAAGGTCATGCTGTGGCTTTCCTGTGCTATGAGTATTTGCTCATTATTTCATGAGTTGATATTAGTATTAATATATATCTACAGCGTCCGCTGTACAAGCGATATCATAGGACTTTCCATGCGCACTACCGCCATCCCTTCCGCCGCCTTGCCTTCCGTGCAATCGCCGCTCGTTTACCTCAAACTGATTTTCGTCGCCCTGTTCTGGGGCGGTACCTTTATCGCGGGCCGCGTGCTGGCGCAGCAGATGCCACCGATGACGGCGGCCAGCGGGCGCTTCGGCGTGGCCGTGCTCTTGCTGCTGGTGCTGGCGTGGAAACTGGAAGGCGGTTTGCCGCGCCTGGACCGCAAGCAGCTGATGACGACGGCCGCGCTGGGCCTGACGGGCATCTTTCTGTACAACCTGTGTTTCCTGGCGGCCCTGTCGCGCATGCCGGCCGGACGCACGGCCCTGTTCGTGGCCCTGAACCCCATCGTCACGGCGCTGGCCTCGGCCTTCCTGTTCCGCGAACGGCTCGGTTCCTTCAAGTGGCTGGGCATCATGCTGGCGTTTTGCGGTACGGCCATCGTCATCACGCGCGGCGACCTGGCCGGCGTGCTGCACGGGAATGGCGGCGGCATCGGCATGGGCGAGGTGTTCATGTTTTGCGGCATTTCCAGCTGGGCCGCCTACACCCTGATCGGCCGGGTCGCGCTGAAGGGCTTGAGCCCGATCGCCGCCACCACGTATGCGTCGATGTGGGGCCTGGCCTTTTTGCTGGTAGGCGCGGCCGTGGAATTCCCCACCGTGCCATGGCACAGCTTTGGCTGGCAAGTGTGGGCCGCCATCGGCTACCTGGGCGTGTTCGGCACGGTGATCGGCTTTGTCTGGTATTACGAGGGCGTGAAAGCGCTGGGCCCGTCGCGCACGGCCGTGTTCAACAACCTCGTGCCCGTGTTCGGCATCGTGCTGGCGGCAGCGCTGCTGGGCGAACCCGTGCTGGTTTCGATGCTGGTGGGCGGCGCGGTGACGATAGCCGGCGTCATCATGACCAACCGGCAAGCGAAATAGTTATTTGGCGCGGCGGCGCTTCGACGGTTTCGCCGGCGCCTTCTTGTGCCGGCTGACCGAGGCGCGCATCACTTTCGGCTCTTCGATGCCGTTCTCGGCCGCCAGCATGCGGCGGATGTTGACGGCGTCCATGGCGCGCACGGAATTGGCGCGCGCGTTGAGCAGGATCATGGTGGCGAACTTGCCGGCCGACTTGATGCGCATGATCAGGCAGCGGCCCGCTTCATTCGTGTAGCCCGTCTTCGACAGGCCGATATCCCAGCCCTTGGCGCCCACCAGGCGGTTCGTGTTGTGGTATTCCACGTCGCGGCCCTTGATCTGGATCACGTCCTTCGAATCCGTCGTGATGCGGCTGATTTCCGGGTAGCGCGAGGCGGCCACGGCCATCTTGACGAGGTCGGCCGCCGTCGACTGGTTGTTCGGCGACAAGCCCGTCGGCTCTTCGATCACGGTCTGGCGCATGCCCAGGGCCTTGATCTTGGCGTTGACGGCCACGGCAAACGCCGTCGGGCCGCCGGGGAAGGTGCGCGCCAGCGAGGCGGCGGCACGGTTGTCGGACGACATCAGCGCCAGTTGCAACACGTCGTGGCGGCTCAGGGTGGCGCCCACGGGTACGCGCGACGTGCTGTGCTTCAAGGTGTCAACGTCTTCACGGTCGATGCTGATCTCTTCCTGCATATTCGCCTTGGAATCGAGCACGACCATGGCCGTCATGAGTTTGGTCAGCGAGGCGATGGGTACCACCACGTTGGAATTTTTTTCAAGCAAGACTTTGCCTGTGCCGTCTTCGACCACCAGGATCGACTGGGAACCGAAGGGCACGGCGATGGCCGCTGTCGAAAGCGTCATCAGCACCGCGGCGAACATTTTTTTGAGCATGGGATTGTATGTGGGAAAGCAGTTTTGGGGCGCCATCGTGGGCGCTGCGCGCAAATCCGGAAACGGGCCGTGCGGGGACGCGGCGTGTATCTCGGAGGCAATATTTGCCAAGCTTAAACAATACCATTAAAGATCAAGCGATGTCTACGGTATAAGCCCATGACAAGCGGCGTTGCGGCCAATTTGGCAAATAAATGGGGCTAATCTTGCCGTAGTGAAAATTGTTGCGCGATTATTGATTTCGTCTTGGAAACTTCGTATTATTTCAGCAATATTGGCAGCGCGAATCCGGCAGGCGCCGTGCGCTTCGTCGTTGATGCCTGCCGCTTCGTGCTTCGTCGCCCCACGCTATGCCCTGCAACAGGGGCGCCGTAGACTGCGTTCATGCCTGATTGACACGACAAGGAGAACGCAGCATGTGGAAAAAATTTGCCGGATGGTATCGCTGTTACGACGATGAAACCCTCAGGGTGCTTGCGCATCCGGACACGGCGGCCCAGGTCCCGCAGGGCTGGCGGCGCTGGGTGGCGTTGCGGCTCGTGACTTTGACGCCGATCGAGCGCCAGCAATTCCACGCCTTCATGCTCAAGTACCGGGGCGCCGGCTTTTACCTGGCGGCGGCCAGGCTGGTGCTGTTGTTCAGCATCATCGGCGTCGTGCTGCATCTGCTGCTGCCCGACAAGGTGGGCTGGACCAAGGCCGTGGTGCTCAGCAATGTGCTTGGCCTGGCGATGGCCTGGGGCGTGCTGGGGGTCTGGTTCAATTACCGCAAGCTGGCGCAAAAGAAGTTCAAGACGCTGCTGTTGCTACTGCTGGTGCCGGCCCTGGGCGGTGTGGCGATCGGTGTGCTGCGCGCCATGCTGGAAGGTCATGGTTCCATCGGCGTGGCCATTGAGCGCGGCGCGCGCGTGGGCGGCTGGGCCGCGCTCACTGCCGGGCTGGTCTACATGGTGCCGATGACCATCGTTGTTCTGTGGCGCAACCGCCAGTACGAAGCGCTGGCCCTGCAGCTGCAGCAGGATGCCGAGCGCGACCGTCTGGCGCGCGAGCTGAGCGAATCGCAGCTGCGTTTGCTGCGTGCGCAGATCGAACCGCATTTCCTGTTCAACACCCTGGGCGCCGTGCAGCAGCTGGCCGAGCAGGGCGCCAGCGGGGCGGCGCAGGCGGCCGCGCTGACGGCCAACCTGATCGCCTTCTTGCGCGCCAGCCTGGCCGAGATGCGCGCCGACCAGGTGCCCTTGCAAACGGAATTTGACGTGGTGCAAGCGTATCTGCAGGTTATGCAGGTACGCATGGGCGCGCGCCTGTCCTTCCGGCTGGACTTGTCGCCCGGCCTGGCGCAGATACAGGTGCCCAGCATGATCTTGCTGACCCTGGTGGAAAACGCCATCAAGCATGGCATCGAGCCATCGCTGCGGGGTGGCGAGATCGTCGTCTCGGCCCTGCTCGATGCGGACGGCGCCATGCGCTTGCGCGTGCAGGATACCGGTGTGGGCCTGGGCGCCGCGAGTGCGCCCGGAGGCGGCCTGGGCCTGGAAAATGTGCGCCGCCGGCTGCAGCTGGCCGCGGCCGCTGCCACCCTGCACGTGCAAAACGGCGAGGAGGAGGGCGTGCTCGCTGAGATCGTATTGCCGATGACTACCAAGGAACTTGCCGCATGAACACCACCATCCTGATCGCCGAAGACGAGCCCCTGATGCGCGAACGCCTGCAAACGATGCTGGCGCTGGCCTGGCCCGAGGCGCGCATCGTGCTGGTGGCGGAAAACGGCAACGATGCCTGGGATGGTTTTCTCGAGCATGAGCCGGACGTGGTCTTCCTCGACATCCGCATGCCGGGTCTGTCGGGCCTGGAAGTGGCCGAGCGCATCGGCACCCGGGCGCACGTGGTGTTTGTCACCGCGTATGACCAGTATGCCGTCGATGCCTTTGACGCGGGCGCCGTCGATTATTTGTTGAAGCCCGTGCAGGCCGAACGCTTGCAGCGGGCGCTGGCCCGGCTGCGCGACAAGCTCGGTGCCCAGCCGGCCGATATGGCCAATTTATTGCAATCGCTGCGCGCCGCCTTGCCAGCGCCGCCGCGCGAAAAGCTGAAATGGATCAGGGCCAGCGTGGGCAAGCAGATCCGTTTGATCGACATCAACGATGTGCTGTTCTTCCAGGCCGACACCAAGTACACGCGCGTGGTGCTGGCCGGCTCGGAAGCGCTGGTGCGCACGCCGCTCAAGGATTTATTGGGCGGCCTCGATCCGGAACAGTTCTGGCAAATCCACCGTGGCACCATGGTCAACGTGAAAGCCATCGAAGCGGCCGAACGCATCGATGCCGAGCGCATGCAGGTGTTGCTGCGCGGCAGCACGGAAAAACTGCCCGTCAGCCGCACGTTTACGTATTTGTTCCGCGATTAGCGTGCAAGGCAAACCGCGCGCTTACTGGATCTTGGCGATCGACACTTCCGTCGATTTCACCAGCGCGATGACTTCGCTGCCCACTTTCAGGTCCAGGTCCTTGATCGAGCGCGAGGTGATGACCGAGGTGACGATGCCGTGCGGCGTTTCCACGTCCACTTCCGAGACCACGGGGCCGAAGATGATTTCCTTGATCTTGCCGCGAAACTGGTTGCGTACATTCACTTCCGAGATAGCCATGATATTTCCTTTATGCCCGTAATACGCCATGCGGCGCGACAAGGCCAGAGTACGGCGCGTGCGGAGTTTTGACCACGAATCGATGCGCATATCGATATACGAAAGTGTTCCGATGCACGCTGTTTTCATTCGGTCATCATCAGTGTTTTTTGATCCGGGTTCTCCAGGTTTTTTTTGATGGCTGCCTCGAATACCTTTGCGCACAGCGCCGTCATGGCCTGAATCGGCGCGTCGCTGCGCTCCGGCTGCTGTTCTCGTATGGCACTCATGAAATTGATGCAGTTGTCGGTCATGTGACCTTTCTCGAGCACGGCTTTCACAATCTCGACGCTGGCCCTGGCCAGATGGCGCGCCGTGTCGGGCGACACATTGCTGCGGCCTCGGCCGCCGCTGAACTGTGCCTTTCCCGCTGCCGATGCGCTGCTGTCGGCCAACGCCACATCGAGCTTTTTCTCCAGGGTATCTCTTTCGCTTGCGGCCTTGTCGACGGCCTGCTGGGCGGCGGCCAGACGCGCATCGAGCTGGCTCAATTTCAGCTGTGCGGAACTTGCCGCATCCTGCAAGGTCTTAATTTCGGTCGCTGTTTTTTTGGGATCTGCCTTGGCTGCGTCCCGCAGAGCCTGTTGTGCCTGCTCGTTTGCGCTGGCTTGGGCAATGCGCGCATCGCGGACATCGTCGAGGTCGCCTTCGCGCTCGGCGAGGCGTTCCTCCTCCTTGTCGAGCTGCGCCTGGGTTGCCAGGACGCCGGCCGATGCGGTGGACTGGCCTTGTCCCGTCAATGCCGGCTGGCGCGCCACGACCGCACCCGTTAGCTGTTCGATGGCGAGCACGCCCATTGTCAGGTCTTGCGAGCGTTCCATCAGCAGCATGGTGTCGGCAGGGTTGATCGACTTGTTTTGCGCGTATTCGCAGATACGGAACAGATGTTCGCGCATCAGGGTGATCGATTGCGAATGCAAGCCGACGCTGGCGGCATTGGCGCTCAGGGCGGTTGAAATGGAGGCGGCGTTCTGGCCACTGTTAACGCCGGCGCCGGCGGACGAAATATAGGCTTGCAGGGCATCCGGCGTTGGCTCCGCACAGGTATGTCCTTTGGCATTGGAGTACACGAGGCGCTGGGGGGCGTCCAGATGGATGGCCTTGCCATTGCCCGGCAGTTCCGTCGTGCGGTTGATGGTGTGCAGGTTGGCGCAGCCGGACAGCGCCAGCAGGAGGGAGGCGCTCGCGGCCATGCGCAAGGGCTTGTTGCTTGCGTGGACCAAATGGAGAGTGCTGCGACCGGTATCGATTGAAGGCATGATGCTGCTCCTTGATGAGGACGAAGTTGCGGAAAACACTGGCGATGGCATGCGCATGGCGGCAGCCGTCGATGCCATGGTGCGTGCCGGAGCGTTGCCGCGCATCCTTCAAGTGAAGGATGCGGAATCGGTTTGCCGTTTTTTTTACAGGTAGGGAACGATGGACAAGGACGGCGCGGATGCCGTTATCGCCGCTTTTTACCGGGCGGCATTGGAGCCATTGCAGTGGAGCGTGGCCATGCGCGCGTTCGCCCTGCTGGCGGGCGGCGAAGTCGCCTGCTGTTTCCTGAAAGCGGAAACGGGCGCGGTGCCGTCGCGCGGCTATGTGACCGGGCTGGATCAGGGCGCCTGGGAGGGCGGCTACCGGCGCTACTACCACGCGCTCGACCCAGGCTATGCGGTGCTCACGCGGGCGCCGCCCGGGCGCATGCATCTGATGCAGGAGTATTTCAGCGAGCAGGCCGTGGCGCGCAGCGAGTATTTCCAGGATTTCTATTTGCGCGCAGGCGTGCGCTATTCCTGCAGCGGCGTCGTGCGCGACAGCGGCGCGCTCACCATCCTGTCCGCGCACCGTGCCGCCGGCCAGGGGCCGTATGACGGGAACACGCGGGGCCAGCTGCAGCGCGTGCTCGACCATCTGCCGAATGTGTTTCGCCTGCGCGATACGGCGCAGCAAGCCCAGGCGCATGGCGCGCTGGCCTGGGAGGCGCTCGATGCCTTGCCGCGCGCCATCTTGCTGACCGACGCCTGCCTGCGGCTGGTTTTCCTGAACCTGGCGGCGCAGCGCTTGCTGGCCGCCGCGTCGCCGCTCGCCTCCGTGATCACCATGCACGGCGGTAACGTGGCTCTGCGCATGAGTCCCTTGCAACAGCAATTGGCGCAGCGCGTGCGGCAGGCTTGCGTCGGACTGGCGTGCCAGCGTCCCGCTCCCTTGTATGCGAGTGACGCAGACGGCCGGCCGGCGCTGGAAATCGGCATCCTGCCGCTGCCCGTGCGTATCGGCGAGGCGGACGGGAATGGCGCCAGCCTGGCCATGCTGGCCTTGCGGCCGCTGTTCAGGGCAGGGCGGCGGCATTGGCCCGGCGCGGCCGAGCGGCCGTGCGGCTTGACGGGCGCGGAGTGGTCGCTGGCGCTGGCTCTGGCAGATGGCATGGAGCCGGCAGAGTACGCCTTGCGCCAGGGCGTGCGCATCAGCACGGTGCGCAGCCAGATCCAGGCCATCCTGGCCAAGACAGGCACGCACCGCAGCAGCGAGATCGCCAGACTGTTCAGTGCGCTCGAGTGGCACGCTGGCGCGCCTCCATAAAAAAACCGGGACATGTCCCGGTTTTGAGCTGATGCGGCGAATTTACTTTTGATAAATCTTATCGAACTCACCACCATCGTCAAAGTGTTTCTTTTGCGCCTGTTTCCAGCCGCCAAAGACGTCATCGATGGTGAACAGGGTGATCGGCTTGAAGCTGGCCGCGTATTTCTTGGCTATTGTTGCCGAACGGGGGCGCAAATAGTGCTTGGCGACCAGTTCCTGGCCTGCTTCCGAGTACAGATATTGCAGGTAGGCCGTGGCTTCCTTGCGGACGCCGCGGCGGTCGACGACCTTGTCGACGACGGCCACCGGCGACTCGGCCAGGATCGAGATGCTTGGATACACCACTTCAAAGTTGTCGCCGAACTCGGCGCGCACCAGTTGCACTTCATTTTCAAACGTCACCAGCACGTCGCCGATTTCACGCTGGGTGAAGGTGGTGGTGGCGCCACGGCCGCCGCCATCGAGCACGGGCACGTTCTTGAACAGCTTGGTGACGAGCTCGCGCGCCTGCGCTTCGCTGCCGCCTTTTTTCACGGCATAGCCCCAAGCCGCCAGGTAGGTGTAGCGGCCGTTGCCCGAGGTTTTCGGGTTTGGCACGATGACCTTGATGCCGGGCTTGGCCAGGTCGTCCCAGTCCTTGATGTGTTTCGGGTTGCCTTTGCGCACCAGGTACACCATGGTCGAGTAGAACGGCGCCGCATTGTTCGGGAATTTCTTGGCCCAGTCGGCCACCACGAGGCCGCGGTCGACGAGGATGTCGATGTCATTCGCCTGGTTCATGGTCACGACGGACGCTTCCAGGCCATCGGCGACGGAGCGCGCCTGCTTGCTGGAACCGCCATGCGATTGCTTGATGGTAATCGTTTCACCCGTTTTGGCTTTCCAATCAGCAATAAATGCGGGATTCACATCCTTGAACAATTCGCGCATCACGTCGTAGGACGCGTTCAGCAAGACCACCGGTTCAGCGGCGCTGGCGGCCATCGGCAGGCTCATGGCGGCAGCGGAAGCGGCCAGGGCGCTGGCCAGGAACCAGCGGCGCGAGCGTTGGGTGAGCGTTGCTGCGGCAGTCGATACGGCGTTGGAATGGGTCATGTTGAACTCTTGTTGTGAGAATAGATAGACATAGTCTAAAATTCCGGCCGGAAAAGAAACGAATTTTTCGTAATATGCTTAGATTCGATTCCCGTTTGCGCTAAAAAACAGATATCGATTTCTGGAAACATTCGTGGGCAAGATGCGCATCAGCACTTAGTCTGCAGGCATCGCGCCATAGGCAAAACCGGCCCGTGGCGTGCGGCAAAAAACCCGAAAGCGCCGCTTGGTGTATAGTCGAATCGCACGATACAGGGGTAAAACCGTCTGCATCGGCAACTGGAATATTTTGTGAGCGTACATGAGTCTTGAAATTCGTATTGCAACATCGACCGACGCTTTCGAGGCGTGCAACGTATTACGACGCTCCATCGTCGAATGCTGCAGCCTCGATCATCGGGACGATCCGGCCATCCTGGAAGCCTGGCTGGGCAATAAAACACCGCAGATGGTGGCGTGCTGGTTCGCGTCGCCCACCAATTTTTCGCTGGTCGCAGTCGAGGCGGGCGCCGTGGTCGGCGTCGGCTTGCTGACGCGCGCCGGCAAGCTGGCCCTGTGCTACCTGTTGCCCGAGGCGCAAGGCCGCGGCGCGGGCAAGGCGCTGGTGGAGCAGCTGGAGGCGCAGGCGCGCGAGTGGGGCATCAAGGCCCTGCAACTGCACAGCACGGCCAGCAGCCAGGCCTTTTTCGTCAAGCAGGGGTATGTCGAGGCGGGCAATGTGCGTTCGCCATATGGCGTGGAAACGATTTTTTGCTGGAAACAGATTGACCCCGCGGGTATCGCCAGCGGCGACCCCAAGCGCAAACGCTTTTGCAACTGCAATTCGGCCTGACGGTTTTGCTGCACCTCAGCCCGCCCATCCGGCGGCGGGCCATTTCCTCCATTTGAATATTCCCTTCAGTAACTGATCTGGATATATATGCCTTGCGGCGCGGCATCGTTTGCCGGCAGTAAGGTGCCGCCGGCAAACAGTTTCAGTTCGCCCGGCGCGAACGCCAGCCAGTCCTCGTTTTGCGTCAGCGGATGCGTGGCGATGACGGCGATGCGGTCGTCCAGGTGGTTGTGCTGGCGAAAGTCGATGCTGCGCTCGCAGTCGATCAGTTGCGCCACGGAAAACGGGTATTCGCGTATCACGTAGTGCAAATGCGTGGAACAGTGGGCAAACAGCAGCTCGCCGTCCGACAGGATGAAATTGAAGGTGCCGTGCGCAGCGATTTCCGTGGCGACCTCGGCGATGGCGGCGCGCAAGTCGGCGCGCGCGGGTTCACCGAGGGGGAAGCGCGTGCGCAGGCGGGCCAGCAGGTGGCAAAAGGCTTGTTCGCTGTCCGTGTCGCCGCTGGCGTGGTAGTGCGCATTGGCGGGCGCGCGCCACGTTTTCAAGTCGCCATTGTGGGCAAACGACCAGGTCTTGCCCCACAGTTCGCGGGCAAACGGGTGGGTGTTTTCCGGGGCGATGCGGCCCTGCGTGGCCTTGCGGATGTGCGCGACGATGTTTTTCGCCTTCACGGGATGCCGCTGCACCTGGGCCGCCAGCGGCGAATCGATGGCAGCCAGGTGATCCGTCAGCAGGGTGCAGCCGCTACTGGAATGATAGGCGATGCCCCAGCCGTCGCGGTGCTCGTCCGTGCGTCCGCCCCGTTCGGCAAAGCCGGCAAAGGAAAATCCCAGCGCCGCGGGCTTGCTGCTGTTCATTGCGAGTAACTGGCACATGGCGGCCCTTCCTGATGGTATCGGTACATGCCCACAGTAAGGGTGCTCGCCTGGGGCGGGAAGGAATATTTGCATCTATCGTTATGCGCTGGCCGTCGCACCTCTTATGTGCTGGGCGCATATCAAATGGCGAAACCATTCGTTCTCCTTTGCCTGGCGCTGCCTTACTCTGCACACTTTGGCGCCGTCTTCCCCATGAGGGCAGCTGGCGCAGCCCGATGAAGGAGCATGTATGCCATTTCCCGTCCTGAAAAATTACCTGGCCCGCCTGTCGCACCAAACCCAGGCCGGCACCAGCGTCTGGCTCGACGGGGAGGGCAGGGCGCTGGGGCGTTTTTTCAATTGCACCATGACCAGCGCCTTCCAGCCACTGCGCGAACTGGACAGCGGCAAGCTGGTGGCGTTCGAAGGGCTGGCGCGCAGCGTGTCGAAGGCGGACGAGGGCTTGTCGCTGTGGCGCTTGCTCGATCACGCGGCCAGCGACGATGAATCGGTCGAGCTGGACCGGCTGTGCCGCATGTTGCACGCGATCAATTTCTTCCGCCAGAGCGAAGCGGAGGAAGCCGACCTGTACCTGAACGTGCATGACCGCTTGCTGAGCGCCGTCAGCAGCAATCACGGCCACGCCTTTCAGCGCATCCTCGACGCGTTGGGTTTGCCCATCGAGCGCATCGTGCTGCAATTGCCGACGGTCACGCCGAACCAGGGCTGGCTGCTCAACTATGTGGCCGACAATTACCGCCGCAACGGTTTCCGCCTGGCCATCAACGTGGCCAGCGTGCAGGAGGCCACGGGCATGCTGGAGCGCCTGCACCCGCATGCGTTCAAGCTCGACGCGGGCAACCTCAGCGACGAGCAGGCCGTCGCCAGCTTCGTCACCGTGTGCCATGCGGCGAAAATCCGCGTCATTTTCAAACGCCTCGACACGCCGGCCGCGCTGGCTGCGCTGCAGCGCATCGCCGCCACCACGGGCTTGCCCATCGTCGCCCAGGGTTATCTGCTCGACAAGCCATTGACTGCGCTGGCGCAGGCGAAAGGCGCCGGCGTCGCCGTCGCAGCTGCCGCCTGAGGCAAAATGCCTTGAAATGAGGGCGACACGATAGGCATTGAGGGTTTTTCTTCGCGGCACAATACGCTATAGTATTCCCATCGTTATATTGGACTGACTATGGCATCGCGCAGAAATTTTCTACACCACGGTATGGGCCTGGCCGCGCTGGGCCTGGTTGCCACTCCTCTCATCGGCTGCGCCTCGCGCACGGCCGCTCCCGCCTCGGCTTCGGCCAGCGCCAAGCCGCGCGCGCCGCGTACGGCCGTGCCGCCGCAGCCGACGCAACTGGCCAGCATCGACCGCTCGGTCACCTCGCAGTCGCGCTCGGTCATCACCGAGATGGAACCGCCACCCGACATTTTTGATGCGCAGGCGCTGGACCTGGAATTCTGGCTCAAGCCCCGCACCCTGGAAGTGGTGCGCCCGGCCAGCAATGAAAAAGCCAAGCTGCTGTACTGGAAAGATGGCGAAGTCATCGATTCGGCCTACCAGGAACTGTGCCACTTGCTGCGCGACGTGAACGGCAAGAAGACGGCGCCGATCGACCCGAAACTGCTGGAAACCCTGTGGGGCACGCAAGCGTTCGTGGCCCGCTACGGCATCGAGCAGCCGCTGGAGATTTTGTCGGGCTACCGCACGGCCGAGTCGAACAGCCGCCTGCGCGAAGCGGGCGTGCCGGCCGCGCGCCAGTCGCTGCACATTTCCGGCCGCGCCGCCGATATCCGCGTGGCGAACCTGAATGCGGAAGTGCTCGGTTCGCTCGTGCGCAGCTTCAAGCAGGGCGGCGTGGGCTTCTATTACCGCAACGGCCCCCGTGGTGGCTGGATCCATGCCGATACGGGATTGCAGCGCGTCTGGAAAGGCTAGGAGCTTTTTAGTCGTAATGGTAGGGCGGCTCCGGCACGCTATCGCGTTCGGTGCGCCGCCATTCATCGAAATTCACGGGGCGTTCCCAGTAAATGCGCCAGCCCAGGCGCTGGCTGGTTTGCGCTTCTGGATGGTCGCGCAGGTAGCCGTCGATAAAGCGCGTGAATTCCGAGACATAGCCGCCGCGGCGGTAGGGAAGTGGATGAGTCATGGCTCCTCCTGCTATCGAGATTTCTTTCATTCTATCGCCGGCGGCGCAAACGTGCCGCCCGCTTTCCGCTTCCCATTTTCCGATTCCATGAAACTCTCCAGCCATAACATCGAACTGTTCCTGGCCGTCGTCGACGGCGGCTCGTTTTCGGCCGCCGCGCGCGCCTTGCGGCGGGCGCCGTCGGCCGTCAGCATGGCGATGGCCAATATCGAGGCGGAACTGGGCATCACCCTGTTCGACCGCGGCGCGCGCGAAGCCGTGCCCACGCCGGCCGCCATGGCCCTGATACCGCATGCGCGCCTGATCGCCGAGCAGTTGAAACAGTTGCACCTGCACGTGCAGGAATTGTCGCAGGGACTGGAGAGCCGCATTTCGCTGGGCATTGCGGCCGAGCTTGACCATACGCCATTCCTGGCCGCCGTGCGCGCGCTGTCGCAGCGCCATCCGCTGCTCGACATCGAAGTGCTGACGGCGCCGCAGGACGATGTGCTCGACATGCTGCACCGTGGCCGCATCAGCGCCTGCATGGCTTTCGCAGGCGGACGCATCAATCACGAGGAACAGTTCCAGCTGGTGGGCAGCGATGCCTTGCTGGCGATTATCTCGACCCGGCATCCGCCCAGCGCGGCGGGCCAGCCCTTGTATATCGAGGAATTGGTGAATTTGCGTCAGATCATCGTCGCCAGCCGCGAACTCGACCTGGCCGATGCGCGTCCCGTGGTGGGGCTGTCCTATTGGCGCACGGACAGCTTGCCGATGGCGCTGGCGATGGTGGAAGCGGGCTTGGGATGGGGCAACTTTGCCGCCTCGGCCATCCAGCACTCTCTGGCGGCGGGGCGGGTACGCTGCGTGGCGTTCAAGAATACGGGCAATGGCCTGGTCGTGCCCATCCATCTGGTGTGGATGAAGGACCGGCCGCTGGGCATGGCGGCGCGGTCCTTTCTTCAGTTGCTCAGCGAAGCGGCCTGAACATTCCCTGGCTCTTCCTTCGGCTGCTGCGCCGACAGGGGCACGCCGAACAGGCCGTCGAAGAAATAGTTAAAAATGAAGCTGTAGCACGGGATGATCAGCATCAGGGCAAAGTCCAGCACGAAGGCTTGCCACAGGCTGATGTCGAGCCACCAGGCGATCAGCGGGATCAGATAGATGACCAAGGTGATCTGGAAGCCGATCGCATGCAGGATGCGGCGCCAGACCGTGCGCGTGCGCGACACTTGCCGGATTTCCCAGTATTCGAACGCCGTGTTGTAGAGCAGGTTCCAGATCACGGCGATGGTGGTGATCATGATGGCCAGCGGGCCCGTGCTGGTGGGCGACTCGCCCGAAAGCAGAGTCAGCCAAGCCGTGGAAATGGCCATGCCGATGATTTCAAAGGCGGTGACGTAGACGATTTTGCGTTTGATGCCTTGCATGTAAAGCCTGTAAAGAAGAGATGGCGCGTATTTTAAGTCAGTCATGCTGATGTTTGAAGTCGATAGCTGTCAGTTTTTCTGACGAATTCGCCATGGGAATACCATGCGCGCCATGAACGGTGGATAATGGCGGCTGGCAGGCAACCGGTCCCGCCGCATCACCGCAGAAAAGGTCAACCAGCATGCAAGGCGCAGCAGACAGCAACATCCCCGATGTTCCCGACATTCCCGACACGCCGGCCAGCGCGGACGAACGTCCCCGTTTCCGCCCCCGTCCGTGGGAGCACCTGGAAACGCCGTACGACGTGGAAGTGTGGATCGAAGAACATAACCGCAGCATGCAGGACAATATCCGTGCCACGGAAACGGGCGTGGGCATCTGCTTTACCCTGGCCGAAGGGGGAGATATCTATATGCAGACGAGCGCCGACGGCGCCGTCGTGCTCGACGTGACGCCGGACGCGGCCTGGGTCTCTCCCCTGATCAGCGCGGCCACGGGCTGCGAGGCGCCGGACTCGTCGCTGTGGATCTTGCCTGACGATAAATTGATCCAGCTGATCGTGGGCTTATCGAGCCTGGTGGCCAGCACCTTGCTGGTGGTGGGCCATGATTTCGGCTTGCGCCGGCGCGGCATGGGCCGCTGAGCCGTCCGCACGCCGATGGGGCCGGGCGGCCACGCCCCTTGTCCGGCTCCCGTTTGCGCTGTATCATGCGGGCGTTGCAAAATATGCCATGCCCGCGCCTCGCATGCCTTCCACCTGCACTCCGATGAAAAGCCTGTAATGCATAATGACAAACTGGACCTTCGCAACATCAGCCTGGTGTGCGTGGAAACGCGTTATCCCGAGCTGGCCAGCTTTGCCATCGAGCGCTGCCTGGCCGGTGCCGATTTCAAGGAATGCCTGCTGTTCACTTCCCGCCTGCATGACTTGCCCCCGCATATACGCCAGGTACTGATCGCCCCCATCGAGAGCGTGGAAGCGTATTCGGCATTCATGGTGCATGAGCTGGGCGCCCATTTCAGCGGCACGCATGTGCTCGTCATGCAGTGGGACAGTTTCATCGTCGATGCGCGCCAATGGCAGGACGCTTTCCTGGACTGCGATTATATCGGTTCACCGTGGTCGCATCGCCCGGTGGCCGTCGGCAATGGCGGCTTTTCGCTGCGTTCGCGGCGCCTGTATGATGTCTTGCCGCAGCTGGCCATCACGCAGCCTCATCCAGAGGATTATGCGATCTGCGAATTGCATGGCGACCGGCTGCGCCAGGAGTTTGGCGTGCGTTTCGCCGATGCGGGCCTGGCCTCCAGCTTTGCCTTCGAAGGCATTATGCCGGCCGGTCCCACGTTCGGTTTCCATGGTTTTTTCAACTTTGGCGAAGTGCTGGACGACACGGAACTGACCGACTACCTGCGCAAGTGCGACGATGCCACGCTGCATGCGCCAGTCGCGCGCGGGCTGATCAAGCAGTTGTATCGCTCCGGCCGCTACCGGATGGCGCTACGGGTATTGCGGCGGCGCCTCAACGGCGGCGCGTCGTTATTCGGCGATGCATGCCTGCTTGCCTTGCGGACAGGCATGCACGCGCTCAAGCATGGCCGCTCGCGCCCGGCTTCGCCGCGCGCCTAGTCGTCCTGACGGCCGCCGCGCTTGGGCGGAAGTGTCATGCTGGCATGCATCGCTCGACACTGCGCGTTGCGCATGCTAGTCTCGGGACAGCGTCCGCCTGATTGCCTGGGCGGTGGTGCAAAGGATAGCCATGGACAATACGCCGCATGCGGTCTCAGCTCCTGATTCCTCCCTGCATGGCCACGACCCCGTGCCGTGGCCGGCCATGTCTTTGCTTGACGATGGCGTCTTCAGCCCGGAACGGGTGAAGGCCGAACGCGAACAAGCCTATTTCAATGATTTATACCTGCTGGCGCCCGTCGCCTATTTCGTGCTGGGCATCGATGGCGCGATCGTGCAGGTCAACCTGGTGGCGGCCGAATTGTTCGGCCTGGTACGCGAGCGCCTTGGTCACGTGCTGTTCCGTTCGTATGTGCACGAGGCGTTCCGCCACGATTTCGAGCAGTTCGTGCAGCGCGTGCTCAATAGCAGCGAGCCCGAGCGCATCCAGCTGCAGGTACGGCTGCGTCCGCCATGTCCCGGCGCGCGCGAGGCCGGCTTGCCCGTCAGCCTGCTGGGCAGCGCCGATCCGAACGGCCAGGCGTTGCGGCTGGTGCTGGAGCAGGCCGAAGGCAAGCTGGCCGCGCTCGAACGCAGCGAAGAGCGCTTCCGGCGTATCGTGCACAGCGCCGAGGAGGGCATCTGGGAAATCGATGCGCAGGCGCTGACCAGCTTTGTCAATCCGAAGATGGCGCAGATGCTCGGTTGCCGGATCGAGGATATGCTGGGCCAGCCGCTGGCCGCCTTCATGGATGACGAGGGGCGCGCCATCCTGGAGCGCAACATCGCGCGGCGCCAGGATGGCATTGTCGAGCGCCACGAATTCAAATTCCAGCGGCGTGACGGCAGCACCTTGTGGGCCACCCTGGCCACCAATCCCATCTTCGACTCCGGCGGCACCTATTTGGGCGCGCTGGCGCTGGTCAGCGACATCACGGCGCAGCGCGCGGCGTCCGAGCGTATCTGGCGGCAAGCCAATTTCGATCCCTTGACGGGATTGCCGAACCGCCACATGTTCCTCGACCGCTTGCAACATGAGGCGCGGCGCGCCAAACGGGAAGGCGCTTGCCTGGCCCTGCTGTTCATCGACCTCGACCATTTCAAGCAGGTGAATGACCGCTTCGGTCACGAGAAGGGCGATATGCTGCTGCGCCAGGCGGCGCTGCGCATCAGCGAGCGCGTGCGCGCCACCGATACGGTGGCGCGCCTGGGCGGCGACGAGTTCACCGTCATCCTGGCCGGCGTGGGGCAGTTGGGCGGCATCGAGCGCGTGCTGCAGGACTTGACGACGGCGCTGGCCCTGCCGTTCGTGCTCGACGGCGATACGGCGCAAGTGTCGGCCAGCGTGGGCGTGGCCCTGTATCCGGCCGACGCCGAGGCGCCGGACAGCTTGCTGCGGCATGCCGACCAGGCCATGTATGCGGCCAAGAGCGCGGGGCGCAACGGCTACAGCTATTTCACGCCGGCCTTGCAGCAGGCGGCCGACTTGCGCCGCGCCACGGTGCGCGAGATGCGCCTGGCGCTGGCGCAGGACCAGTTCGAAGTGCATTACCAGCCCATCATCCGCCTGTGCGATGGCACCATCGAGCGGGCCGAGGCGCTGTTGCGCTGGCGCCATCCGCTGCGCGGCTTGCTGCTACCCGCCGATTTCATTGGCTTTGCCGAGGCCAACGGCCTGATCATCGATATCGGCGAGTGGGTGTTTCGTCAGGTCGTGCGCCAGGCGCGCCAGTGGCAGGACGAGCATGGCGCCATGGTCCAGATCTGTATTAACAAGTCGGCCGTGGAATTTCGCTGCGACGCCGCGCTGTACCAGGATTGGGGCAACGCCCTGGCGCGCGCGGGCCTGGCGCCGGGCGCCATCGTCATCGAAACAACGGAAGCCGTGCTGCTCGACGAGGCGCGCCAGGTGATCGACCGCTTGCGCCAGTTCCGCGCCATGGGCCTGGCGCTGGCGCTCGACGACTTTGGCGTCGGCAACATCTCGCTGGCCTGCCTGAAGCGGGGCGATCTCGAAGTGCTCAAGCTCGACTCCTCGCTGGTGCGGGATCTGGGGCCGGGAGACGCTGCGCTGGCCGTATGCGCGGCCATCATCAGTCTGGCGCAGCAGCTGGGCCTGACAGTGGTGGCGGAAGGTGTGGAAACGGCCACGCAGCGTAACTTGCTGCGGGCCGCCGGTTGCGATTATGCGCAGGGTTATGTATTTTCAGGCGCGGTGCCTGTGGAGCAGCTGAGCGCAATGCTGGCCGCGGGCCGGCGTTTTTAATCCAGGCCCAGCAGCGCGACGACGCGCTCGCGGCTGATGCCGACCAGCGCCGAGCTGATCGCCAGCAGCGATTCATAGCCGGGCTGGCTGGCCTTTTCCGTGAAGTTTTCCGCCAGGGTATCCATGCTGACGTGCACTTGCACCGGTTGCGCGCGGGCCACCCGTCCCGTCGCTTGCGCCAGGGCCAGGCTGACAGAGCTGCGCGCCGCCTGCAACTGCGCCAGCGCCTGCACCACTTGCTGCAAGGTGGCGCGCAGGGCTTCCGTGTCGCCGGTATGCCATTCTTCCGGGGCGATGGCGGCCGGTTCCGCATCCGTGCGCACGCGGCTCATCTGGCCGGTCGGGTAGCGGATGCCGCTGCCGCGCACGGACAGGCTGTCGCGCACGCTGGCCCAGGCCGCTTCCGATGTGCTGAATACCAGTTCGCCATTCTTGCCCAGCTTGACGCCGATGCCGGATGGCATCAGGGCACGGTCGAAGCGCGAGACGATTTCACTTTCGCTCAGGCCAGGTTCGATATTCACCGAGCGCAAGGCCTGGTTCGCGCCGCCGACGGAAAATGCCAGCACTTCCTGCGGGCCTTCCTGCAGGCTGGCCATGGTCAGGCCGCGGATGCTGAAGTTTTGCTGCGCTGCCTGCGGGCTGGTATAGCTGAGCTGTGCATCGAGCGTGCCACCCGAGGCGCTGGCGCGCTGGCGCCAGGTATTGCTGAACTGGCGTACTCTGGCCTCGACTTGCCCTTCGCGGCCCTGGCGCGCGGCCAGCTTGGCCGCCAGTTCGCTTTTCAGCGCCTGCAACTGGCTGCTGCTGCGTTCCAGATAGTCAAGCGTTTGCTGCGCGTTAGAAATTTCGCCTTGCAACTGGTGATCCCAGTTGCTCAGGCCACGTTGCAGGCTCGCCGTCGACTTCTTCGCCGCCGGCGCATCGCTGCGCGCGCTGGCGTTGATGGCGGCGGATGCGTCATCAACGACGCGGGCTGTGCCGGCACCTTTGGCATTGACGCCGGAAGAGGAGGAAGTCTGAACGATTTGCATGATGGTCAGAGAAGATCAAACAGGGAAAGGGTGCCAACCTTGGCGTACGCTTTGTATGTTGCCTGCAGGGCAGTCTGGTAGCCGTTCAGGTCGATGGCGGCCGCGCCCATGTCGGTCTTTTTCAAATCGGACAAGGCCATGTTGTTCGACAGCGAGACATTGTCCAGGTTGCCGGCGAGCGTGGTGAGGATGTTTTGCGCGCCGCCAAAGATGGCGATCTTGCCAGAGAGTAAATCCATGCCGTCATCGGTGCCATCGAGCGCCGCGCCCACCACGCTGCGCACGGCCGGATCGTTCGGGCTGACGCCGGTCACGCTCAGCGTGGTGATGGCCTGGTCGATCTTGTTCAGCCATGCTTCCAGGTTCTTCACGTCCACGTTGGCCGCCTGCGTCACGCCATTGCCCACCACCACGGTTTGCGTGGCGGTGTTGCCGTTGTAAGTGTAGCGCAAGCCGGGGCCTGCGGCGGAATTGAAGGCGATGGCCGGCTTGTCGGTATCCGTGCCGGAAAACATGTAGCGGCCTTCCTGGTCCTTCAGGTTGGCCGTGTACAGCACGCTGTCGCGCATGGCGATCAGCGATTGCGTCATCGCATTCAGGTCGTCCGGCGCATTGCCGCCATCGGCAGCCCACACCAGCAGGTCGCGCGCCTGGCCCATGTCGGTGACCATGCTCGACAGGTAGTTTTCATTCTTCAGCAGGCGCACTTTCACCGTGGCGATATTGTCCTTGTACTGGGCCATCATGGCTTCTTCGCGCATCAGGCGCGAAATGCGTACGTTGCCGATAGGATCGTCCGAAGGCAGCTGAATGCGCAAGCCCGAGGCCATCTGCTGGGTCAGGTAATTGATGCGTTCCTGATTTTGTTGAATAGAAATATTAATCAGCGATTGGTACTGGCTGCTGGCGACACGCATGATCTTCTCCTTAACCCATCATTTGCAAAGTGGCATCAAACAAGGTATTCGCCACGGAAATGACTTTCATGTTCGCCTGGTACATATTCTGGAATTCGACCAGGTTCATCGCTTCTTCATCCTTGTTCACGCCGCTGGTGGACTTCCAGTCGTCGATGGCTTGCGCGCGCACCGTGTTGGACGTCTTCAGCAGGGACTGGTTCTGCTGGCTGTAGATAGCCAGCTTGCCGACCAGCTGCGTATCTGCATCGCTCATCAGGACGGAACCCACCCAGCTGACGTTGATCGATTGATTCTTGATATCGATCAATTTCTGCAAGTTGCCGCTGTCGCCGGCCGCGCCCGTCAGCGACAGGGCCAGGTCCTTGGCGTTGAAGCCGGGAGTAATGCTCAGCTTGCCATTCGCGTAGACCAGCAGGGGACCGCCGTTGTTGCCAGGAGGCGGGGCCATGGTCGTGCCAAGTGCCAGCTGTGCGTTGACCTTGCTGGTCAACTGGGTGGCCATGTCTTGCAGCGACTGCTGCAGCGGTTTCAGGGTATTTCTCTCGAATTCGCCCAGGCCGCCCATCTGGCCGCCGATGGCGACCATATCGAGGGTATATGATGACTTGGCGAAATCGAGGCTCAAGGTCTGGTCGCCCGTGTTCGTCATGGTGCTGGTCAAGGTGCCGGCCAGGCTGCCGATGACCAGGGGCTGGCCCGACTTCAGCGAGACATTGCGCGAGCCGTCCGGCTGGTCGAGCACATCGATACCCATCTGCGCCGCCAGGCCGTCGATCAGCTGGTCGCGCGCATCCATCAGCGACGACACGTTCGTGCCCGAGGCCGTGGAGGTGCTGATGCGCTGGTTCAGTGCGGCGATATTGGCCAGCGTGGTATTGGCTTGCGGCACGATCGCTGCGCGTTGTTGCTGCAGCGACAGCAACTGGTTGCCCATCACGGTGCTGATGCTGTTGAAGCGCTGCGACATGGCGTCGGCGGAGGTGATGATCTGCTGGCGCAGCGGCGTCGACGTCGGGTCGACGGCCGAGGCATTGAGCGCAGCGAAGAAGCCGTCGATGCCGTTGCTGATGCTGGAGGCATCGTCGCCCATCACGCGCTCAAGCTGGGTCAGGTAAGGCTGGGTCTGCGAACGGGCGCCCTGGTCGGACGCGGCGCGCCACATTTGCTGGCTTTTATAAGCATCGGCAAAGCGCAGCAGGGCGGACACTTCCACGCCATTGCCGGCCGAGCGTACGCCGGCGGTGGCGCCAAGCGAAGACAACAACACGCCTTGACGGGTATAGCCCGCCGTTTGCAGGTTGGCGATGTTCTGGCTGGCCGCATTCAGTGCGGCCTGGGCGGCGATGCTGCCTGACAATGCATTGCTGATGATGCTCATTGGGCAAGTTTCTTTCGTGAAGAGTGTGGCGCGTGCGGGAGGGCATGCCTTGAATCGTTGTTACCTTGTACAGGCGACGCTTCAGGCGGATTTATTAAGCGGCGCCGCAATATTGTCGGTCTTGACAGTGCTTTTGGCTGCCACGGCAGCGCTGGCCGCCGGCAGCAGCTGGCGCAGGATGGCGTCGGCGATGCCGAAGGCGCGCTGGCCGGCCATCTTGTCGGCTACCAGGTTGTCGGCCATTTCCAGCATGTCGCTGTTGACGGGGTCCTTGAAAACGCTGTCTTCGCCCGCCATCTCGCGCGTGCCCGAGCGCATCTGGCGCAGCATGTGCGAGATGAAAAACGCTTCGAACTTGACGGCCGCCTCGGTGGCCTTGGCCGCATAGCGGGGATCGGCCGGCGTGGCCGCCGCAGGAGACTTGTCGTCGAGCGCCGAGGGCAGGGCGCTGCTGCTGTCATTGATATTAATCATCAAATTACCACCAGTTCGCCTTCGATGGCCCCGGCTTGATCCAGGGCTTGCAAAATTGCCATGATGTCATCGGGCGAGGCACCCAGGCTGTTGACCACGTCGATGATCGATTGCAGCTTGGCGCCGGCCGGCCATTTGAACATATTGCCGTTGCCCTGGTCGACCGACACTTTCGATTGCGGCGTGACGGTGGTCTGGCCGCGGCCGAACGGCGCCGGCTGGCTCACTGCCGAGCTTTCGGAAATGACGACTTTCAGCGAGCCGTGCGTGACGGCGGCCGCCTTCACGCGCAAGCCTTCGGCGATGACCACGGTGCCCGTGCGGGAATTGAAGACCACTTTCGGCGTATCGACGCCCACATCGACGGACAGCGCTTCCAGTTTGGCCATGAAGGCCACGCGCTGGGTCGGGTTTTCCGGCGCCAGCACTTCCACGCTGGTGGCGTCGCTGGTGGTGGCAACGGCGCCAAAGCGGCGGTTGACGGCTTCGACGATATTGATGGCCGTCTCGAAATGCGGGTGGCGCAAGTTCAGGGTGACGGTCGGTTTGGTCGAGAAATCGCTGAGGATTTCGCGCTCGATGTTGCCGCCGTTGGGGATGCGGCCCGAGGTGGGCGTGTTGACGGTAACGGACGAGCCGCTCTTGCCGGTGGCGTTCAGGCCGCCGACGACGACGTTGCCTTGCGCCAGCGCATACGTTTCATTGTCGGCCGCGCGCAACTGCGTCAGCAGCAAGGTGCCGCCGCGCAAGCTTTTCGCATCGCCCAGGGACGACACGGTGACGTCGATGGCCTGGCCACGGCGGTATCCTGGAGGAAATACCGCGCTGACCATGACGGTGGCGACGTTCTTGCTTTTCGATTCGGCGCCGTCCGGCATTTTGACGCCGAACTGCTTGAGCATGTTGACCACGGACTGGCTGGAAAACTTCACCTGGGTGGTGTCGCCGCTGCCGTTCAGGCCGACGACGAGGCCATAGCCGACCAGCGGGTTGTCGCGCACGCCCTCGATGCTGACCAGGTTGCGCAGCACTTGCGCGGCGCTGGCGGGCAGGGCAAAGCCGGACAGCGCAGCGAGCATGGCTGCCAGGGGCAGGGCGGAACGAAATTTCATGAGCTCACCTTAAAACGGCATCCATGGGCCGACGAAGAAGCGCGTCAGCCAGCCTGGTTTGTTGGCTTCGGCGAGGGTGCCCTGGCCGGAATAGGCGATCTGCGCATTGGCGATGCGCAACGATGACACCTGGTTGTTGGAATCGATATCGGCCGCGCGCAGGTAGCCGCGCAGGCGCACGAATTCCTCGCCCTGGTTCAGGGTCAGGGTTTTTTCGCCCTGCACGCGCAGCAAGCCGTTCGGCAGCACTTCCTGCACGATCACCGTGATGGCGCCGGACAGTGCGTTTTGCTGCGTGCTGGTCGAGTCGCCGGCGAAGTTGCGGTCGGCCGACAGGTCGATGCCCGTCTTGGGGAAAGTCTTGCCGAGGATGTTGGCCGCCTGCACGCCGACGGACGAGCCCTTGTTGAACGAGGTGCCCGCCTTCTTGCTCGCTTGCGTGGTTTCCTGCAGGGCCACCGTGACGACGTCGCCGACGCGGAAGGCGCGGCTGTCGGAAGTCAGTGCCAGGCCCGCGTCGGGATTGAAGACGCCGCCCGCGATGCCGCCGCGCGCAGCGCTGCGCGGCGCCACGGGCAACGGCGTATCGGAAAAGCTGGGCGCCAGAGGGGCCACCGGCTGGCTGGCGCAACCGGCCGCCAGCACCAGCAGCAGCACCGCTCCGGCTTTCAGTGCGGCCTTCATCAACGTGCCGCTTGCGCCAGGTATTGCAGCATATTGTCGGCGGCCGACAGCACCTTGGTATTCATTTCATAGGTGCGCTGGGCTGCGATCATGTCGACCATCTCTTCGACCACCTGTACGTTCGAGCCTTCCAGCGCGAACTGTTTCAGCTTGCCCAGGGCGCCTTCGCCGGGACGGCCTTCCGTCGGCGTGCCGCTCGATGCCGTTTCCTGGAACAGGTTTTCACCGAGTGCCAGCAGGCCGGTCGGGTTGACGAAGCTGGAGAGGTTCAACTGGCCCAGTTCGGTACCGGCGACATTGCCCGGTACGGTGGCCGTGACCATGCCGTTTTCGCCGATGGTGATGGCCGTGGCGTTGTTCGGCACGGTGATTTGCGGCACCAGGGGCAAGCCCTGGGCGTTGACCATCACGCCATTTTCATTCAGGCTCAGCTGGCCGGCGCGCGTGTAGGCTGCCTCGCCGTTCGGGCGCAGCACTTGCAGGAACCCGTTGCCGGTGATGGCGACGTCGAATTCGCGGCTGGTCGTTTGCAGGCTACCGGTGGTAAACACCTTTTGCGTGCCGACCATGTGGGTACCGTTACCCAGCTGTACGCCCGAGGGCGAGAGGGTGTTGTCGGCGCGCTGCGTGCCCGGTTGCTGCTCGACCTGGTAAAACAGGTCTTCGAAGACGACGCGGTCGCGCTTGAAGCCGACGGTGTTGACGTTGGCCAGGTTATTCGCGATGGCTTGCAGTTTGGCATCTTGCGCCTGCACGCCGGTCTTGCTGATCCACATTGCTGGATTCATGGTTTACTCCTGGTAATTGGTTGGCGTTCGGCTTAGGCGCCCAGCAGGCGGTTGCCAGATTCCGTCATGGAATCGCTGGCCTTGAAAATTTTCATCTGCATCTCGAAACTGCGGTTCAGGCTCATGGTAGCGACCATTTCCTCGACGGCAGAGACGTTGCTGCCTTCCAGGTGGCGGTCGCGGATGCGTACCGCCGGATCGGCTTGCAAGTCTTCGCCGCCGCGCGCCACGATCAGACCCGCCTCGTTCTTGGTCAGCTCGCCCGCTTCCGCGTTGACCAGCTTGAGCTTGTCGACCGTCTGCATTTGCGCGGTGCCTGGCACCTGGATGGAAATCGTGCCATCGCCGCCGATCGACAGGCTGGTGTGCTCTGGAATCGTGATCGGACCGCCTTCGCCCAGCACGGGCCGGCCATTGATGGTCAGCGCGCCCGTTTCATCGAGGTCCATGGCGCCGGCGCGCGTGTAGGCTTCGCCGTTTTGCCACTGTACCGCGAGAAAGCCGGGGCCCGTGACGGCCACATCGAGTTCGCGTCCCGTTTCCTTGATGGCGCCCGTGCGCGTGCCGATGGCGCTCGACTGCGTCTGCGTCATGTGGCGGTCGTCGTAGCCATAGCCGTTTTGCAACGGCTGGGCGGTGGACACCTCCAGGTTGGCGCGAAAGCCACCCGTCTCGATGTTGGCCAGGTTGTTGGCGTGTACCTGCTGTGCCCGCAGGGCACGGTCGGCCCCGCTCATGGCGGTATAAATCAGCGCATCCATTGCTCTTTACCTTTGCGTGGTGGCGATTACAACGCTTGCATCAGCGATTGCAGCATGGCGTTCTCGGTCGAGATGACTTTCGAGTTCGCCTGGTAGTTACGCTGCGACGTCATCAGGCCCACCAGTTCGGAGGTGATGTCGACGTTCGACTGTTCCAGCGAGCTCGTCACCAGTTTGCCGGCCATGCCGACGCCCGGGCGGTCATAGATGGCCGTGCCGGAGGTGGTCGAGGCGACCCAGCTGGTATCGTTGACGGCCGTCAGCGCGCCTTCGTCGGGGAAGGTGGCCAGGGCGATCACGCCGATGCTTTGCTTCTGGCCGTTGGTGTATTTCGCCACGACGGAGCCGTCATCGGCCAGTTCCACGCCCGTATAGGTGCCCGAGGCATAGCCGTCGGCGCGGTCGGTCGAGGTGGTGGCTTCGCCGGCGAACTGGGTCGTGCCCGTGTAGTCGATGGCGATCGACAGCGGCGCGGCGCTTTGCGGCGTGCCCAGCGCCAGCGGGACAGGCGCGGTCGTCGTCAGCTTGCCGTTCAGGTCGAAGGCCATGTTCGTCACCGGTGTCAGATCGACGTTGTCCAGGGTGTAGTGCACGGAGACGCCCGCTGCCGTCTTGACGAAGTACTGGCCCAGCGAGTGCTTGGCGCCCAGCGAATCGTAGACGATCGAGGACTTGGCGCTGTTGTAGCTCAGTTCGTTGGTCTTGTCGAAGGGCACGGCCTTGATGGGCCATTCGGACGACATGTTGGCGGCATATGCCAGCTTGGTCGACGCCACGGCGGGAATCTGGCCCGTCGGAATGTTCATGTCGCCCAAGGTGCCCAGCGTGGTGCTGCCCTTGACGGCGGCATAGCCCTGCACCAGGCGGCCGTTCGAGTCGATCAGCTTGCCGTCACTGCTGGCCGAAAAGATGCCGACGCGGCTGTAGCTCATGGTGTTTTGCGCATCGCGCGCGACGAAGTAGCCGCGGCCATCGATGGCCGCGTCGAGCGCGCGGCCCGTGTTCAGCACGCCGCCATTGAGCGACATGCTTTGCGTGATCGAGCCGATTTCCGTGCCCGTGGCGCGCGAACCGGCGTACATGGCCGAAAAGTTGGCGCGGCTGCTCTTGAAGCCGTAGGTGCCGGCGTTGGCGATATTGTTACTGGTGCTGTTCAACTGTTGGTTGATGGACTGGATACCGGACAGGGCGATGTCGAAACTCATGTTGACTTCCTTTAGTGAAGGACGAGATTAGTGTGCAGGGAGCGAAGGGGCGGGCGGATCAGGCCGTCTTGCCGTTAAAGCCGGTGATCGCGCCAGGGTTGACTTCGCCCAGGTTCGACACGCTCAGTATCATGCTGCCGCCGGACGACAGGCGCACGCTGTTGAGTTTGCCTGCGATGTCGACCGATGGCTTTTCGGCGCCGCTGGTGCTGACCTTCATGCTGTAGGTACCAGCAGGCAAGCCCAAGGCCACGGGATCGATGGTGAACGGCACCGTGCCCGGCGCCTTGGCGCCCAGTTCGATCTTGTATTCCTTGTCGTCCAGCCCTTTCAGGGTGACGGTGGTCTTGGTGGTGCTGGCGGCCAGCGCGATGGTGCCGCTGACCTTGCTCTTGTCGAGCTGCACCGTTTCGCTGTTGACCATGACTTCGGAGCCCACTTGCGCGCCCAGGGCCAGCACCTGCATCGATTGCAGTACGCTGGCATTGGCGCTGGTCAGCGCCGACAGGTTTTGCATCGCTTCCGTCTGCGCCTGCTGCGTCAATTGATTGACGAACTGGCTAGGATCGGTTGGCGCCAGGGGATCCTGGTTCTTGATCTGTGCGACCAGCAATTTGGTGAACATATCCTGGGTGGCATTGCTTTGCGACTTGACGGCATTGCTGCCGCTGTTGCTGCCGCTGGTGTTGTTTGTAAAGAGATTGGTTTCCATGGATTATGCTTCACCTAATTTGAGGAGCGATTGCTGCATCGACTTGATGCGGCCCAGAACTTCGACATTGGTTTCAAAGGCGCGCGACGCCGACATCATGTCGGTCATCTCGGCGACCTGATTGACGTTGGGGTAGAACACCATGCCGTCGGCATTGGCCATCGGGTGGCCCGGCTCATATACCTTGCGCAACGGCTCGTCGCTTTGCACCACGTCGAGGACCTGTACCCGTCCACCGGCGCCGCTGGCGCCCGGGCCGTCCATCACGGCCGCAAACACGGGTTTGCGCGCGCGGTAGGTTTCGCCTTCGGAACCGGCAACGGAATCGGCATTGGCCAGGTTGCTGGCGATGGTATTGAGGCGCACGGTTTGCGCCGCCATCGCCGAACCGGCGATCTTGGAAATATCCTGGAAGCTCATGCTGATCCTTATTGTCCGGAAATGGCCTTGGACAGACCCTTCAGTTTCATGTTGACGAAAGTGAGGCTGGTCTGGAAGTCGGTGGCATTCTGCGAGAACGCCGCCTGCTCGACGCCGATTTCGACGGTGTTGCCGTCGCGGCTGGGGTGGTAGGGGACGCGGTACAGGGCGCTGGCATCGTCATCGGTCGACAGCAGGCCGGCCTCGTTGTCCTGCAACTGCTGCAGGGCGCTGCCGAAATCCATGTCCATGGCCTGGAAGCCGGGCGTGTTTTCATTGGCGATGTTGGCGGCCAGTACGCGTGTACGGTCGGCACGCAGCGCGAGTGCATCGGCGTGCACGCCCAGCGCATCCTTGAAATTAATCCCCATGGTCATCCTTTGTGTTGAATTCGTTCGTGCTTTTTGCGGTTCGGGCTATAAAACAGGTAGTGCAGAGGTAAAATCCCAGCCAGGTCATGTTGACGCATGGTAAGGTCATGCCGCTTCAGTATCTTTGATTAAGGTTAGCAATGATTTACTTTGAGAACTATTCCGTGATGTGGAACAAGGCGCAATGTCGTCACATACTGCTGCCAAGCCTATTTTTACTGACCAGCCTATATAGTAGTGCAGGACGCGCAGAATTGCCAGCCGACAATATATTTTCGCGTGTGGAACAATTGGCGCGCGAGCAATTAACACGGCAAGCAGCCGCGGCGGGGCTGCTGGAACCGCAGTTCCAAGTCGCCGTGGTAAAAAGCACGCGCCCCGTGCCGGCGTGCGCGGCGCCCGTCGCACTGGAAACGGCGGACAGCCGTTCGGCGCAGCGCATGCGCTTTGTGGCGGTGTGTCCTGGAAGCAACGGTTGGCGCTATGAAATGCTGGCGCGCGGCAGCATCACGGCCCAGGTGGCCGTCACCACCGTCCCCGTGACGGCGAATACGCCGTTGCAATCGGGCGACGTGACCCTGGCGCGGCGCGACGTGACGATGGTGCCCGACAGTATTGCTTCCTTGCCCGGCGCCGTCGGTCTGTCGAGCCGGCGCAGCTTGCGTGCCGGCGAAGTGTTGCGACAAGGGCAACTGGCGTCGCCCGTGTTGATCAAGCGGGGCAGTACGGTCAATATCGTGGCGCGCAAGGAGCAGGTGGAAGTGAGCATGGCCGGCGAAGCGATGGATCCGGGCGCGCTGGGCGAGGTGATTCGCGTGCGCAACGCCACCAGCGGCACGGTGATACGTGCCAGGGTGGTCGATGCGGGCGTGGTGGAACCGGCCGACATTCCCGGCCGTTAAGGAGCATCAGTCTGCGGCGGCCGTGCGCTGCAGACGTGTCGCCAGCTGCGTCAGCTTGGCGGCGTAGTTGGGATCGGTGGCATAGCCGCCACGGGCCAGGCCTTGCGCGAACGCGCCCGCGTCGGCACCCGTGTTCAGGGCGGCGCGGTAGCGCGGGTTGTCGAGCAATACCTGCGCATAGTCGCGGAAGGCGCTGGCCTGGTCCGGGTAGCTGCGGAAACGCTCGGTTTTCTTCAGGGCCGTGCCGCTGCCCGCCTCGTATTCCGTGGTGACATTGCTGGCCACGTCACCCTGCCATTTCCCGCCGGCCTTGATGCCGAACAGATTATTCGTGTCCGCGCCCGTGCCCTGGCGCAGCGGACGCTGGCCCCAGCCCGATTCCAGCGCCGCGTGGGCGGCGACGATTTCCGGCGCCACGCCCAGGCGCGCGCCCGTTTCTTGCGTCCATGGCTTGATCGAGGCAAGGAATTGCTGCTGCGTTTCGCCGATCTCGCCGCCCTGGCTGATGCTGCCCAGCACATTGACGGGCTGGCTTTGCTCCAGGTAGGCGCGGCCTTGCGGGTTCAGGCTGGTGGCGTTGCCGCCGCCCTGTTCGATGAAGCGGGCCACTTCGCCCTGTACTTGCCGGAACACGCTGCTGAAGTTGCCGCTGGAGCCCGTGGCGCGCATATTGCTCTGCACGGCGGATGTGGCTGCCGTCGATGGCGTTGCCGCCGTGGCGCGGGTGGTCAGGAAATCAGCCTGGCGCATAGGTATCTTCCTCGCCATGCAGCACGCGCTGCATGATGCTGTACTGCTCTGTTAATAAATCGCTGTTGCGGGCGTTCAGGCGCTTGCATTCAAGCACCATCTGCTCGAGCGCGGCCCAGTCGCGCTCGGCGGTGGTGCGCGCGCTTTCTTGCAACAACGCAAACAATTGTGGCATATCGCCTTGCGGGCCCAGCAGGGCAGTGACGAGGCTGACCCGCTGGCGGCGGCGCGCATCGAGCGGCTCGACGGCGGCGATGACCTGGTCTGCCAGTGCCGTTAGCTGCGCGCTCTGGTGGTGCAGGGTGGCCTGGAATTGCTCTTCCAATAAGGTGTGCAGGGCGGCATAACCGGCGCGGTCGTCCGCCATGCCTTGCAATACGCGGCGCATGGCTTCCTGGCGCGTGATGCCCTTGCGTGGCGCGGTCACGATTCGCCGCCGTGGAAACGCTGGATCAGGCCTGCCAGTTTCGACGGATCGAATGGCAATTCGCCCTTGGCCAGCGCATCGCGCAGCATGGCCACGCGCTCATGGTCTATCTCGGGCATGGCGCGCAGGGCGGCCATGGCCGGTTGCAGCACGGCCGATTGCAGTTCCGCTCCGGCCGAGGAGCCGCCCATGGCGCCAGCGGCGCCCGCGTTCTCGGCGATCGCCTCGGCCGGCGCGACGGCGCTGCTGCGTACGGCAGCACCGGTATTGCCGGAGGAGATTTTCATACGTTGTCCCTTGCCCTTAATTTGCATGCTCATCCCGCTCCTTCTTGGCGGGCAGGCCCAGTTTCTCGCGCAGGCGCTGCAAGGTGCCCGAGTCCGGTTCGCCCACTTGCAACTCTTCGCCCTGCGCCTTTTGTCCGGCCATGCCGAACATGGCGGCGATGCTGTCAGCCTGGCCACGCGTCAATATTAACAGTTCGATGCGGCGGTTGATGCCGGCGCTGGCATTTTTCACGTCCAGCGGCGCGCGGTCGGCCATGCCGACTACTTGCAGCACGCTGTCAGGACTCATGCTGCCGATCAACAATTGCGCGCGCGCCGACATGGCGCGGTTGGCCGACAGGGTCCAGTTGGAAAAGCCTTCATAGCCGGTATTGGCGTATTGCATCGAATCGGTGTGGCCGACGATCAGCATCTGGTTCTCCATTTGCGCAAACACGGGGCCCATCTGGCGCAACAGCTTGCGGAAACGGTCGGTCGGCACGGCGCTGCCGCGCACGAACATGCCTTGCTTGTCCGTATCGTGCAGCATGACGCGCAAACCGTACGGCGTGATCACCGACTGCAGGTTGCTCTTCAATCCCGCTTCGTCGCTGAGCTTGTCGAGCGCGCGCGACAGGGACAGCAAGTCTTCCGGCGACTGGTAGCTGACCTTGGTCTGATTCGGCGGGGCGGAGCCAGCCTTGCCATCCTGCATCTGCTTGCCTTCCGTGCGCGTGTCGCCCGTGCCCTTGCGGGGCATGGGGAAGCGCTCGATCAGGCTGCCGCGCGGGCCGCCTTTCTGTTCCGGCATGACGCCCTGGCCTTCGCCCTGGCGGCTGCCTGCCGACGCATCCATCATGATTTCCTTCATCGCCTGCTGCTCGCGCGCGGCCATCAGCCACAGTACGAGGAAGAGCGACAGCAGGGCCAAGCAAAAGTCGGCAAACGCTACTTTCCAAGCGCCGCCATGGCCATCGTCATCGTGCTTGCGACCGGCACGCTTGATGATGGCCTGTTCATGTTTCTCATGCGGCTTTAGCACGGCGGCCTCCCCGGCCTTGGCCTTGCTCTTGTTCGGCGCCGCCATCTTCCAGCGCATTGATCCAGCTTTCCAGCTGGGCGAAGCTTGGCTTGATGTTCAGCTGCACCAGACGACGGCCCGCATCGATGGCCAGCAGGGGCGGTTTGCCCGCCACGTGCGTGACCAGCACGACCTTCACGCATTCCATGGTCGAGCCTTCCTCGCCCACCAATTGCTTCATCATGTTGCACATCGGATCGAGCACGCCGTAGCAAAAGAAGATGCCGATGAAGGTGCCGACCATGGCGGCGCCCACTTTTTCGGAAATTTCCGCCGCATCGGCGCCGTCGGCCACGGAATTCATGGCCATCACGATGCCGAGAACGGCAGCCAGAATACCGAAACCAGGCATGGCTTCGGCGATCTTGTGCAAGGATTTCGACGGTTGCAGCAATTCATCGTGGATGGCTTCCAGTTCCTGCTCCAGCACGCCTTCGAGTTCATGCGCGTTGATCTTGCCCATCGCCATCAAACGGAAGTTGTCGACGATGAAGGCCAGCAGCTTCGGCTCTTCCAGCACCAGCGGGTAGCGCTGGAACAGGGCGCTTTCGCGCGGTGCCTCGACGTGGGCGTCGAGCGCCTTCAGGCCGCCGGCGGCCGTTTGCAGCAGTTCATACATCAGCAGCAGCAACTGGCGCTGGAATTCCGAGCCTTGCTTCTTGTGCGTGACGATCTTGCGCATCTGGTGCAGCATTTCACCGAGTACATGCTTGGGGTTGCCCAGCACCAGCGCGCCGACGGCGGCGCCTATGATGATGATCAACTCGACCGGTTGCCAGATCGCATGGACGGTGCCGCCCATCAGGGCGAAGCCTCCGAATACACACCCCATCACGATTAAGATACCGATAATTACCATGTCAACTGCCTTTCTGCGTCATTGTGCTGCGTCAATTTGATGGATAGTGCTGAAACTTATGCGTCTTGCAGCATGGCTTTCATCTTGCCCAGCGCCGTCTTGTTGAGCTGGCAGACGCGGGCGTCGCTCAGGTCCAGCACGGCGGCAATTTCTTTGTAGCTCAGTTCGAATTCGTAATACATCTGGATCACGCGCTGCTCGCGTTCGTCCAGCGTGCGCAGCGCCTGTTCCAGGCTGCGCCGCACCATCAATTGTTCTTCCGGGCTCGGTGCGCTGTCCGCTTGCCCCAGGCTTTCCTGCAGCACTTCGTCAAAACTGGCGATCAGCTCGGCGTTTTCCGCCAGCTGGTATTCCTGGAAGGCTTCCGGCGTCAGCTTCAGGGCGGCCATGATTTCCGCTTCCAGCGGCTCGCGTCCCAGGCGCCGGGTCAGGGCGCGCACGCTGTCGCGCAGGCGGTGGCTTTCCTGGCGCACGGCGCGCGGACGCCAGTCCTGGCGCCGCAGTTCATCGAGGATGGCGCCACGGATGCGCAGGCTGGCATAGCTGCCGAACGACTGGTCCGGCACGCCGTAGCGGCGCAAGGCTTCGAGCAAGCCCATCAGGCCGATCTGTTCCATGTCGTCGCGGTCGATGGCGCCCGACACCTGCGAATTGAGCTGGCGCACGATGCGCTTCACCAGCGGGGAGTACGCCACCAGATGTTGTTGCTCTTCAGCAACGCTGAGCACGGCCGCGCAAGCGCTGGCGGCGGCATATTCGCCGGCGCCATACGCTTCCTGGTATTGCTCTACATAGGCCAAGGGATCTCCCACTAGGTCGGCTGGCGTGTCGGCTTATTCAATGATCAGCTTGCCGACCATGACTTCGGTGAACGGCTTTTCCATTTGCTCGCGTTCATAGCTGACATTGAAGGCCTTGTTGATCTGCTCGGCAAATTGCTCCACCGTCATGGTCTGCGCCTTGTCCATTGGGAAACTCGACAGGGTGCTGACGGCGATCGAGCGCATCAGCGGCAAGTGGTCCTTGGTCAGCTTTTCCTTTTCCTCGGTGGTGGCGATCACCAGGTCGGCCGACAGGTAATGCGTTTCACCTTCGCCGGGGCCGCGGCGCAGCATCACGATGACCTTGTCCAGCGTGATGAACTTGCGCGCCTTCTTGCCTGTGGCGGGGGGCGGGGCTTTCGCTTCGGCCACCTCGGCATGGCCGGCAACTGGCTTGGCCAGATACCACATGGCGCCGCCAGCCGCGCCGGCGGCCAGGACGGCCACGGCGACAAAGCCGCCTATCAGTTTCATTTTCATATTCATCAGGCAGTTTCTCGCTCATGCATGGCGTAAGTGGTACCGGCTGTGCTGCCGTCGGACAGTGCGCGGCCCGGCTCGGCATCATCGTTCTGGCGGCCCGGTTGGCGCTGGCCTCGCGCATCGCCTTCGGCAAATGCCTGGGCGGCCGGGCTGCGCGGGGTGGCGCTGATATTCACGGCCACGTCGGTGTACTGGCGCTGCGCCAGGTCGCTGCGCATGTTTTCGCCGATGCCTTGCAGCTGGCGCAACACTTCCGAGTTCGACGCGGTGACGTTCACCTGCAGCGCGCCGGCCGTGTGGCGGATGGAAATTTCAATGCGGCCCAGCATCGGCGGGTCGAGGCGGATCGTCGCGTGTTCGCTGTTGCGGCCGAGTTGCGTCTGCAGGCGTTCGCCCAGCGCTTCGCGCAGCGGTTCCTGCCATTGCTGGGCAGGGCCGCTGAGCTTGATGGTATCGCCGGCCGGGGCCGCCGCAGCCGTATTGCCGACCGCGCCCGTCAGGCCCAGGTTCGGCGTAACGGGGGCTGACGTCGCGGCGCCACGTTCGCCCTTGCGCGCGGCAGGGGCCGCTGCGGCGGTCACCGGAGCGGCTTGCTGCAGCAGCGATTCGAACGGCTGTGCCGGCGCATTGCCTTTGGCGGCCGTCGCCGGGTTGGCCGCTGCCAGCGGCTCGCGCGTATCGCGGCCTGCCGGCTGCGCCGCTCCCTGTGCGGTGAGGGTGATTGCCGCCGGGTGCAGGCTGATGTTGAGTGCAGGGTTGGCTTGCGCCACATTCGCCTGCGTTTGTGTCTGCGCTTGTGCGGCGGCGCGTGCCTCGGCGGCGGCCGCGTCCGTTGGCGGCAGCATCGTCACCGGCAAGCCGATGACGGGCGCGGCCATGGCTGGCAGGCTGTTATCGACCTGGCTGTCGCTGTCGCTATCCTTGGCGGGTACGGGCGCGGGCGTGCCCGCATCGGCCGTTTCCACAGCAGTCACGTCGAGCACCTGCGCAAACAGGGGCAGGGCGGAGGGCGCGGCGCCAGTGCTGCCGTAGCCTGGCGTGCCGGGCAAGGCAGCGGCCTGTGCCGACGCTGGCGCCGGTGCGGATGCCGTAGTGGTGGCCGGTGCCGGAGCGGCCGGCGCCTTGTTGAAGTTCATGATCATGCTTGATACCCTTCAGAGTCGTATTCGCCGAGCGCGGCGTAGGCGACCCAACCTTCCTTATTTGCCTGTAATGCACCCAGGTGTTGACCCAGGCGTTCTTTTTCCTCAGAGCAAATTTTAACCGCTTGCGCGTGAATTTTGCGCAATTGCAACAATTCTGTTTGTTCCAGCGCATTCCATGCGCCCCGCTCAGCCAGCAGCGGGATGTTTTTCGCCAGGCTGGCCGAGAGTTTTCCCATCGCGTCCCAGTCCGGCTGCGCGATGGCCGCGCTCAATTGCCGGCTCAACTGCTGCAGCGCAGCGCGCCTAGGCATTGTTAGCCTGGACGCCCACCCAGCCGCGCTTGATGGTGGTCATCAAGGTCGTCACCTCGTCGATCAGGGTCGGGTCGAGCTTGATGCCGGCCGTGTACAGGCGCGCCACACAGTAGTCGTACAGGCGCGCCAGGTTGACCACCACTTCGCCGCCATTGTCGAAATCGAGCGAGCTCGACAGACCGTTGATGATCTGCGTGCATTTATCCAGGCTGATGGCCTTCTGTTCGTAGCGCTTGCCCACGATATGCCCACGCGCGCGCGCCAGTTCTTCCAGCAAGCCATCCGTCAGGACCAGCACCAGTTCCACGGGCGAGGCGCGCGAGGTCTGGGCATCCAGGTTGACTGCATGGTAGTTGCCGTAAGCTTCATTGTTTAACATTGTTGTATTCTCGCTATGTTAACTGTGGCGGCGCGGCAGGCGCATCCGCCTTAGGATTTATTGTTGCTGAACATGGCATCGAACATATCGGACGTCTTGCTCATTTGTTCCTGCATGACTTGCAGGCGTGAAAATTGATCGAGGAAACGTTTGTATGCCGTGTCATATTGGGCCGTGAGGCGCTCGCCGCTCTTGACCAGGCTTTTCTGCAGCTTGTCCGTGGCCGCTTGGCGCTGGGTGATTTGGCCCTTGGTGATATTGCTCCACTGGCCCAGTACCTTGTCCATGCTGCCGAGCACGCCGGCAGGGGCGGACAGGCTGTTGTTGCCAAAAAGCTTGTCGAGGCCCGTCGGGTTGTCGGCCAGCTTGGTCGTCAGCTTGGCGGCGTTGAGGCTGATCGTGCCGTCGCGCTGGGCCGTAATGCCGTAGGACACCAGCGATACGCCATTGACGTTCAGGCGCAGGGCATCGCCCATGCTGCTGCGCAGGGCATTCAGGCCGGAATCATGGGCGAAGATGCCCGCGGCAATTCCCTTTTCCGGGTTGCCGGGACTGGCCAGGCCATCCATCAGGCTTTTCAGCTTGTTGTAGGCATCGACGAATGCCTGCACGTTGGCGGCGGTGCCGCTGCTGTCCGTGGCGACAGTCAAGGTCACGGGCGCTTCGGCGGCACTCATGGCGCGGGTGAAGGTGATTTTCACATCCTGCACGTTGGTGAAGGTATTCGATGCTTGCGTGATGGCCGTGCCGCCGGGTTTGCCGCCCAGCCAGACGGTGGCGTCGTCAGCCTTGACGACTTCCTTGATGTTGGCCGGAGCGATCAGCGCGCCTTTCAGCGCGATATTGTCGACGCCGCTGGCGTCGAGCGTGGCGGCGTTTGCAATGCCCGTCGCATTCGACGTCAGTACCAGTTGCGCCTGGTTGTTGATGGTCACGATGGACGCGGTGACGCGCGAATTGTTCTTGCTGTTGCCATTGATGGCGGCAGCGATTTCCTGGGGTGTCAGTGTGCCGTTGCCATCCTTGTCGGCCGCGGCCAGGTCGATGTCGAGCGTGTTGTCGCCCACGCCATCGCCAATTTTCACTTTCAGCGTACCCGTGCCATCGGCGGTATTTACGCTGCTCAGGCCGCCATACGACATCTGGCTGGCCGTGGCCAGTTTTTCAACGAAAAAGGAATAGGTGCCCGGCGTCGCATTGATGCCGGCCGTGGCAGAACCGTAGCCGGCGGCCGGGAAGGTGGCGGACTGGCTCAGCACCGATTTGCTGCTGGTCATGCTCGACATGGCGCTCTGGAAGGTCGAGATGGCCGACTTCAGGTTGCCCAGCGCCGTGCTGGTGTTGCTGGCCAGCGTGTTCTGCGCCTGCAGGGCTGCCTTTTGCGCAGCGACAGCCTTGGTAGCCAGTTTTTCGGCCGTTGGGATCGGATCGTATTGCGGTGCAGTAATTACGCTTGCCATGCCAGACTCCTGAATAAAGGGATATACCGGTACAAGGCGACCCCCATTCCCGTTTTGTGAAGTTTTCCTGAAAGAAACTTACACAAACCTCATTTTACCTGCCCGCGGAACCAGAATTGGGTCGCCAGCTCGTCTTGCCGCTTGGCATCAACTCGTTGTTGCTCATTTGCAACATGCTTTTGTTTTTGCGTCAGCACCTGGTCCAGCACTTCGCGTTTGGCCCAGGCCGTATTGAGCGCGCGTTGCGAAACGGCCATGTTGGCTTCGTGCAAGTGCAAATCGGTACGGTGCTGGTCGGCCATCTGCATCACGGCTTGCTTGAAGTTGCCGCAGTTGACGGACAGGGCCAGGGGCAGGGCGCCGCTGGGGCCGCTATCCGTGTACAGGCCCGTCAGGCGTTCCAGGTTTTTCTGGTAGCGCTCGCGCACGGCCGTCTGCGCCGCCATTTCACCTTGCAGGCGTTCCACTTCGGTGCTGCGCAGGCCGACCAGGGTGGTCAGGTTGCGGATGGTATGCGCGTCGCTCACGTATGCTCCTAGGCCATGATCTGTTCAAGTTGTTCGATGCAAGGCCCCATCGGCGCCTCTTCCTTGGTGCCCTGGCACAGGAAGGCTTCGATGGGCGCGTGCAACTGGACGGCGCGGTCGGTGATCGGATCGGCGCCGGGCACATAGGCGCCCAGCGGAATCAGGTCGCGCACGCGCGCATGGCGCGCCATCGATGCTTTCAGCGCGCGCGCCGCCTGCATGTGGGGCGGCGTGATCACCTGCGCCATGCAGCGGCTGATCGAGGCGGCGATGTCGATGGCGGGGTAGTGGCCCCGCTCGGCCAGTTCGCGCGTGAGCACGATGTGGCCGTCGAGAATCGCGCGCGCCGTGTCGACCACGGGATCCTGCTGGTCGTCGCCCTCGGCCAGCACCGTGTAGATGGCGCTCATGCTGCCTTCCGGGTGGGCGCCATTGCCGGCGCTTTCCACCAGTTGCGGCAAGTTCGAAAAGACGGACGGCGGATAGCCGCGCGTGGCCGGCGGCTCGCCCAGGGCCAGCGCCACTTCGCGCAGGGCCATGGCATAGCGCGTCAGCGAGTCGACCAGCAGCAGCACGTGCTTGCCCTGGTCGCGGTAATGGGCGGCGATCGAATGGCACAGTTCGGTGGCCATGATGCGCATCAAGGGCGATTCATCGGCCGGCGCGATCACCAGCACGGCCTTTTTCAAGCCTTCGGCGCCGAGCGACTTTTCCACGAATTCGCGTACTTCGCGGCCGCGCTCGCCGATCAGGCCGACGACGACGACATCGGCTACCGTCTGGCGCGTGATCAGGCCCAGCAGCACGCTCTTGCCGACGCCGGAACCGGCCATCAGCCCCACGCGCTGGCCCTTGCCCAGGGTCAGCATGCTGTTGATGGCGCGCACGCCCACGTCCAGCGGCTCGATCACCGGTTGTTTCTTCAGGGGATTGATTTTTGGCGGCGTGACTTCCAGCGTATGTTCGCCACCGAGGCGGCCCAGGTCGTCGATCGGCTCGCCCAGGCCATTGACCATGCGGCCCAGCCATGACGGGCCGATCTGCAGGCTGGCCTTGTCGGGCAGGGGCAGTACGCGCGCGCCAGTGGTCAGACCGGTGGCTTTCTTGAACGGCATCAGGTAGGACAGTTTTTCGCGAAAGCCGACGACTTGCGCGTCGAGCCATTCGCCGCTGACAGTTTCAATTTGACAACGCTGGCCCGTGTGCAGGCGGCAGCCGGCGCTTTCCAGCAGCAGGCCGGACGCGCCGACCAGGCGGCCGGTCGGCGTCGCGACCGGGATGTCGCCGATCTCGAAACTGCGCAGCGTGTCGGCGATCATGCAGGCGCGCCCTGGTCCGCGTGTTCGGCGGCCAGCGCCAGGTGGCTGCTGACTTGCTCCATGCAGGCCGACAGGCGCTGATGGCAGCCCGCGTCGACTTCATTGTCGCCCGCCTTGATGCGGCATTCGCCCGCGTCGAGGCGCGCGTCGGCGATCAGGTTCCAGCGCTTGGCGCGCTTCGGATCGAGCTCGCTGATGCGTTTCAATTCTTCCGGATTGAGGAAGACGTCGATTTCTTCGCGTGTGGGCGGCATCGAGGCCAGGGTCTCGTCGACCAGGGCCAGCAATTGCACGGGCTGCAACGCCAGTTCCGCGCGGATCACCTGGCGCGCCACCTTGGCCACTAGGTCGACCACTTCCTTGCGCTGCGCTTCACGGTAATCGGCGCGCACTTTTTTCAGGTCGCGCAAAATCGCGTCGACAGGGCGCGCCAGGCGGTCCAGCGCCACCAGGGTTTCATTGCGGCCTTCTTCGCGGCCCTGCGCCATGCCGTCGCTGCGTCCGGTGTCGTAGCCGTCCTGCTGGCCTTGCACCAGGCCCACTTCGTAGCCGTCGCGCTGGCCCTGCTCGAAGCCTTCCGAGACGGACGCCTGCCACTGGCCATCCGTGTCCTCGTTGGAGGAACGCTGGCCGGCGGCGATGAATTGCGACAGGGGAGGGAAGCGATACGAGCGGAAGTGTTTCATTCGATCACCGCTTCGGCAAACAGTTGCACTTCGATCTCGCCTGCATCGGCGAGGCCCTTGACGGTGGCCATGATTTCCTGGCGCGTCTGTTCGATGCGCGACAGCGGCACGGGGCCGGAACGGCGCATCATGTCTTCGAAGCTCTGCGCCTGGCGGCGCGGCATGGTTTTCAGCACGGCGTCGCGGATCGACGGTTCCGCGCCCTTCAGTGCAATCGCCCACTGTTCCATCGGCACGTCTTCCAGGATGCGCGTGAGCGTGACATCGCTCTGCGTGGCCAGGATCAGGAAGTCGTACATGCTCAGTTCGATTTCCGAGACCACGTCCGGATCGTGCGCGCGCAGCAGTTCGACCAGCGCGGCGCGGTTGCCCGGCATGCGGTTGAGAATCTCTGCCGCCTGGCGGATGCCTTCCACGCTGGTGCTTTGCGTGTCGAGCGTGCCCAGGCAGCGGCCCACCAGTTCGTCGAGCTCGACCAGCAAGTCGCGGTCTATCTCGTCCAGGCGCGCCAGGTTCAGCAATACCAGGTCGCGGCCTTCGACGGGCAGGGCGTCGAGGATCTGGCCAGCCAGCGCGGGCGGCAAAAAGGCCAGGAACACGGCTTGCATCTGCACGTGTTCGTTGACGATGTATTCGGCCAGCCATTTTGGCGAGGCCCACTGCAGGCGCGCCATTTTGGGACGGATCGCGTCGCCGTAAATGTTGTTCAGCACGCTATTTGCGATATCGCTGCCCAGCGCCATGTCCAGCGAGCGCTTCAGGTAGCTGCGCGAGGCGCCATGCACGCCGCTTTGCTGGCGGTAGTCGTCGAAGAAGGTCTGCATGGCCGTTTTCACGGATTCGACCTTGATGCCGCTCATGCGCGACATCACTTGCGTGACTTCCAGCAATTCTTCACGCGACAGGCAGCGCAGCACGTTGGCGGCCTGTTCTTCGCCGATGCTCAGCAGCACGATGGCCGCCTGTTCCACGGGATTCAGGCTGGCACTTTCGTACTCGGCGCCGTCGGAGGGATTATTGTTGTTGAGTTCGGCCATTTTTCTGCATCCATTGTTTGACGACTTCGGCGACACGCTCGGGTTCTTTTTCAGCCAGCACTTTCAGGTGGTCGACCATCACGTCGACCGCCGAGCCTGGTGGCGGCAAATCATAGTTTTCCAGCAGCGGTACAACCGGCATGTTGCCGCCGGCGGACTCGCCTTCGAGCGCCAGCGGGCTGCCATTCACGCCCAGGGCTGGCGCGCCGGCAACGGCCGCGCCATTTGCGCCGGCGGCGCTGCTGCCGCCCAGTGCCATGGCGGGATCGAGCTGTTTCAGTGCCGGCGGCGCCAGGCGCGTGGTCAGCAGGCGCAGCAGCGGACGCAGGATCAGGAAGTAGCCGAGGATGGCGCCCAGCGCGTACAGCAGCCAGCTGCTGAAATCGACGACGGTGTCGCGCTCTTCCCACCACTGCGCCACGGGCGGCTTGGCCGGGAAGGCCAGCGCCGTCAGGCTCAGGCTGTCGCCGCGCTGGGCGTTGATGCCCAGGCCGCTGCTCAGCATTTTTTCGATATTGCCCAGTTCGGCAGGGGTCCAGCCCGTTTTTGGATTCGGAGCGGCGGCGCTGTTGAGGACGACAGCGACGCTGAGTTTTTCCAGGCGGCCACGGCTGCGCTTGATCTGCGTGATGCTGCGGTCGTAGGCGTACTGGCGCGTGGTGGCGTTCTTGCGGGCCGTGCCATCGTCGGATGGCTTCGGTGCGCCATCGGCGGGCGCGGCGCCAGCTGCGTCGGCCGGTGCCGGCACGGCGGCCGCTGGCGGACGGTTCGACAGGCTGCCGGGAATGCCGGCCACGGTGCGGTTGCGTTCCTGCTCTTCGCGCATCGCTTCGCTTGTCACTTTCGGGGCTTCGCCGTATTTTTCCAAGGTTTCGTCCACGCGGTCGTTGTTCACGGCGGCCGTCACGCTGAGCTTGAAGTTGTCTTCGCCGATGACGGGACCGAGCAAGCCCGTGACGTTGCGGCGGATTTCATCCTGAAAACGTTTCGCGCCTTCATTGCCGGCGGCCGAGGCGTCGAAGCCGTCCGTCAGGTCGACGTGCGCGGACAGCAGGTTGCCGCCCTGGTCGACCAGGCTCACGCGCGTGGGCGCCAGGCTGGCGACGCTGCCGGCCACCATGTTGATGACGGCGGCGATCTGTTCCGGCGCCAGGGTGCGGCCCGGTTTCAGCGCCACGACGATCGAGGCGGACGATTTGTCGCCGTCGCTGGCGACAAACGACGTCGATTTCGCAATCGACAGATGGACGCGCGCCGAAGCGATCGCGTCCATCGTCATGATGCTTTGCGCCAGTTCGCCTTCCAGGCCGCGGCGGAAGCGCACGTCCTGCACGAATTGTGACACGCCCAGCGGGTCGTTCTTGTCCATCAGCTCCAGGCCGGCCGGCAGCTGCGCCGTCACGCCCTTCGAAGCGAGCAGCATGCGCACCTTGCCCAGCATGGCGTCGGGCACCAGCACCTGGCCGCTGTCCGGATGCAGGCGGTAGGGGATGTGTTCGGCGTCCAGGGTGGCCATCATGTCCGTCACGGCCACTTTTTCGCGCGCGCCAAACACCGGCTTGTAGTTGGCCTGGTCGCGCCAGGCATACATGGTCACCATGGCGGTGATGCCGATGGCCAGCACGACGATGGGAACCAGGTTTTTCAGCAGGGCGGGCGGGATGGCGGGCTGGGCGCCAAGGCGCCAGCGCGCAAATGCGGACTTCATGGGGGTAATCACTTGGGATAACTTTCGCTGGGAGGCTGGGCGTGGTTCAGGACGTGAAGATTACAGAGGCAGTTTGATGAGTTCGTCGACGGCGCCCATGACCTTGTTGCGCACTTGCATCAACATGGAGAAGGACAGGCTCGCTTCCTGGCTGGCCAGCATGGCGCCGACCATGTCGTCGCTCTTGCCGCTGTCGACGTCGCTCATTTTCTGCGCCGCCATGCGGTCGTCGCCGTTGACCTTGCCAATGGCGTCTTTCATGCTTTGCGCAAAGGAGAAGCCCGATTGTTCCGGGGCGCCGAATTGGGCGGCAGGCGCGATGCTGGCGCCCAGGGCGCGCGCGTCGTTGCTCAGTGCTGCCAGATCGGCCTTGATCAGACCTGCGAGTTCGTTGCTCATCGTGCCCTCTACTTTCAATATGCGGTGACGTATCAATCAGAAATTACTGGTGTTGCCATTCCGGCAGGCATTTCATTGAATGCCATCGCGCCCGGCCCGAATGACAGGGCCCATCAGTTTTATCAGTTGCCACACCATCCGCTCAAGCAGATTCAAACAAACCCGGCAGACCCGCGCCGATATGATTTACATGGCCATGACAACTAATAATTATCTGATAAAAGTTTCTTCTGGCGGCAATAAGGAAACTGAAAACTGCCATAAAAACCGGAATCAGGTAAGCGGAATGGCGCACTGCAAATCACTATTTTCTCGCTATAAGCTTACCTCGCGGCAACTATAAAGTAAAGAGAGGATTGCCTCAAGGAATATTGATACATGGCAATATTTAGCTTTTTCATGTATTGTTCAGCACCGTAGTCATCTAGCATGCGATACGATGCGCAATCGTTTGCTTGCGGACCAGTACCCTGGGTCAAGATGATGCTGTATTTAATTTCGGGCGATCCGTATAATTTGTTCTGCCACCGCAATACCGACATGACCACTACATGACAATCCTTACCAAGACAGATCAAACTGTGCGCCATCAAGTCCTCGATTCCTGTCTGCTTGGACGTCCTGTCCATTTGCTGCATGTATTCGGCGCCCAGCTGCGCGACGACCTGGCCGTGGCCCTGCGCCAGCCGATGAGCCGTCGCTACTGGGGCAATTTCCAGATCGACGCCGTCACCTTGTCGCGCGTGGAAAACGAGGACAGCGTGAACCGCTGGCTGAGTTTTTCCACGCCGGCCAGCCAGACGGGCTTTGCCCTCGAGCGGCAGATACTCTTGAGCGTGCTGAACTATCGCTATGGTAGTGCCGGCGCCAAGGGCGCGTTGCCCGATCCGGCGCAGGTGCGCGTGACGGCCACGGAAGAGCGCCTCGCTGTGGTGCTGGGACAACAGTTGGTCAACAGTTTGATTTCCCGCGTCCACAAGAATCTGCAAACCCTGGGCAAAAGCAGCGACATCGACACCAGTGCCGAGGTCGCCGTGCAGTCGGGCGTGCATCCGGTGCGCGGCAGCTGGATCGTCACCGTGGCGCTCAGCGACGTCGAGGCGGGGCAGAGCGGCCAGTTCTGGTTCTCGCTGGACAAGCGTCTGATGGCCGACGTGCTGCGCGGCTTGCTGCCCGAGCGCGCGCAAGCGAAGAAGGCCCTGCGCGGCAGCGTGCGTCCGCTCGCGTCGCGCCTGCAAGTGACCCTGGAAGGCCGCCTCGTCAGCAAACAGGTGCAATTGGGCGCCTTGTTCGACCTGCGCGTGGGCGACGTGATTCCCGTCAGCCTCAGCCGTACCGACGTCATGCTCGACGACTCCCGTTTATTTACAGCTGCTGTTTCCGAACACAAGGGCAAGCTCTGTTTAACCTCCTTTGAAGATGTCGAATAATATGAATATGACCGATACCAACCAGAGCGAAACCCTGCTGGAAGACCTGGGCGATGACATGATCATCGAGCAGGGCGATGTGTCCGACGTGGCCAGCGGCCGCGCGCGGCGCGACATTCCGCAGATGATGCGCAAGATTCCCGTCACCCTGACCCTGGAAGTGGGCTCGGCCCGCATCTCGCTGGAAGAGTTGATGGCCATCGGCCCGGAAAGCGTGATCGAACTCGACATGCTGGCCGGCGAACCGCTGGTGATCAAGGTCAACGGCACGCCGATCGGCCGTGCCGAAGTGGTGGTGGCCGGCGAGAACTATGGCCTGAAAGTCATCGACCTCGACGGCCTCAATCTCGACCTGATGACAGCATGAAGCTGGCGGTACCCGGTTTGAGCCGGCGCCGCGGCGCGCTGGCTGCCGCGCTGGCTGTTCCCGTCCTGATGCTGTGCTGCGCCACCGCTGGCGCGCAGGATTTATTGGCCGGCGTGGTGCCGGGCGCGAAGACCGACCTGTCGGTCAAGATGCAGATCCTCGTCGTCATGACCCTGCTCGGGCTGCTGCCCGTGATGGTCATGATGATGACCAGCTTTACCCGCTTCGTCATTGTGCTGTCCCTGCTGCGCCAGGCCCTGGGCCTGCAGCAGGGCTTGCCCAACCGCATCGTCACCGGCATCGCCCTGATCCTCACCTTGCTGGTCATGCGCCCCATCGGCGACCAGGTGTGGAAGGAAGCGTTCGTGCCGTACGACCGCGACCAGATCGGTATGCAGGAAGCGCTGAAGATCGCCGAAGTGCCGATTTCGCGCTTCATGCTGGCGCAGACGAGCAAGGCGGCGCTGGCGCAGATCGCGCACCTGGCAGGCGAACCGGCAAGCATGCGCCCGCAAGACCATAGTTTCACGGTCAAGCTGGCCGCGTTCGTGCTGTCCGAACTGAAGACGGCGTTCCAGATCGGCTGCATGCTGTTCATACCGTTCCTCATCATCGATCTGGTGGTGGCGTCCGTGCTGATGGCCATGGGCATGATGATGCTCTCGCCGCTCGTCATTTCGCTGCCGTTCAAGCTGCTGCTGTTCGTCCTGGTCGACGGCTGGACCCTGACCGTCAACACCCTAGTTACCAGCATACAGGGCTATTGACCGATGTTTACCCCTGAAGTCGCCGTCGACCTGATCATCGAAGCATTGCATGTCGTCATGCTGCTGGTGGTGATCCTGGTCGTGCCGGGTTTGCTCATGGGCCTGCTGGTCGCGCTGGTGCAGGCGGCCACCTCGATCAATGAACAGACCATGAGTTTCCTGCCGCGCCTGCTGGTCACCCTGCTGGCCCTGATCCTGGCCGGACGCTGGATGGCCGGTTATCTGATGGATTATTGCGTGTCCATCTTTCAGCGCGCCGCCACCCTGGTCGGATAGCGCCGCGCGCCATGGATCAGATTTTCAATCAGGTGCTGCCGTTTCTGCTGGCCGTGTGGTGGCCGTTCTGCCGCATCCTGGCCATGCTCAGCGCCTCGCCCGTGATCGGCGACGCCATGGTGCCCGTCCCCGTGCGGGTGCTGCTGTCGCTGGTGCTGGCGATCCTGATGCTGCCCGTGATGCAGGCCTCGGGCGTGTCGCAGGACTTGCTGAAGATCGATCCGTTTTCGCTGCACGCCCTCGTCGCCACCCTGGAGCAAGCCATCATCGGCTTCGTCCTGGGCCTGGCCTTCCACTTCGCCATGTCCGTCATGTCGGTGCTCGGCTACCTGGTGTCGAGCCAGGTCGGCTTTTCCATGGCCGTCATGAACGACCCGCTCAATGGCACCTCGTCGGACGTGATCACGGGGATGCTCACCATCATGTGCATGATCGTGTTTTTCGCCATCGACGGCCACCTCGTGCTGACGGGCGTGATCGGCGCCAGCTTCACGGCCTGGCCCGTGGGGCAGGGCTACGGGCCGCTGCTGCTGCAGACGGTGGCGTACAACGTGGCGTGGATTTTCGCCGCCGCCATGCTGCTGGCCTTGCCCATCGTCTTTTCCACCATGGTGGTGCAACTGGGTTTCGGCTTCCTGAACCGCGTGGCGCCGTCGCTGAACCTGTTTTCGCTGGGCTTTTCCATGATCACCGTGTTCGGCCTGCTGATGCTGGGGCAGATCGTGCGCTTTATCCCGGAGCACTACATCGCCATGACGAACCGGGTGCTCGATATGATCGCCGAACAGATGCGGGTGGCCCATGGATAGCGCACGTACCAACAAGCTACTGCGCAGTCCACTTCCGGGCATCCGTTGCTCGCTGTACCTCCGTACAGCTGCGCTACTCAACCCGGCATTGAACTTGCTCGCTACGCTTGTAGGGCACGTGCGGAAAGGGGTGGCGCATGGCGGATAGCAGCACCGGCGACAAGACCGAAAAGGCGTCACAGCAAAAGCTGAAGAAGTCGCGCCAGGAAGGGCAGGTGGTGCGTTCGCGCGACCTGTCGACGGCGCTGGGCATCCTGATCAGCATGAAGGTTTTCATTTACCTGCTGCCAGGCTATCTGGTGAGCTTTCGCGAGCTGTTCGCCATGGCCTTCATGCCGCTCGACAGCAAGGGCGCACTGGAAAATGCCATGTCGATGGCGTTTACGACGTCGGTGGGCTTGCTGATCAAGATGATCGTGCCGCTGTTCTGCGTGCCTCTGTTTGTTGTGCTTGGTTCCCTGATTCCCGGCGGCTGGGTCATCAGCTCGAAGAACTGGATGCCGAAGATGGAGCGTCTGAGCCCGGCCAAGAATCTGGGCCGTCTGTTTGCGCCCAAGCATGCTTTTGAATTCGGCTTGTCGATCGCCAAGGCTGCCGTGCTGGGCATGGTGCTGGTGCATGTGAGCCGCTCCAGCCTGGTGCAATACGTGGACTTGCAACACCGGCCCCTGCAGCAGGCCATGCTCGACGGCTCGGCGCTGATGCTCGACGGCCTGATGGCGCTCATTTCCGTCTTCGTCCTGTTTGCCATCATCGACGTGCCGGCGCAGGCGTTTTTCTTTGCCCGCAACCAGCGCATGAGCAAGCAGGATGTCAAGGAAGAGCATAAAAGCAGCGAAGGCCGCCCCGAAGTGCGCCAGCGCATCCGCCAGTTGCAGCAGCAGATCGGCCGGCGCAGCGTGCGCAAGACCGTGCCCGACGCCGACGTGGTGATCGTCAACCCCGAGCATTACGCCGTCGCACTGAAGTATGACCAGGACCGCGCCGAGGCGCCGTTCGTCGTTGCCAAGGGCGTCGACGAGATGGCGCTGTATATCCGGCAAGTGGCGAAGGAACACAATATTGAAACGCTGGAGTTGCCGCCGCTGGCGCGCGCCATCTACAACACCAGCCAGGTGCAGCAGCAGATTCCCGTGCAGCTGTACCAGGCCGTGTCGCAGGTGCTGAACTACATCCTGCAATTGAAAGCATTCCGGTCCGGGCAGCGTGCCGCCCAGCCCGTATTACCCACCGAGATGGCCGTGCCATCTCATCTGAGCGAGGTAGTCCCTTCATGAATTTCCTGAACCGCGTGGTTGCTGAAATGCGCCGCCACAAGTTCGCCACGCCGCTGTTCCTGCTGGTGATCCTGGCAATGATCATCCTGCCGCTGCCGCCGGTGCTGCTCGATATCTTGTTCACTTTCAATATCGTGCTGGCACTGATCGTCATCCTCGTCAGCGTGTCGGCCAAGCGGCCGCTCGATTTCTCCGTCTTCCCGACGGTGATCCTGGCCACCACCATGCTCAGGCTGACCCTGAACGTGGCGTCGACGCGCGTGGTGCTGCTGCACGGTCACACGGGCGCGGATGCGGCCGGTAAGGTGATCGAGGCGTTTGGTAACGTGGTGATCGGCGGCAACTTCGTCGTCGGTATCGTGGTCTTCGTGATCTTGATGATCATCAACTTCGCCGTCGTCACCAAGGGCGCCGAGCGTATATCCGAGGTGTCGGCGCGCTTTACCCTCGACGCCTTGCCGGGCAAGCAGATGGCCATCGACGCCGACCTGAACGCCGGCCTGATCAATCAGGAAAAAGCCCAGATCCGCCGCAAGGACGTGGCTGCCGAAGCGGATTTCTATGGCGCCATGGACGGCGCGTCGAAGTTCGTGCGCGGCGACGCCGTTGCCAGTATCCTGATTTTGATCATCAATATGGTCGGCGGCGTGGCCATCGGCTCGCTGATGCACGACTTGTCGTTCGGCGATGCCTTCCGTCAATACGCACTGCTGACCATCGGTGATGGCCTGGTGGCGCAGATTCCGGCGCTGCTGCTGTCGGCCGCGGCCGCCATCCTGGTCACCCGCATCAGCGATTCGGGCGACTTCGAACAGCAAGTGGCAGGCCAGGTGCTGACCTCGCCAACGGTGATCTACAGCGCGGCCGGCATGATGGTGGCGCTGGCCCTGATTCCAGGCATGCCATGGTTTATGTTCATGACCTTCGCCGGCGTGCTGGCGTTTGTCGCCTGGCGATTGACCAAGCGCGTGAAGGGTCCCGATGCGGCCGGCATGGCGGCCATCGAGGCGGCCTTGCGCGACGAGCGTCCGGCCGAACTGGAGTGGCAGCAACTGCCTGCCGTGCAGCCGCTGATGGTGATGCTCGGCTATAAACTGGTCGGCATGGTGGATAAAACGCAAGGCGAGCCATTGAACAAGCGCGTCAAGGGCGTGCGCCAGAGCCTGTCCGAGGCGATGGGCTTGCTGCTGCCGAATATCGGCGTGCGCGACGACCTGGCCCTGAAGCCGTCGCAATACGCGATCGTGCTGTCGGGCACCGTCGTGGCGCAGGCGGAGGTGCAAGCCGACCGCCTGATGGCGATCCCGTCGCCGAACGTGTATGGCCAGCTGGACGGCATTCCCGGCATCGAGCCGGCCTACGGCATGCCCGTGACGTGGATTGAGCCGAGCGAGAAGGCGCATGCGCTTGGCCTCGGCTACCAGGTCATCGAGGCGCCCAGCGTGATCGCCACGCACTTGTCGAAGATGGTGCGCGAATACTTGCCGGAACTGTTCCGCCACGAAGATGTCTCGAACATGATGGAGCGACTGACGGCTCTGTCGCCCAAGCTGGCCGGCGCGCTGGACAAGGCGCTGACGCACACGCAGCTGCTGCGCGTGTTCCGCGTCTTGCTGGCGGAAAATGTGTCGCTGAAGGATATCGTGCCCATCGCCACCACCTTGCTCGACAGTTCGGAAACGACCAAGGATCCGATCCTGCTGGCGGCCGAAGTGCGCTGTGCGCTGCGGCGCCAGATCGTCAGCGGCCTGTTTGGCCAGAAGATGGAAATGCAGGCGTTTAACTTGGGTGGCGAGCTGGAAAACATGCTGCTCGGTTCGCTGAACCAGGCGCGCCAGTCGGGCAAGGTGACCCTCGATAATTATCCGATCGACCCGCACCTGCTGTCGCAGCTGCAAGTGAACATGCCGGTGGCGCGCGAACAGATGAAGCAGCAGGCCACGCCGCCATTGTTGCTGGTGCTGCCGCAGATCCGTCCGCTGCTGGCCCGCTACGCGCGCCTGTTCGCGCCGGGCCTGCACGTGCTGTCGTATAACGAGATCCCGGAAAACCGCGAAGTGAGCATCATCGGCACGGTGGGGTAATCGATGGACTAACAAAAACGGCGCTTCGGGCGCCGTTTTTTTTGTGCTGGATCAATCCTGCTCGTCGATGGGTGGCAGTAGCTCGTGTTCCTGGCCATCGGCCAGCAGCAGCACGGTGCTGGCTTGCGCCGTGTCTTCTTCGTCGCCATAGTCGTAACCGAGCGGCGCCGCCACTTCCTTCGAGACGATGATTTCTTCCTCCGGCTCGGCCGCGGGCGCCTCTGCAGGCGCCTCCGGATCGGCTGCCGCTTCCGCTTCGGGCCGCGTCAGCAGCAGGGCCACTTCGGCCATGGCGCGGAACAGGGCCAGCGACAGCGACGCGGCGCCCGCCTGCATCGGGTAATTGCCGTGCACGCGCTGCGCATGCAGCTGGCGGTTCAGGCGGCAGCGCACCACGCGCAGGCCGGCGCGCCGCACGGCGTCGGCGATCTCGGGCAGGGCCAGGCGCAAATGGCGCAATGCCGCTTCCTCGTCGGCAGCCAGTTCCAGCAGCACGCCGTCGCCGGACGGCTCCATCTGGATCACGACCCGGCCGATGCCGATGATGATCAGCTCGACGCGCAGCGCCACCTTGCCGCGCCGCCTCGGTGTTGCTTCTTCGTCTTCGTCGCTGGCCAGCACGCGCAGCAGCAGGCGCTGGCCGCCCCAGCCATACACGGCAAAGCGCCACGCTTCGCTGTCGACCGTCAACGGCGGACGGGCGCCTTCGCGCAGCAGGGCCGGTTGCTGCTCAGCCATGAACAGATTGCCCGGCACGTGCTGGCCGCGCGCCTGCTCCTGCAGCGCCGCGTATTGCTCGCCATACGTTTTGACCATCACGCGCCACGAGGCGGCCAGCTGCGCCGCGTCGGGCGGCTGCCAGACCAGCTGGCGCGTGAAGAATAGTTGATTGACCTGCATGGCGCTGCTGTCGCGCGGCATGGCGCCGCCCGTGCCGTCGGCATTGGGCTTGATGAGGGACGCCAGGCTGTCCTGTCCCTTCTGCTGCAGCTGGGCGGGCAGGGTGCCGGCGTCGGGGGCGGGCGCCATGTAGGGGCCGATGGGCACCAGCGGCTGGACCACGCCCGGCACCATCGGCGTAGCGGGGCTGACGTCGAAGCGCTGGGTTATCAGGGGAACCGGGTTGCCCGATGAAATGCGGTCTATCGCCATGCCACTGTGTCCAGATGAAGGTCTATAAAAGCCGGTGAATCAGGCGGTATCAGCCATCATGGCTGCAACAGCGACAGTATCATTTTCTGCATGCTCTGGCTTTGCTTGAGCATCGCCGTGCTGGCCTGCATCAGCATTTGCGCCGACACCATGTTGGCGCTTTCCGCCGCGTAATCGACATCCATGATGCGGCCGATGGCGGCCTTGGTGTTGGTGACCATGTTGGCCAGGTTGTTGTGCACGTGGTCGAGGCGGTTGGCCGCCGCGCCCAGGGCAGAGCGCACGCCGCCGACCTGGTCGAGCGCTGCCGCCAGCTGGTCGATCATGCTGTTGGCGCTCCCATTCGTGCCGATCTCGCTGCCGGCCGTGCCGGTGGCGGCAAAGTTGGCGGAAATGGCTTTCAGTATCGTGTCCAGGCTGCCCATCTTGCCCGACACGTCGAAGTCCATGGTTTCGCTGCTGCTGGCGCCGATCTGGAAGGTCATCGCCTCCGACAGCGTGCCCTTGCCGACACCACCATTGCCCAGCAGCAGGCTGCCGCCGTAGGAGGTGTTGGTCAAGACGTTGTACAGCTCGAGCCCCAGCGCATCGTACTCGGCCTGCATGGCGTCGCGGTCGGTCTGGTTGGAGGAGGCGTCGGCCGCCTGCGTGGCCAGGTCTTTCATGCGTACCAGCATGTCGGTGACTTCGCCAAACGCGCCTTCGGCCGTCTGCAGCATCGAGGTGCTGTTCTGCGTATTGCGCATGGCCACCGTCATGCCGCTGACCTGGGCGCTGAGCCGCGTGGCGATCTGCAGGCCCGCAGCGTCGTCCATGGCCGAGTTGATGCGAAAGCCGGTGGAGAGGCGCATCATCGACGTCGACAGACGGCTTTGCGCACTGGCTGCGGCGCTTTGGGCGTACATTGCGGCGATATTGGTGTGAATGCTCAGCACGTGGCGGCTCCGGTGGGCGGTGAGGGTGAGTCGGGTCTATCTTGTATAGGCGACTACGGCGCCAGTATTGTTAAATCGAAAGGCAATATAGTCAAATAAATACGTTTTGCGCATAAAAAAAGCCAGACCGCGGTCTGGCTTGGCGTTGCTGGCCGCGGACGGCCAGGCAAAGATTATTGCAGCAAGGACATGACCATCGAGGACATGCTGTTGCTTTGTTTCAGCATCGCGGTGCCGGCTTGCAGCAGCATTTGCGACGACGTCATGTTCGAGCTTTCGGTGGCGAAATCGACGTCCATGATGCGGCCGGTAGCGGCTTTGGTGTTGGTGGCGATGTTCGACAGGTTGCTGTTGACGTGGTCGAGGCGATTGGCTGCAGCACCCAGGGCCGAACGCACGGTGCTGACCTTGTCGATGATGGTGGCCAGGTTGCCGATGGTGGTGTTTGCTTTGCCGGCTGCGGTCAGTTCGTCGCCGACGCCGGTACTGACAGCCAGGAAGTTCTTGGCGGAAGCGCCTGTCAGCAAGCCATCGAGTGCAGCCATGTCGGTTTGCACGGTGAAGTCCATGGTTTCCGATTTTGCGGCGCCGATCTGGAACGTCATTTTGGCTTCCGACAGGGTGCCGTTACCAGTCGTGCCTTTACCCAGCAATTTTTCGCCGCCGAACGTGGTGTTCGTCATCACGTTGTACAGTTCCAGGCTCAGTGCGTCGTATTCAGCTTGCATGGCGCCCTTGTCGGCCGTGTTCGACGAGGCATCGGCAGCTTGCGTGGCCAGATCCTTCATGCGCACCAGCATGTTGGTGACTTCGCCGAACGCGCCTTCAGCCGTTTGCAGTAAAGAGGTGCTGTTTTGCGTGTTGCTCATGGCGACCGTCATGCCGCTGGTCTGGGCTTTCAGGCGGGTGGCGATCTGCAGGCCGGCAGCGTCGTCCATAGCCGAGTTGATGCGGTAGCCGGTGGACAGGCGGGTCATCGAGGTCGACAGTTGCGATTGGGTCTTGGCGATCGAGTTTTGTGCGGACAGCGATGCGTTATTGGTGTGAAGGCTCAGCATTGTATTGCTCCTGGTAAGTAAATTCGTCGAGCGGCAGGTAATTTCTTGCCCTCACCCCTACAAGGCGACATGGGCGCGTATTTCATTAAATTCCACATGGAAATTTTTTATCTGGCGCGCCGCCATGAAAAAAGCCCCGGCAATCGCTTGCCGGGGCTTTCATGTGGCGCCAGGCGCCAGTGATTACTGCAGCAGGGACATGACCATCGAGGACATGCTGTTGCTTTGTTTCAGCATCGCGGTGCCGGCTTGCAGCAGCATTTGCGACGATGTCATGTTCGAACTTTCGGTGGCGAAATCAACGTCCATGATGCGGCCGGTAGCGGCCTTGGTGTTGGTCGAGATGTTCGACAGGTTGCTGTTGACGTGGTCGAGGCGGTTGGCGGCGGCGCCCAAGGCCGAGCGCACGACGCTGACGCTGTCGATGGCTGCTGCCAGGCTGCCGATGGCGGCATTTGCCGAAGCGCTCAGTTCGGTACCTGTTGCCGCTGCGTTATGATTGACGCTGGCGCTGGTCAGGCTGGTGGCAACGCTGGCCATTGCGGTATCCAGCTTGATGGTCATAGTTTCCGATGCGGCCGCGCCGATCTGGAAAGTCATGCCGGCGGCGGCGGCAATGGTGCCGCCCGTCAACAACGCTTGTCCGCCGAATGTCGTGTTTTTCATCACGTTACCCAGTTCCAGGCCCAGCGCGTCGTATTCTGCCTGCATGGCGCCTTTGTCGGCCGTGTTCGACGAGGCATCGGCAGCTTGCGTGGCCAGATCCTTCATGCGCACCAGCATGTTGGTGACTTCAGCGAAGGCGCCTTCGGCCGTTTGCAGCAGCGAGGTGCTGTTTTGCGTGTTGCTCATGGCGACCGTCATGCCGCTGGTCTGGGCTTTCAGGCGGGTGGCGATCTGCAGGCCGGCAGCGTCGTCCATGGCCGAGTTGATGCGGTAGCCGGTGGACAGGCGGGTCATCGAGGTCGACAGTTGCGATTGGGTCTTGGCGATCGAGTTTTGTGCGGACAGCGATGCGTTGTTGGTATGAAGGCTCAGCATTGTATTGCTCCTGGTAAGTGAATTCGTCGAGCGGCAGGTGATTTCTTGCCCTCATCCCTACAAGGCGACAAGTACGCGCCTTTCATTAAATTCCACATGGAAATTTTTTATCTGGCGCGCCGCCATGAAAAAAGCCCCGGCAATCGCTTGCCGGGGCTTTCATGTGGCGCCAGGCGCCAGTGATTATTGCAGCAGGGACATGACCATCGAGGACATGCTGTTGCTTTGTTTCAGCATCGCGGTGCCGGCTTGCAGCAGCATTTGCGACGACGTCATGTTCGAGCTTTCGGTGGCGAAATCGACGTCCATGATGCGGCCGGTAGCGGCCTTGGTGTTGGTCGAGATGTTCGACAGGTTGCTGTTGACGTGGTCCAGGCGGTTGGCGGCGGCACCCAGTGCCGAACGTACCACACTGACGCTGTCGATGGCTGCCACCAGGCTGCCGATGGTTGCGTTGGCCAGGGTTTTCAGTTCCGTGCCGCCGGCGGTGCCGGTGAAGTTGGCGGTGGCCGAACCCAGTGCGGTGCCAACGCTACCCATCGAGACGGACAGGTCGATCGACATGGTTTCCGATTTCGCGGCGCCGATCTGGAACGTCATGGGGTTGGTAATCGTGCCGCCGGTCAGCAGAGCCTGGCCGCCGAAGGTGGTGTTGTTCATCACGTTGGACAATTCCAGGCCCAGCGCGTCGTACTCGGCTTGCATGGCGCCCTTATCGGCAGTGTTCGACGAAGCATCGGCAGCTTGCGTGGCCAGATCCTTCATGCGCACCAGCATGTTGGTGACTTCAGCGAACGCGCCTTCGGCCGTTTGCAGCATCGAGGTGCTGTTTTGCGTGTTGCTCATGGCGACCGTCATGCCGCTGGTCTGGGCTTTCAGGCGGGTAGCGATCTGCAGGCCGGCAGCGTCGTCCATGGCCGAGTTGATGCGGTAGCCGGTGCTCAGGCGGGTCATCGAGGTCGACAGTTGCGATTGGGTCTTGGCGATCGAGTTTTGCGCGGACAGCGATGCGTTGTTGGTGTGAAGGCTCAGCATTGTATTGCTCCTGTAGGATATATTCAGCGAGACGCGCTATTTTTCTGCTCTCACAAGCACAAGGCGGCCATTTTTACTTATGCATTAAATGCTACATGGAAATATTTTTTATCTTGCCCTGAACCCGCGATGAATTTAGTTGTCATTGAAATAATGTCAAAAGATATACTTTTAACTATTTTTTTATCGCGTCCCGCGCGCGCAATTGCTCTTCTGCAATTAACAAACCCCGGTCGCGGCTTTTGATCCGCTTCGCGGGTGTGCCCGCATAGATTCCCCATGCCGGCAGCGACTTGGTGACCAGGCTGAGCGCGCCAACGGCGACGCCTTCGCCAAGCTGTGCGCCGGGCAGCACCACGCTGCCCGAGCCGATGATGACGTGCCTGCCCAGGTGGACGGCACCGCTTTTGCAGTTTGTAAATTCCGCCGGCACGGTGGGGTTGGTCATGCTCGCTCCGCTGTAGTCGTCGGTCCTGCTGTACAGGCGCACGCCTTGCGACAAGCCGACGTAGTCTTCCAGCGTGATGCCGGCGCCGCCGGAGAGAAAGCAGCCGCCGCCAATGTGAACGTAGCTGCCGATGCGGATATGGCCACCTGCCGCCACCAGGGTGCTATAGCCATCGATGCGCACGTTGTTGCCGATCGCGATATTGTCGATGCCGATGATGACGCAGTTCCTGGCGATGCGCACGTTGTGGCCGAGGCTGCGAAACCCCGCGCCGTGCAAGTCTTCTTCGGTGTAATAGCCGGGATTGAAAAGTTCAGACATGGTCATCCTTGTGCGGGTGTGCGGCGCGGGCGCCGGCTTCCAGGTGGCGGCGCTTGCTTTCTGCCAGTTCGGCAATGACGCGCAGCGCCTCGCCGTCGTCGGCCGTCATGTTTTGCAGGAAATGCGCGTTATTCTCGCGTATCCAGCTCAGCGGCAGTTCCCACCAGGCCAGCGCCAGCAGGGCTGCGCGCACTTCCTCGCTGAAGCGGAAGCGCAGCAGGCGCGCGGGCGTCCCTGCGTAAATGCCGTAGGGTTCGCTGCGGAAATTGGGCGGCACCAGCGTGCGCGCACCGATGACGCAGCCATTCTCGATGACCGCGCCGCCCAATATCATCGCCTCGTCGCCGATCCACACATCGTTCTTGATGACCGTATCGGCATATTGGGGAATCGGGCTGTTTTCCAGGCCCATGCCGCCCAATGCCAGAAGATACGTCGAAATGGTGCGCATGTCGTGCTGGCCGTTGAGGATGAAGCGCAGATTCGCGCCGCCGGAAACGTAGCGCCCGATTTGCAGGTGCTGCGCGGTCGAATCGTATTTGGCTTGCGAACCGATGCCGATGCCGGAACAGCGGCCGATGGTAAATCGCCCGAAGTCCGGCTCATTGCCCAGCCAGTTACGGAAAAAGCCATGCGGTATCAGGGTCTGTCCGCCGTCCTTGTAGGACAGCACGGTAAATTGTGCCGCCCAGCGATGGTCGTCGATGGTGCCGAAAAAGTCGGTGTCTGTGGAAATATTCATGGAATCAGGCCGGCCTGTGCATGCCGCTCGATGATGGCGCAGATGGCATCGACCTGATCGAGGCCCAGGCCGGGATAGATGGGCAGGCAGATGATTTGCCGCGATGCCTGCAGCGCGTTCGGCAGATTGCTGTGGGCGGCGGTCGGCATGCTGCGGTACATGGGGAAGTCGCTGATGAGCGGATAGAAATAGCGGCGCGCGTAGATATCTTGGTCCCGCAGCAGCTGGAACAGTGCGTCGCGGCTGGTGCCGTAGGCTTCCTTGACGAGAATGGGGAAGTAGGAATGGTTGGCCGATTCCTCTTCGCCAGCCGGCAGGCAGTCGATGCCGGCGATGGCCGCCAGCCGTTCCCGGTAACGGGCATCGATGGCGCGCCGCTGCAGCCGTGCCGCGTCGATGCCCTTCAATTGCAGGAGGCCGAATGCGGCGTTGATCTCGCTCATCTTGCCGTTGATGCCGGGTGCCACCACCGTCACTTCGTCGACGAAGCCGAAATTTTTCAGATGGTCGATGCGCTGCTTGGTCTTGGCGTCGGGGCAGACGATCGCGCCACCTTCAAAGGTATTGAAAATTTTCGTGGCGTGAAAACTCAGCACGGACAGGTCGCCGCAATTGAGCACGCTGCTGCCCTTGTGGCGCACGCCGAACGCATGCGCCGCGTCGTAGATGACTTTCAAGCCATAGTTGTCGGCGATTTTTTCGATGCGTTCCACCTCGCAGGGACGGCCATAGCAGTGCACCGGCATGATGGCGGTGGTGTGCGGCGTGATGGCTGCCTCGATCCTGGCGGGATCCATATTCAGGCTCAGCGGGTCGATATCGACAAAAATGGGCTTGATGCCATTCCAGAGCAGCGAGTGGGCGGTGGCGACGAAGGAGTAGGGCGTGGTGATCACTTCGCCGGTGATGCGCAGCGCTTGCAGGGCCGTGATCAGTGCCAGCGTCCCATTGGTAAACAGGCAGATGTGCTTGACGCCCAGATAGTCGCACAAAGCCTGTTCCAGTTGCTGGTGGAACGGGCCGCCGTTGGTGAGGATTTTATTTTTCCAGATATCTTCCAGATATGGCAGGAAGTCTTGCAAATCCGGCATAAGCGGCTGCGTGACGTAAATCGGCTTCTTGTCGCTCATGATGGCATCACCTGCTTGCAGGTGTCGCCTGGCGCAATGGCGAACGATGCCGGCGGCAAGCCGCTGCACCAGCGCTGCCACATGGTGCGGAACGCCTGTTCCATATTGTGTGCAATGGCCCGCGAGTCGGCCAGCGCCGACACTTGCATGCGGTTGCGCAAGTCTGCGCGCAGAACGGCCAGTTGCATGATGTTGCTAGATAGGAATATTCCCTTGCGGAGGAAATCCTCGTCGTCGGTCGTGATGAAGGCGTCGAGACCCACATGCTGCAAGATGCAGGCGCCGGCATGGCTCGGTACGCTTGTACCCTTGAGCGTCAGCGTGGGCACGCCCATCCATAGCGCATGCAGCGTGGTGGTGCCGCCCGTGTACGGGAAGGTGTCGAGGCAGACGTCGATTTGCTGGTGCAGGGCCAGGTAGCCGCTCAGGTGGGTGCGGCCGTGGAAAGTCAGGCGGTCGGCGGCGATGCCTTCTTGCGCGAACCAGGCTTGCAAGGTGGCGATATCGCTGTCTTTTTGCATGGCAGCAAGATGCATTTTCGCTTCTGGAAGGGCTCGCAGCAGCTTTGCCCAGCGAGCGATGACGCCTGGATTGAGCTTGCTGAGCCGATTGAAGCTGCCGAAGGTCAGGTAGCCGTTGCCCAGCGCTGGTGCGCGGACCAGTTCCGGGGAGTCGGACGATGGCAGGAAGGGCACGCTGGCAGGCAGTAGCACGACTTTTTCCGTGAAGTACTTTTCATCGACGTCGAATTGCGGATCGGTCAGATAGTAATCCATGGTTTTCAGGCCCGTTGTGCCGGGATAGGCGATCCAGCTGACCTGAATCGGCGCCAGTTTGCGGCCTAAGGCCGTCAGGCGGTTGAAGGCCGTATGGCTGGACAGGTCGACCAGGATGTCGATGCCGTCTTCCCGGATCTTTTCCTGCAAGCTGCTGTCGCTCACCTCGATGATGTTTTGCCAATGGGGGAAATAGCCGCGCAGGCGCTGCGTGACGGCGTCTTCCAGCGTATTGTTGTAATAGGCGTACAGGCTCAGGCCGGGGCTGGCGCTCAGGTGCGCCACCACGGGCACGACGAAGTTGGACACCACGTGCGAATTGAAGTCGCCCGAGACAAAGCCCACCCTGATGCGCCGCGCGGGATCGTTGTCGTTGCAGAAAACGTGGCCCTCCGCTGTCTCGTCCGTGGAAGGGCGGTCGAAGGCATCACCGAAGCGGCAATGCTCGTCAAACAGGCTTTGGGCGTCGATATCGACGCTATGGCTGAGGCAAAATAACAGCGCGCTGTGGCTCTCCGGAATGTGCGGCGCCACTGCCCGCGCGCGGTAGCCGCTGGCAATGGCTTCCTCCAGATGGCCTTCGGCGTGGAGCAGCGAGCACAGGTTGATTTCTGCCGCCGCGTAGTCGGGCTTGATTTCCAGAGCGCGCCGGAACGCGGCCAGCGCTTCCTTGCTTTTGCCCATGGTGCGCATGATATTACCCAAATGAAAATATAATTCTTCATCATCTGGCTCGGATTCCAGCGCCGTGTTCAGGCACGTCAATACATCCTGATACTGTTTCAGCACCAGGTAGGCGGCGACCAGATTGTTCCGTGCCGCCCGGTAATCGGGTTTGATCTGCAGCGCGCGCTGGAAGCTGCGCACGGCGTCCTGTACATTCCTGTCCTCGTGCAGCGCCTGGCCCAGCCGGTTATGCACCTCCGCGTCGTCCGGTAATGCAAGGGTGGCGGCGCGAAAGCTGTCGGCAGCGGCACCAAACTGTTTCTGGCGCAGCAGCGCATTGCCCAGATTAAACGTCGCCAGCGCGTAGTCTGGCTTCAAGGCCAGGGCGCGGCGGTAGCTCGCCACAGCCTCGTCCAGCCTGTTTTCCGCCTGGAGCAGGTTACCCAGGTTGCAGTGCGCCTCGGCAAACGCCGGCTCGATTTCGAGCGCCCGCAGATAGCAGTCGCGGGCTGCATCCAGTTTCCCGGCCGTTTGCCAGGCATTGCCCAAGTGTCCATGCGCCTGCGCATCGTGCGGCGCCAGTTCCACCGTCCGCTGCAGCGTGGCCAGAGCATCCTTGCCTTGCACCTGCAGGGCCGTCCCCAGCACGCTCCAGCCGAATGGCGAGTCTGGATAGATTTCCAGCAATTGCCGGCAGGCCGCTTCCATCTGTTCATGCTGGCCCGCCTGGTACAACTGCACGATGTGGTCCATTTCCGGCTGCGACGGCGACAGGGCCGCCAGCGCGACCGCCTCCCGCGCCTGCTGGCGCAGCGCTTGCGAGGCAGCATTGTCGAGGCCGCGGGCGATGGCGGTGTCGACGATGTCGAGCGCTTCGTCGGGCTGTCCCGCCTGCAGCAAGCCCTGCGCATAAGATAGCCAGAACTGGCCCTCGTCCGGGGCGACGGACAGCGCCTTGCGCAAATACGGCAAGCCGGCCACATGCTGGCCTACTTGCCCGGCCAGCAAACCCAGGTTGTGGTTGGCGATGGCATGGTAGGGCTGGGCCTGCAGGATCGACAGGTAGATTTCTTCCGCCTCGGCAAAATGCCCTGCTTGGTGTTCAGCGATGGCCAGCTGTAATTCGGTGTCGGGGGAGACTGCGGGAGGGAGGGTCGGGTGCATGGGCTGGGGCGGGCAGAAATGTTTAGCAACGGGAATTGTAACTGGTGACAGTGCCCGTGAGAAACTTTCCGAGGGGAATTTGTTGACGCACGCTGCCCGAATGTGCACTTGCTGTTGCAGTTAGTCCAAAGTGCGGGCAATTCTGATCCTTCTGACAAAAAAACAGCGCACTGCCGGACGGGAGCGCGCTGTTCTGGCCGATTCTCAGCCGGTGCTGCGATGCCTTGCAGTTACATATTCGGATAATTCGGCCCGCCGCCGCCTTCCGGTGTCACCCACACGATGTTCTGCGTCGGGTCCTTGATGTCGCAGGTCTTGCAGTGCACACAGTTCTGCGCATTGATCTGCAGGCGTTCGGCGCCGTCGTCGTTCTTCACGAATTCGTACACGCCGGCGGGACAGTAACGCGCTTCCGGACCCGCATACGTGGCCAGGTTGACGTCGACGGGCACGCTGGCGTTCTTCAACGTCAGGTGGATCGGCTGGTCTTCCGCGTGGTTCGTGTTCGAGATGAACACGGACGACATTTTGTCGAAAGTCAGCTTGCCATCGGGTTTCGGATACACGATCTTTTTCGACTGGGCGGCCGGTTTCAGGCATTCGTGGTCGCCATGCGAGTGGTGCAGGGTCCACGGCGCCTTGCCGCGGAAGATCAGCTGGTCGATGCCCGTCATCAGGCTGCCCAGGTACAGGCCCTTCGACAGCCATGGCTTGACGTTGCGCGCCACGTGCAGCTCTTCATGCAGCCACGATTTCTCGAAAGCAACAGGATAGCTCGTCAGTTCATCGTGCTGGCGCTGTTCGCCCAGCGCGCCGAAGGCCGCGTCCGCCGCCAGCATGCCGCTCTTGATGGCCGCGTGGCTGCCCTTGATGCGGCTCATGTTCAGGAAGCCCGCATCGCAGCCGATCAGCGCGCCGCCGGCAAACACCAGTTTCGGCAACGATTGCAGGCCGCCGGCCGCAATCGCGCGCGCGCCGTAGGAGATGCGCTTGCCGCCTTCGAAGAACTTGCGGATTTCCGGATGCGTTTTATAGCGCTGGAATTCCTCGTACGGCGACAGGTAGGGGTTCTCGTAATTGAGGCCCACCACATAGCCGACCATCACCTGGTTGTTTTCCAGGTGGTACAGGAAGGAGCCGCCGTAGGTTTTCGTGTCCAGCGGCCAGCCGCTCGAGTGGATCACCAGGCCCGGCTTGTGCTGGGCCGGGTCGATTTCCCACAATTCCTTGATGCCGATACCGTACGACTGCGGGTCCTTGCCGGCGTTCAAGTCATACTTGGCCATCAATTGCTTGCCCAGGTGACCGCGCGCGCCTTCGGCGAACAAGGTGTACTTGGCGTGCAATTCCATGCCCAGCTGGAAGTCGGGGCCCGGTTCGCCGTCGCGCTTGACGCCCATGTTGCCGGTCGCCACGCCTTTCACGGAGCCGTCGTCGTTGTAGAGGATTTCCGCGGCAGGGAAGCCCGGGAAGATTTCCACGCCCAGGTTTTCCGCCTGCTGGCCCATCCAGCGCACCACATTGCCGAGCGAGACGATGTAATTGCCGTGGTTTTCAAAGCAGGCCGGCACGGCGAAGCCCGGCGTTTTATACGCTTTCGTTTCGGTCAGGAACAAGATGCGGTCTTCCGTCACTTCCGTGTTCAGGGGCGCGCCCAGTTCTTTCCAGTTCGGAATCAGTTCGCTCAAAGCTTTCGGGTCCATGATGGCGCCCGACAGGATATGCGCGCCCAGTTCGCCGCCTTTTTCCAGCACGCAGACGGACACTTCCTGGCTCTTTTCAGCGGCCAGCTGCTTCAGGCGGATCGCCGCGGCCAAGCCTGCGGGGCCACCGCCGACGATCACCACGTCATACTCCATGGTTTCGCGCGGTCCGTACTGTTCAACTAAGTTATTAGGCTGTGTCATGGTCTCGATTGTTAGTAACTAAATAGGTAGCAAGGATAGGGAATAAAGCATCATCGGGGAAATTTAAGCACGAGTGTGCTTGTTTTTGGCGAGGATTGCAACTTTGGCGCCATTTTGCGTGACATTGCCCCTCGCCGCAATCTAAATCCGGCCATTTTGTGTAATGATGGCGTTTACCTTTGCTCAAGTGCGGCGCAGGGTATTTTGCCCCTGCGCCATCGGCACGGCGTAAAGTGTTATCTAAAATAAAACAGGAGTAGCTCGTGGGCATAGAAGTCAATTTCGAGGGCAAGATTGCCCTGATTACCGGCGCATCGAGCGGCCTCGGCGCGCGCTTTGCGAAAGTGCTGGCCCAGGCCGGCGCACAGGTCGTGCTGGCGTCGCGCCGCACCGAACGCCTGAAGGAGTTGCGCGCCGAAATCGAAGCGGACGGCGGCGCCGCGCACGTGGTGTCGCTCGACGTGACCGACTTCGCCAGCATCAAGTCGGCCATCGCGCATGCGGAAACGGAAGCTGGCCCCATCGATATCCTCGTCAACAATTCCGGTGTCTCCACCACGCAACGTCTGGTCGACGTCACGCCCGAAGATTACTCGTTCGTGATGGACACCAACCTGCGCGGATCGTTCTTCGTGGCCCAGCAAACGGCCAAGCGCATGATCGCGCGCGCCAAGGGCGACCCGAAGAAACAGCACCGCATCATCAATATCGCCTCGATGGCGGGCTTGCAGGTGCTGCCGCAGATCGGCGTGTATTGCATGAGCAAGGCGGGCATGGTGCACATGACGCGCGCCATGGCGGTGGAGTGGGGGAAATATGGCATCAACACCAACGCCATCTGTCCTGGCTATATTTCCACGGAAATCAATGAAGATTACTTCGCCACCGAGCAGGGCAAGAAGCTGATCGAAATGCTGCCGAATAAACGTCCGGGCAAGCCGGAAGACCTCGACGGCCTGTTGCTGCTGCTGGCGGGCGAGGATTCGCATTTCATCAACGGCGCCATCATTTCCGCAGACGGTGGAATGAGTACCTTCTAACGCTGCAACTGCAGCCCCACCAGCTTGTGCACGAGTTCCGACGACGTCGATGCGGCGAACTTGCGCATCAGCTTGGCGCGGTGCATTTCCACCGTGCGGGGGCTGAGGTCGATCTGGCGGGCGATGACCTTGCTGGTCTTGCCTTCCACCAGCAGGGCGGCGATTTCGCGCTCGCGCGGGGTCAGTTCGGCCGTCACGGGACGTTTCTCGCTGACATCCTCGAACGTCCAGATGCCCGCTCCCAGCGGTTTGTTCGGCAGCATGGCGTGGCCCGTGACGTGGCACCAGAACAATTCCCCATTACTGCGGCGCATGATGCGCTCGTCCGAATAGCGCCCTTTGGCGTTCATGATGGGGATGATGCGGTCACCCGTGCGCAGGAATTCGTCGTGCGTGGGGTAGAGTACTTCGAAGGACTGGTCGTCGAGCTGGGCGCGCGCATAGCCGAACATGGCTGCCAGCGCTTCGTTGCAGCTGCGCATGATACGGTTTTCCGACATGCACATGCCCACGGGCGCGTGCAGGAAGATGCTTTCATAATCGATGGCTGACGCGGCGTTCATCTGATACGTATCACTCTCACAGGGGGATTGCCGGCACGGCGCCGGTAGTTCTACGGTATTGTACTTTCCACTCGCGTATTTTATGCTGAGTCGCTGCCTGAGTCATGGACTCAAGACCAAAGCTTAACAAAAGATAGAGGGACACCCATGAATAAAGTTTATCCTGACGCCGCCTCGGCGCTGGCCGGTATCGTCCAAGATGGCCAGACCATCGCCGTCGGCGGCTTCGGCCTGTGCGGCATTCCCGAAGCCCTGATCGGCGCCTTGCGCGATTCGGGCGTGACGGGCCTGACGGCCATTTCGAATAACGCCGGCGTGGACGGCTTCGGCCTGGGCCAGCTCTTGACCACGCGCCAGATCAAGAAAATGATCGCCTCCTACGTGGGTGAAAACAAGGAATTCGCGCGCCAGTACCTGGCCGGCGAACTGGAACTGGAATTCACGCCGCAAGGCACTCTGGCTGAAAAACTGCGCGCCGGCGGCGCCGGCATTCCCGCCTTCTTCACCAAGACGGGCGTGGGCACCATCGTTGCCGACGGCAAGGAACTGCGCGAATTCGACGGCGAGCAATACGTGATGGAGCGCAGCCTCGTGGCCGACGTGTCGCTGGTCAAAGCCTACATGGCCGACCGTGCAGGCAATTTGGTCTACCGCAAGACGGCGCGCAATTTCAACCCGAACGTGGCCATGGCCGGCAAGATCACCATCGTCGAAGTGGAAAAACTGGTGGAAGTGGGCGAGATCGACCCGGACCAGGTCCACACGCCGAGCATCTTCGTGCACCGCATCGTGGTCAACGCGAACCCGGAAAAACGCATCGAGCAGCGCACCGTGCGCACTGAAGCATAAAACAGAATACGGAGATTATTATGGCTTGGACGAGAGATGAGATGGCCGCGCGCGCGGCAAAGGAATTGCAGGATGGCTTTTATGTGAACCTGGGCATCGGCTTGCCGACCCTGGTGGCCAACTATGTGCCGGAGAACATCGAAGTATTCCTGCAGTCGGAAAACGGCTTGCTGGGCATCGGCCCGTTCCCCACCGATGCGGAAGTCGATGCCGACCTGATCAACGCGGGCAAACAGACGGTGACGGCCTTGCCCGGCGCCGCCTACTTCAGCTCGGCCGATTCGTTTGGCATGATCCGCGGCGGCAAGATCAACCTGGCCATCCTGGGCGCCATGCAAGTGTCGGAAAAGGGCGACCTGGCAAACTGGATGATTCCAGGCAAAATGGTCAAGGGCATGGGCGGCGCGATGGACCTGGTTGCCGGCGTCAAGCGCGTGGTCGTGCTGATGGAACACGTGGCCACGGCCAAGGATGGCACGACGTCGCACAAGCTGCTGAAGCAGTGCGACTTGCCGCTGACGGGCGTGGGCGTGGTCGACGTCATCATCAGCGACCTGGGCGTGATCGATGTGACGGAAAACGGCTTGAAGCTGGTGGAGCTGGCGCCGGGCGTGACCAAGGAACAAGTGCAGGCGGCCACGGGCGCTGAGCTGGACGTCTCCGCCGTGTAAGCTCGGCGGATCGTCGTATGAAAGCAGGGCGGACAGCGATGTCCGCCCTTTTTTATGCGGCCGCCTTGCCGCGCAGCCCGTCCAGGCTGTAGGCGCCGGCGCCCGCTGCTGCGAAATACAGGAAGGTGAAGCAGTACATCACGGCCATTTCGCCGCCGTTCAGGATCGGCAGGAAACCTGCTGGCGCATGCGCCATGAAATAGGCGGCCGCCATCTGGCCCGACAGGATGAAAGCGACGGGGCGCGTGAACAGGCCAACCAGCAGCAAGGTACCGCCGACCAGTTCGATGACGCCGGCCGCGCCCATCACGGAAAACAGTTGCAAGCCATCGAACATGGCCACGTGCGGCGCGCCGAACAGCTTGGCCGTGCCGTGTTGCAGGAAGAGGAAACCGAGGATGATGCGCAGCAGGCCCAGCAAACGTGGGCTCCAGGTGGCGTAAAAGGCGGGCGAGAGGGACATGACGTACTCCATTCAAAGGTGGATGGTTCGGTGTCAGGCTTGCATTAACGCAATGTCATTATGCGCGAGCCTGGCGGCGAACAGGTGACAGTACTGTAATGGTTTTTGATTCATTGATCATCATGGTAAATATTGATGCATGATTTACTATTGGTTGATGATGCGATATAGCCCACGCGCAATGAAAAAAGCCCCGCGGATCGCTCCGCGGGGCTTTTCAAGTGCTTGAGGCGCTTACTTGACGATATTTACGGCCGGCGCAACAAACGCGTCATCGGCGGGATGGGTAGGATGGGCCAGCTCGCTGTGCAGCTTGTCCATGTCCAGTTCTTTTTCCCATTTCGACACGACGATGGTGGCCACGCCGTTGCCGACAAAATTGGTCAGCGCGCGGCATTCGCTCATGAAGCGGTCGATGCCCAGGATCAGCGCCATGCCGGCCACGGGAATCGTCGGCACGACGGCCAGGGTGGCGGCCAAGGTGATGAAGCCGGCGCCCGTGATGCCGGAGGCGCCTTTCGACGTCAGCATCGCCACGCCGAGGATGGTCAGTTCCTGCCAGATGGTCAGTTCCGTGTTGGTGGCTTGCGCCACGAACAGGGCGGCCATGGTCATGTAGATATTGGTGCCGTCCAGGTTGAACGAGTAGCCGGTCGGCACGACCAGTCCGACGACTGGCTTGGAGCAGCCCAGGCGTTCGAGTTTTTTCATCAGGGCTGGCAGGGCCGATTCCGACGAGCTGGTACCGAGCACGATCAGCAGTTCTTCCTTGATGTACAGCAGGAAGCGGCCGATGGAGAAGCCCGTGTACTTGGCGATCAGGCCCAGCACGACGAAGACAAACAGGAAGCAGGTCAGGTAGAACGAGCCCATCAGCTTGGCCAGCGGGATCAGCGAAGCCAGGCCGTATTTACCGATGGTAAAGGCCATCGCGCCGAACGCGCCGATCGGAGCGACTTTCATGATGATGTTGACCATGCCGAAGATGGCATGCGACAGGTCGTCGATCAGCTTGGTGACCGGACGGCCGCGCTCGCCCAGCAGGGACAGCGAGAAGCCGAACAGGATGGCGATCAACAGCACTTGCAGGATGTCGCCCTTGGCGAAGGCGTCAACGAAGGTCTTCGGGATGATGTTCATCACGAAGTCGACCGTCGACATGCCTTCGGCGTGCGTGTATTGCGCGATCGACTTGGCGTCCAGGTGGGCCGGATCGGCGTTGAAGCCGGCGCCCGGTTTGAGGATATTGGCGACCAGCAAGCCGATGGCCAGCGCGAAGGTGGAGACCACTTCGAAGTACAGCAGCGCCTTGCCGCCCACTCGGCCGATCTTCTTGACGTCCTGCATGCCGGCGATACCGGAGACCACGGTACAGAAGATCACCGGGGCGATGATCATCTTGATCAGTTTGATAAAGCCGTCGCCCAGCGGTTTCATGTCGACGGCGTTCGAAGGGTAGAACACCCCCAGCAGCACGCCGGCCACAATGGCGAACAGCACCTGTACGTACAGGATTTTATAGAATGGTTTTTTCACGAGTGGTCTCCTCTTGCGGGTTGATGCTGCGATCATCCGCCCATTGCCAGGCCGCCTCAATTGTGGATAACCGCAGATATGCAGTTTCGCTATATCGGGTATTGCGCCATGGCGACCGTGCCAGTGCTGTGCTGCGGCGCAGCATTTCAGGCGCGCGCTTGGAGCATTGCCCGCGCTGCGCTACACTGCCGTAGCGTCGCGCGCGGGACACCTCTTGGCGGGCAGGAAGCGGTGCTCTTTTTACATCGAATAAGGAAATCGCATGATCGAAGCGAGCATCAAGTCAGTGCAATGTATTTCCCCCGCAGGCTTGCATACCATGTCGTACAAGGAGTGGGGCGCGGCCGATAATCCGAACGTGCTCGTCTGCGCCCATGGCGTGACGCGCGTGGCGGACGACTTCGACAACCTGGCACGCGCCATGGCCAGCGATTACCGCGTGATCTGCCCCGACGTGGTGGGGCGCGGGCGCTCGGGCTGGCTGGCCAACCCGCAGTTTTACCGCGTGCCGCAATATGTGAGCGACATGGTGACCCTGCTGGCGCGCGTGCTGGCCAATGGCGAGCGCCAGACGGTGGACTGGTTCGGCACCTCGATGGGCGGCTTGATCGGCCTGGGCCTGGCGTCCTTGCCGCACAGCCCGATCAGCAAGCTGGTGCTGAACGATATCGGCCCGACCCTGGCGCCGGAAGCCTTGCAGCGCATCGGCGACTACATCGGCCAGGATCTGCGTTTCGAGACGTTTGAACAGGGCGCCAGGTTTGTGCGCGACGTGTCCGCCAGCTTTGGCCCGCACACGGACGCGGAATGGCATAAACTGGCGGTGGATGTGTTGCGGCAAGACAAGGATGGCCACTGGCGCCGCCACTATGATATGGGACTGGCCATGCCGTTCCGCTCGGCCACGCCGGAATCGGCGGCCAGCGACGAAGCCATGCTGTGGGCCGCGTATGATGCCGTACGCTGCCCGACTCTGCTGGTGCGCGGCTCGGAATCCGATTTGCTGTCGCACGAGACGGCGCAGATCATGCTCGGTCGCGGCCCGAAAGCGGAGCTGGTGGAAATCGCCGGCGTGGGCCATGCGCCCACTTTCGTCCATGACGACCAGATCGCCATCGCGCGCAAGTTTTTGCTGGGCAAGTAATAGTCAGTAACAATCAGTAACGCTGTACAGATTTTGAAACAACCGAAAGAAGAAGCATGGAAATTACACGACTGCACGTAGGCAAACGCCTCTCCGAAGTAGCCATACACAACAACACCATCTACCTGGCGGGCCAGATCGCCGAAGATACCACGCAAGGCATCGTCGGCCAGACGCGCGAAGTGCTCGGCCACGTCGACCGTTTGCTGATGGAAGCGGGCAGCGACAAGACTTGCATCCTGTCGTGCCAGATCTATATCGCCGACATGAAGGATTTTCCCGGCATGAATGAAGTGTGGGACGACTGGGTCGCCTCAGGCCACACGCCGCCGCGCGCCACGGTGGAAGCGAAACTGGCCAATCCGGCATGCCTGGTTGAAATCGTCATCATCGCTGCAGAACGCTAAGTTTTTCAAGCTGTTGAGTCATCAAGTTTATAAGGTAATACATGGTTTCCATCTCGGCCCCGAATAGCGTCACATCGGAACAACTGGTAGAGGGCTTGAGTGCGCCGGACTGCGCGCGCGTGCTGGACGCGCTCGCGTATGCCACCGAAGCGTATGGCGACAAGCAGACCTTTGCCGGCCGCTCCGCACTGGAGTTCGCCATCGGCGTGGCCACCACCCTGGCTTTCCTGCGTAGCGATGCGGAAACGCGCATCGCCGGCCTGATGTTCGAGCTGACCTTGCTGGAACCGGACACGGCGGCCGACATCGAGCCGCGCTTCGGCAAGCAGGTGTGTGACCTGGCCACCGGCGTGCGCCAGCTGATCCGCTTGCGCGCGCTGACCCAGGCGCAGCACGGCAGCGTCGGCGGGCGTGGCAAGAATGCGGCGCAGCAAGCCGTGGCCCAGGTGGAAACCTTGCGCAAGATGCTGCTGGCGATGGCCTCCGACATGCGTGTCGTGCTGGTGCGCCTGGCAGCTTGCGTGACGACCTTGCGTTATTTCGCTGAATTAAAACTCTTCAATGAAATGACGCGTGAATACGGCAAGGAAACGCTGGATTTGTACGCGCCGCTGGCCAACCGCCTCGGCATCTGGCAGCTGAAGTGGGAGCTGGAAGATTTGTCGTTCCGCTTCATCGAGCCGGAAGCGTATAAACGCATCGCCAAGATGCTGGAAGAAAAGCGCATGATGCGCGAGGGTTTTGTTTCCTCGGCGATCTTGCGCCTGCAGACGGAGCTGGCTTCGGCCGGTATCCAGGCGGAAGTGTTTGGCCGCCCGAAACACATTTACAGCATCTGGAACAAGATGCGCGGCAAGGAGCTGGACTTTACGGCTCTGTACGACGTGCGCGCCTTCCGCGTCATCGTTGCCGATGTGAAAACCTGCTACACGGTGCTGGGCGTGGTCCACAATATCTGGACCCCTATCCCGAAAGAATTCGACGATTACATTTCGCGCCCGAAACCGAACGGTTACCAGTCGCTGCACACGGTGGTGACGGCCGAGGATGGCCGCCCGCTGGAAGTGCAAATCCGCACCAATGAAATGCACAGCTTTGCCGAATACGGCGTGGCTGCGCACTGGCGCTACAAGGAAGAGGGCGGCTCGAACTTTGCCGGCCAGAAATACGACGAAAAGATCGCCTGGCTGCGCCAGTTGCTGGCCTGGAAAACGGAAGTGGCCGACGCCGTCGTGGGCCAGGAAGAAATCCAGCGCGAGTGGGTGGAAAAGTTGAAATCCGCCACGCTGGACGACCGCATCTTCGTCATGACGCCGCAAGCGCGCGTTCTGGAATTGCCGGTCGGCGCCACGCCCGTCGATTTTGCGTATCACCTGCACACGGACGTGGGCCACCGCTGCCGCGGCGCCAAGGTCGACGGCATCATGGTGCCGCTGAATACGCAATTAAAAAACGGCCAGACCTGCGAAATCATCACGGCCAAGGGCGCGCCGGGCACGGCCGGACCGTCGCGCGACTGGCTCAGCGCCGGCTACGCCGTCAGCACGCGCACGCGCTCGAAAATCCGCGCCTGGTTCCACGCTATCGACATGCAGGAAACCCTGGCCCACGGCCGCGCGCTGGTGGAAAAGTCCTTGCAGCGCGAAGGCAAGACGGCCGTCAATTTGGAAGCGCTGGCGCAAAAGCTGGGCTTTGCCAAGGTAGACGAGCTGTTCCTGTCGGTCGGCAAGGATGAATTCAGCCTGCGCCATGTGGAGCAGGCGCTGCACGACAATGGCGAAGTGGTGGTGCCGGAAGACGCGGTACTCGTGGGTAAAAGCCGCGCTTCCAGTGTGGAGCAGGGTGCCAAATCCGGCGTGCTGGTGGTGGGCACGGAAGGCCTCATGACCGTGCTGGCCAAGTGCTGCAAGCCGGCGCCGCCCGACAGCATCGTCGGTTTTGTCACGCGCGGCAAGGGTGTGTCGATTCACCGCGCCACGTGCAAGAACTTCGAGGAAATGCGCGCCAAGTCGCCCGAGCGTGTGATTTTTACCGAGTGGGGCAGCACGGGCGGGCATGACACCGTGTATCCGGTCGACATCTTTATTCTCGCTGGCGACCGCCAGGGCTTGCTGCGCGACATCTCCGAAATCTTTTCGCGCGAAAAGATCAACGTCATCGGCGTCAACACCCAAAGCGCCAAGGGCCAGGCCCGCATGACCTTTACGGCCGAGATCAGCTCGACGGCGCAGTTGTTGAAGGCGCTGAATGTGATCAAGGATGTGAGCGGGGTTTTAGAGGCACGCCGAAGTTAGCGTATTTTGGGGTCTGTCGCTGCGCGATCGCATTGCGCCCCATTGGGGCGCAATGCCCCGTCGGGTCTGACCCCGGTCCTTGCTAGTGGGTTTTGTCTCCCGCATGTAGTCCCGCCATTGTGGCCGTCTCCGGCTGCAGAGTGATGTGGTCTATCCCATGCTTGGCTAACAGCATCTTCTTGATCGCCCGCAATACCTTCGGCCAATGGTCGAGGTGTTCGATTTCCACGTGGCCGATCAGGGCTGGCTGGCCGGGCGACATGTCCCATACGTGCAGGTCGTGCACGGAAATCACGCCGTCCACTTGCTCCACGTCCGCGCCCACCTGGATGTAGTCGATGTGCATGGGCACGCCTTCCATCAGGAAGTGGTACGACTCTTTCAATACGCCGAACGTGGATTTCAGGATCAGCAGGGACACCAGCACGGACAGCAGCGGGTCGATTTGCATCCAGCCCGTGAAGTAAATCACGGCGCCGGCGACGATGGCGGCGACCGAGCCGAGCAGGTCGCCCATCACGTGCACGAGGGCGGCGCGCGTGTTGACGCTTTGCTTGTCTTTCGATAATACCCACGCCACCACCAGGTTGATGGCCAGGCCGATGAAGGCGACGACGAAGACCATGCCGCCTTGCACGGTTTGCGGCGCGGAAAAGCGCTGCACGGCTTCATAGCAGATCCAGCCCACCACGCACAGCATGGCCAGACCGTTGACGAAGGCGGCCAGCGCTTCGGCGCGGCCAAAGCCGAACGAGTGGCGCGGCGAGGGCGGGCGGCGCGCGATCAGTTGCGCCAGCAGGGCCAGGCCCAGCGCGGCCGCGTCCGTGACCATGTGGCCCGCATCGGAAATCAGGGCCAGCGAATTGGACATGAAACCGGCGATGACTTCGATGCCGGCGAATGACAGGGTCAGCCCCAGCGCCCACGCGAGGATGCTCTGGCTACGCCCCTCGAACGAGTGGGTATGCTTGGCGTCGCCCTTCAGGTGGGCGTGCAAATGGGTGGCGTCGTGTTCGGTGTTGTCGTGCGTGGGATGCATGGAATGCTTTGTGGAATGATGTTGCCGTCAGTGTAATTGAAAAGCAACAACATAGTCGGCACGTAAAAAAACCTGCAGGCCCGGAGGTGCTGCAGGTTTTACCTGGAACAAACAATTTTACTGTACCGCCGTCTCGCCAAACTTGCCTTCGCGAAAATCCTGCACGGCCTGGAATACTTCCGCCTGGGTATTCATGACAAACGGGCCATACTGCGCGATGGGCTCGTTCAAGGGCTGTCCGGCGACGAGGATCACGCGGCCGCCTTCGGGCGCCTCGATGCGCACGCCGTCGCTGCCCGGCGTGTTGGCGAAAATCGCCATGCGCAGGGCGGGCACGGCCTTGCCGTTGACCTGCACTTCGCCACGGAACGTGTAGATGAAGGCGTTATGGCCTGGCGGCAAGGGCTGCTCGAAACTGGCGCCGGCTGGCAGGTCGATATCGAGGTACAACGGTTCCGTCAGTTCGCGCTGCACGGCGCCCGTCACGCCATGGCTCTCGCCGGCGATCACTTGCACGGCCACGCCAGCCTCCGTCGTGTAGCGGGGAATGTCGCTGCTGGTGAAATCGCGGTACCACGGCGTGCGCATCTTGTCGCGCGCGGGCAGGTTCAGCCACAGCTGAAAACCTTCCATCACGCCTTCTTCCTGCTCCGGCATTTCCGAATGGATCACGCCGCTGCCGGCCGTCATCCATTGCACACCTCCCGACGTCAGCAAGCCTTCGTGGCCCGCGCTGTCCTTGTGGCGCATGCGCCCCGTGATCATGTACGACACCGTTTCAAAGCCGCGGTGCGGATGCTCGGGGAAGCCGGCGATATAATCGTTCGGCTTGTCGCTGGCGAAATTATCGAGCATCAAAAACGGGTCGAGACGGCGCTGCAGCTGCTGCGTCAGCACGCGGTTGATCTTCACGCCGGCGCCATCCATGACGGCCTGGCCGGCGATCACGCGCTCGACGGCGCGTGCTTTCGTGACAGTGGTGGTATCGCTCATTGTTCTCTCCTGTTTGGGGTCAGACCCGGCGGAACTCGGCGTCCCCGTCTGACCCCTTGTTGCGGCAGTCAGCTATTACACCAGGATCGCGTTGATCTCGGCGTCCGCCTGGGCTTGCGCCTTGGCCACGGCTTCCGGGCCCATGCCCATGCCTTCCGAATACACGTACTGCACGTCGGTCAGGCCCAGGAAGCCGAACATGGTGTTCAGATAAGGCACCTGGCTATCATTGGCGCTGTCGCGGTGCAAGCCGCCGCGGGACAGGCCCACGTAGACTTTCTTGCCGCTCAAGAGACCAACAGGGCCGTTTTCCGTGTACTTGAAGGTGACGTTGGCGCGGGCAATCGCGTCGAACCAGCTTTTCAGTTGCACGGTGATACCGAAGTTGTACATCGGCGCGCCGATGACGATCACGTCAGCTGCTTGTACTTGCGCAATCAATGCGTCGTCCAGGGCGATGCGGGCCGCTTGCTCCGGCGTGCGTTTGTCGGCTGGCGTGAACAGCGCTTGCAGGGTAGGCTCGTCGAGCACGGGGTGCGGTGCGGCAGCCAGGTCACGGCGGACGAGGGCGGCGCCCGGGTTGGCCGCTTGTACGCGGCTGACGATGGCGTCAGCCAGGCGGGTCGAGGCGGAACCGGTGCTGCGGGCGCTGGAATTGATTTGCAGGATGTTCATCTTGTTTTCTCCGTTGTGAGGTGTCTTGCGATGGATGAACTATAGCAATTCCAAAATTGATGCGGAAGCCGTTAAAATGGATAACATTAATCCACTCATGGAACAATCAAAAGTATGGATATCGATCCCGGAGATTTATTGCTGTTTGCCAGAGTCGTCGAATGCGGCAGTTTCAGTCGTGCCGCCGTGCGCGTGGACTTGCCCAAGTCGACCCTGTCGCGCCGCATCTCGCTGCTGGAAGCGAAGTTGGGCGAACGGCTGCTGCTGCGCACCACGCGCAAGCTGGCGCTGACGGAGTTTGGCGCCAGCCTGCTCGAGCATGCGCGCAAGGTGGTCGAGGAAACGGAGGCGGCCGGCGCGCTGGCGCAGCACCGCCAGGCGGGCCCCAGCGGCTTGCTGCGCATTTCCATGCCGGCCGATTTCGGCGACACCCTGATGCGCCAGGTGCTGGCCGAGTTCGTGCGCCGCTATCCTGCCATTTCGCTGGAACTGGACTTGTCGGCGCGCCGCGTGGATTTATTGGAAGAGAACTTCGACCTGGCCATCCGCATGGGCAACTTGCCCGACGATGCCAGCCTGTCCGCGCGCCGTGTGGCCTTCAGCACCCTGGCGCTGTATGCCTCGCCGCAATACACGAGCGTGCACGGCTTGCCCGAGCACCCCGACGATTTATATGGCCATGATTTGCTCAGCTTGCCACGGGCCGTGCATGGCCTCGTGCACTGGACTTTGATCCGCGGCAAGACGACGTGGGAACGCGATCTACCCGTGCGCCTGCTGGCCAATTCGCCGGAATTGCTGGTGCGCATGGCGTGCACGGGCGTGGGCATCGCGGCCAGCACAGACCGTTTTGCCAAGGCGTATGTGGCGACGGGGGAATTGGTGCGGGTGTTGCCGGAGTGGAGTTTCCCGCTGGTCACGGGTTGGGCCGTGTTTCCTGGCCGGCGCTTGATGCCGGCCAAGACGCGCGCGTTCCTGGACTTGATGGAAGAGATGTACCGCACGGACGCGCCCGTCTAGGCGCGCGTCCGGAGGCTTTACTTGGGCAGGTTGCCCATGACTTCGCCCAGCTGCACGGGGCCGGCCGGTTGCCAGTTGGCATTGAACGTCACGGTGTCTTTCGGGAACAGCATGACGACGGTGGAGCCGAGCAGGAAGCGTCCCAGCTCTTCGCCCTGTTTCAGCACCACATTGTCGTTCGCATAGCTCCAGTCGCGTATCTGGCCCGTGCGGGGCGGGTTGACGACGCCGTGCCAGACGGTGGCCATGCTGCCGACGATGGTGGCGCCGACCAGGGTCATGACGAAGGGGCCGTTGGCCGTGTCGAACACGCAGACGACTCTCTCGTTGCGGGCGAACAGGCCGGGAATGCCGCGCGCCGTCGTCGGGTTGACGGAGAACAATTCACCAGGCACATAAATCATGCGCGTCAGGCGGCCATCGCAGGGCATGTGGATACGGTGGTAGTCGCGCGGGCTCAGGTACAGATTGGCGAAGCTGCCGTGTTCGAACTGGGCCGCCAGTGCCGCATCGCCGCCGACCAGGGCCGTGGTGCTGAAGTTGTGGCCCTTGGCCTGGAAAATCTGGTCCTTGTCGATCGTGCCGAACTGGCTGATGCGGCCATCGACGGGGCAGACGTAGTCGGCCTGGGCCAGCGGACGGGCATCGGGGCGCAGCGCGCGCGTGAAAAAGTCGTTAAAGCTCGTGTAGTGCGTGATGTCCGGATCCAGCGCCTCATCCATGTTGACGTTGTAGCGGCCGACGAACCAGCGGATCAAACGCGTCGTCATGGCGCCGCCCTTGGCGCCGGCGATCCGGCCGGCAAAGTTGGTCAACGCTCCTTTGGGAAGCAGATATTGAGGCAGGACGGCAAGACGGTCAGACACGATGGGAAGCCTTTGACGGGGTGATGGGAACAATGGTGAAAACGCATTATAGCGGCGATGTGGCGCGCAATACTATGCGCCGTATGCAAGGGTGCGTATCGCAGCCCGCCGCCGAATTTAATTTGCTATAGGAAATATTTTCAGGAAACTGTGTCACTTGGAAAAAATTACAGCACAATACAGCGGCCTGTTTTTTAGCTTTTAGCCATTTTTATTCAGCCAACTTTTTTAGCCAGGTCATGATGCCACGCCGTTGCCTTCGCCTTACCGTCCTTTGTTCAGCCGTTTTACTTGCCTGGAATGCCCAGGCCCAGCAATCCGAAGCGCCAGCCGACGCTGCCGCCACCTCTGCGCCGCTGAAGGCTGAAAAGCCCGCCGCGCCCGCGATGCAAACCGTTGAAGTCAAGGGCAGCGGCTATGATCCGCGCCGCGACGATACGGCCAGCAAGATGGTCGTTGGCAGCGAGGAAATCCTCAAGTATGGCGACACGAATGTTACCGACGTGCTCAAACGCTTGCCCGGCATTACCGTGTCCGGCGCGGCCGGGCGCTCGGGCGGCGAAATCCGCATGCGCGGCCTGGGCAGCGGCTACACGCAGATATTGCTCAACGGCGAGCGGGCGCCGGCCGGTTTTTCGCTCGACACCCTGTCGCCGGACGTGATCGAACGCATCGAGATTTTGCATGCGGCCAGCGCCGAATACAGCACGCAGTCGATTGCCGGCACCATCAATGTGATGCTCAAGAAAGCCGTGAAGACGGCGCAGCGCGAACTCAAGCTGGGCGTGCAGGGCAGCGACGTGAGCTTTTCGCCCAGCGTGAACGTGCAACTGTCCGACCGCGACGGCAACTTCTCGTATTCGCTGGCCGGCTCGCTGTTCCGCTACGACTACCATTACGACAATCCCGGACTGGAACTGGGCTATGCGCCCGATGGCCGGCAAAACCTGCTGCGCCGCACGAATGGCACGGGCGATGGCCGCCCGGAAGGCATCAATCTGTCGCCGCGCCTGAACTGGGTGCTGGTCAATGGCGATAATGTGACGGCGCAATTCTTCTTCAATGGCGGGCGCTCGAACCACCGCAATTTCAGCCGCGCGGAAACGCAGCAGGGCATGCGCCCCGATTACGACACGAATACGGGCAGCTCGGGCAACCACAACGCCTTCGGCCGCAGCGACCTGACGTGGCTGCACAAGCTGGCCGGCGGCGCCCGGCTGGAACTGAAAGTTGGCGCCTCGGCCGCCCGCAATACGTCCGACAGCCTGCAGCAGGGCTTTATCGATGGCAGCGGCCTAGCGCTGGAGCGCCAGGTGGGCGTGAAGGCGACGGAAAACGGCGTCAGTTCCACCGGCAAGTATTCCACGCCCTTGCTGCCCGGCCATGCCCTGTCGATGGGCTGGGATGGCGCCTACACGGAGCGCGAGGAAACGCGCCGCCAGCGCGAAGCGGCACTGTCTGCCCTGGGTGCGCGCCCGCCCGTCGACAGCGACGAAGGTTTCGACGCCACCATCAAGCGCCTGGCCCTGTTTGTGCAGGACGACTGGGAAATCACGCCGCGCTGGTCCATGTATGCGGGCGTGCGCTGGGAAGGCATCGACACGCGCAGCGCGGGCAATACCTATGATGAAGTGAACCAGCGCACCAGCGTGTGGAGCCCGCTGCTGCAAACCCTGTGGAAGTTGCCTGATACCAAGGGCGACCAGGTACGCCTGGCCCTGACGCGCACTTACAAGGCGCAGCCCACGGCGAGCCTGATTCCGCGTCGTAATACCTCGACCAACAATAGCCAGACGGACCCCGACCGCGAAGGCAATCCCTACCTGAAGCCGGAGCTGGCGCTGGGCATCGACGCCTCGTACGAGCACTACTGGGCCGAAGGCGCTTTGCTCAGCGCGCGCGCCTCGGCCCGCCGCATCGATGGCTACACGCGCCAAGGCTTGCTGTTCATCAATGATCGCTGGGTGTCCACGCCCGTCAATGATGGCCGTGCGAATACTCAGACACTGGAACTGGAAGCGAAGTTCCCGCTGCGCGCCGTGCTGGCCGCGCCCGTGCCCGCCATCGACTTGCGCGCCAGCGTCAGCCGCAACTGGTCGCAGGTGGAGCAGGTGCCGGGGCCAAACAATCGGCTTGACCAGCAAACGCCCGTCAGCGGCAACTTTGGGCTCGACTACAAGACGCCGGATGGCGTGCTGACGACGGGCGGCAGCTTCAACTTCCGCAATGGCGGCCCCGTGCGCATCACCGAGCGCCAGAGCGCCTATACGTCGCCGCGGCGCGACGTCGACATTTATGCGCTGTGGAAATTCGATGCGAAGAACCAGTTGCGCCTGGCCGTGTCGAATTTGCTGGCGCAAGACTTCGAAAGCACCACCGCGTATGCGGACGCCAGCGGCACCATCGTGCGCAACAGCATTTCACCGAGTTCGCCGCAGGCGCGCGCGACACTGGAAATGAAGTTTTGACGCGTTTGTTTTAACGGTGAAACCCCGGCCGGCATCCCCGCTGGCCTATAATCTCGGCAATCGCGCGCACGGCCCGTCCGTGCGCGCCGCCTTTTACTTTGCCAAGATTGCTTTCCCCATGACGTTTTCCTCCCTCGGCCTGATCGATCCCCTGGTCCGCAAACTTGACGAGCTCGGCTATGCCAAGCCCACGCCCGTGCAGGCGCAAGCGATTCCCGCCGTGCTGGCCGGGCGCGACCTGATGGCCGCCGCCCAGACGGGCACGGGCAAGACGGCCGGTTTCGCCGTGCCGCTGCTGCAGCGCCTGACCCTGGAAGGTGTGGTGGCGCCCCAGTGCGTGCGCGTGCTGGTGCTGGTGCCCACGCGCGAACTGGCCGAGCAAGTCTACGCCAGCTTCCGCAGCTATGGCGGTAACTTGCCGCTGCGCAGTTTTGTCGCTTACGGCGGCGTGCCCATCGAGCCGCAGATCAGCAAACTGCGCAAGGGCCTCGACGTGCTGGTGGCTACGCCAGGCCGCTTGCTGGACTTGCAGACGCAGGGCGCCGTCAAGTTCGAGCAAGTGCAAACCCTGGTGCTGGACGAGGCCGACCGCATGCTGGACCTGGGCTTCGAGCGCGAACTCGATATATTGCTGATGACCATGCCCAAGCAGCGCCAGACCCTGCTGTTCTCGGCCACCTTCTCGGATGCCATCCGCGCCATGGCGAAAACCATGCTGAAAGACCCCGTCTCGGTCGAGGTCAGCGCGCGCAACAGCACGGTCAAGGCTGTGAAGCAATCGGTCATCGTGTGCGACAAGAAACGCAAGCCGGAACTCTTTTTGCACTTGCTGAAGAAAAAGCGCTGGGGCCAGGTATTGGTCTTCGTCAAGACGCGCAAGGGTGTCGAGCTGCTGGTGAACACTTTGCTGGAGCAGGGCGTGCGCGCCGACTCCATCCACGGCGACAAGACCCAGCCGAACCGTTTGCGCGCGCTGGCCCGCTTCAAATCGGCCGAGGTGCAGGTGCTGGTGGCCACCGACGTGGCTGCTCGCGGCCTCGACATCGACCAGTTGCCTGTCGTCGTCAATTTCGACTTGCCCACCGTGGCGGAAGACTATATCCACCGCATCGGCCGCACGGGCCGCGCGGGCGCCTCGGGCGAAGCGATCTCGCTCGTTTGCGCCGACGAGGTGGAATTGCTGTCGGCCGTGGAAGCGCTGACGCGGCAAACCCTGAAACGCAACGAGGAGCCCGGTTTCGAGGCCGAGCACCGGGTGCCGGGCACGTCCGCAGGTGGCGCGATCCAGAAAAAGGCCGTGAAAGTGCTGGCGCCAAAAGCTGCAGAGAGAGCGAAAAAGCGGCGCTTCTACAAATAATCGGGGATGCAAAGCGCGCAGCACGGATATGCCATTCGTGCCATCATGCGCTTATGACCTCGATACCTTTGTTCCCGCTCAATACGGTGCTGTATCCCGACGGCTATCTGCCCCTGCAGATCTTCGAGGTACGCTATCTGGACATGATACGTCAGTGCATCATGGGCGAGCAGCCGTTTGGCGTGGTGCAACTGCTGGACGGTACGGAAGTGCGCAAGCCGGGCCAGCAAGAGACCCTGGCGCCCGTGGGCACTATGGCGCGTGTCATCGACTGGGCCGCGCCCCTGTCGGGCTTGCTGCAAATCAAATGCATGGGCATGCAGCGCTTTCATATCGTTTCCAGCGAACAGCTGAAGCACGGCTTGTGGATGGCGCAGATCGAAACCTTGCCGCCCGATAAAACCGTTCCCATCCCGCAAGAGCAGCAGAACGTGGCCGACGCGCTCGGCGCCCTGATTCGCACCTTGCAGGAGCAAAAGATCCCGCCTGACCAAATGCCCTTGCAGCCGCCATACCGGCTCGACGAGTGCGGCTGGGTGGCGAACCGCTGGTGCGAGCTGCTGTCCTTGAGCGCCATGCAAAAGCAATTGCTGTTGAGCCAGGACAATCCCGTGCTGCGCCTGGAACTGGTGCAGGATATGCTCACGGAAAACGGCTTGTTAGAGGAATAAATTGCCTGAGGCCGCATGTTTTCTCATGCTTCCGTTGTGCAATTGCAATTTCTATTGAGAAATACTTTACGCTTTGCCGCCGCTGACATAAGATAATGCCCCTGGGCAAGATTGCCCTGGGCAACATTCAAGAGCAGACGACATGGCAAAAGTAAGCGCGGAACAGATCAATGCGGCAATGGAAGCGATGGCGGGCGAAGGCCAGGCCATCACGGTGCGCGCCTTGCGCGAACGGCTGGGCAACGGCGCCTGCCTGGGCACCATCAGCAAGCTCTTGCTGCGCCGCAAGGCCGGTGCGCAGCGCCAGATCGCTGCCGCCGCCGAACTGTCGCCCGTGCTGCAGCAAGCCATCCTCGATTATGTAGGACAGGAATTAAGCGCCAGCCATAGCGCGCATGAAGCCGAGATGAACGACAATCAACAGGAATTGATGGACCTGGCCAGCGAGAACGAGCGCCAGCAAGAGTTGCTCGACCTGCAGGCCGGTGAGCTGGAAACCTTGCGCGAGGAACTCGAACGCGAGCGGCAAGTGGCGAACCAGGCCCGCACGGACCTGGCCAAGGCGCAGCTGCGCCTGGAAGGCTTGCCGCGTCTGGAAGAAGCGGCCGAGCAGGCCCGCATGGACCTGGCCAAGGCGCAATTCAAGCTCGAAGGCATTCCGCGCCTGGAAGAGGCTGCCGAAGCGGCGCGTGCGGAACTGATCCAGGCCCAGCTGAAGCTGGAAAGCCTGACGCGCGTGGAAACGGAACTGGCTGCCGCGCGTCTGGAACTGGAAGCGGAACGCGAAGAGCTGGGCGAAACGCGCGCCGAACTCGACGAAGAGCGCACCTTGCGCATCAAGGCGCAGCAGTTCATCGTGGATCCGATTTTCAAAACACCTGTCTAAGGCCTCCTAAGCTGCTGCGTGACGTCCTAGGTTTGACGCTGCGTACAGTGTTAGCCGGCGCACAGAATCTTGTTGCGAGGCGCGGCAAAATAGTTCAGTGATCCAGGCGGGAAAGGGCCGGCATGGAAACGTTGATCGTCATGGGAGCCTCGGTGGGCGGCGTGAGCGCACTGTCCACCATCTTCGCCGCCTTGCCGGCGAATTTTCCCGCGGCAATCCTGGCCGTCATGCACGTAGGCGCGCGCAACAGCGTGTTGCACGAGATCCTAGGCAAAACCTCCGCCTTGCCCGTGCGCTTTGCCGAAGAACGCGAACCCGTGCGCGCAGGGCGCATCCTGCTGGCGCCGCCGGACCGGCACATGCTTGTTGCCAACCTGGCCGGCCAGGCGACGGTCGAGCTGACCCGGGGACCGAAGGAAAACCATACGCGTCCCGCCATCGACCCCCTGTTTCGCAGTGCGGCCGCCGCTTTCGGCCCGAAGGTGGTGGGCGTGGTACTCAGCGGCTACCTCGACGATGGCACGGCAGGCTTGCAGGCCATCAAGGCTTGCGGCGGCAGGGCGCTGGTGCAGGAGCCGCAGGACGCGGTGGCGCCGTCGATGCCGCAAAGCGCGATCGACTATGCCGAAGTGGACTGGCGTCTGCCGGCCGCCGAGATCGGGCCGGCCCTGCTGGCGCTGGCCAGCGGCAACTCGGCGCCGGCCAGCGCCGCGCCGTCCTTGCCGCCCGTACCCCAATGGATTGCCGTGGAAAACCGTTTTGCCCGGGGAGTGGGGAATATGGACCAACTGGAAAAAATTGCCACGCCATCGACTTTCACCTGTCCTGAATGCCAGGGCACCCTGTGGGAGCTGCATGGCCAGCAGCCGCAGCGTTTTCGCTGCCATACGGGCCACAGTTTCACGGCGAAGATGCTCGGTGAGTTGCAGCATGACAAGGCGGAAGACGCCATCTGGGCCGCCGTCAGGGCGCTGCAGGAAAAAGAAAAACTGTATCTGAACCTGGCCGCCAAGGCCCAGGTCTGGCAGCATCCAGGCACGGCCAGCGAGTATGCGGCCAAGGCGCGGCAGGCGGGCGAGCAGGCCGATGTGCTGAAACGGGCTCTGCTGGCTTAAAATAGCGCACGGTCGCGCCATGCCGCGCGACGCCTGATCGCAAAGAAGGATTATGTCTGCAGAAAAAAATGCGCCGCTTCCGCTTGCGGCAGCCCCCATATTGCCACGCGCACTGCCACCCCGGCCCCCAGCTGAATTCAGTTCGCCCGAAGCGGCCCTGGCGCGCAAGCAGGCGCGCGAAGACAAGGATGCACAGGTGCGCGGCGTGACCTCCATCGACGCCATGCGCGAGGCCATCAGGCAGGCGGCGCGTGACTTGCCGGCCATCACCGCCGTGCCATGCCTGGGCATGCTGGACGCCGCCGCCTTCCGCGCGCGCGCCGCGCTGGGCTTGCCTTTCCTGATGCGCGGGCTGGTGCGACGCTGGCCTTTGTCCCAGCTGGCGCCCGAAGTCTTGCGCGAGCAGTTCAGCCATGTGCCCGTGCGGGCGCGGGTGGGCGACTACATCAACACGGCCTTTGCGGCCGACCGCGCCATGCAGGACATGTCGATGGGGCAATACCTGGACCTGGTGGAAGGGGGCGCGCATGTGCTGCCGCCTTACCTGGGCAACCTGGAATTGCGCGAGCTGAACCGCCTGTGCCACTGGCCCACGTATTTCGACAAGATGGGCCCGCCGCGCTTCTGGGTCGGGCCGGCCGGCACGGTGACGCCCTTGCATTGCGACTACGATGACAATATCTTCGCCCAGGTGTGGGGCCGCAAGCGCATCTTTTTATCGCCGCCGCACCATGACGCCTTTCTGTATCCGAGCGAGGCGAACGCCATCCTGTTCGGTTCGCCGTTCGATCCGGAAGCGCCCGATTTCCAGCGCTTTCCGCTGGCGCGCCAGGCCACCATGATCGAGTGCCTCGTCGAGCCGGGCGACATGCTGTACGTGCCCGCCGGCTGGTACCACCAGGTGCGCGCGCTGACGTTTTCGCTGTCGTCGAACCGCTGGGCCAGGGCCGTGCCGCTGGCCTTGCATGGCGGGGCGGAGTTGCGGCGTACCGAGGCTTAATCTGATGACACGATGGCCTTGCCATCGGCACGCAAACGCTTGGGCCGCCACTCGCTGAGGATGCCCGCAGCGATGATCAATACCGCGCCCACGATGGCCAGGGCCGGCAGGCGTTCGCCGGCAATGCGGCCGATGACGCCCGCCCACACGGGTTCACCCGCATAGATCAAGGTGGCCTTGGTGGCGGAAATGCGCTTTTGCGCCCAGTTCATCACATACTGGATCAGCGCACTGGCGCAGCCCAGCGCCAGCACGCTGAGGATGAAAGTCTTGCCGAGTACTGGCGGCGCTTCGCCCAAGACGGGCATCAGCAGCAGGGCGATCAATGATGCCGTGGCCAGTTGCACGATGGTCACGCGCAGGATGTTCAGCTGCGGCGAGACGCGGCTGATCAGGATGATTTCCAGGGCAATGGCGATGGCGCCCACGGCCGTCATCAGTTCACCCTTGCCCAGACCCATGCTCAAGCCATCCGTTCCCGTCAGCAGCAATAACCCCACGAAGGCCAGCACCACGGCCGCCCACACTGCCGGGTGGGGCCGCTGCTTGAAGACCAGCCATTGCACCAGCGGCACGATGGGCACGTAGAAGGCCGTGATGAAGGCGGACTTGCTGCTGGAAATATGCATCAAGCCATAGGTTTGCAGCGCGTAGCCGCCAAAGATGCTCACGCCGATGGCCATGCCGGTGAATAACTCCGCCTTCGTCAACTGGCGCAACTGGCCCCGGCAAATCAGGGCGCCGATGCCCGCGGCCACGGCAAAGCGGGCGGCCACGAAGGCCAGGGGGCCGCTGACCGTCACGGCATGTTGCACGACGAGAAACGTCCCGCCCCAGATGAAGGTAATGGCGATCAGGGCCAGTTCGGGCAGACCAATGGCGGGTGGGGGACTTGCGTGTGTTTTCATGGGGCGCTATGCTATGAGCAAAATATTTCCCATCATAATAGGAGCAATATATTGCGCAGTCAAGCCGAAGCCAAAGCCGGTGGCGTGCTGGCATACCTAGCCACCAATCTGCGGCGCTTGCGCCTGGCCGCCGGCCTCAGCCAGGAAGAGCTGGCGCGCCAGTCCGGCCTGAGCCGGCGCATGGTCAATGGCGTCGAGGCGGGCAGCACCAACATCAGCCTGGCCAACCTCGACCATGTGGCGGCCGCCTTGAACGTGGCCTTTGTCGACCTGGTCCAGCCACCGCGGCAGCCGCACGACAGCCTGCGCGTGCTGATGTGGCAAAGTGCATCGCAGGCCAGCCAGGCCGTGCTGCTGGGCGCGGCGCCCGCCAGCCGCCAGGTGGAACTGTGGTCGTGGACCCTGGCGCCAGGCGAGCGCTACGATGCGCAAGCCGACCCGGCCGGCTTCAGCGAAATGCTCTACGTGCTCGAGGGCGAGCTGCAGCTCGTGCTGGCGGCGGAAACCAGACAGCTGGTCACGGGCGATTTTTTTGTCTTCAGCAGCGCGCAAGCGTATGCCTACGTGAATGCGGGCGCATCCACTTTGCGTTTTACGCGCAATGTGGCCAGCTAGGAATCAAGGGAGAATCATGATGACGTCAACTTTATACCAGCCGACTTTGCATGACCGTTATCTGGGTGCCATGCTGGGACTTGCTTGTGGCGATGCCGTCGGCACGACCGTGGAGTTTTCCCCGCGCGGCAGTTTTGCGCCCGTGACGGACATGACTGGCGGCGGCCCATTCGGCCTGCAGCCGGGACAATGGACGGACGATACCTCGATGGCGCTGTGCCTGGCCGAGAGTCTGGTATTGAAAGGGGCGTTCGATCCGGCGGACCAGATGGTGCGGTATTTGAACTGGTGGCAATGGGGTTACCTGAGTTCCACCGGCACCTGCTTCGATATCGGCGGAACGGTAAGGGACGCGCTGGCCAGTTTCCAGGAAACGGGCGACCCCTGGAGTGGTTCCACCGCGCCTGACACGGCGGGCAATGGCTCGCTCATGCGCCTGGCCCCGGTCGTGCTGTTTGCTTATCCGGATGTGGCGGCAGCCGTGGCCTGCGCCGCCGACAGTTCCCGCACCACCCACGCGGCGCCGGAAGCGGTCGAAAGCTGCCAGCTGTTTGCCGCCTTGCTGTGCAGTGCGCTGGCGGGCACGGCGAAGGAAGCGTTGATGGGCAGCATCGCGTACCGGCCTGCCGAACCGAAGCTGAGGGGGCTGGCAAGCGGCAGTTTCATCGGCAAAACGGAGCAGCAGATACGCGGCACCGGCTATTGCGTGGAATCGCTGGAAGCGGCGCTCTGGTGCTTCTTCAATACGGATTCACTGGAAGAGGCCGTATTGCGCGCCGTCAATCTGGGCGAGGATGCCGATACGACCGGCGCCATCGTCGGCCAGCTTGCCGGCGCCTATTATGGCGCCCAGGCAATTCCTGCGCGCTGGCTGGAAATGCTGGCCATGCGCGGAGATATCGAAGAGCTGGCGGGAAAATTGTTCGAGCGGGCGCGGGGCTAAGAAGCCGTCGTTGTCGTAGATATGCTGTGTCATATGCCGCGATCCTTGTGCTCTGTGCGCTTGGCATGGCCACGCCGCTGCGCCCGGTATATCCCCGCGTGGCCGGAAAACAGATACGCCACGACGCAGGCGATGGCCGCGTACACGCCGATCTCGGCGCCAAACAGTTCCATCGCCATCAGGGTCGAGGCGACGGGCGTGTTGGCCGCGCCCGCAAACACGGCGACAAAGCCGATGGCGGCCAGCAGGGCGACGGGCTGGTGCAGCAGCGGACCCAGCGCATTGCCCAGGGTCGCCCCGATGAAGAACAATGGCGTCACTTCGCCGCCCTTGAAGCCTGTGCCCAGCGAAACGATGGTAAACGCCATCTTGCCAAGGAAATCCCAGGCGGGCAGCGGTTCCTTCAGCGCATCGACGATGGTGGGGATGCCCAGGCCGTTATACTTGTCCGTGCCGATCAGCCATACGGCAAGCGCGACAACGAGGCCGCCGGCCAGCGGACGCAGCGGGGCGTAGGCGATCCAGCGTTTCATCAGGCCGCTCAAGCCGTGCGTGGCTTGCGCAAACAGTTTGCCCGTCACGCCGAACAGCACGCCAGCGATCACCATCGCGCACAAGGTCCAGGCGGAGAGGGCGGGGATCAAGGGCACGGCGTAATGCGTATGGTGAATGTTCAATAACTGCGCCCACAGCAAGCCCACCTGGTCGGCGATGACGGCAGCCAGCAGGCAGGGCAGCATGGCTTCATAACGCAGGCGGCCGATGGCCAGCACTTCCAGGCCGAAGATGGCGCCTGCCAGCGGCGTGCCGAAGACGGAGGCAAAGCCGGCGCTGATGCCTGCCATCAGGATGATGCGGCGGTCTTCATTGTTCAAGCGAAACATGCGGGTCAGCTGGTCGGCCAGCGCGCCACCCATCTGCACGGCCGTGCCTTCGCGTCCGACGGAAGCGCCAAACAAATGCGAAATGACGGTGCCGCCCAGCACCAGCGGTGCCATGCGCAAGGGGATGATTTTTTTCGGGTCGTGGATTTCATCGATCAGGAGGTTGGCCCCGCCTTCGACACTGCTGCCGTAGCGCAAGTATAGCCAGCCGACGGCAAAGCCCGCCACGGGCAGCAGCCAGATCAGCCACGCGTGCGCCATCCGCGTGCGCGTGGCCCAGTCCAGGGCGAACAGGAAGAAGGCCGAGGCCGATCCCGCCAGCACGGCCACGACCAAGGCCAGCAGCAGCCATTTCAACAGATGCTTTAACAGATCGGTGAGGGCGGTCAGGCGGTGCATTGTGCATCCAGTCAAGGCTGATGGGTGGGGGATTCCTTACAGGCCCAGTTCCGCCACCAGCGCCTGGCCGATGGCCCGCTGTTCGGCCAAAATGGCGCGCAAGTGGTGGGGGCGCGTCTTGACGTTGGTCATGACCACGCGCAGCACATTGGTCGGGCCGGGGTAGCGTGTCGATTCGAGTACCGTGCGCGACACGAAGCTGTGGCCTTGCGCCTTTTGCCGGTTCTGCAGCTTGGCGTTCAAGGTGTTGAGTTGCTTGTTCAGTTCGCTCGCCGCCTCCACTTCGCCGCTGGCCAGCAAGGCCTCCATGCGCTGGCGCAAGTGCGCGGGCACGTAGCGGTAAGTGAGAATGAAGGTGTCCGAGCGCGTGACCAGTTCGAAATCCTGCTGGTCGGCCAATAAATCCTGCAACTGGCCGGACAGGGTGGCCGCCTGCTGCAGCAAGGTGGTGTAGCCGGACACGCCGAGCACCTTGAACGAGGTCCACAGTTTCAGGGCGTCGAAGCGGCGCGAACCTTCCAGCGAGGTCTGGCCCAGGTCGCCCGAGTTGTCGCGCAAGATGTAGTTGGCGTTGTGTTTGAGCAAGTTCAGGCTGGCGCTGTCCTTGAACAGCACCATGCTTTGCGCCATCGGCACCCACAGCAATTTATGCCCGTCGATGACGACGGAGTCGGCCAGGGCAATGCCGTCGTACAGCGCGCGGTACTGTTCCGCGATCAAGAGCGCGCCGCCCCAGGCCGCATCCACATGGAACCAGATGTTTTCCCGCGCGGCAATCGCCGCCATGGCGGCCAGCGGGTCGATGGCGCCCGTTTCCGTCGTGCCGGCGATGCCGATCATGGCGACGACTTTGATCTTGCGCAATTTCAAGTCGGCAATGGTTGCTTCCAGCGCGGCAACGTCGATGCGGTTGTCGCGGTCGACGGCCACCAGCTGCAAGGCGTTTTCACCGAGCCCCAGGGTCGCCAGCGCCTTTTTCACGGAGTAATGGCTGCGGGCCGAACCGATCACGGCCAGTCCCGCGTAACCGGATTCCTGCATGGCGGCAAACAAACCGCGCTTGCGCGTGCCGGGCAACTGCTGTTCCAGCGCCACGGCCAGCGCCGTCAGGTTGCCCATGGTGCCGCCATTGACGACATTGCCCAGCGCGCCGCTGGTGGCGGCCATGGCCTGCGCGTAGACGGCATCCGATTGTTGGTACACCTGGCGGTGCAGCCAGCCGAGGATCTGCTTTTCGATCAGGGTAGACACATACGCCGTCTCGATCTTGACCTGGTTCTGGTTCAGGGTGGCCGTAAACGCTTCGGCCAGCACGCTGATCCACGGCAAGGCCTGCGTCATGTGGCCGATGTATTGCGGGTGGTTCAGCTGGGCCGTATTGGCCAGCACGGTGGTGTCGAGTTCTTGCAGGAATTGCGCCACGGGCATGCCGTGCGCGGGCAGGCAGGTGTCGGACAGTTGCGTCAGCAGTTCCGCATACGGCGTGTGCGGATAGGCCGTGTCGCGCTCGGCGGCCAGCCAGCCGCCCAGCATGCCCAGCGCCTGTTGCAGGGGCGCGGGCGAGCGTTGCAGCGCATCGATGGAAAAATGCTGCTGCAGCAGCTGTTCGATAGGGGTATCGGTCATGGCGCGTTGTCTTCTCTACGGATTGCTGGTGCCACGGTGACAAACGAATTGCGCCCAGGCGAAAGCGGGATTTTACCCGACTCCGCCTGAGCGCATCAGTTTGCTATTACTGCTATTGATCAGAAGTAGTTGAGACCCAGCGCCGACTTGACTTCATCGGCCGTGCGGGCCGCCACTTCGCGCGCCTTGAAGGTGCCTTCCTTGAGCATCTGGATGACTTGCCCTTTGTCCTTGGCGAACTCTTCGCGGCGGGCGCGGATCGGCGCCAGCATTTCCTGCAAGACCACGTCCAGGCGCTTCTTGACGATGCTGTCGCCCAGGCCGCCCCGTACATAATGGGCTTTCATTTCGGCCAGCGCCGCTTTTTCCGGATCAAACGCGTCCAGGTAGGTAAACGCGATATTGCCTTCCAGGTGGCCCGGGTCTTCCACGCGCAGGTGCAGCGGATCGGTATAGACTTTTTTCACGGCGGCCGTGATTTCGGCCGAGCTCGCGCCCAGGTTGATGGTGTTGCCCAGCGACTTGCTCATCTTCGCCTTGCCGTCGATGCCGGGCAGGCGGCCGATATCGGGCACCAGCGCCTTGCATTCCATCAGCACTTCGCGGTTGTACATGCGGTTGAAGCGGCGCACGATTTCATTCGTTTGCTCGATCATCGGGATCTGGTCTTCGCCCACGGGCACCACGCCCGCCTTGAAGGCCGTGATGTCGGCCGCCTGGCTGGCAGGGTAGGTCAGGAAGCCGGCTGGAATGTCGCGCTCGAAGCCGCGCAGGCGGATTTCTTCCTTGACGGTAGGGTTGCGCTCGAGGCGCGCCACGGTGACGATGTTCAGGTAGTAAAAGGTCAGCTCGGCCAGTTCCGGGATCTGCGACTGGATGAAGACCGTAGTTTTCGCCGGGTCGATGCCGACGGCCAGGTAATCGAGCGCCACTTCGACGACGTTACGGTGCACCTTGTCGATGTCATCCATATTGTCCGTCAGCGCTTGCGCGTCGGCCAGCATGATGAATTGCTTGTAGCTGTTCTGGTAGCGGACCCTGTCGCGCAGGCTGCCCACGTAGTGACCCAGGTGCAAGGGACCGGTCGGGCGGTCGCCCGTCAGGATCACGGATTGCGAAGCGATGGCGGCAGGGGACAGCGGCGCTGCCGGTGCGTCGTTCTGGTCTTGGGTATCGGGGGTATTAGGCAAGCTCATCAAGTTTCCTTTTGAGCCGCCTGCATCGGGGATGATCCAGGCTGAGCCTGTTACGCCACCGATCGAGGCGGCGTGGATCAGATTCACATCACTATGCAGTGGCCGCGCGAAAGTGAGCGGGACCACCAATTCAAGCAGGCGTGTTGTGAAGGGATAAATTTCATGGCGTTATGGTTGCAGTTCGCACGCGTTCTGTCAAGTTTGCGCCCCGATTTCTCTGCTGCGCCGCGTCAGAGGCTTGCCTTATGCAAAACTTGCTTTCCGGGTACTATTGCCGTTCGGCCACTTTTGCGTGGCATGAATCATTGGAGAACAGTATGCACGTGTCGTCCCCCGTCCGGCTCACCGGCCTGGCCTTGATTGTAAGTTCCCTGTTTACCGCGCCCGTGCTGGCGCAAACGCCGAAAACGCCGCCGATGACGCCCGATATCGGCGCCAAACTGGTGATGCCGGACCTGAACGACTACGTCAAGCGGGTGGTGATGATCCCCATGCGCGACGGTGTCAAGCTGTACACGGTGATCGTCGTGCCGAAAGGCGCGCAAAAAGCGCCGATCATGCTCACGCGCACGCCGTACAACGCGGCCCGCCGCGCCCAGCGCGCCGCCAGCCCCAGCATGCTGGTCACCTTGCCGCTGGGCGACGATACCCTGGTGGAAAACGGCTACATCCGCGTGTTCCAGGACGTGCGCGGCAAGCACGGTTCGGAAGGCGATTACGTGATGACGCGCCCCGTGCGCGGCCCGCTGAACAATACCAAAGTCGATAATGTCACCGATGCGTGGGACACCATCGACTGGCTGGTGAAAAACGTGCCGGAAAGCAACGGCAAGGTGGGCATGCTCGGTTCCTCGTACGAGGGACATACGGTGCTGATGGCCCTGGTCGACCCGCATCCGGCCCTGAAGGTGGCCGTGCCCATGAGCGCCATGGTCGACGGCTGGCGCGGCGACGACTGGTTTCATAATGGCGCCTTCCGCATGCCCAGCCTGTCGTACATCGCGGGCCAGACGAGCGTGCGCGGCAGCGGCGAATCGCCGGCGCTCGGTGTCTACGACGATTACGACGCGTATCTGCGCATCGGCTCGGCCGGTGATTACGCGAAGAAATTCGGCATCGACAAGCTGACCTACACGAAAAAGCTGTTCGAACACCCGGCTTACGACAGTTACTGGCAGGAACAGGCGCTCGACAAGATACTCGCAAAGCGTCAGCTGATCGTGCCCACCATGCACGTGGTGGGACAGTGGGACCAGGAAGATATCTATGGCCCCTACGCCACCTATTGGGCGATGGAAGGGCGCGACACGCGCAACAACCTCAATTACCTGGCCATCGGCCCATGGCGCCACAGCGGCGTCAACTATGACGGCTCCAGTCTGGGCGCCTTGAAGTTTGACGGCGATACGGCGCGCCAGTTCCGTGAAAAAGTCATGCAGCCATTCCTCAATCAATACCTGAAGGATGGCGCGCCGGAAGCGAACACGGCGCCCGTCGTGTCGTACCAGAGCGGCACCAACCAGTGGCAGCGCCTGCAGCAGTGGCCGCTGGCCTGCGAGACGTGTGATATCAAGCTGACGCCGATCTATCTGCAGGATGGCTACAAGCTGGGCTTTGCGGCGTCATCGGCCACAGCCGATGCAGCCAGCGGCGCCTTCGACGAATACGTGGCCGATCCCGCGAAACCCGTGCCGTTCGTACCCCGTCCCGTGCGCCTGAACGATGGCGACGTGTGGAAGCCATGGCTGGTCAGCGACCAGCGCGGCTATGCGGACCGCACCGACGTGCTCAGCTATGTTTCCGAACCGTTGAAGACGGCCGTGCGCATCGCCGGCGCGCCGATGGTCAACCTGTTCGCCGCCACCAGCGGCACGGATGCCGACTGGGTGGTAAAACTGATCGACGTGTATCCGGATGAAGTACCGTCGCAGCCGGCCATGGGTGGCTACCAGCTGGGCGTGGCGATGGATATCTTCCGCGGGCGCTACCGGGACAGCCTCGAACACCCGACGGCGATTCCTGCTGGTAAGGTCGAGCGCTATCGCTTCGCCTTGCCGAACGCGAATCACGTCTTCTTGCCCGGCCACCGCATCGCCGTGCAAGTGCAGTCGAGCTGGTTCCCCCTGTACGACCGCAATCCGCAAACCTTCGTGCCGAATATCTTCCTGGCCCAGCCAGGCGATTATAAAAAGGCGACGCAGCGCGTGTACCACGCGACAGGCGCTGCCAGCGCCATCGAGTTGCCGATAGCGCCGCTCGACGCCCGCTAGCCCATGCGCATGAGCACGGCGCCCGCCGCGATCAGGCCGATGGCCAGGTAGCGGCGGGGGCTGATTTTTTCGCGCAGGAACAGGGCCGCAATGGCGATGGCGAACAAAATCGATGTTTCGCGCAGGGCCGCGATGGCGGCCACGGGCGCCTGCGTCATGGCCCACAGGGCCAGGCCATACGAAGCGAGGGTGCCGAAACCGCCAACGGCGGCCAAACGCCATTGCGTTTGCGCATAGGCAAGCAAGTCGGCGGGGCGGCGCAACGCCGTCCACAGCAGCAGTCCGCTGCCGTTCAAGACAAAAATCCACATCGTGTAGGCGGCTGGCGCGCCGGACAGGCGCACGCCGATGCCGTCGATCAGGGTATAGCTGGCGATGACGCAGGCGTTGCCCAGCGCAAAGGCGGTGGCGCGGCCCGTGCTTTTCGGCGTCTTGCCGATGCCGCTCGTGCGCGCGGCAAGATACAGGCCGAAGATGCCCGCGCAGATGCAGGCGACGGCGCCCATCTGCATGGGAGACAGGCGCTCGCCGATCAGCGGCCAGCTGGCCAGCGCCACGAGCAATGGCGCGCTGCCGCGCATCAAGGGGTAGGCATGGCTCATGTCGCCCGCCTTGTAGGCGGCCGCCAGCAGCGAGTAATACGCCAGCTGCGCCACGGCCGAGGCGGCCAGGTAAGGCCAGCTGGCAGGGGCGGGAGGGTTGACGAAAGGCAGGATGGCCAGCGAAATCAGGGCCGCGCCCACGGAGACGAGCACCGTGCTGAGAAAGGTATCCTTGCCCGACTTGACGATGGCGTTCCAGCTGGCGTGCAGCAGGGCGGCAAACAGGACGACGGCGACGACCAGACCGGACATGCAGGCCTTAGCGGGGGCGTATGCTCAGCGACAACAGTTCCTGGCGGTGATGGCGCTGGAAGCCTTCCATCACGGAACCGGAGCGGCCCGCCTTGTCCAGCAGTTCGCGCAGCGTGGCCTGGTCTTCCGGCGTGAGGGACTTGCGCGACAGGTAGACGCCGCTCATGCCCCACGGCAGTTCCGGCAGCGCTTCCAGACGCAAGCGGTCGGCCAGGCCATATACGCGCGCATCGTTCTGCGCCACGCCGGCGAGGATGGTGGGGCTCATGATGGTGGCATCGATGAAGCCGCTTTGCATCAGGCGCGCCACGGACAGGGCGTCGACTTCGTAAAACAGGCGGCCCTGGCTGCTCAGTTCCTTCGCCAGTGCCTGGTACGGTGCGCCATAGTCGTAGCCGCGCACCAGCGCCACGCGCAATTCGCGCCGCTCGATCAGTTCCTGCATGGTGTTGATGGGCGCGCGTGCGCCCTGCAGCGAGATCAGCAGGGGGCGGCTGCCCAGCATGGGAATGAACAGGCCATGCTGGTCGCGCCGCAAGGTGCTGCTGGCCGGGATCAGCATATCGGCCTTGCCCGCTTCGAACATCGCTTCCAGGCGCGCGCGGGGCACGGCCGTGAAGATGAAATTGCAGCCGAGCTTGGCGCCCATGCTGCGCAGCAAGTCGGGATAGATGCCGCCTATCGTGGCGCCATTGACCACCACGCTGGCGCCGATGGCCGAGACGGGCACCTGGATGTCGCGCGAGCATTGCGCGCCCGCCAGCGGTGGCAGCGCCAGCGCCAGCATGGCCACGGTCCGGCGCCAGGCGCTGGAATAAAAGTCAGTCATACCCATCCTTGCTCACCATCGAATGCGGGGCGTCGGCAACGCTCCGCTGATTATCCCATTCTCGCCTATTTATTTCTCAAGTGCAATATTATACCGCCGACTACTTTGTGGTGGAAACCACAAGTCTTGCCTGGCGTTGCGCCTTGAAGTAGCGCCAGGCCACCAGGATGCCCAGAATTTGCATGATGGCGCACAGGTAGAAGGTGCTACCGATGCGCCAGTCCTGCGGCGGCAAGTGGCTCACTTCGCCCAGGATCATGCTGCCAAGCAAAGGCATGATGATGATGCCCAGGCTGCTGATCGATTGCAGCGAGCCCATCAGCTCTCCCTGTTCGCTGGCGTTCGATGATTTCGAGATGATGCCTTGCAGGGCGGGGCCGGCGGCAAAGGCCAGCAGGTTGCACAGGATCAGCGCATACATCATCCAGCCCTGTGTTGCCAGGCCGTACAGCAAATAGGTGAGGGCGCCCGAGGCCATACCCAGCAGGGACAGGCGCACTTCGCCAAAGCGCTTGATGAGTATGCCCAGCAAGCCCGCCTGCACGACGGCCGCGCACAGGCCCACGCAGAACAGGGCGATGCCGTTCTGGCGCGGCGTCCAGTCGAAACGGAAATGCGTGTACAGCACCCAGGTGGTGTTGAGCATCATTTGCGCAAATGTCATCAGGCCGAAGGCCAGCACCAGGCCGCGGATTTCCACGCGGCGCACCAGCTTCAGCAGGGCGGCAAACGGATTGATGCGCGCCAGGGTGAACGGCGCGCGCGGGCCCGGCCGCAGCGACTCGGGCACGCAGAAATAGCCGTAGATGAAATTGGCTGCCGACAGGCCCGCCGCCACGTAAAACGGCAGGCGCAGATCGATTTCGCCCAGCAGGCCGCCCAGCATGGGCCCGCAAATGAAGCCCAGGCCAAAGGCGGCGCCGATCTTGCCGAAACTCTTGGCGCGGTTGTCGGGCGTGGACACGTCGGAGGCATAGGCGGATGCGACCGACATGCTGGCCGACGAGACGCCGCCGATGACCCTGCCGATGAACAGGCAGGCCAAGTTCGGCGCCCAGCCCGTGGCGAGAAAGTTGATGCCCATGCCGGCCATCGAGTACAGCAGCACGGGACGGCGTCCCACGCGGTCGCTGATGGCGCCCAGCATGGGCATGAAGATGAACTGCAGCAAACCGAAGAGGGCCGCCATGATGCCGTACCAGAACGCTTGCGCATCCTTGCCATCGACAAAGTTGCCGATCAGGATGGGCAGCACGGGCACCACCAGGCCGATGCCCAGCATGTCGATGAAGACGCAGACGAGGATGAAATTGAGGTTGCCGGCGCTCTTTAGGGCGGGGGAGGACGGGGAATGGCTGTCGGGGCTGGTTTTATCGGACATGCATGCTTTCGGCGCGTTGGCATAGCGCCGGCGCGTGACAGGATGCTGCTGACGCGCGGCGCGATAGCTGAGGCTTGCATTATAGACAGCGGGAACCATGCTGGCTATCGCCATCCATGTCAGGGGGCATTCCCCATTCGTCGGCAAAGGCGGCGCGGAAGTCCGTCAACACGGCCAGTCGCTGTTCGGCCAGCGCGCGTCCTGCCGCCGTCTGCATCTTGCCGGGCAGCTTGTCGAGCTTGGTGACGATATGGTCGAGCGCATAGGCCTTGTCGTCGAGCGGACGCTGCTGCGCCAGCGGATCCGTGCCATGCGCCAGCGCGCTATCCATGCGCGCGGCCGTGTAAAACAGGCGTGCCAGTCCCACGGCGCCCAGCGCGTCGATGCGGTCTGCATCCTGCACAATTTTCGCTTCGATGGTGTGTGGCGGCAAGTTGGCGGAAAAACTGTGCGTCTCGATGGCGTGGGCCACGCCCGCCAATTTTTCTGCGGGGAAATCCAGTTCCGCCAACTGGCGGCACGCCAGCGCTGCCGCCTGACGAGAAGCCAGGTGGCGTTCGGGGTGGTTTTTCGGCAAGTTGACGAGGTCGTGCAAATAGCAGGCGGCCATCACGGTGAGGGAGTCCGCGTCCGCATGCTCTTGCAGCAGGGCACTGGCGTTGCGCCAGACGCGCTGCAGGTGGTTGAGGTCGTGGGCGCTGTCATCGCCCAGGCCGGCCGTGGCCAGCGCCAGCAGGCGTGGTTGCCATTGAGAAAGCAAAGAGTGCATGGTCAAGATCATAAAAAGCAGGGGCCGCCAGTGTGGCATAAAACGCCGCCGCCTGCGGCCGGTGGTCTGCTCTTCGGCGTGCCGTATTTGCTACATAGATTATATTTTTGGAAATCATTCCTCCAGCAATTGCTCTTTTTTAGTGCATGTAGAATTTACATGGGGTAACATTGCCGCACGGAAATTAGAAGCATAAGCTAATTGCGAGAAAGTATTTGCAAAAAACATACTAGTGGCAGTCATGCCATCGTGCATGCTGACCTGCGCCCCAGGCGAGTTAACTAAAGGATTATCATGAACACCATTTCCAGCGACACTGGCGCAACCGTTGCCAAGGCTGCCGAATACCTGGCTTTTACCCTGGGCCAGGAAGAGTATGGCATCGACATCCAGAAAGTCAGCGAAATCCGCAGCTATGAAACGCCGACCCGCATCGCCAACGCCCCCGAGTTCGTCAAGGGCGTGGTCAACCTGCGTGGCATCATCGTACCGATCGTCGACATGCGCATCAAGTTCAACCTGGGCACGCCCAGCTATGACCAGTTCACCGTCGTCATCATCCTCAATATCGGCAACCGGGTCGTCGGCATGGTCGTCGACCGCGTCTCCGACGTCACCACCCTGATGCCGGAACAGATCAAGCCGGCGCCGGACATGGGTCGTTCGATCAACACGGAATACGTGATCGGCCTGGGCACCATTGACGAGCGCATGCTGATCCTGGTCGATATCGACCAGCTGATGTCTAGCGCCGACATGGGCTTGATCGAAAAATTAGCCGCTTAATTCTCGCCGCGGTCATTTTGACTGGATTTGTCGGAAATAATTGACTCTCGGCATTGTTTGCTTTTTCTGCAAGGCGCACGCTAGCGCATTTCCTGGCGCACGGTTCAGCCGAACCGTGCGCCAGTTTCACTTCAGTTTCACTTTCACGCCCGTTTCGCCAAGGCAGCGATCCCACGCCAGCGCGAAACTGCCAGCCTGTCGCGACGGCATCAGGGCTTTTTAGGATAGTCACATGAATTTATTACGCAACGTCAGCATCGGTGTCCGCCTCGGACTCGGTTTTGCCGTGATTTTGCTGTTTTCCATGCTCATTACGGGCATCAGCGTCTGGCGCCTGCACGACGTGGCCAGCGCCACGCGCGTCATGATGGAACAACCGCTGGCGAAGGAACGCTATATTTCCGACTGGTACGGCCGTATCGACAGCGCCGTGCGCCGCACCATCGCGATTGCCCGCAGCAGCGACACCTCGCTCAGCGGCTATTTCGCGGAAGAATCGAAAGTCTCGTCGTCCAGCTCGGCTGAACTGCAAAAGAAAATCGAGGCGCTGATCGACAAGCCGGAAGAAAAAGCCATGTTCGCGGGCTTGCTGGAACAGCGCAAGGTGTACATCAGTTCGCGCGACCAGGTCTACAAGCTGAAGGGCGAAGCGCAGGCCGACGCCGCCAATGAGGTGTTTGAAAAGACCTTCGTGCCGGCCGCCGCCAAGTACCAGAAGATGGTGCAGGACTTGCTGGAACACCAGCGCGCCAGCATCGACACGACGGCGCGCGAAATCGACGGCGTCGCCAATACCAGCCGCAACCTGATGCTGGTGCTGGCTGCGCTGGCGCTGGGCTTTGGTGTCGTGTGCGCCTGGGTCTTGACGATGGGCATCGTGCGCCCACTGCGCACGGCCGTGGACATTGCCCGCAAGGTGGCCGATGGCGACTTGACGGCGCAGATCGACGCCAGCGCCAAGGATGAAACGGGCCAACTTTTGCTGGCTCTGAAGGACATGAACACCAGCCTGCTCAACATCGTGGGCGAAGTGCGCAGCGGCACGGACAGCATCGCCACGTCGTCGACGCAAATTGCCGCCGGCAACCAGGACCTGTCTTCCCGCACGGAAGAGCAGGCCGGTTCGCTGGAGGAAACAGCGTCGTCGATGGAAGAACTGACCAGCACCGTGAAACAGAATGCGGACAATGCGCGCCAGGCGAATCAATTGGCGGCCTCGGCCGCGCAAGTGGCCGTCAAGGGCGGCGAAGTCGTGGCGCAAGTGGTGGGCACGATGGAATCGATCAACGCTTCGTCGAACAAGATCGTCGACATTATTTCCGTCATCGACGGCATCGCCTTCCAGACGAATATCCTGGCGCTGAACGCGGCCGTGGAAGCGGCGCGCGCAGGCGAGCAGGGCCGTGGTTTTGCCGTCGTGGCGTCCGAAGTGCGCAACCTGGCCCAGCGTTCCGCTTCGGCCGCGAAAGAGATCAAGACCCTGATCGGCGCGTCCGTGGAGCAAGTCAACGCGGGCAGCATGCTGGTTGCGCAAGCTGGTTCGACCATGACCGACATCGTCGACAGCGTGCAGCGCGTGAGCGACATCATCACGGAAATCACGGCGGCGAGCAGCGAGCAAAGCGTGGGTATCGACGAGATCAACCGCGCCATCGGTCAGATGGATGCCGTCACGCAGCAAAATGCGGCCCTGGTGGAAGAGTCGGCTGCCGCCGCCGAATCGATGCAGCACCAGGCGCATAACCTGGCGCAGGTCGTCAGCGTCTTTAAGCTCAACGGCCAGCAGGCCGGCGCCAGTGCTGCCAAGACGCCAAAACGCCCGGCTGCGCCGCAAACCGCCTTGCGCATCGGCACACGCTGATGCCGCCGCGGCCGCCCCGTGCGGCCGCAATCCCTTTATATAGTCTGGTTCCGCTTTTTTAGGATATTCACATGAATTTGTTAAGAAACGTCAGTATTGGTGTGCGCCTCGGCCTGGGTTTTGCCGTGATCTTGCTGTTTTCCATGCTCATCACCGGTATCAGCGTGTGGCGTTTGCATGACGTGGCCACGGCCACGCGCACCATGATGGAATTGCCGCTGACGAAGGAACGCTATATTTCCGACTGGTACGCGAAAATTGACAGCGGCGTGCGCCGCACCACGGCCATCGCGCGCAGCAGCGACACGACTTTGGGCGCGTATTTTGCGGAAGAAGCCAAGCAATCGTCCATCGTCTCGGGCGAATTGCAAAAGAAAATCGAAGCCTTGATTTCCAGCCCGGAAGAAAAAGAACTGTTCCGCCTGGTGAGCGAACAGCGCAAGGTCTACCTTGATTCGCGCGCGCAAGTGTCGAAGCTGAAGGCGGATGGACAGGAAGCGGAAGCGGAGCAGGCTTTCCAGGGCATCTTCGTGCCCGGTTCGACGAAATACCTGAAAGTGGTCAACGACATGCTGCAGCACCAGCGTGCCAGCATCGATAAAACCGCGCGCGAGATCGACGAGGTCGCCAAGACGAGCCGCAACTTGCTGCTGACCCTGGCAGTGCTGGCGCTGGGTTTTGGCGTCGTGTGCGCCTGGTTGTTGACGATGGGCATCGTGCGCCCCCTGCGCACGGCCGTGGACATCGCCCGCAAGGTGGCTGATGGCGACTTGACGGCGCAGATCGACGCCAGCGCCAAGGATGAGACCGGGCAATTGCTGCAAGCGTTGAAGGACATGAACACGAGCCTGCTCAACATCGTGGGCGAAGTGCGCAGCGGCACGGACAGCATCGCCACGTCGTCGACGCAAATTGCCGCCGGCAACCAGGACCTGTCTTCCCGCACGGAAGAGCAGGCCGGTTCCCTGGAGGAAACAGCGTCTTCGATGGAAGAGCTGACCAGTACCGTGAAACAGAATGCGGACAATGCCCGCCAGGCGAACCAGTTGGCGGCCTCGGCGGCGCAAGTGGCCGTCAAGGGCGGCGAAGTCGTGGCGCAAGTGGTGGGCACGATGGAATCGATCAACGCTTCGTCGAACAAGATCGTCGACATTATCAGTGTCATCGACGGCATCGCTTTCCAGACGAATATCCTGGCGCTGAATGCGGCCGTGGAAGCGGCCCGTGCGGGTGAACAGGGACGTGGTTTTGCCGTCGTGGCGTCCGAAGTGCGCAATCTGGCCCAGCGTTCCGCTTCGGCCGCGAAAGAGATCAAGACCCTGATCGGCGCGTCGGTGGAGCAAGTCAACGCGGGCAGCATGCTGGTGGCGCAAGCCGGCTCGACCATGACCGACATCGTCGACAGCGTGCAGCGCGTGAGCGACATCATCACGGAAATCACGGCGGCGAGCAGCGAGCAAAGCGTGGGCATCGACGAGATCAACCGCGCCATCGGCCAGATGGATGCCGTCACGCAGCAAAACGCGGCCCTGGTGGAAGAGTCGGCGGCGGCCGCCGAATCGATGCAGCACCAGGCGCATAACCTGGCGCAGGTCGTCAGCGTCTTTAAACTGAACGGGCAGCAGGCCAGTGTCAGCGGTTTGAAGGGCAAGCAACGCCCTGCGGCGAAAGAGTCGAAGGAAGCATTGCGGATCGGCCGCGCCGCTTAATTTGATGGTTGCCGGGGGGACTTAAACCCTGCATCAACTGCTGGGGTCAGTCATTTCATGATCGGCATGTGTCCCATTGGGGCGCATGCCCCCGGCGGGTCTGACCCCCGATTGACCGCCAGCTGCGATAGCCGGTCCGCCTCGCCATTCCTGTGGCGAGGAATCCAGCGCAAGCTCACCTCCGTGAATTGTTCCAGCAGGGCCACTACGGTGGCCCTTTGCGTTTCCAGCCCTTTGGCGCCCACCGGCGTCGTTCCCAGCACGTCGTTGATCACCACCTGGCTGTCGCCGTATAGCAGCAATTGCACGGGCGGCGGGCGCACGGCTAGCGCCGCCTGCAGCACGGCCGTCAGGGCCGCGTATTCCGCGTCGCTGCTGCTGCCATAGCCGGCCGCTTCGCTTACCTCGATGCGTTCGCCGTTCGGCCCCAGCAGCAGGGCGCCTATGCCCAGCTTGCCCGGATTCGGGTGGGCGGAGCCGTCGAACCAGCCGCGCCAGGCCAGCGGGCCGCCATGGTCCTGGCGGCTGAGTGCCAGCTGCGCGCGGCGCGCCTGCATCCTGGCTTCCTTGCGTGCTTTACGCGCCGCTGCTTCTTCCGTCATGGCTTGATCAGGAAGGTGTCGATCAGGCTGGCTATCCAGCACGCCGCCAGCACACCCACGGCCACCGTCATGGCGGGCCCGTCATTGGCAGACAGGGCCTCGACTTTTTCCACGATCAGCTGCACGTCGAGGGGCAGGGCGCCGCTGTCGATCTGTGCCATTACCTGGTCCAAACGTGCCATGATCTGGCGTAATACGAGTACCAGCGCGACCAGGGCCGGCACGAGGAAGAGGCAGCCGCGCGCCTTGCGTTTCAATACAAAATGCCCGCTGCCGGGGAAGACGAGGGCGGACAACAGCAGGGCAAGATTACGTTTGGAAAGGGAAGAGCCGCTCATGCGTGCCTTTTGTAGGGGAAAGAGCGGCTCATCATACTATTGCCAGCCAAATTTGCGCAGATACACGCGTTTCATGAACGTCGTCAGCACCGTGTAGCAGACGAGGATGCCCAGCAGCCAGGGGAAATAGCCCAGTGGCAAGGCTTGCAGCTTGAAGTAGGTTGCCAGCGGTCCCATCGGCAGGAACACGCCCACGGCCATGATGAGGGTCGTGGCCACCAGCAGGGGCACGGAAGCGATGCTGTCGATGAAGGGCAGCTTGGGCGTGCGGATCAGGTGCACGATCAGAGTTTGCGTCAGCAGCCCCACGACGAACCAGCCGGACTGGAACAGCGTTTGCTGCTCAGGCGTATTCGCGCCAAACACATGCCACATCAGGATAAACGTGCTGATGTCGAAGATCGAGCTGATGGGACCGAAGAACACCATGAAGCGGCCGATGTCGCGCGGGTTCCAGCTCAAAGGCTGCTGGATCAATTCGGCGTCGACATTGTCGAAGGGAATGGCGATCTGCGACACGTCGTACAGCAGGTTTTGCACCAGCAAGTGCAGCGGCAGCATCGGTAAAAACGGCAAAAAGGCGCTGGCGACCAGTACGGAAAACACATTGCCGAAGTTCGAACTGGCCGTCATGCGGATGTATTTGAGCATGTTGCTGAATGTGCGCCGGCCTTCCAGCACGCCTTCTTCCAGCACCATCAGGCTCTTTTCCAGCAGGATGATGTCGGCTGCTTCCTTGGCGATATCGACGGCCGAATCGACGGAAATGCCGATGTCGGCAGCGCGCAGGGCGGGCGCGTCGTTGATGCCGTCGCCCATGAAGCCGACGATATGGCCATTGCCGCGCAGGGCGCGCACGAGGCGTTCCTTGTGCAGCGGGCTGAGCTTGGCAAACACCGTGTTGTCTTCGGCCGCCTGCGCCAGGGTCGCGTCGTCCATGTCGTCGAGCTGCGGGCCTTGCAGCACGCCATGCACGGCCAGGCCCACTTCGCGGCAAATCTTCGCCGTCACCAGGTGGTTGTCCCCCGTCAAGACTTTCACGGTGACGCCGTGTTCCGCCAGTGCGCGCAGGGCGGGCGCCGTCGATTCCTTCGGCGGATCGAGAAACGCCACATAGCCGATCAGGGTCAGCGCCGTTTCATCGGCCACGCCATACACGGTTTTATGCGGCGGCACTTCCTTGACTGCCACGGCGACCACTCTTAGCCCTTCCGCGTTCAGGCCATGCGTGGTTTCCAGCACCTTGGCCAGCAGGGCAGGATCGAGGGGAATGTTCACGCCGCCCAGGCGCAAATGGCTGCAGGCGGCGAGGATTTCCTCGACGGCGCCCTTGCAGATCAGTTCATGGTGATCATTCTTTTCGGACACGACGACGGACATGCGGCGGCGCACGAAGTCGAACGGGATTTCATCGACTTTCACGTAATCGCGGGCCAGCTGCATTTCCGTCTGCAATTCCACGTGATCGAGCACGGCGCGGTCCAGCAGGTTTTTCAGGCCCGTCTGGTAGTGGCTGTTCAGATACGCGAATTGCAGCACTTCATCGGAGGGCTGGCCGAACACGTCCGTATGGCGCTCGAGCACGATCTTGTCCTGCGTCAAGGTGCCCGTCTTGTCCGTGCACAGCACATCCATGGCGCCGAAGTTCTGGATGGCGTCCAGGCGCTTGACGACGACTTTCTTTTTCGACAGTTTCGCGGCGCCCTTGGCCAGGGTGCTGGTGACGATCATGGGCAGCATTTCCGGCGTCAGGCCCACGGCCACCGATAGCGCGAACAAAAACGCTTCCATCCAGTCGCCCTTGGTCCAGCCATTGATCAGGAACACGAGCGGCGCCATCACGAGAGCGAAGCGGATCAAGAGCCAGCTGACGCTGTTGACGCCCGCTTCGAACGCCGTTGGCGTGCGCTCGGTAGCCGTCACTCTCGTGGCGATGGTGCCGAAATAGGTGCGGTTGCCGGTCGCCAGGACCAGCGCCGTGGCCGCGCCCGAAATCACGTTCGTGCCCATGAACAGCAAATTGGCCAGTTCCATCGGATCGCGGCCAGGGCTGTCGGCCAGCTCGGCCATCTTTTCCACCGGCAAGGACTCGCCCGTCATGGCGGCCTGGCTGACGAACAGGTCTTTTGCGGACAGCAAACGGCAGTCGGCGGGGATCATGTCGCCGGCCGACAGCACGATGATGTCGCCCTGCACCAGCTGGCGGATCGGCAGCTCGATCTGCTGGCCATTGCGCAGCACGGTGGCCGTATTGCTGACCATGGCTTTCAGGCGCTCGGCGGCCCGGTTCGAGCGGCCTTCCTGCACGAAGCGCAGCAGGGTCGACAGAATCACCATGGTGCCGATGACGATGGTCGCCTTCGGATCTTCCGTCAGGTAGGAAACGATGGCCAGCACCGTGAGCAGCAGGTTGAACGGATTCTTGTAGCACAGCCACAGGTGCTGGTACCAGGCCAGCGGTTTTTCATGCTCGACCTCGTTCGGGCCCGTTTGCGCGCCGATGACTTGCGCCTCGGCATCGCGCAAGCCTTCGGCCCGCGTGTGCAGCCGGTTCAGCGCGCTGTCCAGCTCTTCATGGGCGGCGGCCAGCAGCTGGCGCGCCAGGTGGTCGGGCACGGGCCGGGCCGTGCTGTTTTCCAGCGGCATGGCGCGCCGGCGGAAATGGCCGGCCGTATGGCGCTTGCGCAGGAACGATTCAAATAAGCGGGTGAAGAGATTCATGGCTCTTCCTTTCACGACGAGGTGTTGGCGGGCGGCGCAGCCGCAGGCAAGACTTGCGCGCCGCCAACGCGGCATGACGAAGCATGGCGCTGGCGGGCAATCCGGGTCAGTAGCCGGTCGCGATCGGAAAGAGGGGGAGGGCGCGCAACCGGACTGGCCGCGCGAGACACCGCACCTTGCTCAGCAAGGCACGGAGGAAAGAAAGTTCCGCGTTGCTTGCTGCTTAGCTGCCGAGGCAATCACCGATACAAGATCGGCTACTGTCACTAGAACAAGTACCCACGTGGGACTCCGTAAATGAATAATGAGGGCATCTTATGGATGGGCTGACCAGGTGTCAACTGAAGAAATCTTAGGTTTCCAAAGTGTAATGTTGGTGGTGGAAATGCACTCGAAATGTGTAATTGAATTTACTTGCTAAGCCATTGTCAGGGCGTAGCACTGGACTATCTCAAGGAGGCGCGCAAGTGCATGCGCGCTGTTGTTTGGGGCTTCGTTGGCTATGTCGTGCCTCGCAAACGGAGGGTATTCTCTTACTCTCGTCTAATTTTTCTCAGCCAAGTGTCCCAAGACTCCACTCGTATAGGTGGATGAGTACTTCGCTCCACATCATGGCGCTTTCTGCTTTCCTCGAGATCGTCTCGAGTTCTTCCCCCTATGACGACAAATCGTATGTTGATGTCCTTATCTGGATCAACTTCAAGCGACCCGGCAGGTCCCAGCAGAGAGTTGTGAAGTAGCTTTCCATCTTCAACACTTTGACGGGTTTGATGAGTGTGCACCCTGAATTCCTGTATGTTATCAATGATATGTCTTGACCGTTTCCTGATCTGGTCAATAGCAATGTCAATTTTGGCGGAGAATTTGTCATAGTGCCCTTTATTTACCAAATCGAACTCTGCTCCCTTTATCTCAAACAGTGTGACGTCCATTCGAGACCGGCCTGAAAAAATGGCAAAATCAACCGCTCCCTCCGCTACTGGGAATTCGGAAAAACAAATGTACTCGTCCTTTGGTTGCGCGTAGACCTCGGCGAAGATTGAGAGGTCTTGCTTAAGGATACTTTGAAGTTCTTGTTCACCTGATCCCCGCGCCACGAGATCAACGATCATTTTTTTGCTGATCATGCGTGATTCGATGTCATTACGTCTTTTAGTGACTGCTGGTGACTCGAGCCATGGGGAATCAAGAAAAGGATCGATTTCATTTCGTAAGCGATCAATTTCATTGAGTAGGCGTGGTTCGTCTCGAGTTTTCGTATCTAGTTCTCTTTTGTCGCAGGCGATTAGAGTCTCAAGGTTGGCCCGCGTAATGGACTTCCACTTTGGGACTCCAGACTCAGTAAACGTGACTAAATCAAATTTGTCGCTCCCCAAGCTATCGGCTTCATAGTGCTCTACGAAACGGCATTGATTTGGCACAATTCCTTTTGTGACGAGTGAGCCGCATACTGTCTCGATAGCATTTGTTATTGATGCGGCGGTATTCTTATCATCAAGGTCTGTTAGCAGCGCGGACAGATTTAATTGTTCATCGACAAAAGTTCTGACGCGACAAATTCCATCTGTTCTGAGGCCAAGTTCAGTAGGGTAGCGATGAATAAAATCACTAATTTTCATAGGTAACCTCGTCCTGTCGTTAGTGTTGTCATGGTAGAGCTGCTTGCAAAGCAATATGCTTTTAGCGCTACCTGAAAAACTGGCACCCTGTCGCTATATAGCCAGCACATTAGAGCAACGAAATACCTTAGACAAGTGGAAGTCGATAGGAGTTTTCTAAATCATCGTCTATTTAATTTGTTTGCACTAAATTTTCTCCGTACAACTTATATCTTGGTTTGCGCCATCGCCAGCGAATCGGACAGGATGTACCATAACGCCGCGTGGCGCTGCTGCAGCGCGGCGCCGCCAGCGTAGATCAGTTCCACGTGCAGGCTGTCGACGATGCCCAGGTAGGCTTGCGCATACAGCTCGACGCGCTGCGGCGGCAGGGATGGCGCCAGGCGGCCCAGGCTGGCCACGTAGTGCCGCTGCAATTGCGCCAGCAAGGCTTCATAGCCCGTGCCGACTTCGATGCGCAGGGGCGCTGGCGGCAAATACGCCGTGCGCAGCAAGAAGCGCAAATGGGCCGACTCGGCGTAGCGCTGGGCCATGCGGTCGCAGTACACGGCGCCAGCTTGCTGGCCGCCGGGCGCCGCCAGCGCCGCCTCGTCGGCGAAGCAACTGTCCATGAAGGCTTGCTCTTCAGCCAGCGCGTCGGCAAAGACGTCCAGAAACAGGGCGTCCTTGCCGGCGAAATGCGAATACAGCGAAGCCTTGCGCATGCCCGCCTGCGCGGCGATGTCGCTGAGGGACGAGGCATCGTAGCCGTGCTCCGAAAAGTGCACGACGGCGACGGCACAGATGTTATCGGCCGAAGCCGAGCGTTTTTTCATCATTGGGGTGAGAGTGGGTGAGGCGTCAGTGCGCTCCCAGACTGCTGGCATGGACCGGATGGACGCGCGCAGTGGCCAGGGTCAGCCATGATACCAGCAGGCCGGCCACGGTCAAGAACAGCAGCCAGGGCAGCGGCCCCGATTCGGACAGGCTGGCCGCCAGCGGCGTGGCCAGGGACGACAAGCTCATCTGGATTGCGCCCAGCAGGGCGGCCGTGGAACCGAGCGTGCGCTGCTGCGAACCCATGGCCATGGCCATCAGCGCCGCTTCCGCGATGCCCAGGCCAAACAGGGCCACGAACATGCCCGGCACGACGGCCGTTATTCCCCCGCCCGCCCAGGCACCGAGCAGTGCCAGTCCCGCGCCGCCCAGCATGGCCACGCTGCCCGCCACGCTCAGGCGCGCCACGCCATGCTTTTCCACCAGACGGCCGCTGGCCATCGCGCCCAGCAGCACGGCCACGCCCGTGGCGCCGAACACCAGGCCGAAATTGCTGGCGGACAGGCCGAAATCGCGCTGGTACACGAGCGACGCGCCGCCGATATACGCAAACAGGAAAAAGAAAGCGGCGGACAGGGCCAGCGCAGGCAGCAGGAAGGCGCGGTCCAGTGCGATGCGCGCATAGGTGCGTTGCAAGCCTTGCGGCGAAACGCGCTTCTTCAGCGGCAAGGTTTCCGGCAGGAACAGCGCGCTATTGAGCAGGGTCACGGCGCCCAGCGCGGCCAGGGCCAGCATCACGGCGCGCCAGCCGTAGTGCGCGTCGAGCAAGCCACCCACGGCCGGCGTCAGCACGGGCGCCAGGCCGACAATGGTCATCAGCAGGGCAAACAGCTGCGCCGCTTTGACCCCATCGGCCACGTCGCGCACCATGCTCATCACTACGACCAGGGTCAGCGCCGCGCCCAGGCCTTGTACCAGCCGCGCCAGCAGCAGGGTGGCCAATTGATCCGCCTGCGACGCCCAGGCGGCCGCAAGTATATACACGGCGATGCCGGCCAAGAGCGGACGGCGCCGGCCCAGCATGTCGGTCAGCGGCCCGCACAGCAGCTGCCCGCCGCCCAGGGCCAGCAGGAAGACGGTCAGGCTCAGCTGCACATTCGCATACGAGGTGTGCAGCTCGCGCGCCATGGCGGGCATCGAGGCCAGGTACATGTCGATGCCGGCCGGGCCGAGCACGGCCACGAGGGCCAGGGAAGCCGCCAGCCCGAGACTGGCGGCGGGGAGAGTGGTTTGCTGCTGCATTGCGAATCCTTCGTGTCGTCAAAAAAACGGGGCATGGACGCCGCCGTGTTTTTTATTGTACACTTACTGCCTACCGGTAGGTAGTTTGTTCAATCAATGAAAAGGATGAGAACGATGAAAAAAGAATCAATGGCGGGAGAGCTGGCATGACGGAAGTGGGAATTGCGCTCAGCGGTGTCGCTGTCGCGTTGCTGTTTGCCGCCTGGAGCTCGCACCGCACCCGCTGCGAGCGGCGCGATGTCATGTTGCTGACGATACTCGGCACGACCCTAGGGCTGCCGGGCGCCGTCCTGCTGGCGTTGCCGGTTGCGTAGGTCGGATTAGCGGAGCGTAATCCGACAACATTGTTGGCGAGGCTGGTGGTGGTGTCGGATTACGCGCTCACGCGCTAATCCGACCTACGTAGCTGTAGGCGGCGCATAAAAAAACGGCAGACCTTGCGGCCTGCCGTTCTGGTTTAATGCTCCCGGTTTTCGCCAGGATTTTAATTCATGATGACCGAGTTTCGACGCCTGACAAAACCGTAGCGAGCGTCAGTGATTTGTGGCCGAGAAGCGCAACCGTACTCTAGTACGGTGAGCATCGCCGGCCGCAAAGCGCGACGCGCAGCAGGTTTGGTCTGGCGTTATTCCTCTTCGTACGAGCTGATCGGTGCACAGCCGCAGAACAGGTTGCGGTCGCCGTACACGTTGTCGGCGCGGCCGACCGGTGGCCAGTATTTGCGCTGGCGCAGGGACGCGACGGGGTAGGCGGCGATTTCACGGCTGTACTTGCGTTCCCAGTTGTCCGACATCAGCACCTGCGCCGTGTGCGGCGCGTTCCTCAAAGGGTTGTCGTCGTGGTCGAATTCACCGCTGGCGACCTTGGCGATTTCCGCGCGGATGGCGATCATGGCGTCGATGAAGCGGTCGATTTCCACTTTCGATTCGCTTTCCGTCGGCTCGATCATCAGGGTGCCCGGCACGGGGAAGCTCATGGTCGGCGCATGGAAACCGAAGTCCATCAAACGCTTGGCCACGTCTTCGTTGCTGATGCCGGTGGCATCCGTGATCGGGCGCAGGTCCAGGATGCACTCGTGCGCGACCAGGCCATCGTGGCCCGAGTACAGCACGGGGTAGTGCGGCGCCAGGCGGCGGGCGATGTAGTTCGCCGCCAGAATCGCCGTCTCGGTCGCTGCCGTCAAGCCCTCTGCGCCCATCATGGCGATGTACATCCACGAAATCGGCAGGATGCTGGCCGAGCCGAATGGCGCCGCGCTGACGGCGCCGATGCCTGCAGCATCGCGCTGGTAGCCGGACGAGCGCTGGTTCGGCAGGAATTTCGCCAGGTGGGCGCCCACGCCGATCGGGCCGACGCCTGGTCCGCCACCGCCGTGCGGGATGCAGAAGGTTTTGTGCAGGTTCAGGTGCGACACGTCGCCGCCAAACGAGCCGGGAGCGGCCACGCCGACCAGCGCGTTCATGTTGGCGCCGTCGATGTAGACCTGGCCGCCGTGCGCGTGGATGATCTCGCACAGTTCCTGGATGCCTTCTTCAAACACGCCGTGGGTGGATGGGTAGGTGACCATCACGCAAGCCAGGTTGGCGCTGTGCTTTTCCGCTTTCGCTTTCAGGTCGGCCAGGTCCACGTTGCCGTTGGCGTCGCAGCTGGTGACGACGACCTGCATGCCGACCATATTGGCCGATGCCGGGTTGGTGCCGTGCGCCGACGAAGGAATCAGGCAGATGTTGCGGTGGCCTTCGCCGCGCGATTCGTGATACGCCTTGATCACCAGCAGACCCGCGTATTCGCCCTGCGAGCCGGCGTTCGGCTGCAGCGAGACGGCAGCATAGCCCGTCAGCGCGCACAGCATCTCTTCCAGCTGCGAGATCATTTCGCGGTAGCCGACCGTTTGCGCGTCTGGCGCGAACGGGTGGATGTTCGAAAACTCGGGCCAGGTGACGGGAATCATTTCGCTCGTCGCGTTCAGCTTCATGGTGCACGAGCCGAGCGGGATCATGGTGCGGTCCAGCGCCAGGTCCTTGTCGGCCAGGCTGCGCAGGTAGCGCAGCATTTCGTGTTCCGAGTGGTAGCTGTTGAAGACCGGGTGCGTCAGATACGCGCTTTCGCGCGCCAGATTCGCCGGCAGCGCGCTGGTCACGGCTGCTTCAACGGCGTCCAGGTCCGGGGCGGCAGGCGCGTTGACCAGGCCGTGCGCGAACACTTTCCACAGCAACGCGATATCGTCGCGCGTGGTGGTTTCATCGAGCGACACGCCGACATGGGTGTTGTCGATCTTGCGCAGGTTGACGCCGTGGTGCATGGCCGTCGCGTGCAGTTGCGCCGCATCGGCCACGTTGATGGTCAGGGTGTCGAAGTAGCTCGCGTTGACGACGCCATAACCGAGGGTCTTCAGGTTCGCCGCCAGCACGCCGGTGAACCGGTGCACGCGCTGGGCGATCTGCAGCAGGCCGGCAGGGCCGTGGTAGACGGCGTACATCGAGGCCATCACGGCCAGCAGCACTTGCGCCGTGCAGATATTCGACGTCGCTTTTTCGCGGCGGATGTGCTGTTCGCGCGTTTGCAGGGCCAAACGGTACGCCTTGTTGCCTTGCGCATCGACGGTCACGCCGACCAGACGGCCCGACATATTGCGCTTGAATTCATCGCGCGTGGACAGGAAGCCCGCGTGCGGGCCACCGAAACCGAGCGGCACGCCGAAGCGCTGGCTGTTGCCGACGACGACGTCGGCGCCCCATTCGCCCGGAGGCGTCAGCATGGTCAGGGCCAGCAGGTCGGCCGCGACGATGACCATGGCGCCATTCGCATGCAGTTTTTCCACGCCGGCGCGGTAGTCGCGCACGAGGCCGTTCACGCCAGGGTATTGCAGCAGCACGCCGAAGCAGGCGTCCAGCGATTCGATTTCAGCCGGGTCGAAGGTACGCACTTCGATGCCGATCGGCTGGGCGCGCGTCTGCACCACTTCCAGCGTTTGCGGCAGCACGTCATTGGCGACGTACAGCACGTTCGACTTCGACTTGCCCACGCGCTGGATCAGGGTCATCGCCTCGGCGGCGGCCGTGCCTTCGTCCAGCATCGAGGCGTTCGAGATGCCCATGCCGGTCAGGTCCGTGATGACTTGCTGGAAGTTCAAAATGGCTTCCAGGCGGCCTTGCGAAATCTCAGGCTGGTAAGGCGTGTACGCCGTGTACCAGGCCGGGTTTTCAAAGATGTTGCGCAGCACGACGCCAGGGGTGAACGTGTTGTAGTAGCCCTGGCCGATCAGGGATTTGAGTACCTGGTTCTTGCCGGCGATGGCTTTCAGGCGCGACAGCGCTTCCTGTTCCGGCATCGGCTGCGAGTAAGCACCCAATGGCAGGGCGCCTTTGTTGCGGATGTTGGCCGGCACCAGGGCATCGATCAGCGCGGCGCGCGATGGATAGCCGAGGGTCGCCAGCATGGCTTGCTGTTCGGTGGCGGAAGGGCCGATGTGGCGGGCGATGAAGGCATCGCGTGCTTCGAGTTGGGTCAGGCTGGTGCGGGTCATGATATAGAGGCCAAAAAAGACTGAAAAACCGGGATGCGGCGCGCGGGCGCGGCGGCGGGGCATAGCTACAAAATTAAATGCAAACGGGCCGCAAACGCGGCCCGTGAGTCAAACGCGATTAGGCGCTGGTGGTGGCGCCATAGGCGGCAGCGTCGAGCAAGCCGTCCAGGGCCGACACGTCGGCTGGCTTGATCTTGAACAGCCAGTTGGCGTAGGCGTCGGCGTTGATCGACTCTGGCGAGTTGACGACGTCGTCGTTGACTGCCACGACTTCGCCGGCGATCGGCGCATAGATGTCGCTCGCTGCCTTGACCGATTCCACCACGGCGGCGTCGTCGCCGGCGCCGTAGGTATTGCCCACGGTTGGCAGTTCGACGAAGACGATGTCGCCCAGGGCGTCCTGCGCGTACTCGGTGATGCCGACGGTGATCGTGCCGTCGCCTTCAAGGCGTACCCATTCGTGGGAAGCGGTGTACTTCAGGTCTGCAGGAATGTTCATGTGTGGCTCCAGATGGTAAGTGTTCGTTATTGATTATGGTTGTACGGTCTTGCGGGCGGCTCTAATACGCTTACGCAGGCAGGATTTTACCGTTACGCACGAAAGGCAGCTTGACGACCGAAGCGGCCAGCTGCTTGCCGCGGATTTCCACGTGCACGCTGTCGCCCACGTTGACGCCGTTGGGCACGCGCGCCAGGGCGATCGCTTCCTGCATGGTCGGGCTGAAGGTGCCGCTGGTGATTTCGCCCGTGGCGTCATTGCCGGCGATGATGACTTTCTGGTGGGCGCGCAGCACGCCGCCTTTTTCGCGCAGGATCAGTCCGACGAATTGCGCGTTCTGGCCCTTGGCCAGCAGGGCGGCCTTGCCGATGAAGTCGCGCTCGCTGACGAGGTCGATGGTCCACGCCAGGCCCGCGTCGAGCGGGTTGACGGTTTCGTCCATGTCCTGGCCGTACAGATTCATGCCCGCTTCCAGGCGCAGGGTGTCGCGCGCGCCCAGGCCGGCCGGCTTGACGCCGGCGGCGATCAAGGCGTTCCACAGCGCTTCCACCTGGGTGGCGGCCACGCCGATTTCAAAGCCGTCTTCGCCCGTGTAGCCGGTGCGCGCCAGCATGACTTCGCCGAAGGCCGTGTCCTTGACGATGACGACATTGAACGGTTTGATGGCTTCGGAGGCGGCTTGCGTCTCCGGCAGCACTTGCCATACCTTGGCGCGCGCGTTCGGGCCTTGCACTGCCACCAGGGCCATCGGATCGTTGGCATTGCGGCGTTCGGTAATCGTCAGGCCGCTGTTGGTGGCGGCATTTTGCTGCTGCATCCAGGCCACGTCTTTTTCAGCCGTGCCCGCGTTGACGACGAGGCGGAACCAGTTTTCGTTGAAGAAGTAGACGATCAGGTCATCGATGACAGTGCCTTCGGCATTCAACATGCACGAGTACAGCGCCTTGCCCGACACTTGCAGCTTGTCAACATTGTTGGCCAGCAAGCCGCGCAGAAAGGCGCGCACGTTCGGGCCTTCGATATCGACCACGCACATATGGGACACGTCGAACATGCCGGCATCGCCGCGCACGGCGTTGTGTTCTTCGATTTGCGAGCCGTAGTTGACAGGCATGTCCCAGCCGCCGAAATCGACCATGCGGGCGCCGAGGGCACGGTGGGCGTTGTTGAGTGGGGTCGCTTTGAGCGTCATGGATTCCTCGGGACGAAGGTAATAGGGGAGTTAACAAAACATAGAATAGCCAAACACGGCTTTCCAGCGTGATCACTGACCCCCCTGTCCTTTGTACCTGAGAGATTACGGGGGCTTGCCCCGTGCGCCCCTTCGGTGGGCCGCCGGCAATAGCCGCGGCCGCTCTCCAGAGTTGAGCTAAAGATGTCGCCAAAGCAACAACTTCAGTCCGCCTGATCGGTCCTTTTGCCTGAGAGTTTTTGGGTAGTGCCCCTTCGGCGGCAACGCTGGGTTGCCCTCTCCCGATCAAGTGGGAGGAATATATGCCAGCAGGGTGTTTCTGTCAATCTGAAAAGACGTTGCCAAATTGCAGCAAAAGCCCCGGTTTGCGGGGCTGGGAGGGGCGCTGGCCCGTTGCAAAAGGGCGCCCGGCCGCGCGGGAATGCGCTATGATGAAATTCTGGCTTTCTTGCGGGTGCCTGCCATGAACACTACACAAAGCGAGACGCAAAACAACACCGAGCAGCACGGTTACTTTACCCTCTCGGGCGACGTCAACAGCGATATGGTACGGCGCGTCTTCAACGCCGTGGCCGACATCACGGAAGACAAGCTCACCACCGCGCACATTTTGATACAGTCCAACGGCGGCTATGTCAGCGATGGCATCTGTCTGTACAACTTCCTCAGCAAGTTGCCGCTCGACATCGTCACCTATAACGCGGGCGCCGTGGCCTCCATCGCCGTCACCCTGTTCCTGGCGGGACGCCGCCGCCATGCCAGCGACACAGCCCGCTTCATGGTGCACAAGTCGCATGCGACAGCTTCGCCCGGCTCGCGTCCCGATGCGCTCAGCATCATCGTCGAAGGTTTGCGTGCCGACGACATGCGCACCGAGCGCATCCTGCGCGGCCACGTCAACCTGACGGAAGAGCAGTGGCAGGTGCACGCGTATTCCGACCTGCATCTGACGGCCGACCAGGCGCTGGAAGTGGGCATGATCGAATCGATCCGCGACTTTGCGCCGCCCAAGGGCAGGCGCCTGACGAATATCTGACGCCCTCAGGCTGGCCAGGCGGATGGTGTTGGCGTGGGAATTTTGTAATCGAATGTAATTCTTCGCTGCAGCACAGCAAAAGCCGCGCGGAACAGGGCAGAGTCGTGGCATAGTGCAAGCTGATCATGAAATAAGCGCGTGCACGATGACTTGGTGGAATGGGATTTCTTTTGCGGCCGACATGTCCGTGATGGGGCCGGCTGGCGTGGCGATCGCCCTGTGGCTGCTCGTCTCGCGCCAATGGCGTCTGGTGCTCAGCTGGAGCTTGTGGTACGGCGGCGGCCTGGCCCTCGTGGTGCTGTCCAAGCTGGCCTTCATGAGCTGGGGCGTGGGCAGCAGCGCCCTCGATTTTACGGGTTTCAGCGGCCACGCCATGCGCGCCGGCGCCGTGTTTCCCGTGCTCATGTACGTGTTGCTGCAGCGGGCCGAACCGCGCTGGCGCCATGCCGGCGTGCTCGTCGGCGTCGCCTTTGCCGTGCTGGTGGCCATTTCGCGCGTGGTCGTGCATGCGCACAGCGTGTCGGAAGCCGTCAGCGGCTGCGTGCTGGGCCTGGCGCTGGCGCTGGGCTTCATATGGAATGCCCGCGGTGCCGTCCATTTCGCCGTCAGCCATGCGCTGGCACTGGCCAGTCTGGTGCTGATGGTGGTGCTGAGCTTCAAGGCCGAACCCATGCCGACCGAGCAATGGCTGCAAAAACTCGCCCTGGTGCTGTCCGGCCATGAGCGCGTTTTTTCCCGTGAAGACTGGAAACTGGCGCAGGATGGCCGCCCAGCCCCTTAAGATGGTGCCGGCTGGCACTTGACGCTGCTGTTTTTGGCCAGAAAAGTATCAGGAAATGGTATGATGAACCACTTTTTTGCGGTGAGTGGCCAGGCCTCCACCGTGCACCTGAACTGAGTATGAACCGGGTTCACCCATAATATAACCGCCAGCATAGGCCAGGAACTCTAAAACACGTGCGTCTCTCTTCCATCAAGTTGTCGGGATTTAAGTCTTTCGTTGATCCCACCAATTTCCAGGTGCCAGGCCAGCTCGTGGGCGTGGTCGGGCCGAATGGCTGCGGCAAGTCGAACATCATCGACGCCGTGCGCTGGGTGCTGGGCGAATCGAAAGCATCTGAATTGCGCGGCGAATCGATGCAGGACGTCATTTTCAATGGCTCCACGCACCGCAAGCCGGCCGGGCGCGCTTCCGTGGAACTGGTGTTCGACAATAACGATGGCAAGGCGTCCGGCCAATGGGGCCAGTACGCCGAGATCGCCGTCAAGCGCACCCTGACGCGCGACGGCACCTCCACCTATTACATTAATGGCCAGCCCGTGCGCCGGCGCGACATCCAGGATATTTTCCTCGGCACCGGCCTCGGCCCGCGCGCCTACGCCATCATCGGCCAGGGCATGATTTCGCGCATCATCGAATCGCGCCCGGAAGAATTGCGCGTCTTCCTCGAGGAAGCGGCCGGTGTCTCCAAATACAAGGAACGCCGCCGCGAGACGGAAAACCGCCTGCAGGACACGCGCGAGAATTTGCTGCGCGTGGAAGACATCTTGCGCGAACTTAACGCCAACCTGGAAAAGCTGGAAGCGCAGGCGGCCGTGGCCACGCGTTTCCACGCCTTGCAGGCGGACCAGGAAGAAAAGCAGAAACTCTTGTGGCTGCTGCGCAAGAACGAGGCGCAAAACGAGCAGACACGCTATTTCCGCGAAGTGGAACAGGCGCAGACGGATCTGGAAGAACAGACAGCCAAGCTGCGCAATGTCGAGCTGACCCTCGAGCAGATGCGCCAGGCGCACTTTGCCGTGGGCGACCGTTTGCATACGGCGCAGGGTCACCTGTACCAGACAAATGCGGAAATCGGCAGTCTGGAAGCGCAGATCAAGTTCGTCATCGAATCGCGCGCCCGCTTGCAGGCACAGCTGGCGACCCTGACGGCCCAGCGCGACCAGTGGACGCAACAGGGCGGCGAATACCAGGAACAGATCGAAGAGGCGGAATTCCACCTCGAAGAGCTGGCCGCGAAGGTCGAGCAATCGCAAATGATGGCCGAGCAGAAGGGCGAGCAATTGCCCGAGCTCGATGCCGCCTGGCGCGCCGCGCAAAACAAGAGCACGGAATCGCGCGCGCGGATTATGCAGGCCCAGCAGCAGCTGGAACTGGAATCGGCGCACCAGCGCAACGCTTCGAACATCCTGGCCAGTTTGCTGACGCGCCGCGAGCGCCTGCAGCAGGAAAAGAACAGCCTGAGTTTGCCCGACAGCAGCCACCTGGAAAACCTGAAACTGCAGCTGGAAGAAAAGCAGCAGACGCTGGAAGAGCAGGGTTTTTACCTGGAAGAAGCGCTGGAGCAGCAACCGAAGCTGGAGCAGGAGCGGGCCGAGGCGCAGGCGCAGGTAAATGCCGAAACGGCTGCCAACGCCCAGCTGGAAGCGCGTCTTTCCGCTTTGAAACAATTGCAGGAACGGGTGCAGACGCAGGGCAAGGTCCAGCCATGGCTGAAAAAGCACGAGCTCGACACCTTGCCGCGCCTGTGGCAAAAGCTGCAGATCGAGGCGGGCTGGGAAGCGGCCATGGAATCGATCTTGCGCGAACGCACGTCGGCCTTGCAATTGTCGAACATCGACTGGGCCAAGGCCTTCTTTGCCGACGCGCCACCGGCCAAGCTGGCCCTGTACGCGCCGTCCACCGTGGCGCCGCTGCCGCTGCCGGAAGTGCCGGGCCTGAAGCCTTTCCTGAATTTGCTCAAACTCAACGATCCAGGTCTGCGTGGCTTGCTGCAGGATTGGCTGTACAACGCCTACGCCGTGGAAGACGCGGCCGAAGCGCTGGCGGAACGCGCAAAATTGCCGCCGGGCGGCTATTTCGTCACGCGCGCGGGCCACGTGGTCACGGCCACCAGCGTGCGCTTCTACGCGGCCGATTCGGAGCAGGAAGGCATGCTGGGCCGCCAGCAGGAAATCGAGAATATCGGCAAACAGTTGCGCGCCCAGCAATTGCTGGCCGAAGAGGCGCGCGCCCGTTCCGTGCGGGCCGACGCGGCCGTCGCCACCTTGACGCGCAACCTGTCCGACTTGCGCCTGCGCATCCAGCAACTGACATCGTCCGTGCATACCCTGCAGCTGGATGTGGTGAAACTGTCGGAAGTGGAAGCGCGTTTTAATCAGCGCAGCACGCAGATCGGGGCGGACCTGGCGGAAATTGCCGCGCAGGAAGCGGAGCAGATGCAGACCAAGCTGGAATCGGAAGAAAAATTCGAACAGCTGGACATGGAACTGGGCAACTTGCAGGAAGCCTACGAAGACGGCCATACGGACTTCCTGCAAAAGGAACAGCGTCTGGCCGACGCGCGCGAAGCCTTGCGTGACCTGGAACGAAACGCCAAGGATACGGAATACGCGGAAAAAGCCCACCGCGCGAAGATCGAGGAATTGCGCCGCAACATCGCCACGGCCAGTACGCAGGCCCAGCAAGTGACGGCCAGCCTGCAGGCGGGCGAACTGGAACTGGCCAACCTGGAAAGCGGCGCGGCCGCCGACGGCTTGCAGGATCTGTTAGAACGCCGCACGACGCAGGAGCGGGCGCTGGCGGACGCGCGCCACGAACTGGACCAGATCACGCAGCAGCTGCGCCTGTCCGAAGATGCGCGCACGCAATCGGAACGCAGCTTGCAGCCGCAGCGCGACAAGATCATGGAAATGCAGCTCAAGGAACAGGCCGCGCGCCTGAACCAGGAGCAATTCGCCCAGCAATTGCTGGAGTCGGGCGCCGACGAGGCTGCCTTGACGGAAAAGTTGCACCCCGACATGCGTCCATCGTATCTGCAGGGCGAAGTCACGCGTTTGACGAACGCCATCACGGGCCTGGGCGCCGTCAACCTGGCCGCGCTGGACGAGCTGGCGCAGGCGTCCGAGCGCAAGAATTTCCTCGACGCCCAGAACGCCGACCTGACGGAAGCGATCAACACCCTGGAAGACGCGATCCACAAGATCGACAAGGAAACGCGCGACTTGCTGCAAGACACGTTCGACAAGGTCAACCATCACTTTTCCGAGCTGTTCCCGATTCTGTTCGGCGGCGGCCAGGCGAAACTGACCATGACGGGCGACGAGATTCTCGATTCCGGTGTACAAGTCATGGCGCAGCCTCCCGGCAAGAAAAATGCCACCATCCACCTGTTGTCCGGTGGAGAGAAGGCGCTGACCGCGACCGCATTGGTGTTTTCCATGTTCCGCCTGAATCCGGCGCCGTTCTGCCTGCTCGACGAAGTCGATGCACCGCTGGACGATTCGAACACGGAACGCTTCTGCCGCATGGTCAAGCGCATGTCCGACCAGACCCAATTCCTTTTCATTTCGCATAACAAGATTGCGATGGAAATGGCCCATCAATTGATCGGTGTGACGATGCAGGAGCAGGGCGTATCGCGCATCGTGGCGGTGGACATGGAGTCCGCCGCAAATTTTGCAACCGAGGCACAAGCAGCATGACAGACCTTCAAATTACCTTGTTCGGCGCCGGCGGCGTCTTTATCGTCGGCGTTTTTTCGTACAACAAATGGCAGGAATACAAGGCCAAGAAAAGCGTGGAACGGGCCTTTTCCACCGACCACGACGACGTGCTGATGCGCGAGGGCGACGCCCCCGCGGTGGAAGCCCAGGAGCCCGTGCTGCGCCAGGAGCCGCGCTTTGACGCGGCGCCCGCCGCCAAGGCGGAACCGTCGTTTGGCGCGCCGCCAGCGGCCCCGGTGTCCGACGCACCCGTGCATGCGGAACCGTCGCTCGGCGATGGCGGCATGGATGCGGCACCTGCTGCTCCTGCCGCGCCGGCGCAGCAGGAAGTCAGCGCCGCCAGCGAACAGGCGACCAGCCTGGTCGACCCGCTCATCGATTGCCTGCTGCCCCTGTCGCTGGAAGCGCCCGTGCGCGGCGACAAGATCCTGCCCGTGCTGCAAACCCTGCGCCTGGTGGGCAACAAGCCCGTCCACTTCATCGGTTTGCACGTGAATGGCGATTGGGAACCGATCACGCATGGCGGTGTCTACACCAAGATGCAGGGCGGCGTGCAGCTGGCCAGCCGCAGCACGGCCTTGAACGAGCTCGAATACTCGGAACTGGTCACGCGCCTGCGCGGCGTGGCTGACGAGATCGGCGCCGAGCCGGAAGTGCCCGACATGATGGAAGTGATGGCCGAAGCGCGCAATCTGCACCGCTTCGTGGCCGGTCACGATGCCCAGCTGGGCGTGAACCTGCACACGAATGGCGCGCCATGGGCCATTTCCACCTTGCTGTTCGCGCTGGAAAAGCAGGGCTTCGACGTGCGTCCGGACGGCCGTTTCGTCATGCCGGACGGCGACGGCGGCTATCTGTTCTCGCTGTCGACGAATGTGACGCTGGCCGAGGAAACCACGCCGCGCCTGACCCTGCTGCTGGACGTGCCTTGCGTGGCGCCTGCGCGTGACGGTTTTGGCGCCATGGTCGCTTGCGCCAAGGCACTGGTGGGCCGCCTGGACGCGACCATCGTCGACGATTACAACCAGGCCCTGTCCGATGCGGCGCTGGCCGAGATCGCTGGCCAGGTGCAAGAGTTTTACCAGGAAATGGACGCGGCCGACATTCCGGCCGGGTCTACCCGCGCCCTGCGTTTATTTAGCTGAAGAATCCCGCAACAATGACTGATCCGATCAACCAGGACGCCGCCCTGCGGAATGCCGCCCAGCGCGTCCTGGCACTCACGGCCGAACTCAATCGGCATCTGCACGCCTACCACGTGCTCGACAATCCCACCATTCCCGACGCCGAGTACGACAGGCTGTTCGTCGAACTGCAGGTGCTGGAAGCGGCCCATCCCGACTTGCGCACGCCCGATTCGCCCACCTTGCGTGTGGGGGCGGCACCGTTGCCGCAATTCGAGCAAGTCACGCACACGGTGCCGATGTTGTCGCTGAATAATGGTTTCACCGACGACGATATCGTCAATTTCGACCGCCGCGTGCGCGAAGGCCTGGGCCTCGATGCGCAGGACGTCGGGTATGCGGCCGAAGTGAAATTCGACGGCTTGGCCATCAACCTGCGCTATGAAAACGGCCTGTTCGTGCAGGCAGCCACGCGCGGCGACGGCGCCACGGGCGAGGACGTGACGGCGAATATCCGCACCATTTCCGGCATCCCTTTGCGCCTGCATGGCGACAAGATTCCTGCACTGCTCGACGTGCGCGGCGAAGTGATGATGTTCAAGGGCGATTTTGCCCGCCTGAACGAACGCCAGCGCGAGGCGGGGCAGAAGGAATTCGCCAATCCGCGCAATGCGGCCGCCGGCAGCCTGCGCCAGCTCGATTCGCGCATCACGGCGCAGCGCAAGCTGCGTTTCTATGCCTACGGCATCGGCGCTCTCGATGGCGCCGCCATGCCGGCCTCGCATTCGGCCTTGCTGGACTGGTACGAAACCCTGGGCATACCCGTGTCGAAGGAGCGCAAGGTGGTGCAGGGCGCGCAGGGCTTGCTGGCCTACTACGCCGATATCGGCGCGCGCCGCCCCGCCTTGCCGTACGAAATCGACGGCGTGGTCTACAAGGTCAACGCCACGGAAGACCAGCAGGAGCTGGGCTTTGTCTCGCGCGCGCCGCGTTTTGCGCTGGCGCACAAATTCCCCGCCGAAGAGGCGCTGACGCAGGTGCTGGGCATCGATATCCAGGTGGGCCGCACGGGCGCCATGACGCCCGTGGCGCGCCTGGCGCCCGTGTCCGTGGGCGGCGTGACGGTGACCAACGCCACCTTGCACAATGAAGATGAAGTGCTGCGCAAGGATGTGCGCGTGGGCGATACCGTCGTCGTGCGCCGCGCCGGCGACGTCATCCCCGAAGTGCTGAGCGTGGTGCTGGAAAAGCGCCTGGCGCCGGCACCGCTGCCGTTCAAGATGCTGGAAGCGTGTCCCGTGTGCGGCTCGCACGTGGTGCGCGAAGAGGGCGAGGCGATTGCCCGCTGCTCGGGTGGCCTGTTCTGCTCGGCACAGCGCAAGGAAGCATTCCGCCATTTCGCAGGCCGCCGCATGATGGATATCGAAGGCCTGGGGGAACGTTATATCGATACCCTGGTCGAACTGGAATACGTGCATGGCCTCGCTGACCTGTACAGCCTGACCCTGGATAAATTGCTGGAAATGAAAGTGCGCGCTGACGAGCGCGATGGTTCGACGCCAGAGACAGTGCAACAAGGCAAGATTCCCACCAAGTGGGCGGAAAACCTGCTCGCCGGCATCGAGGCGAGCAAGCGCCCGCCGCTCGAGCGTTTCCTGTTCGCGCTGGGCATCCGCCACGTGGGCGAATCGACGGCCAAGACCCTGGCCGAGTGGCTCGGTAGCCTGGCGTATGTGCGCAAAGCGCCGGCGGCTTTGCTGCGCGTGCTGCCCGACATCGGCGGCACCGTGGCCGAGTCGATCGCCGACTTCTTTGCCGAGGAAAAGAATCAGCAGGCGCTGCAGGCTTTGCTCGATGCCGGTGTCTCGCCGCAAGGCGAACATGCGCCCAGCGCCAAGTTGCGTACGCAACTCGAGGAAACCAAATTGCTGGCAGCCATCGGCATCCCGAAGCTGACGGAGCCGCGCAGCAAGCAGCTGGTGGAGCGGGGCGTGACCCTGGCCAGCCTGGCCGCGCAAGGGACCAGCTTCCACGCGGGCTTGCCCGCCGCCGTGGCCGAAGCGCTGGCGCAATGGCTGGCCGATGAGGGCAATGTCAAGCTGCTGGTTCAACTGGACGCCCTGCGCAATGAATTACTGTCACAATTACCTGAAATGCCAGCCGCTGGCGGCAAGCTGGACGGCAAGACTTTCGTCCTGACGGGCACCTTGCCCAATATGAGCCGCGACGAGGCCGCGGAGCTGATCGAGGCGGCTGGTGGCAAGGTCAGCGGTTCTGTATCGAAGAAGACAGGCTATGTCGTGGCCGGTTCTGACGCTGGCAGCAAGCTGGCCAAGGCGCAGGAACTGGGCGTGGCCATCCTCGACGAGGCTGGCTTGCTGGCCCTGTTGGCGCAGGACTAACCATTCAACATACTACAAAAGACCCATGAAAAAAATCAGAAAAGCAGTCTTTCCCGTCGCCGGCCTGGGCAGCCGTTTCTTGCCCGCGACCAAGGCGCAACCGAAGGAAATGTTGCCCATCGTCGACAAACCATTGATCCAGTACGCGGTGGAAGAAGCCGTGGCGGCCGGCATCACGGAAATGATCTTCATCACGGGCCGCAACAAGCGCGCCATCGAAGACCATTTCGATACGGCTTACGAGCTGGAGTCGGAACTGGAAGCGGCCGGCAAGCGCCAATTGCTCGACATGGTGCAAAACGTCATTCCCAAGCACATCAATTGCATTTACATCCGCCAGTCGGCGCCGCTGGGCCTGGGGCATGCCGTGCTGTGCGCCCGTCCCGTGATCGGCGACGAGCCGTTTGCCGTCTTGCTGGCCGACGACTTCATGGATGTGGAAGAGGGCGTGCGCCCCGTGCTGGCGCAGATGACCGATGTCTTCCAGTACGAAAATTGCTCGCTGCTGGCGGTGCAGGATGTGCCGCGCGCGGAAACCAAGCAGTACGGTATTGTCTCGGCAAAGAATTATCAGCCCGACCTGGAACTGGTCTCGGCCATCGTGGAAAAGCCCGCGCCCGAAGAGGCGCCATCGACCCTGGCCGTGGTGGGTCGTTATGTGCTGACCAGCCGTATTTTTAGCCACCTGGAAAATATCGGCACGGGCGCCGGCGGCGAAATCCAGTTGACGGACGGCATCGCCGCCCTGATGCGCGAAGAGCGCGTGCTGGCTTACCGCTACCAGGGGCAGCGTTATGATTGCGGCTCCAAGCTTGGCTACTTGAAGGCAACGACGGCGATGGGCATGAAACACCCTGAAACGGGCGCGGCCTTCCGCAGCTACCTGCAAGAACTGCAATCGGCACTGGACGCAAAATGACCGTACGTGAAATCCTCAAGATGGGCGATCCGCGCCTGCTGCGCATGGCCGAGCCCGTGCGTGAATTCGATACGCCCGAACTGCATGCCCTGATCGCCGACATGTTCGACACCATGCATGCGGTCAATGGCGCGGGCCTGGCGGCGCCGCAGATCGGCGTCAACCTGCAACTGGTGATCTACGGCTTCAAGCAGAACCTGCGCTACCCTGACGCGCCGCAAGTGCCGGAAACCGTGCTGATCAACCCGGTGCTGACGCCTTTGTCTGAACGCAAGGAAGAGGGCTTTGAAGGCTGCCTGTCCGTGCCCGGCCTGCGCGGCAGCGTGCCGCGTTGGAGCGAGCTGCACTACGAAGGCGTGGACCAGTTCGGCCAGCCCATCAGCCGCGACTGCGACGGCTTCCATGCGCGCGTGGTGCAGCATGAGGTGGACCACTTGCACGGCATTTTGTATCCGATGCGTATCGTCGATTTCACGCAGTTCGGCTATACGGAAGTCATGTTCCCGGATCTCGACCCAAACGACGACGACTAGGCGCCCGATACCTGTCGACGATAAAACAATGGCCGCGCAGCATGAGCTGGGCGGCCATTTTTTATGCGTGAAGCAAACCTGGCGAACCTAGCGCACCTTGCGGCTGCTGCCCAGATCATCGAGCAATACCTTCAATTCATCCTGCATTGCATCCGTCAGGTTCAGGAAGCGGCAGCCGATCTGCACTTGCTCGCCCAGCAGGAAGGAGCGGAAGGTGCGCGACAGGCGGATTTCCAGGTCGGCGATCATGACCTTGTTCGGTCCCAGCTCCAGGCGCACGCGCGACAGCTTGCGCCCCACGTACAGGCCGATCGTGTCGCGCGGATGGGCGCGCATGCCGATGCCGCCGGCCGAGAAATCATACAGCTGCAATTCATACGGACGTCCCTCGAGCACGAAGGCGGCCAGGTAGTACACGCCCAGCGGCGTTTCCAGGCGCGTCGATTCGCGCCGTTCCAGCACCAGGCAATGACTGGGGAAGTTGGTCAGATACACGTTCGGCCGCTCGGGATACGCTTGCCATTCGCCATTGATGGTAAATTGCAGCTTGGCGCTTTGCACCCACGATACAAATGTGGCGCCGCCTGCAGGCAGGGTGGCGCCTTCATTGAGTTCCAGCACGAATTGCGGCAAGTCATCGTCGACGGACAAAATGCGCGCCATGATGACGTCTTCGCCGCCTGTCGGGTAGATGGAAATGGCGTCGCCGTTGTCAGCCAGGCTGCACAGGGTTTCGCCGATATCCCACGGATCGCTCATATGGTGCGGCTTGGTGCCGGGCGCCATCGGCTCGGCCACGTCAGCCAGGCTGGGCGCGCCTTTGCGCAGGGGATTGGGGATGGGATCGTTCACGACAGCGTATCTCTTTTGTTCTAATGGGGAATAGTGTATAGGTTTAAAGCAATATTTACTAAGTAAATCACAATAATTGTTTTTATATCACTATGTTCCTGTTGCTTATGTGACTAGGCGCGCCGCGCGGCACGCCATCTTGACGTCGTAGCTTAAAATTGTTCGTCCGCGCTCAGGTAACGCCATTGACCCGTCGGCAAGTCGCCCAGCTTGACCTTGCCGATGCGCACGCGTTTCAGTCCCAGCACTTTCAAGCCCACGGCTTCGCACATGCGGCGGATCTGGCGTTTCTTGCCTTCGCGCAGGGTAAAGCTCAGCTGGTCTTCATTTTGCCAGCGCACCTTGGCCGGCAGCAGCGGCTTGCCGTCGAGCCACAGGCCGTGGTTGAGCTTTTTCAGCTCGCTGTCGGGCAGGGTGCCGCCCTTGGTGTAGCTCACGCGCACCAGGTATTCCTTGTCGATATCGGTATCGTGGCCGATCAGCTGCTTGGCCACGCGGCCGTCCTGCGTCAGGACCAGCAAGCCGACGGAATCGATGTCCAGTCGGCCGGCCGCCACCAGGCTGCGCAGCTGGGTCGGGTGGAACTGTTCCGGGCTGCGGTCTTCCGCCCAGCGGTTTTCCGCCTTGATCAGGGCCACGGCGGGCGTGTAGCCGTCTTCGGCCTGGCCGCTGACGTAACCGACGGGTTTGTTGATCAGCACGGTGACGCGCTTCGATTGCTCGGCTGCCGCCTGGCGTTCCACGGTGATTTTCTGGCTCGGGTAGACCTTGCTGCCCAGCTCGGACACCACCTTGCCATCCACGCGGACCCAGCCGCGTGCGATCCACTCATCGGCTTCGCGGCGGGAGGACAGGCCCAGTTCGGACATGCGTTTGGACAAGCGTAATAATTCTTCGGTCATGTTGTTTCAGTTTCAGTAAGGGTAGGCGCTGCGCGGAAAGTCTACACTTTCAGCGCATCGAGTAAATCGGTTTCCAGCAATATCTGGTTGCGGGCATTGTTGAGCGCGGGCCCGTCGACGAGGAAGACGTCTTCGACCCGCTCGCCCAGGGTCATGATCTTGGCCGTGTGCAAGTTGATGCGGTACTTGGTCAGCACGTTGGCGATCGCATACAGCAAGCCCGTGCGGTCGTTGGCCGCCACCGACAGCAAATAGTACTGGCCCTTTTCATCGGGCCGCAAATCCACGGTCGGCTGGAAGGGGAAGGTGCGCGACAGGCGCGACAGCCGTCCCTTGCCCGGCGGCGGCAGCGGCGTTTGCGACTGCAGCAGCTCGCCCAGCTCATGCTCGATCAGGCTGATGATGTCGCGGTAGCTCTTGGCGAAGTTCTGCTCGGTGACAAGGAAGGTGTCGAGCGCATAGCCGTTTTTCGTCGTGTGGATCTTCGCGTCGAGGATGCTGAAATTCTTGCGGTCGAAATAACTGCAGATGCGCGCGAACAGGTCGGGCTGGTCGGGAATGTACACGGCCACCTGCAAGCCTTCGCCGATGGGCGCCAGCCGGCATTTTACCACCGGCAACTTGCTGTCAAGCTTGTCATACAGCGAGCGCGTCTGCCAGGCGATGTCGGACGCGTCGTGGCGCAGGAAATAGGCCACGTCCAGTTGCTGCCACAGTTTCAGATGGGCATCGGGCGGCAAACCGTACAGGCGCAGGGTGGCCAGCGCTTCCTGCTGGCGGTTTTTCAGCTCGCGGTCGGCCGTGTGCGGCTCGCCGCCCAGCACGCGCAAGGTGATCTTGTACAGGTCTTCCAGCAGCTTGCCCTTCCAGGCGTTCCACACTTTCGGGCTGGTGCCGCGGATGTCTGCCACCGTCAGCAGGTACAGGCCCGTCAGGTGGCGCTCGTCCTTGACCACTTTCGCAAACGCGGCGATGACGTCGGGATCGGACAAGTCTTGCTTTTGCGCCACTTGCGACATGGTCAAATGATTTTCCACAAGGAATGCCACCAGTTCCGTGTCTTCTTCCGACAAGCCGTGATCCTGGCAGAACTGGGTGGCGTCGGCCACGCCCAGCTTCGAATGGTCGCCGCCGCGGCCCTTGGCGATGTCGTGGAACAGGGCCGCCACGTACAGCAGCCACGATTGCGAGAAGTCGGCCATCAGCTGGCTGCAGAACGGGTATTCGTGCGCGTGTTCGCTCATGGTGAAGCGGCGCATGTTGCGCACCACCATCAAAATGTGCTGGTCGACCGTGTACACGTGGAACAGGTCGTGCTGCATCTGGCCCACGATGCGGCGGAAATTCGGCAGGTAGCGCCCCAGGATGCTCATTTCGTTCATGCGCCGCAGCGCGTGGATGATGCCGACCGGCGCTTGCATGATGCGCAGGAAGAGGGCGCGGTTGACGGGATCCTGGCGGAAGGCGGCGTCGATCTTGAAGCGCGCGTGCCACAGGGCCCGCGTGGCGCGCGACGTCATGCCCTTCAGGGCCGGGCGTTCCGTCATCAGCACGAAGACTTCCAGCATGGCCGATGGGTATTGTTCGAAGGTATCGTCGGCGCTGATGTCGATCAGGCTGTTGACTTCATTGAAGCGCTCGTTGATGGGCACGGCCACGTCGTCTTGCGGAAACAGCCGTGCCTCGATGTTTTGCAGCAAAATCGTGTTGAGCTGGGTCACCGTCTTGGCGGCCCAGTAGTAGCGTTGCATCAGGAATTCGCTGGCGCGGCGCATGTGCGGCCCGCTGCCCGTCGCTTGCAGGCCCAGCGATTCGGCGATCGCCGTCTGCACGTCGAACACGAGGCGGTCTTCGCGCCGGCCCGCGTGCAGGTGCAGGCGCACGCGGATATCCTTGAAGGCGCGTTCCTTTTCCATCAGCTGGCGCGCTTCCGTCAGGGTGATCAGGCCGCCCGTGGCCAGGGTGCGCCACGAGTTCGCCAGGCCGGCTGCCTTGGCCACCCACAGGATCACTTGCAAGTCGCGCAGGCCGCCCGGGCTTTCCTTGCAATTCGGTTCCAGGCTGAAGGCCGTATCCTCGTATTTGGCGTGTCTCTGGCGCATTTCCGCCGTTTTTGCCTGAAAGAAGGCCTGCGGGTCCATGGCCGCGTCGTAGCGCTGCTGCAATTGCGCGAACAGATCCGCGTTGCCGCACACGAGGCGCGCTTCGAGCAAGCTTGTTTGCACGGTGATGTCAGCCTTCGATTCGATCAAACACTCATCGACCGTGCGGATGCTGTGGCCGATTTCCAGGCCCAGGTCCCACAGCAGTTGCACCAGTTCTTCGAGCTTTTCCTGCGTGGCGGCGTCCGGTGCTTGTTGCAGCAGGATCAGCAGGTCGACGTCGGAATACGGAAACAGTTCACCGCGGCCATAGCCTCCCACGCCCACCAGGGCCGTGCCGGGCGGCAAACCCGCTTCCTGCCAGGCGCGCGCCAGCACGCCATCGACGCTGTGGCGCAGGCTGCGCAGCAGTTTTTCAGGCTTGCCGTCAGCCTGGAAGGCCGCAATGACGACCTGGCGGTCGGCTTTCAGTTGCTGTTTCAGCTGTTCCCGAATCTGCTTTTTCATCTGGGCCCTGGGGTGGCGGTGCGTGGGATGGAGAATCAGGCTTTGTTCAGGATCAAGGCGGGTGGCGGCGGCATGCCGGGCGAGACGGTCAGCACTTCATAGCCCGTTTCCGTCACCAGCACCGTGTGTTCCCATTGCGCCGACAGGCTGCGGTCCTTGGTTTTGATGGTCCAGCCATCGTTCATTTCGCGGATTTCGCGGCGGCCCGAGTTGATCATCGGTTCCACGGTAAAAATCATGCCCGCTTCCAGGCGCTCCAGGGTACCTGGCTTGCCGTAATGCAGCACTTGCGGCTCTTCATGGAAGACCTTGCCGATGCCGTGGCCGCAGAATTCGCGCACCACGCTGTAGCCGGCCTTTTCGGCATGCTGCTGGATGGCGTGGCCGATATCGCCCAGGTGGGCGCCCGGCTTGATCTGGTCGATGCCCAGCCACATGCATTCATAGGTAATTTCCGACAGGCGCTTGGCCAGGATGGTCGGCGTGCCGACGAGGAACATGCGGCTGTTGTCGCCGTGGTAGCCATCCTTGATGACGGTGATGTCGAGGTTGACGGAGTCGCCGCTCTTGAGGACCTTGTCGCCGGGAATGCCGTGGCAAATGACGTCGTTGACGGAGGTGCAGATGGCTTTCGGGTAGGGCGTGTAGCCAGGAGGACAGTAGTTCAGCGGGGCAGGGATGGTGCCTTGCACGTTGACCATGTATTCGTGGCACAGGCGGTCCAGTTCGCCCGTCGTGACGCCGACCTTGACGAAAGGCGTGATGTAATCGAGTACTTCGGCGCCGAGTTTGCCGGCAACGCGCATGCCTTCGATGTCGGCGGCGGTATTGATACGGATGGTGGACATGGTGTAATTCGCAATCTGCAAGATGTTCGGGTGAAAAGCACAGACGAATCTCAGCGTATGAGGAAAAGTCTGCAAATATGTCGAAATTATAAACGAGGCGCCCGGCATCCGCCGCCTCCATCCTATGGCTGGCAGGCGATTTTTGCGGGAAAACCCATGGTCGATACGCCTTGCACCAGTGTGGTGCAACGCTTGCCGTCGCTGCGCGTGCGATTTGCGGCGCGGGCTTGATGAAATGGGCATTTCAGTGTAGAATCCCGGGTTGCTTGAATTCTCTTTTAAGCAATGCAGTAAAACAGTGTCTTTAATTTATATAAACACGCGAATCCGGTCGACAAGGGTGCCTGTATGGTGACTGATCGGATTCCAGACCCAACCCTGGAGTTAATAATGTCCGTAACAATGCGCGAAATGCTGGAAGCCGGTGTCCACTTTGGTCACCAAACCCGTTTTTGGAATCCAAAAATGGCACCGTTCATCTTCGGCCATCGCAACAAGATCCACATCATCAACCTGGAAAAAACCATGGCGATGTACCAGGACGCAATGAAGCACGTGCGTCAACTGGCTGCAAACCGTGGCACCATCCTGATGGTTGGCACCAAGCGTCAAGCTCGCGAAATCATCGCTGCTGAAGCACAACGCGCTGGCGTGCCTTTCGTTGATCAACGTTGGTTGGGCGGCATGCTGACCAACTTCAAAACGATCAAAACCTCGATCAAGCGTCTGAAAGACATGGAAGTCATGGTTGAAGACGGTTCGATCGAGAAGCTGTCGAAAAAAGAAGCGCTGATGTTCTCCCGCGAAATGATCAAGCTGCAAAAATCGATCGGCGGCATCAAGGACATGGGCGGCATTCCTGACGCAATCTTCGTCGTCGACGTCGGCTACCACAAAGGTGCGATCACCGAAGCAGCTAAACTGGGTATCCCGGTCATCGGCGTTGTCGATACCAATCACTCCCCAGAAGGCGTGAACTTCGTGATCCCAGGTAACGATGACTCCTCGAAAGCCATCATGTTGTACGCTCGCGGTGTTGCTGATGCAATCATCGAAGGCCGTGCAGCTGCCGGTAACGAAGTTGTTGAAATGGTTAAAGCAGCCGCTGGCGACGAATTCGTCGAAGTTAACGAACAGGCTTAATGGCCAGGCTATCGCAAGATAGCCGTTTGTAAGCACAGCAGTAAGGGAAAAGGGGGTGGCAGCAGCTCCCCCTTTTTTTTAACAAAAAAACGATAGTGACCGCTGGCGAGGCATGCATGCCCGGCCGCGACTATCGAATCACCGAATCAGGAGAAACACATGGCAGCGATTACAGCAGCGATGGTAGGCGAATTGCGCGGCAAAACCGACGCACCAATGATGGAATGCAAAAAAGCACTGACCGAAGCCGAAGGCGACATGGCTCGTGCGGAAGAGATCCTGCGCGTCAAACTGGGCGGCAAGGCATCGAAAGCATCGGCACGCATCACCGCTGAAGGCGTCGTGGCAACCTACATCGCCAATGGCGTAGGCGCCCTGGTCGAAGTGAACTCGGAAACCGACTTCGTTGCGAAAAACGACGATTTCCTGGCACTGGCCAACAACGCTGCCCGTCTGGTAGCAGAACACAACCCGGCTGACGTCGCTGCCCTGCTGGCCCTGCCACTCGATGGCAAGACCCTGGACGACGTGCGCGCTGCCCTGATCGGCAAAATCGGCGAAAACATGACCATCCGCCGCTTCCAGCGTTTCGAAACCAGCGCCAAGCTGGCTTCGTACCTGCACGGTTCGCGCATTGGCGTGATCGTCGAATTCGACGGCGCCGATGAGCAAGTGGGCAAAGACGTGGCCATGCACATCGCTGCCATGAAGCCAGTGTCGCTGTCGTCGAACGAAGTTCCAGCGGAACTGATCGAAAAAGAGCGCTCGGTTGCACAACTGAAAGCCGAAGAAGACGCAGCCAAAGCGGCCGCCGAAGGCAAGCCAGCGCAATCGCCGGAAATCCTGGCCAAGCGCCTGGAAGGTTCCGTACAGAAGTTCCTGAAAGAAGTTTCCCTGCTGAACCAGGCTTTCGTGAAAAACGACAAGCTGTCGGTTGAGCAAATGCTGAAGGCGGCTAACACCAGCGTCAAAGGTTTCGCCATGTACGTAGTGGGCGAGGGCATCGAGAAGAAGCAAGACGACTTCGCAGCAGAAGTCGCAGCACAGATGGCTGCCTCCCAGGGAGCGTAAGTAAAGCGGGCCGAGAGGCCCGTTTTTTTGGCCCGCCCGCACCTGTCGTGCCGGGCGGCGGCATGGGCAGCTTCCTCTCGCCTATCCGGCGCTGCAAGGCGCTGCGCCATGTCATACTCGAATAACCTCATTTATGGAGCCCCAGCTCATGTCAAAACCAGCCTACAAGCGCGTCCTCCTCAAGTTGTCCGGCGAAGCCCTGATGGGTGATGATCCCTACGGCATCAACCGCGCCACGATCGAGCGCATGGTGGCCGATGTGGCCGAGGTGGCGAAGTTGGGTGTGGAACTGGCAATCGTGATTGGCGGCGGCAATATCTTCCGCGGCGTCGCGCCTGGCGCGCAAGGCATGGACCGTGCCACCGCCGACTACATGGGCATGCTTGCCACCGTGATGAACGCACTGGCCCTGGCCGATGCCATGCGCCACGTCGGCATTACCGCGCGCGTCATGTCGGCCATCGGCATCGAGCAAGTGGTCGAGCCGTACGTCCGCCCGAAAGCCCTGCAATACCTGGAAGAAGGTAAAGTGGTGGTCTTCGCCGCCGGCACCGGCAATCCGTTCTTCACCACCGACACGGCAGCTGCCCTGCGCGGTGCCGAGATCAGCGCCGAGATCGTCCTGAAGGCCACCAAGGTCGACGGCGTGTACACGGCCGATCCGCAGAAAGATCCGAACGCCACCCTGTTCCACACGATTACGTTCGACGACGCCATCGCCAAGCACCTGCAAGTGATGGATGCCACGGCATTCGCCCTGTGCCGCGACCAGAAACTGCCAATCAAAGTGTTTTCGATCACCAAGCCAGGCGCGCTGATGCGCGTCATCATGGGCGAAGATGAAGGCACGCTGGTTCACGTATAGAAATAAGGAGCACCGAGAAACTGTCCATGGCTGCGTTGCAGCGCCTCGCCGTACATTCGTACTGTCTTCGGCGCTGCGCCTTGCCCTGAACGGTTTTCGGCACTCCCGACTGCGCGAACATTTACACTGCAGTGAATAATTGTAATACCCATTTATTATCAAGATATAGGAGGGCGTATGTCCTTAGCTGACGTTAAAAAGAACACCCAGGAACGCATGACGAAGTCGCTGGAAACACTGCGGGCCGACCTGGCCAAAGTGCGTACCGGCCGCGCCCATACGGGTATCCTGGACCACGTGATGGTCGATTACTACGGTTCGCCGACGGCGCTGACCCAGGTCGCCAACGTGACCCTGATCGACGCGCGCACCATCGGTGTGCAGCCGTACGAAAAGAAGATGGCCAACACCATCGAAAAAGCCATCCGCGACGCCGATCTGGGTCTGAACCCGTCGGCACAGGGCGACCTGATCCGCGTTCCGACGCCGCCGCTGACGGAGGAGCGCCGCAAGGAAATGGTCAAGCTGGTCAAGAGCGAAGCGGAAGACGCGAAGATTGCCGTGCGTAACATTCGCCGCGATGCGAACGAGTCGCTAAAAAAACTGGTCAAGGAAAAAGCCTGCTCCGAGGACGATGAGCGCCGCTCGTCGGAAGAAGTGCAGAAGCTGACGGACAAGTTTATTGCCGACATCGACAAGATGGTCGTCGACAAAGAAAAAGAAGTGCTGACGGTCTAGTTTTCAGTCCTTCGACGCTGCCCGGAAAAGCATGGCTTTTCCGGGCAGTGCTATTTGGCGCATAATAGCTATCTTTTATTTTTGGTATTCTTGTTTTCATGATCTATTCGAGTTCGACAACGGCAGTACCTGAGGTCGGTACGGTGCCGCGCCATGTGGCAATCATTATGGATGGCAATGGTCGCTGGGCAACCAAACGCTTCCTGCCCCGCGTGGCTGGCCACGTCAAGGGCGCCGACGCCGTGCGCGGCATCGTCGAGACTTGCCTCGAACGCGGTGTCGAGTACCTGACCCTGTTTGCCTTCAGTTCTGAAAACTGGCGCCGCCCGGAAGAAGAGGTGTCGATGCTGATGCGCCTGTTCGTCACGATGCTGGAACGCGAAGTGGTCAAGATGCATGCCAACGATATCCGCCTGAAGGTGGTGGGCGACCTGTCGCGCTTCAATGAGCAGCTGCAAACCCTGATCGCCAATGCGGAGCGCAAGACGGCGAACAACACGCGCCTGACGGTGTCCATCTGCGCCAATTACGGCGGCCGCTGGGACATCATGCAGGCAGTCAACAAAATGACGGCCGAGGCGGCAGCCAATGGCCAGCCCGCCGCGCACGCTTACACGGAAGAGCAACTGGCGCCGCACCTGGCCATGGCCTACGCACCCGAGCCCGACCTGTTCATCCGCACCGGCGGCGAGCAGCGCATTTCCAATTTCCTCCTGTGGCAACTGGCGTACACTGAGTTGTTTTTCACCGAGACTTTCTGGCCCGACTTCAATGACGAGTGCCTCGACGCGGCAATCGCGTCTTACCAGCAGCGCGAACGGCGCTTTGGCCGTACCAGCGCGCAATTAACTGAAAAGACAAACTGATGCTGAAAACACGGATAATCACCGCCCTGGTCTTGTTGGCGGTCTTGCTGCCGGTTCTGTATCTGAATTATTTCCCCGCCTTCGCCGTGATCGCCACGGCGTTCTTCGGCGCCGCCATCTGGGAAAGTTTCCGCATCTTCAAAAATCGCCAGGCGCTGCTGATTGCCGCCATCTGGACTGCCGCCTTCGCATATACGTTTTTTGTCGGTAACGGCATGGCGCAGCTCAATTTCTGGTTCGCCCTGTGCGTAGCCATCTGGCTGATCCGTTTCGTGCCTTCGCTGGCGACGGGCTTGCCGCCCACCGAAGGCCTGGGCAATACCTTGCTCAGCCTGGTGTACCCGGTGACCATCGTCGGCTGTTTTGTTGCCATCATCGCCCTGTTCCTGCATAGCCCCTTGTTCCTGCTGTCCGTCATGGCCCTCGTGTGGATCGCCGATATCGGCGCGTACTTCTCGGGCAAGGCTTTCGGCAAGCGCAAGCTGGCGCCAAGTATTTCCCCCGGTAAATCCTGGGAAGGCGCCATCGGCGGCGGCATCGCCGTGCTGGTCATCTCCGCCATCACCATCGTGGCCGCGCCATCGCTACCGGTCTTGCAAGACACCTTCGCCGTGCAGCTGCAATTGCGCCGCGGCTGGCCGGTGGCCTTGCTGGTGCTGCTGCTGATCGTCGCCGCCAGCATCGTCGGCGACCTGTTCGAATCCCAATTGAAGCGCCGCGCCGGCATCAAGGACAGCAGCAACCTGCTGCCTGGCCATGGCGGCGTACTCGACCGTATCGATGCCTTGATCCCGGTCCTGCCATTTGCCGCCCTCGTGGCCAGCTGGCTTTAAGGAAACTCATGCAATACATCACCATCCTTGGCGCGACCGGTTCCATCGGCGTGTCCACCCTGGACGTGCTCGCGCGTCATCCGGAGCAATACAGCGTGTATGCGCTGAGCGCGCACAGCCGTGTGGCCGAGCTGGCCGCCCAGTGTCTGCAATTCCGTCCCCAGCGCGCCGTCGTCGGCACGGCGGATGCCGCCCTTGAACTGACGCGCTTGCTGCGCGGGCAGGGCGTCGATACGCAGGTCGAGTACGGCGTGGACGCCCTGTGCGCCATCGCCAGCGCGCCGCAAGTGACGGGCGTGATGGCGGCCATCGTCGGCGCGGCCGGCCTGGCGCCCACCTTGGCGGCAGCGCGTGCTGGCAAGAAAGTATTGTTGGCCAATAAAGAAGCGCTGGTGATGTCCGGCCAGCTGTTCATCGATGCCGTGCATGACAACGGCGCCGTGCTGCTGCCGATCGACAGCGAACACAACGCTATTTTCCAATGCATGCCGCACGCCCATGGCCGCGCGCCGGGCGCCGCCGGCGTGGCGAAAATCGTGCTCACCGCTTCCGGCGGTCCCTTCCTCACGCGCGACGTCGAGACGCTCGACGCGGTCACGCCGGACCAGGCCTGCAAGCATCCGACCTGGGCCATGGGCCGCAAGATTTCCGTCGATTCGGCCACCATGATGAACAAGGGCCTGGAAGTGATCGAAGCGCACTGGCTGTTCGGCGCGCCGGCCGAGCAGATCGAAGTGCTGATCCACCCGCAAAGCGTGATCCATTCGATGGTGTCGTACATCGACGGTTCCGTGCTGGCCCAGCTGGGCAATCCGGACATGCGCACGCCGATCGCGCACGCGCTGGCGTATCCGCAGCGCATCGCTTCCGGCGTGGCGCAGCTGGACCTGGCGCAAGTGGCGACCCTGCAGTTCGAGCGTCCCGATTTCCGCCGTTTCCCTTGCCTGGCGCTGGCCTTCGACGCCTTGCGCGCGGGCGGCACGGCGCCGGCCCTGCTGAACGCGGCCAATGAAGTGGCCGTGCAAGCGTTTCTTGACGAGCAGATTGGTTTCCGCCAGATCGACCGGGTCATCGCGCACGTGATCGAGACGGTGCCGCACGGCGCCGCGTCCAGCATCGAAGCCGTGATGGAGCAGGACCGCCTGGCCCGAGCGGCCGCGCAAGCGTACATCGCCCAAAGGCTGGCCGCATGACCTTGATTACCACCTTGCTGGCGTTCATCGTTGCGCTGGGTTCGCTGATCACCTTGCACGAGCTGGGGCATTACCTGGTGGCGCGCTGGTGCGGCGTCAAAGTGCTGCGTTTCTCGATCGGCATGGGAAAAGTGGTGTACTCGCGCAAGTTTGGCAAGGACCAGACGGAGTGGGCGATTTCCGCGCTGCCGCTGGGCGGCTATGTGAGCATGCTCGACAGCCGCGCGCAAGACCTCAGCGATTTGCCGGAAAGCGAATTGCGCCGCGAATTCACGCGCCAGAGCGTGTGGCGCCGCATCGCCATCGTGGCCGCCGGCCCGCTGGCCAATTTCCTCGTCGCCATCGTGCTGTATGCGGGTCTGTTCATGCATGGCATCGAAGAGCCGTCGAGTAAACTCGGTCCCGTGGCCGAAGAGACGGCCGCCCATGCGGCCGGCTTGCGCAGCGGCGATACGGTTGAAGCGGTGAATGGCAAGGCCGTGGCCAGCTGGTCCGAGCTGCGCTGGGAATTGATCCAGGCTACTCTCGACAAGCAGCCGGCGCGCATCGAAGTGCGCCGTCCCGACCGCGGCCAGCAGGAAGCGACCTTGCCGACGGCCAGCCTGACGGAGACGGACTTGGAAGGCGACGTGCTGGGCAAGCTGGGCCTGACCCTGGCCCGTTCCGCGCCCACGCTGATGGAAATCATGCCCGGTGGCGCCGCCGCGCGCGCCGGCCTGCAGAAAAACGACCAGATCCTGGCCATCGACGAGCTGCCCGTGCACGACGTGGCGGCCGTCATCGCCACCCTGAGCCAGGCGCCGGGCAAGACCTTGCAATTGCGGCTCTTGCGCCAGGGCCAGGATCTGACCCTGTCCATCACGCCGGACGCCGTGCCGGGCGCCGGGGCGGAGGGAGCTGTAACAGTTGGTAAGATACAAGCGAAGCTGGGGCAGGTGCCGGATATGATCACCGTGGCCTCCGGACCGTTCGCCGCCGTGGGCAAGGCGTCCACCAAGGTCTGGGATACCAGTGTCATGAGCCTGAAAATGCTGGGCAAAATGATCACCGGCCAGGTCTCGCTGAAGAATGTGACGGGGCCGATTACCATCGCCGATTACGCGGGCCAGACGGCGCGCATCGGCCTGGTAAGCTACCTGAGCTTCATTGCCTTCATCAGTATCAGTCTGGGCGTGATGAATTTGCTACCCATTCCTGTTCTGGATGGCGGGCATTTGCTGTATTATTCGCTGGAAGTTTTGACCGGACGCCCCTTGCCGGAGCGCGTAGGCGAGATTGCCCAGCGCCTGGGGATCGGTTTGTTGCTGACCTTGATGGTGCTTGCCGTCTTTAATGACGTGTTGCGATTGCTGAATTAGGGCGGTGGTTGATGCCATTGCGTGAGTCGCACAAGCAATCTTTTGTGTATGTTGTCCATTGATTTACCCATTGAATAACCCCAATGAAATTACATTCTGCTCGTTTTGCCTTGCCTTCCTTTCGCCGCAGCCTGATCGGCGCCGCCGTCATGGCCATCTGTTCCGGCCACGCGCTGGCCGTCCAGCCATTTACTGTCAAGGACATCCGGGTCGAAGGGATCCAGCGTACCGAAGCGGGCACCGTCTTTGCCTACCTGCCTGTGCGGGTCGGCGAAACGTTCTCCGACGAGAAGAGTATCGCCGCCATCAAGGCCCTGTATGCGACGGGCATGTTCAAGGATGTGCGCCTGGAAGCCGACGGCGACGTGCTGGTGGTGCTGGTCGAGGAACGTCCGGCCATCGCTTCCGTGGCATTTACGGGTACCAAGGAATTTGAAAAGGATGTGCTGGTCAAGGCATTGAAGGAAATCGGCGTGGGTGAAGCCAAGATTTTCGACAAGGCATCCGTTGACCGCGCGGAACAGGAACTCAAGCGCCAGTACCTGTCGCATGGTTTGTACGGCGTGAAGATCACCACCACCGTCACGCCGATCGAGCGCAACCGCGTCAACGTGGTGTTCGCCGTCGACGAGGGCGACGTGGCCCGGATCAAGCAGATCAATATCGTCGGCAACAAGGCCTTCACCGACAAGGAGCTGCGCGAGCAGCTGGCCTTGAACACGGGCGGCTGGTTCAGCTGGTACACCAAGGCCGATCAATATTCGAAGACCAAGCTGACGGGCGACATCGAAGCGCTCAAGTCCTACTACCTGGACCGCGGCTATATCGAGATGCAGGTCGACTCGACGCAAGTGTCGATCACGCCCGATAAAAAAGACATTTACCTGACGATCAATATCACCGAAGGCGAGAAGTACAAGATCGCCGGCACCAAGTTCGAAGGCGAGATGTTCGGCCGCGAAGAAGAACTCAAAGCGCTGAACCTGATGCGCGAAGGCGAGATCTATTCGGGCGCGCGCCTGACGGCGACGAACAAGCGCATCCAGGACCGCCTGGCCACGTTCGGCTACGCCTTTGCCAACGTCAACGCCAATCCGGAAATCAACCGCGAAAAGCATGAAGTTGGTTTCACCTTCTTCATCGATCCGGGCAAGCGCGTCTACGTGCGCCACATGAATATCGCCGGCAATACCACCACGCGCGATGAAGTCATCCGCCGCGAATTCCGCCAGTTCGAATCGTCCTGGTACGACAGCAACAAGATCAAGCTGTCGCGCGACCGTGTCGACCGCCTCGGCTATTTCAAGGACGTGACCATCGACACGCCGGAAGCGCAGGGCACGACCGACCAGGTTGACGTCAACGTGACGGTGGTGGAAAAACCGACGGGTAACTTCCTGATCGGTGGCGCGTTCTCGCAATCGGAAAAATTCACGCTGTCGGCATCGATTTCGCAGGCCAACTTCGCCGGTAGCGGCAACACGGTCGGCATCGAACTCAATACCAGCCATTACAGCCGCACGATCGCGTTTTCGCAAACCAATCCGTATTTCACGGACGACGGCATTTCGCGCAGCTTTGAAGTTTACCTGCGCACGACGGAACCGCCAGCGCTGAACATCGGCAGCTACAAGATCAAGCAAACCGGTGGCCGCGTCAGTTTCGGCGTGCCGTTCTCGGAAGTCGATACCGTCTTCTTCGGTATCGGCGGCGAGCGCTCGCGCATCGAGACCGATATCACCAGCCCGATCCGCTTCAAGCAGTACGTGGTCGACAATGGCGGCCCGTCCGACGGCATCGGTTCGGCCACGACGAATTCCATCCCGCTGACGGCGGCTTGGCAGCGCGACAGCCGCGACAGCGCCCTGACGCCATCGATCGGCCGTTTACAGCGCGTCAATCTGGAGGCTGACCTGATCGGCGACCAGAAGTACTTCCGTGCCATCTACGAGCACCAGTATTTCCGTCCGCTGTTCAGCAAGGTCACCCTGGCGTTGAGGGGCGAACTCGATTATGGTCACGGCATCGGCAAGCACGTGTATCCGGTCTTCAAGAACTTCTACGGCGGCGGCATCGGTTCGGTGCGCGGCTACCTGAGTTCCTCGCTGGGCGCGGTCGAACCGAGCACCAACGATGCCTTGGGCGGCGCCTCGCGCATGTTCGGCAGCGCGGAGCTGCAGATGCCATTCCCCGGTTCGGGCAATGACCGCAGCTTGCGCTGGTTCGGTTTCCTTGACGGCGGCCAGGTCTACCAGGAAGGCGAAAAAATGCGTCTGTCGCAATTGCGCTATTCTGCTGGCTTGGGCATCAGCTGGATTTCACCGGTGGGCCCGCTCAAACTGAGCTATGCCAAGCCGCTGAACGCCAAGCCGACGGACCGCCTGGAGCGCTTCCAGTTCCAGATGGGCACCGGTTTTTAACCGGCCATCTGAACCGGGGCGAGAGCTTTTACTTTTTGACCATGGAGTATCATGAACACCGCATCCGCTACCCTGCCCAAGACCCTTGCCGTGATCGCATTGTGCTGGAGTTCGCTGTTGCCGGTGCAGGCGCAGGCTCAGGAGTCGAAGATCGCCTGGATCAGCAGCGAACGTATTTATAACGAATCGAGACTGGCCAAGCTGGCCAGCGCCAAGCTGGCCGAAGAGTTCCGCTCGCGTGAAAAGGCCGTGCAGGAACTGGCCAGCCGCTTCAAGGTCGCCAACGAAGCCCTGGAAAAGGACATGCCGACCCTGAGCGAGGCGGAGCGCGCCAAGCGCCAGCGCGAGTTTTTCGAGCTGGACAAGGAGCTGCAACGCCGCCAGCGCGAGTTCCGCGAAGACCTGAGCCAGCGCACGAACGAAGAGCGCAGCGCCATCGCGGAAAAAGCCAACACCATCATCCAGCAGATGGCGCATATCGAAGGATATGACATCGTGCTGCAGGAAGCCCTGTGGGCCAGCCCGCGCATCGACATTACCGACAAGGTCTTGAAGGCGCTGGACAAGTAATATTAGAATAGAGGTAATTAGATGGGCACTCGACTAGGAGAATTGGTCGAACGCTTCGGCGGGCAATTGGCGGGCGATGCCAACCTGGAAGTTACAGGCATCGCACCGCTGGCCGACGCCGGCGCTTCGCACATCAGCTTTCTCAGCAATAGCAAATTCCGCGCACAGGCGGCCCAGAGCGGCGCTTGCGCGCTGATACTCACGCCGGCCGACGACGCGTTGATCGGCGACGAGTACGCTGGCGCGCGTATCGTCACCCCGAATCCCTATGTGTATTTCGCGCGCGCGGCGCAGTATTTCGCCGCCCTGCACGAGATCAAGCCGCCCGTGGGTATCCATGCCAGCGCCATCGTCGATGATGGCGCGCAGGTCGACGCGACCGCATCGGTCGGACCGCGCACCGTGATCGAAGCGGGCGCCGTGATCGGCGCCGGCTGCGTCATCGGGCCTGGCTGCGTGGTGGGACGCGACGCCGTCATCGGCGCCGGTACCCAGTTGTTCGCCAACGTCACCTTCCATGCGCGCTGCGTGATCGGCCAGCGCGGCATCATCCATTCGGGCGCCGTGATCGGCACCGACGGATTCGGCTTCGCCAACGAAGGCGGCGTGTATATCAAGATTCCGCAGACGGGCAGGGTGGTGATCGGTGACGATGTCGACATCGGCGCCAACACCACCATCGACCGTGGCGCACTGGCCGACACCATCATCGAAGATGGCGTCAAGCTCGATAACCAGATCCAGATCGGCCACAACTGCCACATCGGCGCGCACACGGCCATGGCCGGCTGCGTCGGCGTGGCCGGCAGCGCCATCATCGGCAAGTACTGCACCTTTGGCGGCGCCGCCATGGTGCTGGGCCATTTGACCATCGCCGACCGCGTCCACGTGGGCTCGGGCAGCATGGTCTCGCGCTCGATAGCGGAGCCGGGCCAGTACACGGGCTTCTATCCGCTGGCCAAGAACGCCGACTGGGAAAAGAGCGCCGCCATCGTGCGCAACCTGTCAAGCATGCGCGAGAAGATCCGCGCGCTTGAAAAAACAATTAAAACACTGACCACGCAAGACGAAAAATGACTACTGAAAAAAAGACCCTCGACATCCTCGCCATCAAATCGCTGCTGCCGCACCGCTACCCGCTGCTGCTGGTTGACCGCGTGCTGGACTGGGAAGCAAACAAAACCATCACCGCCATCAAGAATGTGACGGTCAACGAAGAGTTCTTTCAGGGCCATTTCCCGCACAAGCCGGTCATGCCTGGCGTGCTGATGATCGAAGCGCTGGCGCAGACGGCGGCCTTGCTGTCGTTCCTGTCGATGGGCGTGAAACCGGACGAAAATTCGGTGGTGTACTTCGTCGGCATCGACAATGCGCGCTTCAAGCGTCCCGTCGAACCGGGCGACCAGCTGAAGATGGACGTGGAAATCCTGCGCGTTTCGCGCGGCATCTGGAAATACAAGGCCGTCGGTACGGTCGACGGCAAGCTGGCGGTGGAAGGTGAACTGATGTGCACCATCCGCAGCGCGCAGGATGCGAGCCAGTCTGCGAGCCAGCCAGCGGGGCAGTGATATGGCGGCCATCCACTCCACGGCAGTCATCGATCCGAAGGCCGAGCTCGACAGCTCGGTCGAGGTGGGTCCGTACACCATCATCGGTCCGCACGTGCGCATCGGCGCTGGCACCAAGGTTGGCCCGCACGTGGTCATCGATGGCCACACGACGATCGGCAGCGACAACCACCTGTTCCAGTTTTCCTCCATCGGCGCGCAGCCGCAGGATAAGAAATGGGCGGGCGAGGCGACGCGCCTGGACATCGGCGACCGCAACACCATCCGCGAATTTTGCACCTTCAACACGGGCACCGTGCAGGGTGGCGGCGTGACGCGCCTGGGCAATGACAACTGGATCTCGGCGTATGTGCACCTGGCGCACGACTGCCTGGTGGGCAACAACACCATCTTTTCGAACAACGCGCAGCTGGCGGGCCACGTGGAGATCGGCGATTGGGTCATCATGAGCGGCTTCGCCAACGTGCACCAGTTTTGCAAGATCGGCGCGCACGCCTTCGTCGGCATGAGCACCAGCCTGACGCAGGACGTACCGCCATTCGTGCTCCTGAACGGCAATCCTGCGCAGGCGCATGGCGTCAATATCGAAGGCTTGAAACGCCGCGGCTTTGCGCGTGAGCAGATCAACGGCATCCGCACCGCATATAAACTCATCTACCGCGCGGGACTGACCCTGGAAGAATCCAAGGCTGCCCTGTTCGAAGAAGAGGCGGCGTCGTCGCCCGAGGTGGCGCAACACATTCGCGCCATGCGCGAATTCCTTGGCGTGGCGTCGCGTGGCATCGTCCGCTGACCAGTCCAGCGGCCTGCCGGTCGCCAATGTCGCCATCGTCGCCGGCGAGGTGTCGGGCGACCTGCTGGCCAGCCGGCTGCTGTCCGGCCTCGTGCCGCAGCTGCCTGGAACGCGCTTCCACGGCATCGGCGGCGAGCACATGGCCAAGCAGGGTTTTGTCTCTGACTGGCCGCTCGACAAGCTGACCGTACGCGGCCTGTTCGAGATCATTCCCCGCTACCGCGAGATCAAGGGCATCCAGAACGCGCTGCGCGACCAGTTGCTGGCCGAGCGTCCCGCCGTCTTCATCGGCGCCGACTATCCGGGTTTTAACCTGGGACTGGAACAGCAACTGAAGGAAGGCGGCATCCCCACCGTGCACTACATCGGGCCGCAGATCTGGGCCTGGCGCGGTGGCCGCATCAAGAAAATCATCAAGGCCGTCTCGCACATGCTGGTGATCTTTCCGTTCGAGGAAGAGATCTACCGCAAGGCGGGCGTGCCCGTCACCTATGTCGGCCATCCGCTGGCCGAGATGATTCCGTTGCAGCCCGACGAAGCGGCCGCGCGCCGTACCCTGGGTTTGCCGGAAGACGCGAATGTCGTGACCCTGATGCCGGGCAGCCGCGCGGGCGAACTCAAATACAATACGGTGGCTTTCGTGACCGCCTGCAAATTGCTGCTGGCGCGCGACCGCTCCCTGCGTTTCGTCGCGCCCATGGCCGGCGAAAAACAGCGCCAGTACTTTTTGCAATTGATCGCGGAAGCGGGCTTGCAGGACGTCGAGATACTGCTCACCGACGGTGGCTCGCACACGGCCATCTGCGCCGCCGATGCGGTGCTGGTGGCGTCCGGCACGGCGTCGCTGGAAGTGGCGCTGTACAAGAAGCCCATGGTCATCGCCTACAAGATGATGCGCGCTTCGTGGGAAATCATGCGCCACATGGGCTACCAGCCGTGGATAGGTTTGCCGAACATCCTGGCGCGCGACTACCTGGTGCCCGAGCTGCTGCAAAACGCGGCCAGCCCCGAGGCGCTGGCCGAGGCCATGTGGCAGCAGCTGAGCGACGTGCCGGGCCGTTTGCGCCTGGTGCAGCGCTTCACGGACATGCATCACAGCCTGCTGCGCGACAGCGCGCAGGAAAGCGCGAATGCCGTCATGCAGGTCATCGCCGCACACCGCAAGTAAGCACCGTTTCAATCGCAGTTCCTACCAAAGATTCAACGTGAAAAATATCTATCCCGGCCTGTTTGACGACTTGCCATTCTCGCTCGATGAAATCATCTGTGGCGTCGACGAGGCAGGCCGCGGTCCGCTGGCCGGCCCCGTGTTTGCCGCCGCCGTGATCCTCGACCCGAACCAGCCGATCGACGGCTTGCGCGATTCGAAAAAACTCAGCGAAGCCAAACGCGACCTGCTGGCGCCGCAGATCAAGGCCAAAGCCCTGGCCTGGGCCATCGCCGAAGCGTCGGAAGAAGAGATCGACCGCCTGAACATTTTGCAGGCATCGATGCTGGCCATGCGCCGCGCCGTCGAGGCGCTGGCGACCGTGCCGACCCTGGCCCTGATCGACGGCAACCGCTGTCCCGTGATGCCGATACGCGGCATGGCCATCATCGGTGGCGACGACAAGGTCGATTCGATTTCGGCCGCCTCGATCCTGGCCAAGACGGCGCGCGACGCGGCCCTGGTGCATCTGCACGCGGCCTATCCCGAGTACTGCTTCGACCAGCACAAGGGCTATGGCACCAAATTGCACCTGGAACGCCTGCACCTGCACGGCGCCTCGCCCGTGCACCGCCGCTCGTTCGCGCCCGTGCGCAATGTGATCGCTCTGTTTGGCGGACAAGAGGTGGCGGCATGAAGACGATTACCTCGCGCGACAACGCGCAATACAAGGATTTGCTGAAACTGGCGGGCAGTTCGCAGGCGCGCCGCAAGTCGGGCCGCACCCTGCTCGATGGCGTGCATCTGTGCCAGTCGTATCTGCAGCTGCGCGGCATGCCGGAGCAATGCATCGTCAGCGAAAGCGCCTTGCGTAACCCGGAAGTGATGGAGATCGTCGGCCAGCTGGAAAGCCAGCGCGCGCACGTACTGGGCTTGCCCGACGCGCTGTACAACGCGGTGAGCCAGGTCGAACACGGCGTGGGCGTGATGTTCCTCATCGAGACGCCGGAGCGGGCCGTCACGCAGCCGCTGAGCGTGTCGGCCGTGCTGCTCGATAACCTGCAAGATCCGGGCAACGTGGGCTCGATTTTGCGCAGCGCGGCTGCCGCCGGCATCACGCAGGTGTACTGCAGCGCCGGCACGGCCTTCTGCTGGTCGCCGAAAGTGCTGCGCGCGGCGATGGGCGCGCACTTCGTGCTCGACATCTTTGAAAACGTCGACCTGGCGGCGCTCGTTGCCGGTGCCAAGGTGGCGACCCTGGCCACCAGCGGCTATGCCACGCAGCAGCTGTACGACGTCGACCTGCGCCAGCCGGTCGCCTGGCTGTTCGGCCATGAAGGGCAGGGCGTGGCTGACGATTTATTGTCGATGGCGACGCACCAGGTGGTCATTCCGCACCTGGGCCAGATCGAATCGCTGAACGTGGCCGCCTGCGCCGCCGTCTGCTTCTTCGAGCAGCTGCGCCAGGGCCAGGCCTGAACAAGATAGCCATGTCTTTCCCTGTGCTAGCCGACGGTGCTGCCCGTGACGCGGCCTGGTGGCGCCAGGTGGCCGCGTTGTATCCCGCGCCGCCGGACGCCATCGTCAATCTCGAACATGGCTATTTCGGCGCCATGGCCGCACCCGTGCAAGCGGCCTTCGAGCAGGCCGTGCGCTACACCAACGAGCAACTGAGTCCCTTTGTACGCGGCGAGTTTACGCGCACGCATGTGGATATCCTGCGCCAGCGCGTCGCGACGCTGATCGGCGCGCAACCGCACGAGATCCTGCTGACCCGCAGCGGCACCGAATCGATGCAGGTGCTGATCACGCAATACCACGGCCTGGCGCCCGGCGATACGGTGCTGTGGAGTAATCTCGACTATCCGGCCATGCGCACGGCCATGCGCTGGCTGGCGCAGCGCCGTGGCGTCACCAGCACGCAAGTCACACTGAGCCTGCCCATCGGCGATGACGAGATCATCGCCCGTTATGCGCAAGCCATGCGCCAGGCCGTCAATCCAAAATTGCTGCTGCTGTCGCAGGTGACGCCGGCCAACGGCCAGCAACTGCCGGTGAAAGCCATCATGGCGCTGGCGCGCGAGCATGGTATCGACGTGCTGCTCGACAGCGCCCATGCGCTGGGGCAGGTCGACGTGGACGTGCAAGCCATGGGCGTCGATTTCGCCGGTTTCAATCTGCATAAATGGCTGGGCGCGCCGGCGGGACTCGGTGTCGTGTATATCCGCGCGTCGCAGTTGCACAAGATCGAGCCGCACTATGGCGATGATGACTATCCGCTGGACGATATCCGCAGCCGCCTGCACATGGGCATGCCGCCGATCGGCGCCATCCTGGCAGCGCCCGCCGCGTTGGATTTTCATGCGCGCCTGGGCGGCACGCCGGCCAAGAACGAACGCCTGGCCTGGCTGCGCAATTACTGGGTCAGCCGCGCCGCGCAACTGCCCGGCGTGCGCATGCTGTCGCCGCTGGACGCGGCGCGCGGCACGGCGCTGGTCGCCTTTGCCGTCGACGGCATGGACGCGCGCGCACTACAGCAAGCCTTGCTGCAGCGCTTTGGTGTATTTACCGTGCAGCGCAATATCGGCGCTACCGATGTCGTGCGCGCCACGGTGGCCGTCACGACCACCACCGGTGAACTGGACCAGCTGGTCGCCGCGCTGACGGTGCTGGCCAGCGAGGCGTTCTAGTACTCGCGGCGGTTCGGCTTAATCTCTTGCAAAATGGTCGTGGAGATCTCCTCGATCGACTTGGTGGTCGACGACAGCCAGCGGATGCCCTCGCGTTTCATCATTTTTTCCGCCTCGTTGACCTCGTAACGGCAATTTTCGATGGCCGCATACTTGCTTCCAGCGCGTCTTTCGTTGCGTATTTCCGACAAACGTTCGGGCGTAATGCTCAATCCGAAAATTTTATTCTTAAATTCCAGTAAGGCGGAAGGCAGCTTGTCGCGCTCGAAATCGTCGGGAATCAGCGGATAATTGGCCGCCTTGATACCGTATTGCATGGCCAGGTACAGGCTGGTCGGGGTCTTGCCAGAGCGCGAAACACCCACCAGAATGACATCGGCCGAGGACAGATTCTTGTGCGACTGGCCATCGTCGTGCGCCAGCGAATAGTTGATCGCCTCGATGCGGTTCTTGTATTCCTCGCTGTCGACGATGTTGTGCGAGCGGCCGATGGTATGCGTCGACATCACGCCCAGCTCCTGCTCCAGCGGGGCGACAAAGGTCTGGATCAGGTCCATGTGCATGCCGCTGGACTTGCGGATCACGGCCGACAGGTCGTTCTTCACCAGGGTCGAGAAAATGATCGGGCGCTGGCCATCGGTGGCGAACGCTTCGTTGATCTTGCGCGCCGCTTCGTAGGCCTTGTCCATGGTGTCGATGAAGGGCAGGCGGATCTGGCGGAAGCGCAGATCGAACTGCGTCAGCACCGAGTGGCCGAACGTCTCGGCGGTGATGCCGGTGCCGTCGGAAACGAAGAAGACGGTGCGGGCCGCGGAGGGCAGAGGAGGGCGTGGTTCTTGTGTCATGGGTTTTCGGATCAAGATTGTGCGTCGTCAATTTGCGCCGCACAAGGTAAAATGGCTGCAACGGTATGATTGTGCTGCACGACGCCAAGAATAACAAGAAGACTGTCTGTGCGCCGCGCGTAAAGATTTCTATCATCAGTAAGGGTGTCATTATGACCAACGCAGTATCGCAACAGCAGGAAGACAAGGACGCGGTGTATGTTGCCTCGTTCGAGCATTTGCGCATGACGGATGTCGAATCCGTCGGCGGCAAGAACGCCTCCCTGGGCGAAATGATCAGCCAGTTGGCGGAAGCCGGCGTGCGCGTGCCCGGTGGCTTTGCCACCACGGCGCAGGCATTCCGCGATTTCCTGTCGTATAGCGCCAATGGCGGCTTGCCGCTGGCCGAACGCATCGCCCAGCGCCTCGAAGGGCTGAACATCGATGACGTGCGCTCGCTGGCGCAAGCCGGTGCCGAGATCCGTCAATGGATCGTGGAAACGCCATTCCAGCCACGCCTGGCCGCCGAAATCGACCAGTTCTACGCCAAACTGGTAGCCGATTCCGATACCGAAATGTCGTTTGCCGTGCGTTCCTCCGCCACGGCGGAAGACTTGCCGGATGCTTCTTTTGCTGGTCAGCAAGAAACCTTCCTGAACGTGGTCGGCATCGACAACGTGCTCGACGCCATGAAACAGGTGTTCGCGTCGCTGTACAACGACCGCGCCATCTCGTACCGCGTACACAAGGGCTTTACCCACGCTGAAGTGGCCTTGTCGGCCGGCGTGCAGCGCATGGTGCGTTCCGACCTGGGCGCGGCCGGCGTGATGTTTACCATCGACACGGAATCGGGCTTCAAGGACGTGGTCTTCGTCACCTCCAGCTATGGCCTGGGCGAAACCGTGGTGCAGGGCGCCGTCAATCCCGACGAATTCTATGTGCACAAGCCGATGCTGGAAAAAGGCAAGTCGCCCGTGATCCGCCGCAATATCGGCTCGAAGCTGCTGAAGATGGAATTCACGAACGAAGCGAAAGCTGGCCGTTCCGTGAAAACCGTCGACGTGCCCGTCGAAATGCGCAACCGCTACTCGCTGAACGACAGCGAAGTGGTGGAACTGGCCAAGTACGCCGTCATCATCGAAAACCACTACGGCCGTCCGATGGACATCGAGTGGGGCAAGGATGGCCGCGACGGCAAGCTGTACATCCTGCAAGCGCGTCCCGAGACCGTCAAGTCGCAGCAAAAGGCGACCGACGTGCAGGAACGCTTCAAGCTGAAAAGCACGGGTACCGTGCTGACGTCGGGCCGCGCCATCGGCCAGAAGATCGGCGCCGGCCCAGTGCGCGTGATTCACGACCCGGCCGACATGGAGCGCGTGCAGCCAGGCGACGTGCTCGTTGCCGACATGACCGACCCGAACTGGGAACCGGTCATGAAGCGCGCTGCGGCCATCGTCACCAACCGTGGCGGGCGTACCTGCCACGCAGCAATTATCGCGCGTGAACTCGGTGTGCCTGCCGTCGTCGGCTGCGGCAATGCCACCGACGTGCTGAAAGACGGCACGTTCGTCACCGTCGTCTGCTCGGAAGGCGACGAAGGCAAGATCTACGATGGCTTGCTGGAAACGGAAGTGTCGGAAGTGTCGCGCGGCGAATTGCCGAAGCTCGACACCAAGATCATGCTCAACGTGGGCAACCCGCAGCTGGCGTTCGACTTCCAGTCCGTGCCGAATGCGGGCGTGGGCCTGGCGCGCCTGGAATTCATCATCAATAACAATATTGGTGTGCATCCGCGCGCGATCCTCGAATACCCGAACATCGACGCCGACCTGAAAAAGGCCGTGGAATCGGTGGCGCGTGGCCATGCTTCGCCAAAAGCGTTTTACATCGACAAGCTGGCCGAAGGCATCGCCACCATCGCCGCCGCGTTCTGGCCGAAAAAAGTCATCGTGCGCCTGTCCGACTTCAAGTCGAACGAGTACAAGAAGCTGATCGGCGGTTCGCGCTACGAGCCGGACGAAGAAAACCCGATGCTGGGCTTCCGCGGCGCGGCGCGCTATCTGTCGGCCGACTTCTCCGAAGCGTTCAACATGGAATGCGAAGCGATGAAGCGCGTGCGCAATGACATGGGCCTGACGAACGTGGAAATCATGGTGCCATTCGTGCGCACCCTGGGCCAGGCCGAGAAAGTCATCGACCTGCTGGCGAAAAATGGCCTGAAGCGCGGCGAGAACGACCTGCGCGTCATCATGATGTGCGAAGTGCCGTCGAACGCCATTCTGGCCGACCAGTTCCTCGACCATTTCGACGGCTTCTCGATCGGTTCGAACGACCTGACCCAGCTGACCCTGGGCCTGGACCGCGATTCCGGCATGGAATTGCTGGCCGCCGACTTCGACGAGCGCGATCCTGCCGTGAAAGCCCTGCTGGCCCTGGCCATCAAGGCTTGCCTGGCACGCGGCAAGTACATCGGCATCTGCGGCCAGGGTCCTTCCGATCATCCTGACTTCGCCGTCTGGCTGATGGAGCAGGGCATCGAATCGATGTCCCTGAATCCCGACTCGGTGATCGACACCTGGCAAAAGCTGGCTGCGCTGAAAGCGTAAGCATCTTTATCGCCCTCTGAAAACCCGCTGCCGCTCACCTGGCAGCGGGTTTTTTTATGCCCGTCACGCAGGGACAGGCGATAACCATGCGGCGCACGGCAGTATTCGATGGGCTTGCGCCAGATCAGCTAAAATGATTCCACCAATACATTGAAACGGGAGTTCTCATGGCAAGCAAGAAACCGAGCAAAGTGGCAAAGATCGACATCGGCATTTCCGAGGCGGACCGCGCGAAGATCGCGGAAGGCCTGTCCGGCCTGCTGGCCGACAGCTACACCTTGTACCTGATGACCCATAATTTTCACTGGAACGTCAAGGGGCCGATGTTCAACACCCTGCACCTGATGTTCATGACGCAATACACGGAGCAGTGGGCCGCGCTGGATCTGATCGCCGAGCGCATTCGCGCCCTCGGCTATCCGGCGCCGGGTACCTACAAGGAATTCGTGAAGCTGGCCTCGATCAAGGAAATCGACGGCGTGCCGCCGGCGCTGGACATGGTCAGCCACCTGGTGTCGGCGCAGGAAGCGACCGCGCGCACGGCGCGCCGCCTGTTCCCTTTGCTGGAAAAGGCCAATGACCAGCCGACGGCCGACCTGATCACGCAGCGCCTCGATTTGCATGAAAAAACGGCATGGATGCTGCGCAGCCTGCTGGAAGAGTAATGCCGGGCCTGCGGCGCTAATTCGCCCCTGCCTATTGACGCCATCAGGAATTGCGTTAGACTGCTTGTATATAGGTGTTTGGCAAGAATAATATCAGGCAGTCATACGCATTAAACCCCGTCGCTTATATAGGCTGCGGGGTTTTTTATTTTCGGATTCGCAAAGATGGAGGCATCATGGCTGAATGGGTAGGCTGGTTTGTGGCGGCAGGCGCGGTATTGATCCTTGAGCTGTTTACGGGCACGTTTTATTTGCTGATGATCGCCATCGGCATCAGTGCCGGAGGACTGGTGGCGCTGGCGGGCGGCAATGGTGGCTGGCAAGCTCTGACGGCGGCCATTGTCGGCGTGGCGGCCACTTTGTTATTGCGGCGCAGCCGTTTTGGCAAGGCGGCGCGGCGCGATGCGGCGCAGGATCCGAATGTGAATCTCGATATCGGCCAAAGCGTGGCGGTCGCGCATTGGGTCGATGGCGCGGCGCGCGTCATGTACCGCGGCGCCTTGTGGGATGTGGAACTGATTCCCGGCAGCGATACGCAGGCCGGTCATTACACCATACGTGCCGTGCGTGGCAGCCGTTTGATTGTTGAATAACCTGGAGAGTAGATTATGGAAGTAAGCACTGGAAGCGTGTCGCTGATCTTGTTATTGCTGGCATTGGTATTTGTCTTCAAGACGGTCAATGTGGTGCCGCAGCAGCATGCCTGGGTGGTGGAACGCCTGGGCAAGTTCCATGCGGTATTGGGCCCTGGCCTGAATATCGTCGTGCCTTTTGTCGACCGCATCGCCTATAAGCACGTGCTCAAGGAAATCCCGCTCGACGTGCCGCCGCAGGTGTGCATTACGCGCGACAATACGCAATTGCAGGTCGATGGCATTCTGTATTTCCAGATTACCGATGCCATGCGTGCTTCATATGGCTCGTCGAATTATATTGCCGCCATTACGCAACTGGCGCAAACGACCTTGCGTTCCGTGATCGGTAAAATGGAACTCGACAAGACATTTGAAGAACGCGACCATATCAATACGGCCATCGTGAATGCCATCGATGAATCGGCGGCGAATTGGGGCGTCAAGGTATTGCGCTATGAAATCAAGGATTTGACGCCGCCCAAGGAAATCCTGCATGCGATGCAGGCGCAGATTACGGCCGAACGCGAAAAGCGCGCCCTGATCGCCGCTTCGGAAGGGCGCAAGCAGGAGCAGATCAATATCGCCAGCGGTGAGCGCGAAGCTGCCATTGCCCGCTCCGAAGGCGAAAAGCAGGCGTCGATCAACCGTGCCGAAGGTCAGGCCACGGCCATCGTCGCGCTGGCGCAGGCCAGCGCCGAGGCGCTGCGCCAGGTGGGGGCGGCCATACGTGAGCCGGGCGGGGAAGATGCCGTCAATCTGAAAGTGGCAGAGCAGTATGTGGGCGCGTTCGCGCAATTGGCAAAAACAAATAACTCGATTATCGTGCCGGCCAATCTGGGCGATATGAGCGGCTTGATCGCCACGGCGATGCAGGTGGTGAAAACGCAGAAGCCGAAAGGCGGCGTGGCGATTCCCTGATTGCCGCTGGATGGGTGAATAGCAAATCCGTAGCAAGTTTGTCGTCAAAAACTGCCCGCCGTATCGCGGGCAGTTTTCATTTGCGCCGCTGGAATATATGTCGGCAGCCGGGCTCGAGTATCTGCGCTTGAATCCATAACGTTGAAATATTTTCTTTATGCTATGCTGTGCGCACTTTCGGGATTATATGCTGTCGTGCGACGCTTATCTTTTTGATTGAAGTAGAATCTGCTGCGCATACGTGGCGATGATTGCGCCGATATCCGCGACGGATGCTTGGGAGGTGTTTGGGTAGCCGATGCTGAATTGGCGATAGTATTGCTCCCATGTATATTTTGAATTGCCATTTATAATTACTATAAATTGCAATGAAACAAAAAGTGCTGCAAAATAAATACTGCCGATGGCGCTGTATTGAATCGCAGTCGCCCAAAGCAGGGACGCTTGCGCAGACTGTTTGCGCGCGATGGATGTTCCGGGGATTGAAGGTTTGCAGTGTTCGAAAGCCAGGGAAGTCGGTTTTTTGGTAAAAGAATTGTAAAAAACAATCAAATCTGAAGAAAAATCACCTCAGTCGCGTTACAATTGGATAGAATTTAACTGTTCAGTTATATTTTTCAACTCACACAAGGAAATATCATGGATCTGTCCAGCTTATCCCTGTCCGAACTGCGCACCTTGCAGGACGACATCAAGAAGCAAATGAAGAAACGCGAACAGGACGATCTGTCCAAAGCGCGCGAGCAAATCCTGGCAATTGCCCAAAGCGTTGGCGTTTCCGTCAAAGATCTGGTTGGCACGGGTATCCGCGCTAAAACCGGCACGGTCGCAGTACGCTATCGCAATCCGGATGATGCGACGCAGCAATGGACTGGCCGTGGCCGTCAACCGAAATGGGTCAAAGAGTGGACCGATGCGGGCAAGTCGCGTGATCTGCTGAAGGTGTAATGTAATACGCCATTCATTCGGATGCTTGTCCTGTGGAGTAGTACAGGTGTAGTACAAGGCAGCATGCAAGCATCCGGAACTTTCCTGATTTATCGTCTTTGGCCAAGCAGGCAAAGCGGATTCGCATCGCTTATCTTCCCGGTATTTTCGCCCATACTAGTCTTATTTCCGCCGTATCTCTTTCCTTCTCCTGTTTTCATCCCGTCGCGCCATGTTTTTCATTTGCCGCAGGCACCGGCAAAAATAAAACCCGGCATATAGCCGGGCTTGATGGTGTCGGCGCAGCACGCTGCGTGCAGTACCGGATCAGCGGCGGTGCGATTTCATTGCCGCCTGTACTTCGCGCGCGCCATCGCGGTCGCGTTCCGCTGCCCGCTTGTCGTGCTGTTTCTTGCCCTTGGCCAGGCCGATTTCGCATTTCACGCGGCCGCCCTTGTAGTGCAGGTTGAGCGGCACCAGGGTATAGCCGGAGCGTTCCACCTTGCCGATCAGTTTATCCATTTCCGTGCGGTGCAGCAGCAGCTTGCGCGTGCGTACGGCTTCCGGGTGGATGTGGGTGGAGGCGGTCGGCAGGGCGCTGATATGCGCGCCGAACAGGAAGAGCTCATCGCCGCGGACGACGACGTAGGCTTCCTTGATTTGTACGCGGGCGTCGCGGATGGCTTTGACTTCCCAGCCTTCCAGCACGATGCCGGCTTCGTAGCGATCCTCGATAAAGTAGTCGTGGAAGGCTTTTCTGTTGTCTGCTATGGTCATGAGATGGTAAATGTGCGCGGGTCGGTTAAACTACTGTCTCGCGCAAGCGCGATAAAATCAAATGTATCCAACATCATAGCAAATGGTTCTTCAATGGCAGTAGTACATAAATCAGTTTTTCTCGGCTATAGCGCCGAACAAATGTTCGCGCTGGTGGCGGCGGTGGAAGATTATCCCAAATTCCTGCCCTGGTGCGGTGCGGTCGAGATTCGCGAGCGGGGCGAGAACACGGTCGTCGCCAGCGTGGGCATACATTACCACGGCGTGCGCCAAAGCTTCACCACGTCCAACGAGAACGTGCCGCCGACTTCCATCAAGATGAAGCTGGTGGACGGTCCTTTCAAGACCCTCGACGGCGTGTGGACCTTCAAGGCCCTGCGCGAAGATGCCTGCAAGATCGAACTGGACCTGCACTACGAGTTTTCCAGCCGCGTGCTCGAGCAGATCATCGGTCCCGTCTTCGGCATGATCGCCAACAGCATGGTCGATTCCTTCTGCAAGCGCGCGGAGACGGTGTATGGCTGAGGCCAACATCGAGGTGCAAGTCTGCTACGCCTTGCCTGATAGCAGCTTTCTGCGTGCCTTGACGGTGCCTCCAGGTACCACCATCGGGCAGGCGGTAGAGCAGAGCGGCTTGCTGCGGGAAATCCCCTCTATCGACTTGGCCGTGAACATGGTTGGCATCTATGGCAAGAAGAAGTCGCTCGATACCATCCTGCGCGAGCATGACCGGGTGGAAGTGTACCGGCCTTTGCAGGCGGACCCGAAAGAAGCGCGCCGGCGCCGGGCTGGCGGCAAGCCTGCCAAGGGCTGAGCGGGCAGGGGCGGCGGCAGCCTGGCCGCTGCCGGCCGAGCGCCATTTTTTGCTATTTTCAAATATCTTTTCTATGCTGCAAGGACGAAGGGTGCTTTTTTCTGTATAATCTGCTTTTGCGCCAATAGGAAATGCTATGCGTCTACTTCAAAAAGCACTCACATTCGATGACGTGCTGCTCGTCCCAGCCTACTCCAACGTTCTGCCCGCCGATACGTCCCTCAAAACTCGCCTGACCCGCAATATCACCCTGAATATTCCCTTGCTGTCCGCAGCCATGGATACGGTGACGGAAGCCCGTCTGGCCATCGCGATGGCCCAGGAAGGCGGCATCGGCATCATCCACAAGAATTTGAATCCGAAGGACCAGGCGCGTGAAGTGGCCCGCGTGAAGCGTTTCGAAGCTGGCGTGTTGCGTGATCCGATCACGATCCCGCCGGAAATGAAAATCCGCGACGTGATCGCGCTGACGGAACAATACGGCATCAGCGGTTTCCCTGTCGTCAAGGGCAAGGAAGTCGTCGGTATCATCACCAACCGCGATTTGCGCTTTGAGCAGGAACTCGACGCGGAAGCCTCCGCCAAGATGACCCCGCGCGAAAAGCTGGTGGTCGTCAACGAAGACGCCGATACGGCCGAAGCCAAGCGCCTGATGAACAAGCACCGCCTCGAGCGCGTGCTGGTCGTCAACGACGCATTTGAACTGCGCGGCCTGATCACCGTCAAGGATATCCAGAAGTCGACCTCGCACCCGTTCGCGTCGAAAGACAGCCAGGGCAAACTGCTGGTCGGCGCTGCCGTCGGCGTCGGTGCCAAGGATGAAGAACGCATCGACCTGCTGGTCGCCGCCGGTGTCGATGTGCTGGTGGTCGACACGGCCCACGGCCACTCGCAAGGCATCCTCGACCGCGTACGCTGGATCAAGACCAAGTACCCGCAAGTGGAAGTGATTGGCGGCAACATCGCCACCGCCGCCGCCGCCAAGGCGCTGGTGGAATACGGCGCCGATGCGGTCAAGGTCGGCATCGGCCCTGGCTCGATCTGCACCACGCGTATCGTCGCTGGTGTGGGCGTGCCGCAAATCACGGCCATCTCGAATGTCGCCGAAGCACTGGAAGGCACGGGCGTGCCATGTATCGCCGACGGCGGTATCCGCTTCTCGGGCGATATCTCCAAAGCGCTGGCCGCTGGCGCCTCGACCGTCATGATGGGTTCCATGTTTGCCGGTACGGAAGAAGCACCGGGCGAAGTGATCCTGTACCAGGGCCGCAGCTACAAATCGTACCGCGGCATGGGTTCCCTGGGCGCGATGTCCGATGGGTCGGCTGACCGCTATTTCCAGGACGCCACCATGAAGGCCGACAAGTTCGTGCCTGAAGGTATCGAAGGCCGCGTGGCTTACAAGGGCAGCGTGCTGGCGATCATCTTCCAGCTGGTGGGCGGCGTGCGTCAATCGATGGGTTACTGCGGTTGCGCCACCATCGACGAACTGCGCGAAAAAGCGGAATTCGTGGAAATCACCTCGGCCGGCATGCGCGAGTCGCATGTCCATGATGTGCAGATCACGAAAGAAGCGCCAAATTATCGCTCCGAGTAAGCGGTAACGAAAGTCCAGACCGGCGCCCAGTGCGCCGGTTTTGCAATTGACCTTGAATAAAGCTCCGACCATGCATTCTAAAATCCTCATTCTCGATTTCGGCTCCCAAGTCACCCAGTTGATCGCCCGCCGCGTGCGCGATTCCGGCGTGTTTTCCGAAGTCTTCCCGTATGACGTCAGCGATGAATTCGTGCGCAACTATGGCGCTGCCGGCGTGATCCTGTCGGGCAGCCACAATTCCACGCTGGACGGCGACTCGCCGCGCGCGCCGCAAGCCGTGTTCGAGCTGGGCGTGCCCGTGCTGGGCATCTGCTACGGCATGCAAACCATGGCGGCTCAATTGGGCGGCAAGGTGGAAAACGGTCTGGTGCGCGAATTTGGCTACGCCGAAGTGCGCGCCCGCAGCCATACGAAGTTGCTCAACGGCATCGCCGACTTCGTCACCGACGAAGGCCACGGCATGCTGAAAGTGTGGATGAGCCATGGCGACAAGGTGCTGGAAATGCCGCCAGGCTTCAAGCTGATGGGCAACACCCCGAGCTGCCCGATCGCCGCCATGGCCGACGAAGAGCGCCAGTTCTACGGCGTGCAATTCCATCCGGAAGTGACGCACACGGTGCAGGGCAAGGCCATGCTCGGCCGTTTCGTGCATGAAATCTGCGGCTGCAAGTCGGACTGGAACATGCCCGACTACATCAGCGAAGCGGTGGAAAAAATCCGCGCGCAAGTGGGCACCGATGACGTCATCCTGGGCCTGTCCGGCGGCGTCGATTCGTCCGTCGCTGCAGCGCTGATCCACCGCGCCATCGGCGACCAGCTGACCTGCGTCTTCGTCGACCACGGCCTGCTGCGCCTGGACGAAGGCAAGATGGTGATGGACATGTTCGCCAAGAACCTGGGCGTGAAAGTCATCCGCGTCGATGCGGAAGAGCAGTTCATGGGCCACCTGGCCGGCGTGACCGACCCCGAGCAAAAGCGCAAGATCATCGGCCGCGAATTCGTCGAAGTGTTCCAGGTCGAATCGGGCAAGCTGGTCAATGCCAAATGGCTGGCGCAAGGCACGATTTACCCGGACGTCATCGAATCGGCCGGCAAGGGTAAAAAAGGCCAGACCATCAAGAGCCACCACAATGTGGGCGGCTTGCCGGACACCATGAAGCTCAAGTTGCTCGAACCCTTGCGCGAACTGTTCAAGGACGAAGTGCGCAAACTCGGTGTGGCCCTGGGCTTGCCGCATGACATGGTCTACCGCCACCCATTCCCGGGCCCGGGCCTGGGCGTGCGCATCCTCGGCGAAGTCAAGAAAGACTACGCCGACCTGCTGCGCCGCGCCGATGCCATCTTCATCGAAGAACTGCGCAACACGCCATATGAGCCGGTCGTCGTTCCTGGCTTCGACCAGGATAGCGTGCCGACCAACTGGTACGAAGCGACGAGCCAGGCGTTTGCCGTCTTCCTGCCCGTCAAATCGGTGGGTGTGATGGGCGATGGCCGCACCTACGAATACGTGGTGGCCCTGCGCGCCGTGCAAACGCAAGACTTCATGACGGCCCACTGGGCGCACCTGCCGCACAGCTTGCTGGGCAAGGTCTCCAACCGCATCATCAATGAAGTGCGCGGCATCAACCGCGTCGTCTACGATATCTCGGGCAAGCCGCCGGCGACCATCGAATGGGAATAATCTCCCATCCGGCAGCGTAAGGTAACGCCGGGTCATTGAAACAGCTAAGCCCCTGATTTTTCAGGGGCTTTTTTTATTTTGTTTGGCAAACGCAAGCAAGCCACGGCAGAGCCAAGCGCGGCTTTTTGTGGGTATGTTTGTAGGTACTCAAATTGCCGTGAGGAATATTTAACATTTGGTTCTTACTGTCCATTTCCACGGCGAGGGTATCAATGAGGGTATTTTTTGTGCTAAGTAGTTGATTTTAAAGTTAATTTTAGGTTCATGGAAACCTCGGCGGGGTGAGGGTATCTGGGCCTCGTCGATGGTGGTTAAGGTGACTTTTTCGTACTCAGTGATTGATTGTTTGAAATGCGTCCGGTGCCGGTACAGACTTGTGAATGAATGGGAGGTGCCCATGTTGACCGATACGAAATTGAAAAATCTGAAACCTGCAGAAAAAGCCTACAAGGTGCCGGATCGTGATGGTATGTATGCAACGGTCCTTCCCAGTGGCACGATCTCGTTTCGCTATAACTACCGCGTCAATGGCCGATACGAAACCTTGGTTCTTGGACGGTACGGGGCGGGTGGCTTGAGTTTGCACGAGGCGAGGGAGCGCCTGCAGGAAGCGAAGAAAGCGCAATCGGAAGGCAAGTCCCCGTCGCGGCTCAAAGCCCAATCGCGCAATCAGCTGGCCGATGGGGAGCCTTTCAGCGTGTGGGCCGAACGTTGGTTAGTAAAGTACAAAATGGCGGAGTCGACGCGGGATATGCGGCGCTCGGTGTACGAACGCGATCTGAAACGCCCATTTGGCAGTCTCCTGCTGCATGAGATTACGCACAACGAGTTGCGTTCCGTATGCGATGCCATCCTCGCACGTGGCGCCCCTGCGACGGCCGTGCATGCGCGCGATATCGTCAAACTGGTCTTCAAGTATGCGGAACAACGCGGACAACAGATAATCAACCCGGCGGATCTGGTTGCTCCCTCATCCATTGCCGTATTTGAGCCGCGCGACCGCGCGTTGGGTGCCGAAGAGATCGCGCTGTTCTACGAATATATCGAATACGTGCAGTGCGCGCCGACCTTGCGCCTGGCTTGCAAATTACTGTTGCTCACCATGGTGCGTAAGTCCGAACTGACGGACGCAACATGGACCGAGGTCAATTTTACCGATGCTCTGTGGACCATTCCTGCCAGGCGGATGAAGCGTCGCAATCCCCATAACGTCTATCTGTCACGCCAGGCGCTCGATATGTTCGTCGCGCTACGTACCTGCGCGGGTACGTCTCCTTACATTTTGCCGTCGCGCTATGACCCTGATGTGCCGATGAATGGCGCTTCGCTTAATCGTATTCTGGTGTCTGTCTGCGCTATAGCGCGAGACTGCGGGAAGCCGCTGGCCGACTTCTCGCCGCATGATTTGCGTCGAACGGCATCGACCCTGCTGCATGAAGCCGGCTACAACACCGATTGGATCGAAAAATGTCTCGCACACGAGCAGAAGGGAGTGAGAGCTGTGTACAACAAGGCTGAATACTCAGTCCAGCGCCGGACCATGCTGCAGGAGTGGGCAGACATGATCGACGCCTGGACAAAGCCGAGAGATTAAGGTGTTACTTGGAAGGGCGGCGTGGTACTGGGTGTGCCTGCGGCACGCCGGGCAGACGGGCGGCCGTCTGCTGTTCGGCGATCCATGCGTCCACCTCTTTGAGGTCCCAGGCAACCAGGCGCGAGGTAATGGTAAAGCGCCGGGGAAATTGCCCTCTTTTTTCAAGGTTCAGGATGGTGCGCTCGCATAGCGGCACTTTTTGCAGCAACTGGCGGCGTTTGATGAGAACCCGGCCCGGTACCTTGAGTTCGCTCTCGGTCAGGACACGTGCCACGCGAAGTGGGCGGCCGACTTGCGGGGTGGAGCGACGCCGGCGTATGAGACCGCCGACATATGCCCGCTGGCCAGCGGTAGGGAGCATCGAGGTGGCAAAGGGCGATGGGTGCGAAGGGGGGATGTATTTCATGATGACTTGTCTCCATGAGCGATGAAAGATGAAAGATGATTCTGCGCCATGGTGTCTGTGCTGATCATGGACATCAAGTTGAAAACCGGCTTAGTCAGCTGGCAATTCAAGGCATTTGGTGGTTGGCGCGAGACCTATGTCAGTGACGCGTGGTGGGTGGACGATCACTCTGTGAGAAACGGTTGCCATGGCCATCGGCATAGCCTACGGGATGTCTTCTCCGCTCCGGACCCTTGTGAGGTGTCCCTGTGCGTCGAACACTGGTTACCGCGCTACTGCGATGCTGCTGGCAGCGTACGCCGGAACAACAGAGGTGGGCAGTGCGCTGGACGGCTTTTAGCGTTGGCACGAACATCTCTTCGAAAAGGTGGAGCGTGCCGGCGCAGGAACGCCATTCAATACAGAGCGGCGCATGTGTGGCGATGATGTCCAGTTCGATACTATGACTGAGTCCGTAGAATTCCCGCTCTTCCTCTGTTAAAACCCCGCATGCCAACACCACCTTGTCATGTGCATGGCACCATTCGATTAGGCGCCGAACATCCTGCGGGACGAACCTGGATACCTGCTCGATCACCATTGTTACTATGCCGCTTTGTAGTTGCGGCATGTCCAGAGGCGATATGCCGTCGCCCCCAGGTTCCACTCGATAGGACGGACCAAACGCGGTCTGCATCGCCGCTAAGCACCATGCCGGTGCCGCTGGCGCTTCACTGCGGAGTAACATTGTGAGGCACATGGCATCCTCCGTGCCGGCTGATTTGGGGGATAAACTTCCTATCCGGGATGCGGGCAGGAAGGCTTGTAAGGCTCGTCAGGGACTTGCCGGTACCTCTTCGCTGGGTGGGACGACTGGAATGTTTAAAACCCGCTCAGCGGCCGGATTTGGCGCCGGATGGTCTGCTCGTTGCGTCACTCCGGTGAACGCGGGAGCAACGGCTGAATCATCGCCCTGGGAGGGGAGACTGCTCGGTGCGGTGGGCTTGCGTTCAGATGCGGACAGTGCATTGATGCGTTTGAGCAGGCCGAGGGACAGCGCGCGCGTGGTAGCGGTCACTGCCCGTACGGTTTTCTTGATCTGCGATTTTTCGGTGATCAGTTCGCTTGTCGAGATCGCCTCGTCAATGCACAAGGTTTCGAGCATAGGCATGAGCTGGTCGACTTTGCTGATCAATTCCAGTAAGCGCCTGCCGAACATGGAAAACACTTTCGCTTCGATGGCAAGTGGTTCGATGTCATAGCTAGCCAAGTCGGTGATGCCGTGTTGATGGCACAGTTTCTCGAAAGCGACGATACGCTGGTTCGCCAGGGCGATGCGCGCGTCGAGCATGGTGCGCAATTCCTGTTCCACTTTATCGACATCCTCGGCTGGCAATTTCATCCTGGCAAAGACGGAAATAAAATGGAAATTCGCTTGTGATACATAGAAGCAACGCAAGTACAAGCGCTTGCCTTCCGGGCTGGCGAGCGTGATATTGACCTTGCGGCTCGCTGATTCGACGCGTGTCAGATCGGCGACGGCCTCCTTGGCCAGCAACTTCCTGTTGGTTTCGCCTTGATCACGCGTGACGATCAAATGGGTGGGAGCTGGGTGGTTCATGGTGATGTCCTCAATAATGCCCATGGGGCTACATGACATGGTGTACTCGCCATTCTGGTGATTCAAGAGGAATGCACGGAGCTTTGGAAGCGTATTTGCGAGTACTACGCACGTCAGCTAAGGAATGTCGAAAAACGTTCTGATGCGTATGCAACAGCGTGTTTCCACATCCGCCAATGTGCCGGTGGCGTTTTTCGTCGAACCTAAGTTGACACGCAGGTGAGGGCAGCCTAAAGTCAGTCAATGTTCGCAGTAGCTAGCCCTGCATCGTCCGGCAAGCCTTATCAATTGCGCCCATCGCGCTGCTGTACCGATTGGACAGTCACCTGTTACCAGGTGCGACGTCCGTGTTCCTCAATGCCGAGAGTGTTTTGACGCGCCACGCGCACCGCGCAGTTACGTCAAAGCACTTTGCATGCGTTTTCAGGACGGTAGCTGGCATCCCCGCCGAAACGGCATCAGCCGACAGTATCAAGCCAGTCAATTGAAGTTCCGGTGCATCGCAGCAACCGGATGATTTATTTCCCCCTTTGGGACGATGCGTCCCGGGAGGGAGTCGCCTCGTCTCTCTTTCTTGTGCGAGGCAATCATGAGCAGATCTCAGATCAACCATTGTCGCGTCCTTCAGGGTAGGACCACACCTTCCCGTCCGGGCGTGTTAAGGGCACCTGTGAGCAAGGTATCGGCGTGCGAAAGCAACGACGATGTGATTGAATTTTCGGAAGAGGAGTTGGTGGCATTGCACTGGTGGCTATTACGCAAAGTAAGTTTGCTCAGCGACCCACGCACGCCGCTGGATGAGAAGTTTGAATTGGTTCGTTGGGTGTTCACAGATCCGGTTCGCGATACGCAGCCGTTTTCCTTCGTCAATTGCATGAAGGTGGTGAGTGGTAGCCCATTGTCGCAGCTGCCGTTCATCGGCGCCGTTGATGCGCAGGAAGTGCGCGATTGGATTGGTTCCCATTTGTGCCGCTGGTTTATGGGTGCGCTGCACGACTATCCTGCGTGGGTTCGCCAAGCTGTCATGGCAAAGCCGGATTGGATTTCGGAGAACTTATTCAAAAATCCACAATGGATGAATGAGCAGATCAAGCTTCATGAGTCCGATCTTTTTGCTTCGTTGAATTCAACGGAGGACGTGGATTGCTTGAATGGCCATGGCGCTAAGGATGAACGCTTGGCTGGCAAGAAGGGAGAGCGCCATGCGTGATGCCACCATTGCCGCCGCATTTCCTCCCGTTCGCTTTTGTCGGATACGGGACATCGACGATTTGACGTTCAGCGTCAAGGAAAGCGAGATCGTTGCTGGACAGCAGGGTCGTGTTTTCTACCTCGGACAAGAACTACGGTCAGTACGGTTGTCCCTGGTACCGGGTGGCTTTCAGGTCGACCCACAGCGTGGCCGGCCGGAACGAAGAGAAATATTTCTCACTTTTAACGAACTGCTGTCGGGGCGAGTTGGCCTTGCCATTGAGCGTGGGGGGCTGTTTACGCGTCGCGTGTCGTACCGGAGCGTAGGCAATTCTCTCGGGGTCTACCTGGGGAGGTCGACATGAAGAGAAGCAAGGAAGAATTCAACGCGCATTTTCAGCAGGTCAAAGAGCGCGCGTTTGGACGGTGGACGGAAATCCTGCTGGCGCTGGGCGTGGATGCGAAAGTGCTCAACCAACGCAATCAGCCGTGCCCATTGGGAGATTGCGGCGGCACTGACCGGTTTCAATACACGGACAAGTTTGGCCACGGTAATTATATTTGCCGCGGCTGCGGCGCCGGTGGCGGATTTAAGTTGTTGATGGGCTGCCTAGGATTGAATGCGGTTGATGCGCTGAGTAGGGTGGATGCCTACCTTGGTACTACTGCGCCTAGGCCGCTGATCGCGCTCGCTCAGGACTCCTGCGCGGAACGCAAAAGCCTGATTCGGAAAATGTTGGCCGAAACGGTGCCAGTGTCGCCGGGAGACGAGGTCGACAGGTATCTGCAGAAACGTGGCGTCAACCTGGAGCGGTACCCATCGACGCTGCGTATGCATCCTGCGTTGGGTTACTACGAGCGCAATTCGCTCACTGGTCAAGCCGTGATGGTTCGACGGTACCCTGCCATGGTGGCCTGCGTGCAGGACAAGAGCGGCCACACGGTGTCGTTACATCGGACATATTTAAGCAATGGCGAGAAGGCCCGCGAATGCGCGGTCAAGAAGCTGCTGTGTGCTGGGATAGGTGGTGCGGCAATTAGACTCGCGCCATCCACAGAGGAATTGGCGGTGTGTGAAGGCATCGAGACGGCGCTGGCGGTCATGAAGCGCTCGCATCAGCCGGTGTGGGCGGGGATGAGTGCTGGAAACCTGGAAAAGCTGTGGATCCCGGAAACAGTCAAACACCTACGAATTTACGCCGACAACGATGCGCATGCATTTTTTGATGGGCAGGCTGCGGCCTATAGCCTTGCGCGACGCTACCTAAAATCTCATGCAGGACGGGCAAGGAAATTAGCCGAGGTGTTTGTGCCGAAGTCGGCGGGCGCCGATTGGGCAGAGGTGCTACTGACGATTTCACACCGTACGTTTCATGCGGCATGAGGTGCTCAGAGCAAAGCAGTGAATTTGGCGCGGTGGCCGTTTGGTCGCCGCATGTTGGCGCAATAGTGCGCCCACGTGGAACTCAGTGAATTCCGCGTGCTTGACCCTGCGGGGGATGCGCTCCCGCCAGGGAGTTGCATCGCCCGCTTTTTTCATGGAGGTTGTGATGAAAACAGGACGTCCTTTGGAACAACTCGTTGTCGAACTTGAGCGGCAGGCGGCGCTCAAGAAGGACATGATCGTACCGGCGACGAAGCTGGTGAGCGAGACGACAGCGGCAGGGCAGTGCAATCTCGTCATTGACGAACCCTATGGTAAAAAGCGCTACCTGATGAACGATTTTGCCTGCGCGCAGCTGGCAAAGAAACTGGATATCCCGTTGCTGTATTTTAAGCGCATGCGTTCGTTTGATACTGAACTGCTCGATGAAAATATCAATGCGTGGTTCAGAATTTGCGCCAAAGATAGCTATATGGTGCGAACCTTGGCGGGACAGGCCAGAGCCTTTTTGTCGTCGCGCTTCCGTCGGCTTGACAACATCGATCTGGCCCATAGTATTTTGCCGATCTTGCTCAAGCTGCCCGGTGCCCGTTTTGAGTCGGTGGAGCTGACTGAAACCAAGATGTATTTAAAGGTGGTCAGTGCCGAGGTGACGCATGAAGTTGCACCAGGTGACGTATTGCAGGCCGGCGTGGTGGTCAGCAACTCGGAGATTGGCGTGGGACGGCTGCGGGTCGAGCCGTTGATTTATCGCCTGAAGTGCAGCAATGGGCTCATCGCTTGTGAGCGCTCGATGCGGAAAAATCATGCTGGGCGTTTACTGGAGTGCGGCGATGACGTTGCTCTGCAAGATGACACAGTCGAGGCCGAAGATCGCGCGATCTTTCTGAAAGCGCGGGACATGGTGCAAACTGCGGTGTCGGAGACTACCTTTCAACTGATATCGGAGAAGATGCGCAAGACCATGGGCATCACATTGACGGGAGATCCGGTGAAGGCAGTGGAGGTATTAGCGAATCGCTTCGTATTAAATGAGTCGGAGCGGGCAGGCGTGTTACGCCATTTGATTGCCGAACAGCAGCTGAACGGCTATGGACTGCTCAATGCGGTGACAGGTTACTCGCAGGAAGTGGATGACTATGATCGTGCCACTGAATTTGAGGAGTTTGGTGGAAAAATGCTCGAATTTTCGCTGAAGGAGTGGAGCGAGGTTGCTGAAGCAAACTAGCTTGGCTTTCAACCTGGTGCTATGTCGATTGGATTCCCCGGTAGCTTGGCTGCCGGGGAATATTGGTGTATGAATAGAGAATTTAACTCAGGAAACGTTGAGACTGGCGTTTAAGGTAAGTATATGGAGTGTAAAAATAAGAAATGAAAAGAATTTTCATGAGGAAAAAGAAGTCGAATGCAAGCTTTAAGAAGTCGTTAACTAAGCCAAGTGGATATTCGAGAGCTGCAGAACAGAGGAGATTAAATAAAATATATTTGGGATTGTTTATTTTCTTGGCGATAATAATACAAGCAACAATCCTTGCATTTCCACTAGCTGGTAAAAAACAGAATTCTCAGCTCGCAGAGTTCAGAACATATCTGTTTTCACAGGAGACTTCTCTGTCCCAGTCTATAGAATTATTAAGAAGTGCGAGAGAAGGACTTCCTGGTGTTGTCTTGAAGGAATTTAAAGATTCTGAGTGGAATATAATAAGGAATCAAATTCAAGAGTATGATGCCTATATTTTCATTTTGATTAGACGTGCTGGAGTTATTGATTACATAAGAAACATTTCACAAGATATTGACAATCAAAGAAATATTGGTGTGATGGATAGTAAGAAATATAGTGATGTTGTAAATAAAATCAAGAAATTGGACACTGTACTTCAAGATAATATTTCTTGTTTGGCCGATGTTAAGAAGGACCGAGAAAAATTAATGAGTGGAATTCTGGATGAGAAATTGGCGGTAGAAACAAAGGTTTCGAGTCTTATAAACATGGTTAATCATGTACAAGGAAAGGACGTGGTTACACGTTGCGCTGGAGGGTTGGATAGCGTTGTCGGCTTGACCGAAGAGGTCATAGTTATTCACGATACCTACGTGAAGAAATTCAATAAGTTATCGACGGAGCAAGAATTTTGGGTAAATTCACTTCGCACTATATTTTCCATCTCCATTTTTTTTATAGGAGCATATGCCCGTGATTACGTGACAAGAATTTTAAATTCAAAACCACGTCCATCGAAGGTCGGTTGGCGACTGCGTTTTAAATTGTGGGGGAGGCGACCTGTTCGAATTTTCAGAAAAAGCGGCCGAGTTGATAGATGGTGGTGACCCGAGAAATTGTTTTCCCCTACTCAAACGCATTGAACCTTGGGCTGGTTTTTTTGAATTTTTTAAGGATGACAGAAATGAGAAAATCACTATTTATTGGAATTAATTAATTCCTTGGAATTTTCTTTATTGCTGGCATCATTGGTAATTTTCCAAAGTCACGATTCGCTCTGGAAGATTTTTTTGGTTCTTGAGTTTCAAAAAATTACTATTTTTTGTGGTGCTGTTTGTGGCTAAAGAAAATTCAACCCCGGCGACTGGATTAAAAACGATTGATGTTAATGGCTGCTTTAACACGTCCCAAAATTTTCAGGGTAAGCATTGCTTTGGATATCTTCACAAGAGTTGGGTTGTAGCGTTGGTTTTCGCAACGCAGTAATAGGCCTTCGCCTATGATGATTTCGATGTGTCGCACAAGGCGCCTTCCTTGGTAATCCAATACATAGATTCCGTTGACCTCCACCTCATTGACTGTCGCATCAAAAAAAAATGGGGCGCCATCATGGATGAGCGGAGCCATATCGTCTCCCTTCATCACTGCTACTTGATTAGGACCGGAGAACGATGCGGTTTGCCCGAGCATGTTGCCAATCCAGTCAAAGCTGGGTTCCTCATGACCGTACACCTGTTCCTGAACCTGTGGCGATAGTTGTTGCTTGGGGAACGGGAGACGATTCGATGTCAAGCCCAGGATCCAGTTCGCATCTATGTCGAACTGTAGGCAGACAATGGCGAGGGATTTCAGGTCGGGCAGACCTGGTTTTTCTTCGTCGATCCAGCGCGCCACTGTTTGCAGCGCTCGCCCGGTAATGTCACTAAGGAAGTGCTCGCGCTGGTTTGGAAGTACTTCCCGTCGGTCGAGTTCTGCAATCAGCCGTTTCCGGACACCTGGGACGATATCAACGTCGAGTTCGCGGACGGCATCTTTAGTAAGCGGGATGTTATTGCTTATCGTCACGGTTTTTGTCTCCTGGCAGGGGTAAAGTGAGAGACCTTGGTTTATTTGTAGATTATTTGTAGCAGTTGTTACGATCAGGTTTTCATTTGGTTGAGTTTGATTTTAGGACGGGAATCGCGTTTCCTCCAGTGAATTTTTGCCAAGGCGCACGTAAATATTTTAATTCAATTAGCAGTTGCTATTGACCTTTGGATTTTTGCGGAGTAGTCTTTTTCAATGTGCTATTGCCTTTGCGCGTAGTCCTCGTACCCATGACTTCGCCTATCAGTTGAGCGACACGGCAGATGTGCACAGCGGAAACCGGATGAATGACCACGCCCCGCCATTGCGGGGCAAAGCGGGGTGGACCATGGAAGACGCGATTCGATACACGGAAGTGCAGTACCTCAACTTGAATTACTTACTCACTATCCAGGTGGGTCTCAAGCATGACCCCCTGGCCACTTGTTGCACCTATCACCTTGACACTGCATCAGCCGAGACGCTCGCGGCAATGAGTGTTGACTCATTGCAACTATTGGCTGCGAACATGTCGCATGAAAGCCTTTTTAAGCCGATAGCTAATTTTAAAACTCTCCTTGAAACGCCGCCCGTATTGGCCATGACGTTGTGCCGCGTCGGGAATGTTGATCCGGCTCTCGCCCGTGGCGCAGCGCGTCTCGGCCAGGCCGTTGCAGCTCAAGTTCGTATGCCATAGGTGACCTATGGCATACGAACATGCGGAGCGGCACATACAGGCCCTGCAGCTTGCAAAGTCCTGTGTCGAACTGGGTGCACGGATGAAAACCGTCGCCTATTTGACCGGATTGAGTGGAACACTGCTGCGGGAATATTTCTACAATGACCGGGCGGCCACCGGAGGTCGATGGCCTAGTTCGCAGGATTGGTACCATATGGCAACGCTAGTGCAACGCGCTGAGGCGTCACTGATTGCTAGTATTTTTCAGTTCCTGCGCACACAGCATGCGTGTTCGGCACGGAAGGCCATGGTCTGCGCCTACAAGATGTATCGAGAGCGATGGAGTGGCCGTTCCAGCATCTCGTTTGACCGCGCTTTCGAATTGATCGCTAGTGTGGAGGGGATCTGGACCCAACAATCATCGCAGTTGGCTCTGCATATCTGCGCGCGGTGCCGTTGTCGTTATCTGATCGCACTCGGGGATACATCGGCGGATCACTCCGGGTGCGTTTTTTGCAAGCTCGTCAAACGCTATGCCACTGATTCTCGTATCCAATCGAGCTTTGTCGGTAAACCTGACTTACCCCTGTCCCTAGCACGGGTTCAATCACCGGATCGCTTGCTCAGTGATTCTCTATAGTTGAGCAGTAATGGTTGTGCGTATTTACCGATTGAATCCGCAGGCGAAAGCGGACGTACACGGCAGTCAGGCATAGAACGGGCAGCGTGCTCATTGTAGAGTAGTCCCGCTTGTTTCAGCATTGCTGACCGATAAGCTCCGATCCAATATCGCGGCTCACCTTACTTTAGATCTAGCGTCGCCAATAGGTCGTTCGCTACCCATCAATGATCAAACCAAGTTGAGCGGTATCTTGTTCGTGCTCTGAGCTGAAATATCTTGGGTGTATTTGCCTGCCGCGCGAGCTCGGACGAAGGAGCAGCAAGCCCTACTGGCGTCGACGACACGAATGGAGCAGCCAGAATCTGGCAGGGGCATTGTAGCGGCGAATTCCTCTATATGTTGTCGACGAATGATCGCAGTAGAAGTCAGGCTTTCACTTGGATGTATGTCGATTTGCATAGCCATAATGCTCATGTAGCCACGTGAGTGATCCTTATGGCCGCTGTGAATTTCCTCAAATACCTGGGTTGGCTTGGCCGCAATCGTCAATATGATCGCAGCCGTCAGGCCGCACCCATATGTCCGCAACGTTCACTGCCCCAAACTGGTCATGCGCGTGACGGCGGGATGCGTCCCCGCAGTGTCGATGCGATTTTGGACGACAATCGGGATATCCTGGGGCGCATCAAATTGGCTTATGGAGGCGACGCGAATACCTTTGCCGAGGAAATGCTTCCGCTCATCAGGAATTACACTGCCTACGTGAGTGTGTTGCCGGCGACGCAGGACAGTTTTTTTGCTCGCTCCGGAGGCCTACTACGATTATCTCTGGAGACCGCATTCTTTGCACTGCAAGCGACCGATTCGCAGATCTTTGCTGGGAGGGCGACGATATCGACTCGTCGACAGTTGGAGCCACGCTGGCGCTTTGGCACCTTTATCGCGGGACTATGCGCGTACCTATTCCGTGCGCTCGACAGCGTCGTCGTCAGTGATGCGCATGGAACCGTATGGCAACCATACCTGATAGCCCTCGGGGAATGGACCCACAAACACGAGGTCGGCCGTCTGTTCGTCAGATGGGGGGAGGCCAGGCAGGAATGTCGCGCCCTATCGTTGTTCGCGCTACCGATGATCCTGCCGACAGATGCCTTGGCCTACTTGACCCACGACGGTTCGATGATCGTCGCTCACATGCTCGCAGCGATCAGTGGAGAAGTGAGGTATCAGGATCACAACGTCATTGACCATCTCGTCAATCGAGCATCGACTTTGGTGATACACCGCGACTTGCGCGACGCTGATGCGCCGGCAGGTAGGGCGCGGGCGCGGGCCTACCTTGCGAGGTTTCTCCTAAACGCGATGCGCGAGCTGGTGCAGTCTCATCAGGGATGGGTGCCCAACGCGGATCGGTCCCGCATGTGGCTCGGGCGGGATGGTTTGTTTCTGGTGTGGCCGAACGGTATGAGCGACATACTCACCTTGTTGGAGGACGAGGGATTGTACGGCTTGCCTGCCTCGCCAGTCGATGCCATGGAAATTTTGAGCGATGCCGGGATCGTCCTGCCAAAGAATCCAAATGAGTGTGTTTGGTCGATCCGGCCACCAAGCGCCCCTGAGCCCTTGGAGGCGTTGAAGTTGGTGACGCCAGGCGTTGTCCTTGCTGTGTTACACCCGCCACCAGTGCCGCTGGACATGGATATTGCTGTCGACTGCACTCATGACGAGGTGCGAGCTACGGAGCATGATACTAAACCACGGCAGGCGAAGGCGGCGCCGTCCCAGGCTCAGGGAGAGAGCGGGGCACAGGAGATGCCGCCGGATGCTAGCGATCGTCAATTGTCGTTGCCAACCATCGCACCGATACCAACTGCGGGAGACACAGGTATCGAACCAAGTACAGATGGCCGCCAAGGAAAGGTGAAGAAAGTCAAGGATATCAAGTCAAGCCAGCCAGCAACGGAAACATACGCGTTACGCGCACCGATTCGCCTACATCCAGGCATTGCCAAGGTATTGCAGGCGATCGTGCAGTCTCTCAATGAGACGAGCTTGCCACCAGCATGTTATCCCCTGGCGTCCGGCCTGTTTGTCCCCTTAGACGCCTTCGTGGCGCGACTGGTGGATGCGAAGATGGCGCTACGCGCACTTGCCGATGCCAACATGCTGGTGGTGGGACCGGCAGGAACCGAATCTGTTGAATACCGCAACCCGCATGGCAAGCAACTGGCTGGAATGGTTATCGCTCGTCAATTCATCGACGGCATGGATGGAGTAGGGGAGACCCCAATCAATTCGAACGCAGGTTGACCATGTTGCTACGACAGTATGAAATGCCATGGCGTAGTCCCATTGAGGCCGTTGCCGCCCTGGCATGGATGCTCGCCGCCGCCATTTTTTACTTTCTGATACCCGATCATTTGCCACCGCGTGCGGGTTTTCTTCTCATCTTTTGTTCAATACTCATAGCGTTGATTCGCTGCCGGCAAGCCTTGCGCGTAGTACGTACGCGTGCCGCGCTGTCTGGCCGCGCGATGGAAATGGTTTCAATTTCCCGGCTGGTGACATGGACAGGCGATCCTGAACAAGTCGTGTTCGGTTTGGGTTTTATCTGGTTGCCACTGCACTCTCAGCGGCTTTATGAGTTGATCAAGATCGATTACCGCGCGATGACCATTTCTCCCTGGCTCATACGCGCTCTGGGATATCAGCCCAATCCACAATCAGACGTAGAGATTGGCTTGCCCTGGATTCATGGTGTTGAGTCGAAAGAGCGCTTGTTGGTGCGGCCGCTGCAGAACTTTGAAGGGGGGACATTGGTGGTCGGAACCACGCAATCCGGCAAAGGGGTATGCCTTGGCTGGTTGATTTTTCAAGCTATCCGCCGAGGCGATGTCGTCATTATTATTGATCCGAAAAATTCACGCCGCCTCAAGAGACTGGTCATGAAGGCCTGTCAACTGTATCGCGAGCCAGACAGCTTTCTTTGGTTTCATCCAGCCTTTCCGGAAACGGGTGTTCGTCTCGACTTTACGTTCAATTGGCAAAAGCCGACCGAAGTCGCTTCCCGTATTCAGTCAATCATGCCACCCGATACTGCTGGAACGTTCAGCGCATTTGGTTGGGACGCTGTGAATGTCGTCGTGCAAGGGATGGTGCAACTGGAGAAGCGTCCGAATTTGGCGAAGCTGAAGCAATACATTGAAGGAGGTGTCGAACCGATCCTGGAACAGGCACTCGAGCGTTTTTACGAACAGCTCCTTGGCATGCAGTGGCGTAGTACGCCCGACATGGCGCGCTTGCTCGATAAGGCGCGGAGAGGGCAGATCAAATCGCCGACACCCGCCGCGAGCCATGAACTCTTGGCGTATGTGACCTACTACGATCACCATGTGCATGAGGCTAGGCGTGATCCGGTGGTCAGTTCCCAAGTCCGGGTATTTCAGCATAACCGCGAACATTATCAAAAAATAACCGCCAATCTCTTACCGATCTTGTCCATGCTGACATCCGGGGATCTTGGAAAAAGCCTGTCTCCCGACCCGTTTGATGCGGATGATCAGCGGCCGATCATGAATCTGGAAAAGATCGAGCGCGCGGGACATGTACTACTTCTCTGTCTGGACTCGTTGCCGGATCCTTCTGTTGCAACGGCAATCGGCGCCATGGCGCTGGCCGACCTGGCTGCCCGTTCAGGCATTCGCTACAACCTGGGAGGAGAGCGGCGCATTTCCCTGTTTGTGGATGAGCTATCGAACGTGATCAATCAACCATTAATCGAAATACTGAATAAAGGTGCCGAAGGAGGGCTGTACACCACGGCTGCCATGCAGACGATTGCCGACCTGGCGAAACGCCTTGGTAGCCAGGAGGCGGCACGCATGGCATTGGGGAACTTGAACAACCTCATCGCCTTCCGAACCAAAGATCAGCCCACTCAGGAGTTCATCAATGAAACACTGGGGCAGACCACCATCCATAGCATGAAATTCGGGCACAACACGGCCAGGGATGGCCACTTTACGGATTTTACGGCAGTCGATTCAACGCAGTTGAGCGAGGAAGTCAACGAGTTGGTACCGGCATCGATTCTGGGTAAATTACCCAATTTGCAGTTCTTCGCCTCAGTGTCTGGCGGCCATGTCTACAAAGGGCGGTTTACGCTAATTGACCCGGGCGAGGACGATGTAAGCCGCGATCAGAAGGAGGAGGGTGAAGCATGTTGATTCGGTTGATGGCCATTGTTTCGCTGAGCGTGCTCCTGATGCTGGTGCTGTACCTGCCGTCAGCCTTCCCGCCTCAGCGATTTGTCGCGCAGATCCGCGCGGAACATATGGCCAGTGCAGACTGCTGGGGCGATCTGTATGCACGCCGCGTGTTGAGCCGCATGTTTCAGTATCAAGCCGCATTGGACTCACAACCGGCATCGTCCAACATCCACGAGGTGACGCGCGATCCGGTAGCACAACCCGTCGCCGATAGCCTGGGCCGGGTGCGTCTGCAGCTTTTTCAGAACAGCTATTTCCGCTCGCTCGATACGCTGACCATGCTGGCGCTGTATAGACTGGCAGGCCTTGTGCAGTGGTGGGCACTGTTCCTGGTGCTGATCACTGCCTGCATCGTGGACGCCTTGGTGCGCCGGCGTATTAAACGTTTGGAGTTCGCCAAGCAGCATCCTGAGTGGTTCGCGGCAGCCATGGGCACGGCGATTTTGCTGATTTGTCTGATGGCAGTAGCGTGTGTGCTTCCTGTTCCACTGTCCCCGCTTCTGTTGCCCGCCATGTTGTGTGTGGTCGCGTGGCTGGCAGGGCAAATGGTGGCACAGTATGCGTGAGTGTGAAGGAGAAGTCCCGTAGCTGTGGCTACATGCCTAGGGGGCCTGGGTTCATCCAAATAGTCCACAAAAAGCGCGACTATTTGGACAAACATTGGGGCTGCGATACGCTAGCATGATGTCATACGCAGTCCATTTTGATTTCGAGTCGCCATGAATACTGAATTTCGCTCGACGCCGTCCTCATCTTCTGCTCACACGGCCGCTGCCCATCGTTCTGCTGTCGCATCTACGCGGTGCGAGGATACAATCGGGACGCTGGTATGGATGGAGGAATTTCGTCACTTAGACCAACTGTTCAGCCATCAGCACAATTGTTCGCCAAAGTTGCGGCATCCCGATCTGATTAGTGCGTGTGTTGCGATAGTGTGCGCGCAGGCGGAACATGCGAAGCAGATTTTTTCTTTTTTGCATACCCAGTTGGTGTTGCGCGATCAATGCATGCCACGTCGACAGGAGGAAATTTGGCGTGCCCAGTATGTATTGTTGCTGGCGCTGCAGAAGTCAGAAATGAACCGGCATCCCCATCCTCGATTCGACTTGGGGCAGTTTACGACAGCATGCATCGCTCTGGCCCTGCAGGAAGAGGGGGCGCAAGGGAAAATATTTGAACAGGCACGGCGCAACATCGCCGAGCGAGCAATATCGCATCTGCCATAAAGGGCAGGTGCAAGGCATACCGTCAACGGATATGCGACCCGAACTGACCCTGCCAGGCTGATGCCAGGCTTACCCGATGTGCACCCTCGATGGTCTGGCGCCTGCGCGTGCCGGGTGGATCAACGCTTTCGGGTTTATGCCTGCTCCTTGCCATGGAACGACCTCTTTCATGCTTCATAGCGCTCCTCGTCGTTTGTCCGGGTCCTGCCTGGGCTTGCTGGGAACAAGCCGCCGTTCGCCACAACGTGCCGGCACCGCTGCTCTATGCGATTGCTCAAGCGGAATCGTCACTGGATCCGAACGCCGTCAATCGCCGCCATCTGCGCCAAACCGGTACCGTGGATGTCGGCTATATGGGTGTCAATTCTGATCCACGGGTCCTACGTAATTTGGGGGTGACCGAGCAAGAACTGTATGAGCCCTGTAAAAACATTCATGCTGGTTCCCGCATTCTCGTGGAAAAGCTGCATAGGTACGGCAATACCTGGGAGGCGATCGGCGCATACAACGCCTCGTGTACCAAACTTGATGCGGCCCAATGCCAGGCTACGCGCACCCGCTACGCCTGGCGCGTATACGGCTTTCTGACCAATACCAAGCCGCCGACAGTACACCGCGCTACGCCGCAGGCCAAGTACCGGACTCAGAAAAATGGGCGAGCTGAATCGGTCGTCCCAACGCAGCCCGCGCTGGTGGCAGTGGGGTTGACATGAGACGCACCATTGCTCATGCCACACTAGCTGCCACAGGAATGGCTGCAGCCAGCTTGCTGATAGCCTCCTGCGAAAATGTGCATACCCAGCCACAAGCTGCAGGGCTGTCTACTCGCGCAGCCACGCCTGGGTCCCACATGCAGCACATCACCCAGCTTCACTACGGTAGACAGGCACGCTACGGCCTGTGTATCGATCCAGCTTGCCCTACGCGCACGCCCAAGACGCTGGCAAGACGGGATGCGCACATTGAAGAGGTGCCGCAAACCACGATCGCGGCAGCCAGCACCCAGCGGACACTGGCAGGGGTACCCGTAGGTACCAGTGCAGCGAACGAAAGTGATTTGTCTGATGTCACCGAACTTGCGGTGTACTTTGCGCCGGGCTCATCCCGTCTCGATAGAACGGCCCAACAGATTCTGCAGCAATTTCTCACGCTGGTGCCGCCAGCATCCCATATTCGTATCGCTGGCAGAACAGACAGCACCGGGACGCCGGCCCTGAACGATGCCATCGCACACCAGCGCGCGACCAGGGTCGAGCGCTATCTGCGCCGCCATCTGCACATACCTGCAGTTCAGCTTGAGGTAGGAAGCAGCGGCGCCTGCTGTTATGCCGCCGCCAATGCGACCGAAACGGGCCGCCAGAACAACCGGAGGGTGGAGCTCAGCCTCACCGCCGACGCGCCTCGGCAGGTGCCGAGATGAGGAACGAAGCTCACCTGGTCAACCTGACCTCGGCATGGGTAACGTGCCGGCCGGGCAAGATCGCGTGGTACTGCCCCGTGCGTGGTCCCCCTATGCCGCCATGCCGCATCCCCTAGCCGCCCGCACAGACAGTTTTAGACAGTTTTCTTCACTATCACGATTGGAATGCACATGAACACCCTGCAATACGTCACCGTTCTCCCTTTTAAACACCACGGCAAGCGGCCGCTTGGCCTGCGCGTCTCCACTGCGGCCAAGGTCCTGGCACTGCTGACCCTGATCACCCTGGGCCTGCTCGCCGCTATTCCCGCCACCGCCATCGACCTCGTCGCGTTCACCGGCATCACCGGCCCGCTGACGTCAGCACTGACGCAATTGGCCGCACTGGCCCCCGGTGTGAAAGCACTGGTCGGCTTCATCGGCTTCGTGGTGGCCCTGATCTCGCTGACTGCCCTGCGCAACTTCGGCCCGGTGCTGTTCTACATCGGCATGGCCATCTTCGGTGCGGTCGGGCTGATCATCGGCGGCGCGATTATGGGCGCCACGATGTGAACCAAGCTGGCGCAGACACCGCACATTGAGAAAAGGAGGACGCCATGCAAGCCGACACCTATATTCCCCGGCGGCTAGACGACCAATGGAAGATTGGCCTATGGGACTTTGATGTCGCCTTTCCCGTCCTCCTTTCGATCTTTGTCGGCTATCTGGCCAGCAGCAAACTCGGATTTTTCCTCGCGGTCTGCGCCGGCGTCGCCGTGTCGCGCTGGCTCAGCCGCAAAAAAGCGGACAAGCATCCGGCCTTTGTCCTGCATTGGGCGTACTGGTACCTGCCTGTCAGTCCGCTGACGTCCATGCGTTCGACCCCGCCTTCGCATATCCGCAAGATGGTCGGGTAGGACCAAGGAGAGCACCGTGAAACTGGAAACCTATCAGGATGACCTGGCCGCCCTGCGGCGCCGCGTGTTCGACCAGCGCCTGGCCATTGGCATCCTGTCTGTTTGCTTGATGCTGGCATTGACCATCATTGTCCGCATCGCGGGCACGGAACGCACTGTCATTGTGCCGCCGGCCATCAATAAAACATTCTGGATCGAGGACGGCAAAGCCAGCAACGACTACCTGGTGCAGATGTCGGGCTATATCGCCTACCTGATGCTGGACGTCACGCCGAAGTCCATCGAATGGAAGAAGGACATGCTGCTCAGCTGGTGCCTGCCGGAGAACGCCGGCAGCATCAAGACCCGCCAGGATCTGGAGGCGGCAAGACTGAAGAAGCTCAATGCGAGCACCTACTTCCAGATGCAGCAGCTCGTACCTGACGAAGAAACGCAATCGGTGACGATGACCGGTTACCTCAAAACCCAGGTGAACGGGGCCAATACCTCTGACAACCTCAAGACCTACCGTGCGGACTTCGTCTTCCGTGGCGCGCGCGTGCATTTGAAAGATTTTAAGGAGTTGAAAGATGGAAAACCGGATACTGCCATTGGCGTGGCTGCTGCTGGGGCTCGTTGAGCTTCCCGCTTGGGCCGACCAGACCAGAGAGGTGAGGGACGGCGCCACCATTGAGGCGGTCATCGCCGCACATGAACCGACGCGCATCCGCATCGAGGGCAGCAAGATCATCGACGTCGTCGGCAACATTTATTCAAGCAGCAACTGTGCGTCCAAACCTGCCGACGCCAGCCTGCCCGTAGCGCCAGGCGCCGGCACGGCCGTCAATCCCGGCGGCCAGCTGTCGCTTGCCTGCGATCTGGCAAAAGGCGTGATCTATATTCAGCCGGTGGGCACTGCTGCCAAGCCGATAAACCTGTTTATTTCTTCCGCTACGGCCACCTACACCTTGCGCCTGAACCGCGCGGAGATTCCCGCAGACACCATCGTGATCTCGGACAAGGCGGCCAGACGCCAGAGCAAAGCAGCCAATGCCACTGGCCAGGCGCCGGCAAGGTCCGCCACGTTCATCCGCTCCCTGAAATCGATGCTGATGTTCATGGCTTCCGAGCAGGTGCCCGACGACGTCCGGATGGAAGAGCGCGACGAAGCGCGCCTGTTGTGGGCGGAAGCGGAAATGAAGCTCATCCGCCAGTTTGAAGGCCGTGGCCTCATCGGCGAGACCTATGTACTCAGCAATGTCAGCGGCGCGCCGCTGGTGCTCGCAGAACAGGAATTTGACCGCGACGATGGCGATGTCCTGGCCGTCGCCATCGACAACCTCAACTTGCGTCCGAACGAGAGCACGCGGGTCTACGTCATTCGGGCAGGGGAGTGAACCGCCATGCGCATCATGCCAACATTGAAATCCTTCACGGCTCGGTTGACGCCCAGGCAGCAGCAGTACCTGGCCGCCGCCAGTATCGTGACAGCCTGCATTGGCGTCCTATGGGCGGTACTGGCCTATTCCGAGTCCGGCAGCCCCGCCCGGCAGCTTCCCAAGTCGACCGACAAACGCGCCACCGTCAATGTGGATGATGCCAGCATGATGGTGCCGGGCCAGATCTCGCCAGAAGATCAATGGGTCGGCAATGCCGGCAAGAAGCTGGCCCAATATGACAGTGACAAGGAAGTGCAAGACAAAATCAACAGCGATCGCAAGGCCGTCGAAGCGGCCTTGCTCAAGCGCCTGGCAGATCTGGAAGCAAAAACGGCCGCTCCGGCAGAACAAGCGCCGCCACCAGCGCCGCCCGCGCCCGTCACGCCGCCCATTCCCCAGCCATCGGCACCGGCTCCGTTGCAGTACCCTCCCGGCACGCCACTCGGTGGCAACGCGCCGCCAGGACCACCCGCCACCGACGTAGCCAGTGGCAACACCGGCGTACTGCGGCCAAACGAGCCACCGGAGACGCCCGCGCCGATGATCCGCGTGTCCCTGGGCGCCGCGACAGACTCCGGTGGGAACACCGGGGCCGCCAAGGAGGCCGGGGGCAATGGCGTAAAACCGGCCAACACGCTGGACGACTTCCTACCAGTCGGCATCCTGCCGGGAGAACTGCTCGGCGGGATCGATGCGCCGACGGGCGGCCAGGCCCAAAGCAATCCGCTGCCGGCACTCATCAAGATTTCAGCCGCTGCCATCCTGCCTAATCAGTTCCGCGCGGACGTCAAGGAATGTTTTGTGGTGGCCTCCGGCTATGGCGACATCAGTTCCGAACGCGCGTACTTGCGCACCGACGTGCTCTCCTGCATCCGCTATGACCGCTCGGTGGTCGAGGTCAAGATCGAGGGCAACATCTTTGGCGAGGACGGCAATCTGGGATTGCGCGGCACGCTCGTCTCCAAACAGGGCCAGCTGCTGGCCAACAGCCTGCGCGCAGGCATCGTCAGCGGCATCGGCCAGGGCTTCGCCCAAGGCAACAGCTCATTTACGACCTCGCCGTTTGGCACCTTGTCGACGACGACCGGCGGCACCGGCGACCAGTTCCGACGCGGCATTGGCAGTGGCATGGGGAGCGCACTCAACAACCTGGCCAACTATTACATCCGGCTGGCCGAACAGACGTTTCCCGTCATCGAGGTGCATGCGGGCCGCAAAGTGGACGTGGTGCTGACCCGCGGCGTGCGCCTTCCTGCACGGCCAATGTCACGCAGCGACGCGGACCGGCAGGATCAGCTCGGCCTTGCCGAGCGCACGATGGAGGTTCCCAATGAAGATGCCGACTAGACTGGCCCTCGCCGCACTCGCTTGCACGGCCGCGCTTGGCACACAGGCACGCACCACTGAAGACGCACTGCTCGCCGCGCTCAAGCAAGCCTATCCCGGCACGGCCTTTGATACGGTCACGGCGACGCCGATCCCCCACGTCTTCGAGGTGTGGATGGGAGACAACGTCGGCTTCGTCGTCGATACGCGCCCCAACTACATGATATTTGGCCGGCTGGTCGATCTGCGCGCCATGCGCGACCTGACCGCACCGAAACTGCAGCAGCGGAGCAACGCTGCCAGCCCGGCAGCACCGACTGCAGCGGCGATCGATGTACGCCAGCTGCCGTTGGCCGATGCGATCGTCACCACGCAGGGCAAGGGCGAACGCGTCCTTTATCTCTTCACCGATCCGCATTGCCCGTATTGCCGCCAGCTCGAACCAGAACTGGCGAAGATCCCCAATCTGCGCAGCTACAACTTCATGGTGCCATTCCAAGACCAGGCTTTACCTTTGCGCATCTGGTGCGCTCCCGACCGCCTGGCTGCCTGGCGCAGCGCCGTCAAGGGCACGTTGGACGGGCAGGGCGCACCTGTCCCATGTACCCATCCGCTTGACCGTAACCTGGCCCTGGCCAGCAAGTTGGGCGTGCAGGGCACGCCGACTCTCTTCTTTGCTGACGGCTCGCGGGAAACCGGTTTGATCAGTGCCAACGAAATTGAAGCCCATCTGGCGCAAGCCGCCTCCAGCCTTCCATCCGGCAAGAACCTCAAGGAGTAATCATGCAACGGATCCCATCGATTTCATTCCGCGTCAACAACCTGTCCGCCGCAACGGTATGTCTGACGCTCCTCGCCGGGTGCGGCGACATGACAGGCCTGGGCGGCAAGTCGGAATATGCCTGCAAGGCGCCGGAAGGCGTGCAGTGCAACTCTGTCTCCGGCAATTACTACAACTCGTTTCCATCGGGCGGCGGTGGGACGGCCACTGGGGCACCCACAAAGGGAACGCCGCGTGCCGCCCCGCGCAGCATGTACACGATGCTAAAAGCTGCAACTAGCGGCAGCGCCATGCAGGGATCGCCTGCGTTCGAGCCCGCCGCGCTGCGCTCGCCGCCGCGCGTCATGCGGCTCTGGATCAAGCCTTGGGAGGACAGCGACCATGATCTCCACGATCAGTCCTTTGTCTACCTGCAGACAGACCTTGGCAGGTGGCAGATCGCCCATGCGCAGCGGCAGATCCGTGATGCCTATGCGCCCTTGAAACCGCCCGCACCTCAGCGGGCGTCATCTCCGGGTACAGCGTCTCCCTCCGGACAGGCCAACTCCGGCGCCGAAACACGGCCAACCTCGCTGCCAGCGGGAGCGCTTGCCGATCCTCCAGTCGGGGCCGTCACGCCGGTTCCAGAAGGCGCGCCGTCTCCAATGCCGGCAACAAACCAATAGCGATATTGCATTCAGAGAGGACAAATATGCTCAAGTTCTTCATGCCAGAAAACGATGGCGAAGGGATCCGCGCTGGCCTCTGGGATCTGTTTGGATTAAGCCGAGGCGAGGCATTTTCCAAGGATCAATTTGCCAGCTGGCTACCGTACGGTCCGTATGTCGACAGCGAGCAGCTGTTCATCAATCGCCATCACCAGCTTGGTTTCATGCTCGAACTCATGCCCCAGGCCGGCGCCGATGAGCGCATGGTGGAAGTACTGCAAAGCCTGTATACCAACTGTCCCGCCAACACGGGTGTGCAATTTCACCTGTTTGGCTCGCCGGACATCCGCGCCCCGCTGATCCAATATGCCAACATGCGCATGGAAGACGAGGATCAGTATGAAAACTCGCAGCAGTGGGGGCGGCCGGCACGGAACAGCAACCTGTACCGCCAGCTGGCACGCCAGCGCGTGCACCATCTGCTGGCCGGGAGCCAGAAATCCCTGACCAAGGGATTTCATTTTACGCTGCGCGACTTTCGACTGATGATGAGCGTCACGACGGATGGGCGCGCCGATGATATCGGCAAGCGCGAAGCGGCGATCAGTTTGCGCGACTCGATGGCAAGCACCCTTGACGCCGCGTCTATACCCAGCAACGTATGCGAAGCGGCCGACTTAATCAACTGGTGCGCACTGTTCACCAATCCCCACCGGCTCACAGATGGTGTCACCCCATGGATTCACTACGATGAGGGAAGAGAACTGCGAGATCAGATTGTCGACTTCGATACCGTCCAGGACCCGACCAACGAAGGTATCCGGTTTTCGAAGCCAGGCAAGCCGCAGCACGTAGAAGCACGCTTTTTCTCCATTAAGTCGTTTCCGGAACGTTTCCCCCTCTGGCAGATGGGCGCGCTCATCGGCCACGTCATGCAACCGGCACTGCAGTACCGTGCGCCGTTCCTGCTCACCATGGGCGTGCACATCCTCGATACGAACACGACGCGGACATTGATTACGGCGAACCATATCCGCGCGACACAGAACGCGGCCAGCAAGATGGCCGCCATCATGCCGGACGTGCAGAAGAAGCAGGAAGACTGGAATGCCGTCGCCAACGCCATGGATGTCGGCGGCAACCTTGTCTCGATGTACCACCAACTGGCCATTTTTTCGCCACCCGCCGAGGCGACGGCGGCGGCGGAAGCGGCCAAGGCCATCTGGCGTGCCAGCGGCTTTGAACTCAATGCCGATGTGTACATGCACCGCCAGGCGCTGCTGGCGAGCTTGCCCATGACCCTAACGCCCGCATTCCACAATGATATGAAGAAGATGAAGCGGGTAACGCGCAAATCCATGGCGAACGCCATCCATCTCGCGCCCCTGCTGGCGGAATGGCGTGGAACCGACACGCCAACGCTCATCTTTGCCGGCCGCCGCGGCCAGCTCGTGACGCTGGACCTGTATGACAACGACCTGGGCAACTACAATTTTGCCGTCGTCGGTGCTCCAGGGTCCGGCAAGTCCGTCACCCTCAACGAGATCGCCTGGTCATACCGATCCGGCGGTGCGCAAGTGCGCCTGCTGGATCTCGGGCGCTCATTCGAAAAACTGTGTAAGAAAGCCAATGGCACGCACGTGGAGTTCAGCCCCCGCTCGAAGATCATATTGAACCCGTTTACGGCGGTCAATGACATTCACGAAGACATCGATATGCTGTTACCCGCCTTGGCGAAGATGTGTTCCATGAGTCAGCAATTGCAAGAAGTGCAATACAAGGCCATTTCAACGGTCCTGCTGAAGCTATGGAAATCCTACGGCAATGATCTGACGATCACCGCTTTGCGCGACGCATTCAAGAGCGGCAGTATAGCCGAACTCGAAATCAAAGGTGATGACCGTATCCGCGATCTTGCCATCATGCTCAACCCATACTCGAAGGGCGGGCAACATGAACGATTCTTCGAGGGCAAGAATAACGTCGACTTCTCGAATGACTTCGTCGTGATCGAAAACGAAGAACTCAAACGCAAGCCAGATCTGCATGCCGTCGTCAATATCCTGCTGATGTACCAGATCACCGGCGAGATGTACCTGAACCGCGATCGCAAGAAGCTCCTGATCATCGATGAGCTCAAGCAGCAGCTTGGAGAGATCGGTGCAGACGACCCGGTCAAGGCCGCCGTGGTAGAAGAAGCAGCCCGGCGTGCGCGCAAGTATGGCGGTGCACTGGGCACGGCGACACAAGGTGCCGATGACTATTACGGTTCGGTGCAAATGACGGCCGCTTTCAATTGCTCCGACTGGGTTTTCCTGCTGCGGCAAAAACCGGAGTCGATTGAAATCCTGGAAAGCAACAAGCGCATCGTCATGGACGCCGCCAAGAAACGGCTATTGAACTCGTTACGCACCGAGGCGGGCGCCTTTGCGGAAATGTATGTCTCGTCGCCGATCGGTGAAGGCGTCGTACGCCTGGTCATTGATCCAGCCACACAGCTGCTTTTCTCGAACAAACTCGCCGATAACAAGCCGATTGATGCCTTGCGTGCCCAAGGCTACTCCATCGACGAGGCCATCGCCCGGGTACTGGCCGACAGGGGACTCCAATGAGACTCATGCTGATCAACATCTTCGTATCGGCCTGCTTCGTGGCGATCGGTATTGCGGCATATGACCGGCTGGTGCTGCGGCCGATGCTGGTCATCGGGGTCGTCGACGTGGCGAACGTCTTCAATGCAAAGCAGGAACAGGTCTTTAAAGCCATGACGAACAGCCGTACCGACATAGAGCGACGGCAGGCGATATCTGACGCTGAACGATTCGTCCCCCGTTTTGCTGCTGCGTTGGCGCAATTGCCGCAAGAGTGCGCATGCCTGGTGGTCGACAAGACGGCGGTGATCGGCAGCCGCGCGACGCTGATCGATCTCACTCCATTGCTCAGAAAAAAGGTGAAACTGTGACCCGCGATTTCTTTCAGCATGTGCGCAGACGCTGGTATCTGTACCTGGTGCTGGTCGTGATCTGGACACTCGCCTATGTGCGTCTGTTTATCGATGCCACACCGCGATTGCCCATCCTGTTTAACGTGACCCCCAGCTTGCCCTACATGGTCGCAGTGGTCGACTACCGGGCGGACGGCATCCGTCGCGGGGATTATGTGGTCTATGCATTCGAAGGGGCGGCTTACCGCATCTTCCCTGGCCTGTACCACCAACCGTTCTTCAAGATCGTGCGCGGCGTGGCCGGCGACAAAGTAACCGTCCGGGATCGCCACGTTTTCGTCAATGGCGAGGAGGTCGGTATTGCCAAGACGCATACCACCGTCAAGCACCTCCGGCTCGATCCCATCGCCGACATGGTGATTCCGCCATCGTATTTTTATGTACAAGGCACCAGTCCGGACAGCTTCGATTCACGCTACAGCATCAATGGCCTCGTACGCGCCGACGCGGTCTTGGGCGTCGTGATTCCGATCTTTTGACGCAAGGGGAAAATGATGGCATTGCTTGAGTCGACGTTAGTGACACGGCGCTTCCGCTGTCTGCCATGTGGTGAACTGGCCATGCGCGCCTTGTCGATCCTGTTGCTGGCCAGTGGCCTCATGGGAGCACTGGCAGATGCCGAGGAGCTGGCCGCGATCGGGCCGACGTATCCGATTGCCGAGCAAAACTTGCTCGAGATGATTGCCCAGCGCCTGCGCGCGCTGGAAAAGAGCGGCCAGCTTCACGCACTGCAGGAGCACGCGATCGCCAAAGGCAGGGCGGCCGTGGCCAACCCGGCACCGGTGGCAGGTTTGACGCCGGCGAAGGCACCACGAACCGTCTATGTTGATCCCACCTATGTGCTCGACAAGAACATCCTCGACGCACAAGGTCACGTCTTGTTCCCCGCCGGCACCCGTACCAACCCGCTTTCGATCACGTCCATGTCGAAAAAGCTGCTGTTTTTTGACGCGCGCGATCCTGCACAGACAAGGATGGCGCGCAGCCTGCTCCAGCGCGATGGCGCGCGGATCAAGCCGGTACTCGTCGGCGGTTCGTATCTGGAGCTGATGAAACAGTGGAAAACGCGGATCTACTTCGATCAGCAGGGCAGATTAGTAGGGCACTTTGGCATCCGGCATGTCCCCGCATTGGTGTACCAGGAAGGCATGCGCCTGCGCATCGACGAAATCGTGGTGGCCAGATGAGCCTACTAAAACACACCATCGGTTTGATCCTGCTCCTCATCGGGTCAGGCCATGCCCAGCCGGCGCCGGTCGGTACCTGCACTGGCGCCTTTCCGAATCCGATCACGGATATCTGCTGGTCATGCATCCTGCCGATTTCCCTGGGCAGCGTCACTCTGGGCAACCTGGGCGGCCAGGAAGACACCGCCAATCCGTCCAGTCCGATTTGTTCGTGCAAAGTCAATCCGGTGATCGGCCTGTCTATCGGCTTTTGGGAACCCGTGCGCCACGTGGAAGTGGTGCGCAAACCGTTCTGCCTGGTGTCCCTCGGTGGCATCGATCTCAATCCGGGCATCCCTGCGCCGGAAGCCGCCCGGGCCACGGACGCAGGCGGCGCCCAGGACGCCTTTTACCAGGCGCATTTTTATGTCAATCCTGTCATGTACTGGCTCAAGGCGGTCGCCGATTTTCCCTGCCTGGAGGCCGGCTCCTTCGATATCGCCTACATGACCGAGGTCGATCCTCTGTGGGGAGATGATGAGCTCACCTTAATTATCAATCCGGAAACGGTGCTGTTCGCCAATCCGGGTGCCGTCGCTGCCTGCGCCGCAGACTGCGTTGCCGCCACGGCGGGATTTGGCCGCTCGGAATTGTTCTGGTGCGCCGGCTGCCAGGGAGGTCTTTTCCCGCTCGATGGCCACGCGGCCTACCACGTAGGTGGGGTGCGCACCGCCGAACTGATGATGCAGCGCCTCACCGCCAAGATGCACCGCGAGCTGCTGACATGGGGCATGCATGGCCATAAAGGGCTGTGCGGCCCGTACTTCCTGCCGGAAATGGACAAGACGGCCTACAAATCCCAGCTGACATATCCCATTCCGTCCACCGACAAGGAACTGGGCAAATGCTGCCAGCCTTTTGGGCGCACCACCATCGCCTGGGGAGCGGGCAAAGAATACCCCGTCAAGGGCGAAGATTTTGCGTTTATGTTATTTCGTAAAAGGAACTGCTGTGTCGGCTACTAATCCAATCCAAGTGCCCCTTGCGGGCGCCAGGCCTGCTGCGCTGCGTGCCATGGCAGGGCTAGGTGTACTGTTTCTGGCCCAGGCCGTGGCGGCGCAGGCGATGCCAACGATCACCGACGCGGAGATCGAACGCGCCAAACAGCTCCAGCCGGTCATCACCGAGCAGGATATCGCTCGCGCGGTACGGGCCAATCCTGTGCCGCAAGACCTGCCGCCAGGGCCAACTCCCACTACGCCACGGATGCGGATCGACGCCTTGCCCCAGCCTCGACCCACGCCACCCGTCGATCTGGGCGCCATTGCCAAAGGCTACGAAGCGGCATCCAATCCAATCGCGCTCTCTGCGTTGAATGGCGACCGGCTGCTGGTCTTTGTGACCTTCGCTATGCCGGAAGCCGCTCTTCATATGCTGGCGATGCAGGCCGCGAAGCTGCACGCGACCCTGTTACTACGGGGGCTGGACGACGGATCACTGGTCAAAACTGTGGCGCATGCCCAAAAGATCATGGGTGAGCGCAAGGTGGCATGGCAAATCGATCCGCAGGCATATGACCGCTTTGCCGTACGCCAGGCACCGACCTTCGTTTTACTAAGTGCCGGCGCGCCCGCCCAGGTCTGCGGGGCAGGGAGTTGTTTCGCACCGGATGCCTATGTCCGCGTCGCCGGCGACGTCTCGCTTGAATACGCGCTCAAAACCATCCAGCAACGCGCACCGCGCTTTGCCGGCAGCGCCGGCCGCTTCCTGGACAAGATGGGGAAATAGCCATGCGCCGCCTGATCGCCCTGACGACCGCCTGCTGCCTGAGCAGCATGCAGCCTGCCATTGTCCTGGCGCAAGTCAACCAGGATCTGGCCGGCGCCACGGCTGCCAACCAGGCGGCCCGGGCCAGCGTCACCACCCAGAGCGCCACTGCCCACGTGCCCGGCTATACGCTGACGCCACCCGAAACCGTCTACCACGGCAAGAGTGACCTCAAAAGCGATGCCAGTACCCACCTGGCGGCCTGCGCCCTGACACCCGGCGACCCGGCCTGCGCGGCGCAAGTGGGCGCCCTGAACTCGGCCAACACGCCGCGCCCGCCCGTGCTGGCCACCGATCCGAGTATCGCCGCCGCGCAAGCCATTGCCCGCGATCCTTTGAGTGCCGAGACGACGCTGGCCGCGTACACCACCGGCTGCCCCGCTGGCGCCACTTGTGCGCCAAAAACGTTCTGCCTCGGTACGCAATGCTTCAGTACCAGCTATACGAACGACGTCGATTTTGCGCAGGTCATGACCTACATGGAGGCCGTGCGCGAGGCCGGCGTCTATCTCGATCCGAAGACCATGACCTTGTTCAATGGCGAGGGCAATACCTGCCGCAACCGGCTCCTCAAAAACTGCTGCTATACGGATGGCGCCGGGGCCCACTTTACTAACCAGTCCCTGTTTGGCATCGGCTCGCGCCTGGTATTCGACATCCTGATGAACAGTGGCAACCGCGAGTTCATCACGCAAGGCGCCAAGGCACTGCTGACCAGTGGCGGTTTTAGCGGCAGTTATACGACGTTCGGCGTGACGGTGGCCGTCAATGGCACGGCGCTGCCGGCGGGATCGATCACGCTGGCCACCACCGAACACCTGGCGATCGCGTTCAATCCGTGGAGCCTGGCGATGACGGCGGTGATGTACATCGCGGTCTCGATGATGTCCTGCAACGCCGGCGAGGGCAAACTGGCGATGAAGGAGGGCGCCCAGCTTTGTCACACCATCGGCACTTGGTGCAGCTCCTGCATCCGGGTATTGGGTAAATGCGTGTCGTGCATCGAGCACACGACCTCTAAATGCTGTTTTAACTCGCGCCTGGCCAGGATGATTAACGAACAGGGGAGGGCGCAGCTCGGCATGGGCTGGGGAGCACCCAAAAATCCTGCCTGTTCCGGCTTTAGCGTGGCGCAACTGCAAAGCATCGACTTTGCGAAGCTGGATCTGACCGAGTTCTATGCCTCGATCGTGCCGACGCTGCCCAACGTGGCGGCAATCAAGGACGCTGCCGGCCAGCGCGCGCCAAGCTGTTATCTGGGGAGAGGGAAATGCTGAATCGAACCACGACGTGCAAGGTTTTGCTTGCCCTTTGCTCCGCCATGCTCTGCGCCGCAACCAGTGCGGCTCCGGAAGCCACACCCCGCGTGGCGGTGAACGATCCGAGAGTACTGATGTTGGCGGCCATCGATGCACCCGACGGCCGTGCAGCCGGCATGCTGACGGGAGAACTGGCGGACGCGATCACCCGGCGCTTCTCTGCCACCTCTGCGCTCTTCATGGATGTCACGACACTGGCTCGTTACGCCCAGGACGGCTGCCGCCGGCTCAACGTCCGCTTGTGGCAGGAAGGCGTCAGGCTCGCACCGGGGCAGGCACCAAATAGGCAAACGATCGATATCGGCATCAATTACTGCCGCAATGGCCAGCCGCCCGCCAATCTGCGTCTGGAGAAAACGCCATGAGAAGGTATCCCTACTGTCTGGCAGTGCTGGTCGCCTGCGGCGCAGTACACGCCCAGGTTCCCGCCAGTGTCCCTGCAATAGGCCGCGCTGCTGGCGCGCAAGCCGATGTGCGGCGCGGCTGGCATTTTTATGACGACCCGGCAGTGCACGCACCGCAGAAGGAAGTGGTCCCGCCTGCGCCAGTCGCGCCGCCAAAGCCCACCACGCCGCAGCCACCGCCTGAAGTCAAGGCGCTGCGTGAGCTGCAGGTCCAGCTGGAACAGCTCAAGGCCGTCGCCGTCATGCATCCCACTGTCGCCAATGTGCGCCGCTACATGGAACTCGAATCGAAGGTCCTCAGGAATGCCTCGCTGTTCGCCGACCTGTCGCAGAAAGTGGCGTGGGCCAATCCGGACCTGGACCCCACCACGCAGGGCCGGCCCGTCAATGTCCAGGCGCTGGAGGTATTTGAACAGGTGCAGATGCAGGAGCGGTCATCCGCCCTCGCCAACATCGGGACCGACCACATCCTGATGTTTTTCTTCCGTGGCGATTGTCCGTACTGCCATGCCTATGGGCCGGTATTGCGGGCATTCTCCTCGAAGTACCGTATCCAGGTGCTGCCAGTCAGCCTGGATGGCGGCGCGGTGCCGGGCTTTACCAATGCCCGCACCGACAACGGTACCGCCGCCACGCTCAACGTCAAGCAAGTTCCGGCGCTGTTTTTGGCACAGCCCATCACCGGCAAGATCATGCCGGTCGGTTTTGGTGTGCTGTCGGAAGGCCAGCTGGTGGAACGGATCGACGCCCTGCGGCCGCGCGCCGCAGAAGCCGTCGAAGCGCCGCTGACAACCAATTACTCATCTCGTTAAGGAGCTCATCATGCCTATGCGCAAACTCATCATCGCACTATCCCTGTCCACCAGCACCCTGTACACCCATCCGGCCTTCGCCGGTGACCTGAATGCCGAAGTCAACAAGATGTTCAACGACCTCGGCGCGATAGGCAACTACTCTGCGCCGGGCGCCTTCCGTGGCCAGGTCTACAACACCTATAGCGGCGGCAGCCTGATGCTGCGCGCGCCGAACAAGACATACCAACTCATGGCCATCAACTACCCGACGGCCAAAGCCGGCTGCGGTGGCATCGATCTTTTCGGCGGCTCGTTCTCCTACATTTCGGCGGCCGAATTCAAGAACATGCTCAAAAACGTCACCTCCGCGCTGCCAGGCGTAGCGTTTCAGCTCGCGCTCGAATCGGTGTCCCCGCTACTCGGCGGTATCACCAAGTGGACCAAAAACCTCGAGTCCATGATGACGAATGCGCAAATCAATTCCTGCAACACAGCCAAATCCCTGGTCTCGTCGGCCGCCGAGGCCACGGGGTTCAGCTCCAGCAAGGCCTGCGAGGACATCGCCGTCTCGCTGGGCCTCGAATCGGACTATGCCGCCGCAGCCGTTCGCTGCAAATCCGACAAGGGCTCCATTCTCGATACGGCACGCAAATCTTCCGATCCCCTGGTCAAAAACAAGGCCCCGTTCGTCGGCAACCTCACCTGGGAATCGCTCAAGCTCGCCGGCAACTACCTGGACGACAAAGAGCGGGAAATGGTCATGAGCATGGTCGGCACCGTCATTTTCTATCCGGAAGGACGAGACGACAACCCAATTGCTCCGACCTTCACTTCCATCTCCCAGCTGCTCTATGGCCAGTCGGACGCTGGCGGCGGGAACGTCCACCAAACAGTGTTGCGGTGCAACAATTTTACAACGTGTGACCAGGTTACCGTGGATCCCGCCTACGTCCACACGCCATTTACCGCCAAGGTTGAAAAACTGATGCGTTCTATCGCTTACAAAATCGAGACGCGCACACCGATTCCCAACATGTCGCCGGAGGTCGGTTTTGTGAACCAGACCAGTGAGCCTGTCTACCGCATGCTGTCGATCGGCGCATCGTTTCCTTCTGCCACAGCCAATGAGCAGCTGATTGCCACCTATCGGGATGTGATTGCCGCGGATTACGCCTACATGTTTCTCGAGAAGAACCTCAGGTTGGGTATGGGGGCACTCGAAAAGGATTTCACGTTAAACACCCAACAAAAGATAAGAGCGCAAGAAATCCGGCTGCGTGCCAAAGACATGCTGGCCCAGCTGTCCCGCGAAAAGGCCCTTGTCTACCAGAAAGTAGGCTCTATCACGGTGGTGTCCAACCACCTGGAACAACTGTCACGGCAAATGCGCGCGAATATTCCGCAGCAGGTACTCGATCTGCTGGGACGCCAGGCCGCCTATCTGCGTTGATAAAAAGTAGAGAAGTAAAAGAAGGAGGTAAATAGTCATGTGGGAAATTTTCGCTTACCAGAACTCGGACAGTTTGTACGGGCTGATGAATGCAGTGGCCGCCATGGTCGGCGCCAACACCTACCGAAATGCTCTCGGCATCGTTGCCGTGTGCGGCTTCGTGGCCGCACTGGTAGGCTATGCCTTCGCCCCGGAAAAGATGGTGGGCTGGAAGTGGCTCGCCTCGGTCGTCCTGGTATTTTCAGTACTCGTAGTGCCAAAGGTCACTGTCGGTATTGTCGACAAGACGGGAGGTTCGGCCGAAGTATTCGTCGACAACGTCCCGTTCGGCCTGGCGGTGCTTGCTTCGCTGACCAGTACGGTCGGCAATAGTCTGACGGAACTCGAAGAAACAGCCATGCAGGTGATTCCGGGGCCCGCCGGCATGCCGGATAAGCTGAGCTATCAGAACAATGGACTCATGTTCGGCAGCCGGCTGGTGCGCGAAACGTCCAAGGTCGTGTTCCAAAGTCCGTACTTCAGGAACGATCTGATTAATTTTCTGCACCAGTGCACGATGTTCGATCTGGCCTCTGGCTACCTGTCACCGGAAGCATTTGCGACCTCTGGTGACGTTTGGGCGCTCATGGGGGATCCCAATCCTGCCAGGTTTACCGGCGTCACGAATGCGGCCGGTACCTCGGAAGTGCTCACCTGTCCTCAGGCATATACAAAGCTATCGGCGAAAATGCCGGCCGAAGTTCAGCGCATCCAGGGCACACTGGCATTCCGCATGAATCCGACGCTTCCTGGGACGGTAGCCTCGGCCCTGATCGCGGACCAGATACAGCAAGCCTATCTGAAAGCAAAAATTGCCGACGCCTCGGCCAGCGCTGCTGATATCATCCGCCAAAACGCACTCATCAATGCTGTGAACGACACTAGCCTTCTGGCTGGCCAAAAGGACAACGATCCGGCCACGATGCTGCTGGCTGTCGGCCGCGCGCAGGCGGTGGTTCAGACCAATGCGGCGTGGATCAATGCTGGGAAAATAGCTGAACAAGCACTGCCCGTCATCCGTAACGTGGTCGAAGTGGTGGCGTACGCGATGTTCCCGCTGCTGATCCTGCTCCTTATGCTGGCTAACGGCAAAGATACCGTGGCTGGCTTCAAGAACTATGCGTCTGTGCTGATTTGGATCCAGCTTTGGCCGCCGTTGTATGCCATCCTCAACTACGCTGCGACCATGTATGCAATGCGCGATTTGGCCGCCGCGGCCAGCGTAGGCAACGGGGTCAACGCCCTGTCGCTGACTACTTCCTCGACCATTTTTTCCAGCGCCATTTCTGGCGAAGCCGTCGTCGGCTATATGACCATCAGCATTCCCTTCATTGCCTGGGCTGCCCTCAAGCGCATGGAGAACTTCGGCACCGCGCTCGTCGATGGCATGCGCCTGTTGCAAGGCAATGTGACCACTGCCACCAATTCGGCGGCAACAGGCAACGTATCTATGGGAAATGTCGCCATGGACCAGATGACCTTGGCGCCTGTCCGCTCGTCACCGTTCTTCAGAAGTCGGCAAAATGATTTTTCGGGGAACACGTATACAGGTGGTGAACTGTCTGGAATCACGGCAGGAAAAGCATTTGCCAATGAGGGGCCTGTTTCGAAGATCGTCGACGCCAAGATTACGCAACAGCACGTTGCAGCCGCTAGGAAGTCCGCTAGCGCGGCAAAGTCTGAGGCCATCGCAGCCACCAATGATAAAGCCGCAGTCCTGTCGGACGCGCTAACACATTCGCAAGGAACCTCTGGTATTCAAAACGCGTCTAAAGGTACAAACAGGGCTAGTACAGAAGGTTTTGGACAACGTACGAACGAGCTCCGCCAAGTGGCCGAGAATGTGGCCAAAGCAACTGGGGCCACCGAGCAGCAAGTAGCAACCGTCGCATTTGGCGGCGCTGTTGAGTTTAAGCCCGGCATACCTGGAGTCGGAAGCGTCGGTATATCTGCTCGTGGTGCCAAGGATTACGTCGCATCGATTGACCAACAACTAAAAGAGATCAAAAATAAACTAAGTAGTGAAGAAGTAACAAAATTTAAGGAATGGGGAGAAATGCTTGCCAAAAATACTAGCTTATTGAATTCGGTAATATCGGACCATAGAAATGGGCAAGAGATCGCTGCAAGATTGACAAATTCTGTTTCTAGATCTGAAAGAGCGGATGCAACGCTTCGAGAACAAGAAGAATATTCAAGAACTGTCTCCGGGGCATTTGAACGCGGTGAATTAATGAGCATCGATCTTGCAAAAAATCCTAAAAACATCGACTTGTTTGAAGCGCTACTCTCACATGGCGAGAGTAGCGCTTCCGCTCAAATACTATTTGATTCGCATTTAGGTAGTATCGCGAAGTCACCGATTATTCCTAGCACAAAATCTAATCTTCCGAATTCATTTAAAGCTGTTCGAGAAATTTATCATCGTGATAAATCCGACCTGTCTTTGAATCCGGATTTAATAAAAATTCACAAAAACAACAAATTAAAGGTGAATCAAAAACCTTCCGGGAAAATAGGGGGCAGCGGGGAGGTTGCCGATGCAAGCGGCACAAGCTTACAGCGAGAAGGAAAAAGCTGGGTTGAAAAGGAACAAGTGAGAATCAAAGAATCCCCATCGCCATTGCAGAAGGAAATTTCTAACAAATACGACGCTTTAGACCGAGAAGTAAATCAATCAAAGAAGGATTTTTACAAATCTACAGGCATTAAAGAAAACCCATCAGGACACATTGCGACAGATAAATCTCTTTTTGGAAATGCAAATGAACAAGTTACTGAAGATCCCGATGTCGTTGCCAAACATTTCCAATATCTAAAAAGAAAGGCGAAAGATAATTTGAATAAATTAATAAATAAATAGACGCACATTAATTCTCCCTAGATAACCATCTAGCATCTAAACTTGAATTGCCATGCTCATCGATTCTGTATGACGGATTTTTTATGAGATTTCCATCATAAAAATCGGTATCGTATCGATGAGCATGAGAGCGCAATGTGGTTTCCCCACTGCATTTGTGAAATTTCGTAATTATATAATGTATAAGGTAAATCAATTCATATAGCATTACAATAAAAATGAAACCAATTATCGAAAAAATGGCTGTTACCGTTGTAGATTCGCCATATCCGAGAACGCCACCGAAGATCGATCCGACGATTCCACACATCAATACTTTCTTTAAATGAATCATGAACTTCCTCCACGAACAGGTGACCAAGAAAGGAAATAATAGTGATATTTTTTCTTTTTTCAAGTATGTAAATATAAATTCAGACTGAATAACTTTACGGAAGGACATTAAAATCATGTATGGCTGGAAATTTTTATCAATTATGATTTTCCTTTCTTTAAGTCTTTTTTCAACTTCGTCGCATGCTGTAGCCTTCGCAAAAAAACCGACGGATGACTCGGTCTGCGATTTAGCGCCGAAGACCACGAGTCGGTTAGGGCAAAGGACCTTCGTTGAAGCCGGCACGCGCGATGAGAGCGAAATTTATGCTCGGCTCGCCCTTCGCTTCGTCACAAAGGCGTGTACAAATGGCCAGGTTTTGCTTTTGCACTCCGAGGATGGAACAGAGTTCGACGAGCAATATTTTCGCGCCGTTACAGCTCAGCTATGTAGCGCCTCTGCGGTAAAACGAGAATCTGCCGCTACTCAAGAACGCCCACATGCTTTCATGCTGGAATGCCCGATCTCGAAGATCAAAGAAGCCACCGCAGCATTAGCCGAAATGGAAAAAGCAAAACCGACGGAAGCCATGATCGCGGACGGTGCGCCGATGCGAAGTGCGCAGCCAAACCGGAGAGAAGAAGAAAAAAAAGCGTGTGGTGACAAGATGACCTGGGAAACTGTCGTACTGGGTTGGGGGGGCAGTTGTCGCTAACTTATCGCGCCTAGCCCCCCCAAGGAAACGCCATGGAAAACAAAGACGACAAGAGTCAAGCTGAACTGCAGGCCGCCAATCTCGCACTACTGATGTTGGCTGAGATACGCGAACAACGCGCGGGATTCAGGGAAGAACGCCTGGCGCTTGAACGGGATCGAAAATTTGCTCGCCGCCTCACCGTGGCGCTGAAGTCGTTGCTCGTTCTCATGCCACTCCTGTTCGGCCTGTACTTTTTCATGCAAATGTTGCAGTTTAAAATAGGTCCCTTCGGCCCGGTCATAGGCATAGTGCACATCGAAGGCGAGATCGCTGCAACCTCACTCGCGTCCGCAGACAAGATCGTGCCGGCCCTGAAGCGCGCGTTTGAGTCAAGCAACGTTACTCAGATAGTTCTGGCAATAGACAGTCCTGGCGGCGCGCCGGCCGAGGCCGAGCGTATCGGAAACGCGATTCACTCTTTTAGGAAAAAGCACCCGAAACCGGTAGTGGCGGCGATCAGCAACGTTGGCGCATCGGCTGCCTACATGATTGCCTTGCACGCCGACAAGATCATCGCCGGGAAATACAGTCTGGTGGGATCGATCGGCGCCATCATCGCGCCATGGCAGCTGTCGCGTGCGCTGGACCGCCTGGAAATCTCGCAGCAGGTATATGCATCCGGTCACCTGAAGGCATTCTTGAATCCGTTTACACCGCCTAGCCAGGACGCGCAAGCCAAGGCGCAGGATTTGGTGGACAGGGTAGGGCGAACATTTTTGCGCGAACTAGAGGAACGGCGCGGCCGCGTACTGCGGCACGACGTCAACTACGCCAGCGGGGAAATCTGGAGCGGGTTAGAGGCAAAGGAAATTGGCCTGATCGATGCCATCGGCACGGTGGATGACTTCGTGGATGCTCAAAAGGAGGGGACTGCATTCAACTTTGGACCACACCCTGGCGGATTTGGCCAAATGGGTGCCCTGATCTCAACCTCGCTCATTTCTTCGCTCGACGACATCATCGCGAGGCAGAGGTTTCAGCTCAGGTAGAGGAGGGAGAGCGGAGGTGCAATTCAGTACGGTATGCAATCCATGTCAAGCAAAAATACGGCGCAAATTGGTTAGCTTTCTTGTGGCCGATACTGCCTTTGCAGGAGTAAGCTTGAAAAATCATGGAAAGATATCAAGCCTACAGGTTCGAGTTGAGACCAACCGGCGAACAGGAGCGCGCCATGCGCCGCTTCGCCGGTTCTTGCCGGTTCGTCTACAACAAAGCCTTGGCTCTGCAAAAAGAAAATCACGCAGCCGGCAACAAATTCATCAGCTATGTGGCCATGGCGAAATATCTGACAGCATGGCGCAACAGTTCCGAAACCCCTTGGCTGTCGGACACGCCGTGCAGCAGCTCGCAGCAAGCTTTAATAGACCTCGATAGGGCATTTAAAAACTTCTTTGAGAAGCGTGCCGGTTTTCCCAAGTTCAAACGCAAGGGTACGGGTGATGCCTTCCGCTACGCGAGCTCGAAGGAGTTCAAACTCGATAAAGGTAATGACCGTGTCTTTTTACCCAAGCTGGGCTGGATACGCTACCGCAACAGCCGCGAGGTCTTCGGCGAGTTGCGCAAAGTCACCATTAGCAAATCATGCGGCAAGTGGTTCGCGTCGATTCTGACCCGTCGCGAGGTCGAACTTCCCTTGCCTAAAGCAGCGACGGCGATCGGCATTGACGTTGGGATCGCCCGCTTTGCCACCCTGAGCGACGGCAGCTTCATCGCGCCGCTCAACAGCTTCAAGAAACACCAGCAGCGCCTGGCGCGCTACCAGCGCCGTATGGGCCGTAAGGTCAAATTCAGCAGTAATTGGAGGAAGGCGAAAGCGCGCGTCCAGAAAATTCACACCCGCATCGTCAATGCCCGTAAAGACTTCCTCCACAAAATTACCGCAGCAATAACCCAAAACCACGTGCTCGTCTGCATTGAGGATTTGCAGGTAGGGAAAATGTCCAGGTCCGCCAAAGGCACTGTCGAACAGCCGGGCAAGAGGGTCAGTCAAAAGTCGGGGCTGAACCGCGCCATTCTCGATCAGGGATGGGGCGAGTTTAGGCGGCAGCTAGACTACAAGATGGCGTGGAACGGCGGTATGCTCCTGGCAGTGCCGCCGCACCACACTAGCCAGACATGCCCAGCTTGCGGCCACGTGTCGGAAGACAATCGGCAGACGCAGGCAAATTTCCAGTGCGTCAATTGCGGTTACACAAATCACGCCGATACAGTTGGCGCGATAAATGTGCTTGAGCGGGGGCACCGCTTGCTAGCCTGTGGAGAGATGGCGCAGTCAGGCCGCTCGAAGAAGCAGGAACCCGCCGAAGCGTGTCGCAACTCATCGCGCCGCGCTGTAGAAATCTCTGTCCTTTAGGCAGGGAGGATGTCAAATCCTGGAGCGGGGGCACCGCTTGTTAGCTTGTGGAGCGATGGCGCAGTCAGGCCGCTCGAAGAAGCAGGAACCCACCGAAGCGCTTCGCAACTCATTGCGCCGCGCCGTAGGAATCCCCTTCCTTTAGGGCGGGGGGGATGTCAAAATTGCTCGATGTATGAATTGGGAACCGGCTCCCTGTCGTCCAAGGCCTCCGCCATATAGGCGAATGACTGGGAGCTGATCGGCCGACCGCGTTGCATGGTCTGATCCGGCAACACGGTCGATCCGCATGGGTGACGCAACAGTTACCGAAGCAGTCTCAGGGTAATAGCCAACAGCCGGCCGCACCGGCGCCGTGGACCTGATCGACCATTTGCCGGCGTCGCCGCAAGGTTGACTAGCAACGCAGCACCTGGTCGCGATGAGGGCGGCACCGGGCGGAACTGATTTGGTTCATCAGTTGGTTCATGCGGCCAGCCGGGCAAGAAGGTCAGCCAGAAGTCGGGGCTGCACCGTGCCATTCTAGATCAGGGCAGGGACGAGTTCAGGCGGCAACTCTCCTACATAATGGAATGGGACGGTGGCACGTTGCTGGCCACGCCACCGTACCACACCGGCCAGACGTGTCCGGCTTAGGACGCGGGACGGGAACGGAGCGTACGCCACCGCATCAACAGTAAGTTGCTCCGGGTCTTATAAAAAGCCCAACTTCAAGCGACTTGCGAGCGGCTAGTGAGTTCGTGGCGATTCACTGTCAGCTCTGGAACACTTTTTCACGGTGATATTCGAGATATGGCGTAACTTCCTTAGGCAAAAAACGAAGTGGCATAGGTAGTCCTAACTCGGTCCTGTGCCTCTCGTGCAAGCGTGGGGAAATCATCATCTGACCATCGTTGCCGAAACTGATTAAGCCTATGTCAAACAAGGCGTCCAAGTTTGCCGATAGGAGCAAGCCATTATGCTCATCCAGCTTTTGCTTGCCCTTTGAAGTAGCCCAAGGCTTGATGTGAGAAGCAATGAGAAGTTCACGGCAATTAATGCCAGTGACGGCACACGCGCCACCCCAAATACGGATTAAGTCCTCACGGAATTGACCCTGACCACGCCGAGCATTGATGTAGGTTAGAACACTGGTGATTGGCTCACCTTCGTTCGCCATCTCCTCAGCACTGATCGGTTCGGATGGAGCGCATTGAATAGCGTCACTGAGACGTTGCCACTTCTCGCCACGCTGTTCTAAAGGTATCGCATCAAGAAAACGAGCTGCAACCGAACGCTCAAGATTGGTGTAGGTCCCGAACATGCCAAGCAGTTTTGCTTGACCTGTAATTTCCCTTGGATTGAGTGTCACAGGTTCGTCAAGCCACAAAAAATAATCATCGGGACACAGCCAGTTAGGTATCCAGTGTAGATCCTTCTTCCAGTCAGCCAAAAAATCTTTACGACTGCCTCCATACTGATGCTGAACATTAGGAACCGCCCAGGCATCGTTTTGAAGGTTGTTCAAAGAAAGGGCTTTAGCGAGCTTTTCACGTTGTTCTCTGTGATGTTCGGCAGCGAGACAAACGGCATTTCCAGCAATGCCTACAAGCTGTTGGACATTGTCATGCGAGACGGTCATGAAGACAAAAGTTTGACCAGCGTTTTCGTCAATTGGTGCATTGCCAAGACCCTCAGTGTGAAACACTCGGAAGCGCTGTTGTCCTTTCTGTAGCAACATCCGTGAGGAGTTGTTCCATTCCTCATGACCGTAGCCGGTGTCTTTGGGGTAGCCACTGGACGCAATGACCCCTGACGGCGCGACGTATGCTTGAGTGTTCCAAAAAATAGGCTTTTGAATGAAGAGCGCCATGTCTGTCCTCTACTTCAAGCGAACGAACAGATGAACATGAGGAGAATCTTCCCTATGAACCTCTTTGACCTCAACAAATGAGAGCTTCCGCATCAGCTCACCGAGCTTTTCACAGCCATAGTTCCGAGGATCGAAAGCTGGACTGTTCTTGATGATTAGAGCGCCCACACCAGCAAGGGCAGCAAAGCCATCATCTCTTGCAGCAGAAGTAATCGCCTTGCGAATAATTTCCTCCGTTTCACCGAGATTGATAGGTGTTGGTTTGGCAGCGCTTTTACCTGTTGGCTTGGTTGTTGATGCCGCTGCCGGCCGCAAAATTTCGGTATAGATGAACTTGTCGCATGCGGCTACAAACGCGGCAGGAGTCTTCCTCTCACCGAAGCCATAGACAACCAAGCCAGCCTCACGAATGCGCGTAGCTAGGCGAGTAAAATCACTGTCGGACGACACCAAACAAAAGCCGTCAAGTTGCTGCGCATGGAGCAAATCCATTGCATCAATGATGAGGGACGAGTCCGTAGAGTTTTTGCCAGTGGTGTAGCTGAACTGCTGGATAGGTTGAATCGCCATAAGATGAAGCGTATCTTTCCAACCCTTGAGATTGGTAGTGGTCCAGTCACCATAAGCACGTTTTACAGACGCCGTGCCATACGTGGAAACTTCTTCTAAGAGCTCCTTGATGATAGAGGCTTGCGCGTTATCCGCGTCAATCAAAACTGCTAATTTTGCGTTAGTGGTCATTGGTGCTTATCCTATTTATGGTTCTTAACCTGGTTCGCGCACGTCACGGATAGCAAGAGGGCGGCGAGATGACCGACCTTCTTAGAATTCCTGTTAAAATGGCAACCCACCAATTATAGCGAGTTGTTCAAAGGAAATGCGGCTTGACATGTCATTTCCACAGTAGGATATGTGTAGTCGTTTAATGGGCGGACTCAACCGGTCCTCGCAACACTAGACTGTTGAACAAATTTTAGGTATTCGTCCAGTACTTCTGCCGGGGTCTTCCAACCAAGCATTTTCCGGGGTCTAGAATTCAGCGCATTGGCAACAGCCTGGATTTCTAGAGCGTTCCACCGAGACAAGTCTGTACCCTTTGGGAAGTACTGCCGCAATAGGCTATTCGTGTTTTCGATTGTGTCGCGCTGCCATGGGCTATGCGGGTCGGCGAAGAGTGCCTTCACCCTGTACTCGACCGTGAAGCGGGCATGATCTGAAAGTTCTTTGCCACGCCCCCCGGTCAATGACTGCCACAAAAGGGTGGGCATGTCCGTCACGGTATTCTTGAGCGCATTAGCCATCGTGACAGCTCCGTAGTCAGCCAACGCGGGGCCATTTTTCGTCCTAGGTATCAATCCGTAGCCTTCCTCGCGAGGCAGGTGGACAAGCATGGTGAAACTGCTTGAACGCTCAACTAGCGTTCTGATCGCAGACCGGTTTAGTCCGATGATCAAGTCCCCCTCCCAATGCCCCGGGACCGCATGATCGTCGGCTTCTGCAGGCCGGTTGGAGATCATTACGTCCTCGCTCACATGTGCCCAGGCTTTGGCTTGTGCCCTTGCTCTCGGTACGCGCAATGCCCTCCCAGTACGCAGGCAGCTAGCTTTGAGGCCTCGTGGAAAACTGACTCAGTTATCTAAGGAATTTTGCGCACCCATTGGAGCGACTCCGCGAAGATGTGAGGCGTGACCAATTTTTGCCCGTATCCATAGTCCCTGACATTTTCATTCTCACTAATTAGTGGCGTAGGATCTGGTTGTGGAGCAGTAGGGGGCATTATTCCGTAATAGGTCACGTTTACCTTGCCACTTTCACGAACCCAACGACGCCAATAGTCTGGCTTCGATACGCAGGCTGGCGTCCAATGATCTACGAATATGGGAAGCCTTCCGAGTTTCTTTACGGCATCCTCGCGCCAAAGCTTGCAACAATTTTGGAATGCGCGCTTTGTATTTGAGCCGTCCTTAAGCCCTGACTCGAAGAATGTTTTGAGAGAACGGCGGCTAAAGCTCTCAGGCTTCACGTCATTGTTAATGGCTACGCATGCGATCATGAGTAGTCCATCGATCAACCTCACCGCATTTTCCTTCTCCGGCTGAAAACGTTCCAGCAACAGCTGATAAGTCTTCCAGAACTTAAGGCTGATAGAGCCATCAGCTCCAGACAGGGGGAGCGACATCGCGGTATTCCTGGCCAAGAGAGCCAAGGAGGTTTCTACGTTGGGTGGAGGATTGGAGGCCAACAATGTCTTCTCCTGCCAAACGGCGATCAGCGCGGCGATGGATATCGGGCTGTGGCTGGCGTCGAGTAACATTACCGCCATTAGACTTGAAGCATGTTGTAACATTTCTCCATACGTCTGGCCAAAACGCTCCCACATACCCTTGAAAATGGAAATACAAAGCTCTGAGGAGTGAAGGATGTCCTCGCCTTCTTTCACATTTTTTGCAGTGGACAAGCTGGTGGGCAGGCTGGCAAGCTGCCATCCTTGCTGGACTGCGATTCCAACGCCCCAGCTGCATAGCTGGCCAATCTTATCCGCTACCTGTCTCGAAGTTAGCAGTCCGTTGCTTTCCAGCGTAGCCAAAATATCCAAAACGCAGATGCTTTGAAAATCGCCATCATGCCCTTGACAATAAATTCTAAAAATGGAATCGTCGGAATACAAAAGATGCTGAGGTTGCTTTGACAAAGTTTGGATCTCTGCCGCAATTCGGAGGGAGGCGACACCGCCGTCTTCCGCATCTGCCTTGGCGCTTCTAGGTTGTAGCAGTTGTCCGAAGTGCTTCTGAAGACTGGCCTGTATTGATCGACATTTTTCTCCAGCGAATGATCCAAAAACAGGGTCGGCCAGCTTGCCGATTTCAAGCATCGTCCGCTGTGCAACGGCCACTTTGGGAAAAAGTTTGAAAATCAGGTCGATGAGGTCGAGGTCGTTAGCAACCAACAAAGAGAGATGATCCATCAATGGAATTTGATCCCGCATCTTGTCCCACGGGAATGCGTTCCATTGCCCCTGGATCATTTGCAGCAGTAGGCATTGATCTGTGCCTTTCGCTTTCTTGGATGCTTCCCACAGTGCAGGAAGGTCTCGCCCCAAATTTGCGTCGAGCTGCGGACGCCAGGCGAATGGCGCTCCTTTCGACTTTTCACTTAACGACTCTGCTTGCTGGCGGCGGACCTCAATGCTTTCGGGGGTATCCCCAACCAACCTCATCAATGTCTCCAACATTTCCTCTGGCGTCGCGTTTTCAGCGAAAGACGCAGAACGCAATACCTTCGAGTTCGGAAATTTTTCAGAGTAGCGCTTCAGCCTGGCTTGATATTCTGTGATTTGCTCTGCGTCGGGCTCTGTGGGATGAGGCGATGTCATGACCATCATTAAGAATGCGCTCTCATCGATTTCGTCGTCGGGGTCGATCAACTCTCCGATGCGCCAAGCAATTGCGTGCGCGCGCGGATCGGACGGATTCTTCGCTCGAACCAAATGATGAAGCAACTTCAGATGTTCTACTTTTTTGTCGGTCCCACTAGACAGAGCCAGCATTTTCTCCGTCATTGCCATTGCCTCATCCATAAAGCCGCATCGAATGGAGATGTCGATGTGAACCGTAAGAACGAATAGTTCCGATACACCTTTCGCAATTATCGGGGATAACAGCGCGCGCGCTTCTGCTGTGCGGCCCAACCGGTCTAATGCCAAAGCGGCGACCGCGGCCAATGTTGGGTTCTCGGCGAAACGCTCGCGGCCATCCTCCGCGAGTGCCAATAGCTCCTCCCATCTCCCCAGCGTCGTGTAGGCCTGCCCTAATTGCAAAAGTGGTTCGACCGGTAACAATCTGTCACCCATCAACACCTCTGCGACCGCAACGATCTTTTCAGCCTCGGCCAATTGATGAGGATTGAGCGCATGAAACAAATGAATCGCGAGCGAGAATGGCCGATTTTGGCTTTCAAACTCGGCGAAAAGCTCGTCGAGTGCCTGGGTTCGCTTGGCTTTATTTTTGGAGATGGTCGAGGCGTAGTTCCATACCGCGCGTTGATATGAAAGCTCTGGACTTCCTTCAAAAAGCGGTAACCATGTCTCGACTAAGTCCCCCCTGACCAAGCGGTCAGCGGAGGTTATGGCCGAGCTGAGAGCTTCTCCGAACATGGGATCGGTACGGTTAATTGTCGGTAGCTGCGTCTCGAAAAACGCCACACATTCGGCATCTCTTTTTGTGACGTGCAGCATGGCGGTCTTGCGAAGCATAGTGGTGGAGTTTTGCGGTTGCATCGCGTTGGAACTCAGAGCAAGATCAAAATCGCCTGTCTGGGTTGCCAAAGACTCTACAGCGGATTGCAGAGTCGGAAGGGATGGGCGCTTTTCTACTGCCTCCTTCAGAATCGCCAGCGCCTGTTCCTGTTTGCCGATGATTGAGCTGGCGGCGCAAAGAATATCTGCCAAAAATTCGACGTTGACTGGCCAGCCGCTTGCTCGCAGGCCATCCGCAGCCAGTTTCATGCCGCTCCAAGCATCGTGCACCAGATTCAAATTAACTTCGGGCCTGCCTGTCAGCGGGAGGGGGTGACTTCCGCTTTCCGAATCCAGGTTCAACGCAATGTTGAATTGGGCGCGGGCTTTGATGATCAAAAACAGAATGCGCGTCCCATCTTTCAAGTCTGGCAGCAGTAGGGCGGCCTCGCAGGCGGCGAGGGCATCTGTGGAACGTGAGCGCATTGTGCGGATGATGGCCAAGGCTGAGAGCTGCTCAGCACCGGAGAACGCTGACAACGTCTGCTCCGCTTCGTCGAATCTTTTTTCTGCGGCAAGAATGCGGGCCTTGATCGACAGGACTGCCGGTTCGGAGGACGTCAATTTGGCAAGTATGGCGCCCATATCACCAGGACTGTCTTCAGAAAAACCTATGCCAAACTTAGTCTCTGCCCAAGCAGCCAAATACTTTGGATGCCCTGGCGCGGCTTCCATGGCCTTCTCAAAGGAACCACAGGCCTCGTTTTGGCAAAGACGAGATAGGCTCTCGCGTCCGGTGAGATGCCAGTAGTCCGCGACTTCCAATGGAACAGCTTTGTGCATCAATGCGCTTGCCGAAACAAGTCGTCCTGCAGCTCGCTCGAACGCCCCGGTGTTCAAATCTTTTTCGACCTCGAACAAGAGCCAAGCCATTGATCCAGGCGGCCTGTCCGGCCACACAGTTGCCGGCTCCTCGGACAGGGACTCCATAAGGGCGGTGCTCCGCGCCGAGAATCCCCCGGGAAGCTTTCCGAGCAGGGCAGCTCGTTCTCTCTGGTCCATTGACGGGCTTCGCTTCTCAAGTGTCATGTCCAGCGAGGCTCCGATGTTCGCGAGCGCTCTAAATTGCGACAAGTCCTTGGACAGATCTGTGTCACCGTTCAGAGTGTTTTGTTTGGGAACGTGAAGGGTCACATAGAGCTGTTCGTCGGGAAGGTTGCGTGCGTTCAATCTGCGCAACTCGTCATGAATCCAGACGTAATAAAGCGGACATTTTATGGCGACGGCATTAGCGCTCAGATCGCAGAGGACAAGTAGTATGGGCTCTGTAAAGCGCGCATAGTAACGAATGGTCGGTGCTTTGAGTTGAATAGAAAAATGGATTCCCTCACCGTTTAGGTCGGGTATGGTCGTCCCTTTTAGCTGAACCCGGAACATGTCGGTAGCTTGGCCATTCTGCAAAGTTTGAACTTGGTAGTCGATGCCAAAATCGTCCGTGCCGTCTGTGCTCTTGGGAAGCCATGTTTCTGGACAGAGTGCTGTGAAGCATTTTTCGGCTCTGAAACCAATGTTCTGAGCGTTACTAGCAGTGGGGAGGCGGCCTGTATCGGACATTCGAGTGTTTTCCTTATATTGTCTCCATTGTAATCTGAGGCAGGTTGTTGTCGCCGTCATTCTTGTTGGGTAAGGCGCCCAAACGCCCAGTAAGCAGCCGCGTGCACAATGGCGTGGTGGCGGTGGACGAACCCAATCAGCGGTGGTGCTCGGACGGCTTCGAGATCGCCTGCGACAACGGCGAAGTGGTGACCGGTGTGTTCATGAAGGATTGCTGTGACCGCGAAATCATTGCTTGGCGCGCTTGGGCGGAACGTGGCATGCCTGGCGAACCCGTGCACGACATGCTGGTGGAAGCGGTCGAGGCAAGATTCGGCCAGGCCAGCGTCGGCTCGACCAGGCTGGAATTCTTGAGCGACAACGGCGGCGCCTATCGAGCCCATGAAACGCACGCGCTGGCGCGCGAGCTGGGCATCGAGCCGGTGCATACACCGGTATGCAGCCCGCAATCGAACGGCATGGCCGAGAGCTTCGTGAACACGTTCAAACGGGACTACGTCAGCCTGATGGACCGCAGCACGGCAGAAGTCGTGCTCGCCCAGTTGCAAGACGCTTTACGCATTTCAACGAGGTGCATCCTCATTCGTCGTTGAACTTGAAATCACCTCGCATGTACAGGAGGGAGCTGGCGCGCCGGGCTCAGGAAAGCGGCGCTAACTAAACGATTGGCTGTGTCTGGTTATATGGGGGCAAGATCATCGTAGAATTGGAAGGTTTCTAAGTATCTCATTCAGATTTCTGAAGATAACCAGCGTGCTTCACCGCTATTTCAACGAGGTGCTCAAAACGTTCAAATTTACCTTCATCCGCTTCGCGAAGTGCGAGGTAGTACTCTGCTCCATGATCCAGGACAGGGTCTTCAAGCAGGACCAGTAGTTCGCGAGCCTGGAGAGCAAGTATCGCCCTAGCGAGGCGGCCATTCCCGTCAATAAAGGGATGTATCCAAACCAATCGATGGAAGAAACGCGCGATAGAAGGAATCACCATGCCTGGATTTTCGAGCAGTCCTGAGTAATCGCGGTTCCAGTCATCGACGAGTACTTTTACTAGGCCCGCGACCTTATCCCAAGAAGGGCTTTCGATGCCGGGAGTCGGGGTACCGGTTGGGTCGACAAGCCAAACCTGAGTCTCGCGAAACTTGCCAGCTATTGCCGGATCAATCGCTTGGATCAACCGGTGCACATAACGAAGTAATGGAGCACTAAGATGGGTGCTAACAGCATCTTTTGGGTCTTCCAAGGCCCGCTTGAAGCTTGTGGCTGCAGCCGCCTCAAGCATTGCCCCTAGTGCGGTGTGCTCGCCCCGCACAGCACCAGCGACGACAGCGGCTGTGTCCCTTATAAGCGTTAGACCTTCCTGACCAAACCGGTCAATACGCCGAGCGAGAGAATCGATGGCCCGGGTTTGAACATTGAGAGCCTCTGTAAAGCTCTGGCCCGACGTCGCGAAGAAGGCAGCCTGCTCTTCATTGCTCATGGCCGCTCCCAAACGCCGAAGGCGGAGGCCGTATCCGGCCGGAGAGTCTAGCATTACGCGAAGACGCTCGAGGTGGTAAATCAGACAACGTTTGCGCTTGCCTGCTGCGATCTTTTCCAGCGTACTACGCTCGCTGACAGTCAACTGTTGGTTCGTTAAGAAAATAAAACCGTTTCTATGATGCTTGAGTGACTCTTCTAGGTCGGAAGTGAATTTCTTGGTGGTGGCTGAAAAAGTAATAGAATCGCGCGGGAAATGAACGGCAGCGACAAAGGAATTGCCTTCTTTGCTGCAGAGAATATCTTTCCCACCATCGGGGCCACCAAGTGGATGTTGAGGATCAACATCTTCAAACGCCTCTATCCGTAGTAAATCTGCACAAAGACGTTCAGCGTCTCCTGAGTCTTTTTCCCAATGTGACAACAAAATGGTGGTTGAAATATTCACTAATCCACGGCCCTTTCTGAATGATCGATAAACCTCTGCCGTAGCATACCACGGCCCGCAAACCAGCCAATAGGGCTAGACTGCCCTGTCGGCTTATCTTGTAGCCCATTACTAAGATTCTGTACAAACTCGAAAAGCGACTATTAATGCTTCGAAAATTTGGAACTTTGGAACTTTGGAGCTTAAAGGATTTAATATACATTAAATGTCCAGTCCCGTTTCATCATAAACGCGCTTCACGAATAGCTCCGGCTTCTTTTGCTGCCATTCTTTGAGCGCCTGGATGGGTGTTTTTTGCACCGATGACTCGTTGTGGAATGTGGTGGTTGTAAAGCTTTAAATAGTTGAACAAGGTCGTCTCCAGATCGGCCTGGCTATCGCCACCAGAGTTGATGGCTGCAGCGACTTGATTCTGACAGATGGCTTTCCCCCCAAGCGGACTTTCGCACAAGCATGTGACAATGTGTGAGTTTTTCGATTGGCAACTTGTTATGCTCTTGGGCGGTTAACGGCTGCGGACTCACTCGATCAACGCAACACTTTAACTTAAATGCATCATTGTAGAACGGAAATAATACGAAAGACGATTCGAATCGATTGCGCCGCGCCCCGCGAATCCTAAGATTAACGTCACAAGGCGTTTTGCTATGGGAAGGCACGGAACAGGGCCAGGCTAAGACGAGGAATATGATCGCACGAAACTAAATAACTGCACAACCAGCGGATCATTTAATTTTTTCACTCAGAATAACCCAAAAGAACGATATCAACTATCTGAATTTTTCAATATCGAAAATTAATAAATCTCAAAAAAACATAGTAGAATCGTATTTTTATCTTTGATTGACTTATTTCAATAAAATCTTGAGAGGAAATTTAATTGCTACCAGATACCTACACCATTAATACTGATCAGGTGACAAATCCCGGCGAAAGTCTGCATAATAGATGGTTGGAGCGTGGGATTGCTGTACTTAGTAGGGACGAAGACGACCTTGAAAAACTTGCTCAACCAGCTATTGGCGCAATAGTTTTGATGTGGGAAAACGGAATCGGAGGGGTTGCCGCAGGAAAATTTTCTGATAATGATGTACTGAGAGTCACTCGCACTGAGGACATAGTAAGCAAAAAGGAAGTCCGAGAGTTTCACCGAAAAGTAGATTGGTATGCCGATTTGAGGAAAAATCCGATCACAGCTACGGAATTTAGCAAGCTTCATGGAACAGATCCCAATGGGCGACTTCGGCGCTTCAATAAAGGAAAAGAAGAAATATTGGAATTAATAGAAACGCGTTCTCGTGATATTGAAAAAGAGCAATTAGAAACTAGGGCTGCCAAGTTCGCAGAAGTCCAAGTACGGCCTGATCAACAAGCATTTAGTAAGAGTGTTTTTATTGCGTGTGAAGGCCGTTGCATTGTAAGTGGCTGCAAAATTAGACAAGTTTTGGACGCAGCGCATAAAACTGGAAGAAATTGGCGTTCTGGACAAAATAGTGCAGGCGATGGTTTCATGATTAGGAAAGACTTACATGCGCTGTACGATAATAATTTGCTGTGGTTCGACGAAGACTGCAAGGTAAGACTAGCAACAAACGTTTATCCCGACTATGCACAGTATGAAGGCGTTCAGATATCTCCAGCGCATTGCCAGTAAACAAAGTGCCCGACACCACTTCTGAATGTATCGCTGGTAAATGAGTCTGCAGGTAAGCAAAAAGACAACGTGAAAAAATATCGCCCCTGCGTTCGTCGCGGATCGTTAACGTAAGATCACCCGGACCAGGGATAGGAGGGGCAGTGACGGCGCGTACGCCACCGCTTCAACAACAAGTTGCTCCCAATACTTCTAAAAGCCGCATTTCAAACGACTTGCGAGTGTCTAGTGAATTCGTGGCAATTTACTTTGACCTCGGCGATGGAACCCAGGCGGATCAGGATTTGTAGCAAGTGGAGCCGGTCGGACAGGTCGGCGTTCATGCAATGCATGTTGCCGATGTCCGCGTACGGATGCTCGCGGGGGCAGGTTGATATGACGAATACTAACTAAGAATTTCCACATAACCAATACTGCTAAAAGTGGGTGATATTTATTTGACGAATTAAATGAAAACGCGATAGCTGCTAGAAAGGTTCTGAAGTATATTGATATCACCGAAAAAGAACCGATCAGCTATTTCTTGAGTGCTCGGTCTATTACTGGGGGGGGCGTCAAAATCTACGGTTTTGCCCAATAGTTCATGTGCGATAAATGATCCATATTGTGCAATTTTTCGTATTTCCGCAGCATGATTCTCTATTGTGTATTGCTTCCATTTTTGAGATGAATTTATCATGCAAAGACAGAGATGGCCAAGATTGTCGTATGATATATATGCAATTTCGCTAGGAAATGCCTCGGGAATGTTTGTTGCATTTAGGGCTGATATATATTCACTTCCGTCTCCCAATTTTTCCTTCTCTAATCGCCAGCTATTTTTGGTGAGCTCTCTAGCCTTTTTTGAGTTGAAATTGTTGCGATCATCCGTACACTGAGAAATCATGTTCTTTGTCATGGTGTATGTCACATTGTCTAAAATTTGACCTCTATGAATATCTGGTGAGGATGTTAGTTGGTACCATGATAATTCGTCAAAATTATGTCGAAATAAAGCATGCTGAAGTTTCCCTATTTCATTTATATTTGATATTCTAACAAGCATTTGTTTGGCATAACGCCTAACAGATGCAGCATATAGATTTATATATTGACGATCAGGATTGCTAGAGAACCCATTTAAACAGTGAGCAATCAGTTTCTTGATTCCCATGGCTGTGGTGGGTCGATCTGCGCTTTCGTCTCGAAGATATGTCGGGAGCCAGTTTATTTCTTGACCTGAATAATCTAATGCGAAGAGGAAATGTAGGGCTCCAGCCCAATAATAGTCATTTGTTGCTGATGGGATATCAGGAAAAATTTTATAAATAACGTCGAAGCTATTTTTTTTGCAATGTTCGACAAGTGTTTTTGATATTGTGTTGATTTCTTCAATGGTATGGTTGATTGGAAGATGTATGTTTATTAGGTCGCAATAGTGAAGTTTTGATAAATAATTTATATGCTCGGAAGAATTGAAGTTTGCAGATTTGTTCTGGTAGTTTCGGACCACGACATCTCTTTTTTGATCGAGTCTTCCAGAAATAAGCTCCTGAAACTCGGAAAGCCTATCCATGTTTGTCTCGCAATCAAATACCTTATCCAATAATCGAAGAATTCGTCTTTTTTCGAAAAACCATACCTGCCAAGGCGAAAGTATTTTTCTTAATTTATCAAATTCTTCTACCAAATTCACTATTTCTATCTCCAAAATTGGAGCTTCTAGACTTTCTTCTCTATCAAAAACATGAAGTATTCTTCCATCGCTAATAACTAAAAGTGCGGCATTTATTTCGGGATGCGAAGCATAAACAAGGGCTTGATGTATTTCATCTTTCGAAAATTTCTTTACTTTCCTTTTTACTTTTTTTGCCTCTATCACCCAAAAATTTTCCCGCATTAAAATCATGTTGTAGTCGATTGATAATGCTTTCCCCATGACCTTTAACGTTTTTTCACGCTCAATTGAGAAATATGTACCTTTCTTATATCCCAGTGCCCGAACAATTGGATCAATGACAGTTGCCCTAACATCTGCTTCAGAGTAATTTGCAACATCAAGTCGTTCAATCTCTCGCAAACGGTTTAATTCTTCATCTGCCAGTGGGGCGAGAGCTTTTGAAGTGAGCAATAATTGCTCTAGGGATAAATTTTGTGGGTATGATTTGGTCATTCTCGTATCTTTGATTTAGGGAGGATTGCCGTAAATTACAGAAAGTTTCCTTTCGTGATAAGTATTTGAGGGGCACGGTATGCATTTTTTACAAACGAAACATATCTTGCTGCTATAGCCTGCTACGAGTCGAAAAATGGCGAAATATTGCACATATTTTAACTGTGAACTTTGCCGTTAGAGTAAGTTAGAGTCGCGCAACGTAGCGCAGCATGGATGGTCGCACGAGCGTGCGGTCTAGGTGTGAAGTTGCAAGAGGTTATTCTGGCCGGATCTGAGCCGTGACATTGGGGCCTTGCCAGCAATGCCCTGATGCGGCCGGTGCCAGTTGTAGTGATGGTTCCATTCTTTGAGCATGTTGGCCCGCTCCAGTGAGTTGTTATAAACAAAGCCGTAAGCCCATTCGCGCAAGGCTGACTGGATGAAGCGTTCGGCCTTGCCATTGGTCTGTGGCCGATAGGGCCGTGTAAAGCGGTGCTTCAATGCTATCTGGCTACAAGTGGCCTTGAATGACTTGGAGCGAAAGGCTGAGCCGTTATCGGTCAACAACGCTTTGGGGCGCACCCCGAGTGAGCAGAAATAGGCGTGGGTATTGGCGAGGAATCGGTTGGCATTCTCCTGGGTTTCGTCAGGATAGAGCTCCGTGAAGGCGATGCGGGCATGGTCGTCAATGGCGATAAACAAGACTTCCCAGCCGGCGCCGCGCGTACGGTCTCGCCGGTCTCCCGTCGCACGATGGCCGGTGGTTTCAATACGCCCGAGCTTCTTGGTATCGATATGAATCAGGTCGCCTGGTTCTGCATGCTCGTAGCGCTGCACCGGTTCGACGGGATCGAGATCGCTCAGTTTGGACAAGCCGGCACGCGCCAGCACACGGCTTACCGTGGCCTTCGATATCTGCAGGTACTGGGCAATCCTTGCCTGTGTCATGCGCTTCTTGCGTAGCTCGACAACCGTCAGTGCCTTGCCCGCGTCGAGTGCCAAAGGACTATGCAGCGGACGCGACGATCGATCCATCAAGCCCTCTCGCCCCTCGGCAAGGAAGCGCCCCAGCCATTTGCGCACGGTTGCTTCGCTCACGGCGTAGCGGGTAGCGGCCTGGCAGCTCGGCAGGCGGTTAAGCAGGACGTCTTCGACCATCTCGACTCGACGAATCAGCGTTAATCGGGCATTCTTATGGATGTTCATTCGGTTGGTTTCCTTGAGAACTGGGGGTTTGGCGATTTCCAGTGTCTCAAATCCAATCCGAATGAACCACAACAACCTATTGAAACATCACATCTAGGGAAGCACTGATTAATTCATCGCGGTCCGTTCCCCTGCGGTAGGCCGACCTGAGACAATAACGCTACGTTCACCCGATGTGATCCGTCATGCAAAAGACCTTCTCCGACCTTGAATACGCCGCCAAGAAAAAGCTGACGCGGCGCGACCGCTTCCTGGCCAAGATCGACAGTGTGACGCCGTGGAGCAAGTTGCATAAAGAGATCGAGCCGTTCTAGCCGAAGGTCGAGGGCGTTGGTCACCCGCCGATCGGGTTGGCGCGCATGCTGCGCATGTACGTGGCCCAGCAACGCTTTGGTACCTCGAACGAAGCCATTGAGGGCGCGGTGTTGATTTGCACCGAAAACTGACCCACTTAGCCGCATAATTTGCATCGAAAATTGACCCACGTTTAGCACACAATCCTACTTATCTGAATGAGTAGGGGATCGGAGTGATTGACGTGGCATTACTAGGAATTATTAGGCGCTGGCATCTTCGCGACCAAGTCTCATTGAGGGAAATCGCGAAGCGCCTCGGCATTTCGCGCAACACCGTCCGGCGCTATCTGCGCTCGGAGACAACCGAGCCCGCCTATGCGGAGCGCCAATCGGCCAGCGCCATCGACCCATACGCTTTTCACCTCGCAGGCTGGCTCAAGACCGAGGCGGCCAAATCACGCAAGCAACGGCGCAGCCTAAAACAGCTTCACGAGGATCTAACGGAATTGGGGTTCAAGGGGTCTTACGACCGAGTGGCGGCGTTCGCCAGGCAATGGAGGGAGGGTCAAACAGAGTGGGTCAATTCGGCGCGCAAAAGAACACTTCAGTCAAATAATCCAAGATATTCGCTAATCGGCTTTACAGTCACGTTCTTGGTGGCCTTTTGCCACCGATTACCTATAGGAGATAACTTTGAAAATCACATTTAGCTGGACGCAACTCCCAATTTCCGATGAGACGAAAGCAGCGACAGAGGACACCATTTGTGCAGATATCTCGACTGTACATTGTCCCTTTCGGCAATGCCACAACGGAGCACTGAGGATCGAACTTGTACCAGCCGGCCCGTACCACGATGATCTTCTTGGAAGCATTATGTGTACATGTGGAGCCCTCGTAGCTGTATTGACAGGGAAGGTTGACGGGTCGCGGATCGACTACAGTGCCCCCTTGCCGCAATCCTTCGCGTACTCGCTCACCACTAGCCGTGTTTAGTTTTACATTAGATATCAGAAAGGACAACCGGACGGCTGCCTCTCTTGCGACTTGCAAAAAAATGACGTGCAAACCTGCAGTTGGATGTGTAACTAGGCAGCTGGCTGTGCGTGTAAGTCGTTGCTACGCTCATTTCGACGGGGCGTGACCGTTACCATACAAATCATCGCCGCGGGCCCTAACGGTTGGCTACCTTTTGCTTTGCATATGCTTGGCTAACAAGACATAAGCATCAGCAATGCCTTTCAAGGCCACTTGTGCGTGGTCCTTTTCGACACCCGAACCAGGCCGATATTGGAAAACTAATCTCTGCCGTGCCCCTTCAATTTCGCTCCAGGATGCCTCGATAGAAACGCCAAACAGCGCAAACGCTTGTTCTAAGTTGGAACCCAATTGGGAAGTCTCAGTAGCAGAAGGCAGCCGCTGATCTACCTGGGAGGGCAGAATAAGAGGTAATGCTGACGACACGCTTACTGTTTCAGAAGTGTCGATCGCAGCGTCGGAAGTCCGTTGTGATGCCAATGGTGTACTGGTGTTTGTTGTCACATCCGTGTCCGTAGCAGACACCTGCCGACCATTTGTAGCTAGCATCTCTAGCAGCTTCTGTGCTTTAGGGGAATTCCTAGTCCCAAGGACCTCAACCAATGCTGCTCTTACATTGGCATCATGTAGATGCGAAACTGTAAGCATTTCCAGCTCAGGTAAAAGAAGAGATTGAAACGCACGCGGCGACGGATTGCTGGCAATGACCGCTAGAACCCGCTTGCAGAGTGCAACGGCCTTCGGCGTAGTTCGGTGCCTGAGCTCTTTCACAAGCTCCAAAGCAACAACGGTAGCGCCATTCGACGCATCAAGTTTATCGCACAGCTCCACAATCGAAAGATTCAACAATGGCCGGCTCATGCAACCTCCGAACTTTCCCCATCTGCATGCAATTCGATTACTTGCTCGGGCACGATAGTTGCCGAAGGATCGATGATGCGTTTCTCGACATATCTCGTGTTATCCACGGACTCCGCACCGATCGCGTCAATCCCCATCTTGGCCAACGTCGCAAACAAATCTCCAAGTACCTCGTCTTTTCTCATGTAATAACTGGAGGCAAAGCAACGCCAGAAAGTCCAGCCTGCGCGCTCAAGTACCCGTTGACGCGTCATATCATCCAGCCACTGGCCAGGACCATGGAAGCGGTCTCCGTCCAGCTCAATAGCAAGACGCCGGTCTTCTGCACCCTCCACCACAAAGTCGATTTTGTATCCACCGACCTTCACCTGGGGTTTTACGCGATATCCTTTGGTGGTCAGTATGTCGTACACCTCACGCTCAAAGCCTGAGTCGCACAAGTCCCTCAGATTACTGACAAGATGAGCATCCTGCGTGAACGGGGAGGAAAAATGGCGGATGAGCTTAGAGCGAAGGTCGTCTGACTTCATGTCAGCATCATCGACCGAGCGGAAAAGCATCATGCGTTCCCGAGCCCGTGATGCTGCAACGTTATAGCGCTGCTCGAAAGTTGCAGCACTACTTGTTGCCTTGTCGCCCTTGGCTGAGACCATGGACACCAGCATAATATCTCGTTCGCCCCCCTGAAATGTCGGTGGAGTACCCACCATGATGTGGCGTTCCAGAATATCGTTCATTGGGATGCGTTGATGCAACAACCCGTGGATATGTGCCGCTTGCGTGGTTCCCTGCAACGTCACAACACCAATAGTGCGTCCAACCAAGGTTGGGTCTGCAATGATGCACTCGATTTCGTCGATGATGGCATCTGCTTCAGGCGGGTTAATATCGCCTTTGCGGTATCCGCTTTTGACGTAAACATCAATTAGGGGCGGATCGAGACGCTGGGAGCGGCTTGGTATACGCAGAGGCCGAATCTCGTTTTGATAGAACTCTCGGTTCGAAAATTCAATAATGGCCGGGACACAGCGGAAGTGCTCCTTCAGCATGGTTGAATTGCCGGCAAAAACAACGCGAGCCAGATCATAAATAGATTTGTCTGGCGTCATCTCGGAGCCATGCGGCTGCTTGGCCAGGAACCGATGATGCAAATCTTTGATTTTTTCCTCTGCCATCCCGACTGCGCCAGGTGACACCTGCTTATGATCTCCTACGATAAGGAGTTTCTTTCCACGTAGGAGAACTGGGAATGCCCAGATATCTGATTGAGACGACTCATCCACGATGACCAGATCAAACAATCCCAATTCGGCGGGAATACTTTCCGAAACACGCCATTGCGGCATGACCCAGCATGGGACGGCCGAGTACGCGCGAGTCATGGCCTCACGTGCATTGCGACGGTGGCGAATCGCGCGAATCCCGGTACCGCGACCCACGGACTGAATGGAGTTGAGATATTGCTGTAATGCTTGCTGCACCGACTCAGGGGAGTTGTTGTACACCCCCAGCCAGGTCTTCGCAGAAATCAGCTCCTTATATGCAGTACTCAGCGATCGTTCGGTTTCATGCCGCTGTTCCTGCAGTTTTTTGAGCTTCTCATGTACGTCAATACTGTCCAGGAATGTCCTTGCACAGCGCCAATACCAAGCCTCGAGCCAATTTGTCGGCGTCACAGGATCTATTTCACCAAGCGCAGGTTCCAAACGCAGGCGTGCCGCCCACTTCGGTGCGCCAGAATTCTCAACTCGGCTTGCAACTTGGCTCACCGTATCGAGTTTATCTCGCAGGCTCAACACGTGACGCAACTCGGATAATTTTTCGGTCCATTCCAACCCAATGTATTCAGGTGTACGCGCCGCATTGCCGACTTCATGACGCAGAAATGCGCTCATCGCAATCACAATAGCTCCGCTCTTGTGTTCGAGCTTCGCCTGGAATCCCGCCACACGGGAGCCGGCATAGTTCAAGCGGTTCTTGTCAAAGTGCTCACTGAGACTCGCAAGCAACTGCCCAATTTCTGCAATAGTGGCTGCGGGGACCCGTCGGCCAAACACTGCTTCAACCTGAGCAGGCAAGGCGACTTCATAGGCCTGAACGAACTCGCGGAGCCGCCCGATTTTCGTTGCAATGTCAGTCAACTGGCGCAGTGAATGGGTACCGGTTTCAACGTGTGGTAAATCGTACTCTTCAGCAACGGCATTCCAGCGCGCCACTAACTGGCGCACATCCTTACGAAGCTCGCACGTAGCGGCAACAGCTTGCCATGCCTGCTTGTTGGCGGCTCTTTCTCCAGAAACAGTCACCGTATTAATGATTTCCCGGGCCTCCTTCTTACCAAATGGAAGCGAAAAAGGACTCCTTCCTTGAGTCAGGCGCCCCAATGCATCGATAAAGTCTTCATGCAATTCCGCGTTCGCAGCAAGTTCAACCGGCGCCCTCATCAAATTCCTGCGGCAAGCTTCCAATTCATCGACAACAGACAAAAGTTCATTCAATTGCAACAAGACGACGTCTGGCTGTATCGAAGCGTATGCTTTTGACAATTTCGAAACCCAAGAGTGCCCATAGTCCGCCACTTCGCGTTGGAGCGTCAGGTAAGCTTCCAAGAACGGCGCAAGCGATTCGGCCTTTTGGAATGTCTCCAACGTAGCGTCGACCAACGGCAACGTGTCTCCCGCTTTGACCTTGGATTCAATCTGGCGTGCACGCACCAGATCGTTGTGCAACGTCGCTAGCTCAGGACCGAAACAAAAGTCCTCTGCGGCTGGTAGCTTGGCCGACAAATAGGCAATATCTTTTTTCAGTGATACGCGTGCAGTATGTGCCGCGGCAATATCGCTTTCTGCAAAGGGCACATTGCCGTGTCGTCCAGCATCCAGGACGTCATCGAGCCAACTATAGATCTCCTCGTTATCCAGAACAAAATGCGCTAAATCGGGAGGATTCATCTCTTTGCCATGCAAGATGAACTTGCTCATATGCTGGCGTGCGAACTCTGCAATGTTTGTGTCAATGGCAACTAGCTGCCGGTGCATCTCGTCCAAATGCCGCTCGGAGTTGCTAATTTCCTGGGCCACTCTTGCTGGCTGCAAAGCGCTTACCCGAGTTGCTATCTCCTGAATGGAGGCCTCAAACTGCTTCATGCCAGCCTTGTCTTCGGAGAGAAGCGCGACGCAAAGGGGCCGAATTGACTCCGGAAGCTTTTCCTGAACCACTGAAAGAGCAGCTTCGCCCTTGGATGTCACGAGGACACGTTTGCCTTGCGCCAGGTAATGGCTGATGATATTGGCGATCGTGTGCGTTTTGCCAGTTCCAGGCGGACCTTGGACGACAGAGCCATTCCCAGTCTCCAATTGCTGAACGATGGCTACCTGTTCATCATTATAGGGAAGCGGAAAATATAGCTCGCGAACGCCCTCAGCGGAACTGCTCGAGGAAAGGCCGCGAAACACAATTTTTGCCGGCGCCTTTACTTCAGTGCTACCCCGCTCTACGAAGCTGCGGATGACGTCAGGCACCACTGCGCTACCTTCCAACATGGAAATCAGGCGCTCAATGTCTTGCAACAAAATATGCTCAGAGCGCTTACGGGCATAAAACACCCATGTGTCTGTGACGCAAAGACTCTCGCTTGCCTCGGGCATACTCCGATCTTCAGGCGTGGTGTAACGGCCGTTGGCATCAAGATTAGCCACGGCATTTTTCAGCACGCGGTCAAAGGTATTCGAGTCGTATGGGGTAATGCTGTTCGCCGAAGCCGTTTGGTCAGCCTTCCAGAAACCCATTACGGCAGGAACGCCGCTATTCTCAATCTCGGCGTAGCAGTCCAACTCCAAGCGCGGCTCCGTGTCACGTGGCCGCACCTCAAGTGCATAATTACGGTCATTCAAGGTCAGGTCACACAATTGTGTGATGAGAGGATGCTTAATTGTTTTGGCCTTCCCCTCCGGCTTCCAAATGGTGTGACCAATGCCCCACACAAGCTCGATGGGGGTTTCTGCACCCTCGGTAGTCATATGCTGCTGGAGCGAAAAGAGTTTGGCGTAGATAACCATGGTCTTACGCCGCTCACGTTCCACGATGGCCCAGGGCGTCCAGAGGTGTTCAACATACCATTCAAAAAGCTCTTTGATCTCAGGGAAGTTGACCAATTTCAAAGACGCCGCCTCTGAGTCCGCCTTCTTGGAGGTCTTAATCATTACCTCTTTGCGAAGCTCTGGCTCTTTGGTTGGCAACTTCGAAAGAATTAGCCAGCTCATCAGCTCTTCCTGAGGCGGAGGCGGATTGACTTCCATCAGCCGCGGAACGCGCAGCCACACATCGTCTCCATCTTCGACCTGATTGAATTCGAGTCCGGGAATTGCCCGCATCTCCGATTCAAGCACCGCAAAATATTCAGTTGGAACCACAATGGGAGCAGATTTGGTAAGTGTCTCAACGTGTTTGATGTAATCAAGCACCTCGATTACTGCCGCATTTTTAGTTATAGTCATCAATTAAATACTTTTTATCATCAATGAAATCGCGCGCTGGCCGGTGGCCAGCAACTGATCAACATCTTTTAGGTGAAAATTTCCAGCCATAGCGAGACCGGAGCGCTATGCCGTTAATGCGTTTTTGATGACACCTGTACTACATCTGCTCATCTTTGAAGCGAGCTGATGCCATTGTAACTTGCGCTTGCCAAGCGGATAAACTGACTTTGATACTTAATGAAAAAAAATGCACTCTGAATCGCCACGAGTTCGCTAGACGCTCTTCAGACGCTCAAAATACTGCTTTTCGCAATTGAGCGGGCTGGGAGGCTCATGATGAGCAGTCCACCACCAGCGTGCAAAGTCCCCGATCTGGCCCAGCACACGAAGCAGATGACGGGCCAGTTTTTCGTAGCCAACTGTGCCGCCACAGCGCGCAAAAGCAGGCGCTCTGCTGCTGCTTCGGTCAGCTATGCCATCCTTCGCAGGCAGTCATATGTAGGGAAGGTCAGCTTTTGCTTGAGCGCGGCAAGAGTCTCTACAGGGCAGGGAGGATACCTGTCATCCGAGGCCTTCGCCACATCGGCGAATGACTGGGAGTTGATCGGCCGACCGCGTTGCACGATCTGCTCGGCAACACGGCCGATCCGCATGGGTGACGCAACAGTTACCGAAGCAGTCTCAGGGTAATAGTCAACAGCCGGCCACGCCGGCGCCGTGGACCTGATCGACCATCTGCCGGCGCCGCTGCAAGGTCGACTAGCAACGCAGCACCTGGCCGCGATGTAGGCGGCACCAGGTTCCTCAGTTGGTTCATGCGGGCAACCGGGCAAGAAGGTGCGCCAAAAGTCGGGGCTGCACCGTGCCATTCTCGATCAGAGGTGGAGCGAGTTCAGGCGGCAATTCGTGTACCAGATGGAATGGCGGCATGTTACTGGCCACGCCACCGTACCACACCAGCCAGGCGTGTCCGGTTTAGGCGGCAGTGGGACGGGAACGGCGCGTGCGCCACCGTTTCAACAACAAGCTGCTCCCAATCCCACAAAAATCCGCATTTCAAACTACTTGCGAGTGTCTAGTGAATTCGTAGCGATTCAAATCAGAGTAAGGCCAAAGCATTAACGTTCTCTAACTGCCCTTAATGCTGCGTCTTGCGCTGCTTGTGAGTATCCGCGGACAAATGCTGCCTCTTCGCTGGTTTCTGGGGTGAATGCGGAACCTATTCTGATCCGAAGCCGTTTGCTTCCCTCTAAACGATTTATCAAATCCATTTCCGAACTTATGTATCCTAAGGAAATTGTTGCGTCCTTCTCTTTGCCTTCGTCCATCTTGTCCCCGTGTTCCATTTCGACGAGTGCAAAGTAGACTCTCCGAAGCTGCATGGAAAAACTCAAACTGTTTTCAGCCAACTGCATTGCCGTCAAGGCCACCACTAAGGCAATGTTTTCGATGGAGCTTACACACTCAGCTCGTAGCTTGGACTTCGCGCACCAGATATCCATTGCCGCCGCCATTTTATTCAATGAAGTATCTGAGTTTTGAATAATGTGCGACAACAGCAGGGTAGCAGCCGTCAGGCTTTCTTGAAACGATCTCGACGGGTCCCAAATGCCATTGAGCACGGCCATCGCGTTGGAGTCAGTGCGCAGGACTTTAGAGGCTTCGGTCGGCGAGCTGACTTGATCTAACGATGCAGGGAGGGCATACGCGATAAACCTTGGCTCGATGCACACCCCGACCTTCCAAGTGAATAGCATCGCAATTTTCCGTGCCGCATCGCTTATCTCAAGCGCCCCCGAATCGACGAGGGCGCTAATGATGTCTAAAGTGCAGAGCTCCGCTACCTCGGGACGACCTTCGCTGCAATAGATGCGAAAGAATAGGTCGTCGGAGTAGAGCTGAAATTCCTCCTTCTGTACTATCGCCTTGACTTCTTCCGATGCCCAATGCGGATAGTGCTTTTCAGCGAGCTTGACGGCATGCGGCTGCTGGATTCTCTCAAAATTCGCCCGCAGAACTTGAAGCAACGTAGCGCACTTCTCCTGCGAGACTCCGCCGGCAAGTTGAGTTGCTAGCTTTGAGATTTCGTGGATAGTCGCTTGGGAAATCGCGATCTTTGGAAAAATTTCAAACAGATGCTCGAACAGGCCCAGGTTATGAGTGACGAGGAGAGCCGTGAAGTCGAGCAACGGTATTCTTTTTTGCATGTCCGTTATAGGAACGGCTTTCCATTCAGGCTGAGCCATGACGAGCTGATATTGTCGCTCCTCGTGCTTTGAGCGTTTTCCAATTTCCCAGAGCGATGGGAGGTCGCTGATACTTCCTAGGATGTGCTGGGGACGCCAAGCGTAAGGAATCGGTATCTCTCCGCGTTGCAGCTCGCGCGCGAGCTTCGTTTGCTGGTTGATGCGATCTTGGTTGAACAGGTCATATCCCAGGAAATTCTTGATCGCCTGCATAACCTCTTCCCCAGTGGCGTTCTTGGAAAGCTCGCCCCTGCGAATGATGTTCGACTTTGGAAATCGCTCAAAGAAGTGGTCATATCGCATGTTCAACTGTTCGTCGTCTGTTTTTTCAGGCTGTTGTGGCCTCACCAATCTGGCCCTGAGAATCATAGCCAAAAACATGCCTTCTTCGACCTCATCCTCTTGATCGCAAAGAGTCCCATATCTGATGGCAAAGTCGAAGGAGCGGGGATCGGAAGGATCTGCCATGTGGATAAGATTGAACAGCAGACGCAAGCTGTCGAGCTTTTGTTCCTTTCTTTCCGCAGTCGACAGAATGGAAGACACGGTCGCCACGGCCTCTTGCCAAAAGCCGCAACGGACGACGATGTTGATGTAAGTGTTAATGGCCAAAGGATCGGAAATGCCTTGGGCAATTAGTGCCTTCAAAGCGTCCAATGCCATGGACGTGTGCCCTAGTTTTTCAAGAGCAAGAGCTTTAAATGCGGCCAAGCGCGAGTTTTCTGAAAACCGTCGCTGGGCATCAGCGCAGAGATCGTGGAGTTCTTGCCATTCGCCTAAAGTTGTGAAGGCCCGAGCGAGCAATAGGGCCATGCGAAGATTGATCAGCGATGCTGATTTCAGCCGGCTGGCCACTTCTTTGCATTTTTGTGCCTCCGCCTGAGACGTTGGATTGAGAATCGCAGTGAGCTGTTGCGCTATCGCTATCGGCTGGCCGAGCTCTTCATATCTTTCCCATAGTATTCCGGATGCCTCCTCGCTTGCCAAGGAATTGTCCTCCACAGCTGAAAAATACTCGGCAAGTGCGGCGTATGGTTGCAAATTCTCGCGACTGTTTAGGATTGAAATCCATTCATCTCGCTGACTGATTTTGACGATGCGGTAGGCTGAGAGGGAGGCCATCGCAGCGGCTTCTCCAAATGATGGCAAATCCATATTCATACGAGGATGTAGCTGCTCGAAGAGTGCTACGCACTCTTCGTCGCGTTTCAAATTGTGAAGCAAAGTGACGCGATGGCTTGAGACGAGGTCGTCGAAAGGCAGCCGCTCATTTGCTTCCAATGCCAATTTTAGGTCTCCGCAATGAACGGCGACCACCTCAAGTGCTCTTTGAAGACTAGTCAAATGAGGTCTCGCGCTGCTCGCGCTTTTAATGAGTGGTAATGCCTCTTTTTGTTTGCCAAGCATGATGGCGGATGAACTCCAAATGTCTGCTAAATAGTCGATGTTTGGAGGCCACCCGACACGCTGAAATTCTTTGACCGTAGTCTGGATGTCTTCCCAAACCTGTGCGAGTAGATCAACATTGGCCTTTGCTGGTCCTGAGGGAGGTAGTTGGATGTCATAGTCGCTGGAAACCAAATTGAGGGCCAAGCTGAACCGAGCCCTGGCGCGCAGCATCAAAAAAAGCTGTCGGCCATATTTGATGGTCCCACTTTGTTGAATGCCTTGTTCGCACACGTCGAGCGTCTGCTCGAAGTTGCTCTGCATGCAATTAATGATGGCCTTCGCCATCGAGCTTTCGACGCCATGGAAAGAGTTCGCGCATTCCATGGCTTCGGCAAACTTTCTCTCGGCGGCGAGGACACGCGCGCGCATACCAAGCGTCGTTGGGCTTGTATCTGTCAACCTCTGCAAGACGTGTGAAAAGTCTGCTGGAGCGTCGGGAGCTTCATCCTCTTTGTAGCTCAGTCGAATTTCGCTTTCTGCCCAAGAGACTATATGTCTCGGTGAGCCGTTCTGTTCAATTGACTTGGCATAGGCGCTGTGAGCCGATTCTTCGTCGCCTTTCAATTGGAAGAGTTGTCCACGCAAGTGCCAGTAGTCTGACTGCTCTAGAGGCAACGCGGTTGGCAGCATCTTTTCGGCGGCGTCAAGCGCCGAACTCGCACCGGCCGCATCTCCGTCTTTCAGGTGATGATCCGCCTCCTTGAAATGCCATGGCATTGTTCCAGCCTTCGGGCTCGGCCATGACTCCTCAGGACTTTCAGTCATCACCTCAAAAAAACTGCTACCGCGCTCGGCGAAATGTGCTGGAATGTTTTCAATTAAGATAGCCCGCTCGTCGTTGCTCAGATCGGGGCGCTTCTCCTCCATCGAAACATCTAGTGCTTGCCCGACTCGGCCAAGCTTGAGCATGCGCTCCACTTCGCTGGACAGATTGCTCGAATTGGTAAGCTGATTTGCTACGGGAACACGTAGGGTCACGCTGTCCTTGTCCAGGCTAACTCGAAACAACTCTTCATGTATCCAGACGTAATAGAGAAGACAATTCTTGGGGACTTCGGGGGAGACGGTGAGATCGGCGAGGATCAAAATCACAGGCTCGTTGGTTTTTCTGTAGAGGTTGATCGTGCTGGTTGCTAGGGAGATCGAGTAGTACTCACCGCTTGCATTGAGTTTCGGATGCAGGGTTCCTTTTAGCTGGGCCCTAAAAATATTGCGTGCACATCCAGCGCGAAGATCTTGAATCTGATAGTCGAAGCCAAAATCCTCCGTTCCAGCCAACTCAGTTTCGGCCCAATCAGTCGGCATGTTCGCGACGAAGCATTTCTTAGCTAGCATGCCGATCCTTTGGGACTCGCTGACCTCTGGAAGATTTTCTTGTTGCGACACGGTTGTCTCCAAATTGCAAGTTGGATTATGAAGCCCGCTACGAATTCGAGCAGGTCCTTGACAAAATAGTTTGTTGCCAAGAGTATCATCTTGATGCTATTTGTTATTTTTTCAAGATAGACTTTGCACCGTTTAGGCCATAAATAAGGAATCCGCAGTGAGCAAGAGAGAAAAATCCCGGGCCCGCACAGTCGCCGATCCTATCGATGCTTTTGGGGCTGTGTACCAGCCTCGGACTGAAGGCGAAGCGTTCTCCGAACTTGCGACGCTGTGCCGCTCGCCGGGCTTCATCCATGCAATAGCTCGTACGTGCCTGACAGACAACATGATTGGTTACGTTGGAGGGGCAACCCTAGGATAAGTAGGGGAGTTTCGCGATTTGCGTGGCTCAGCCCTTGCTCAAGGCTTTGGCTGGGTTAGTGAAATAGCGACCAGATCACACCCGCCGGAGGACATCGCTTGTCACTATCCCAAGACTTCGATTTCTGGCGGACAAAATTGAATAGCCATGACTTAACCTGCTAGTTTAGAGCGTCTAACAGAACGTCGTCCAGAGCCCCCAATCCGACCGACCGCGGCAAGCTCGGTTGCAAGCACCATTTGCTCGTCGATCAACGCGGACTGCCTCTGGTGGCGAGCATATCAGGGGCTCAGGTACATGATTCCCGCATGCTCATTCCCCTGCTTGAGGCCGCCCCTTCAGTAGCAGGGCTTGCCGGCCGTCCACGCAACCGTCCGGCCAAACTGCATGCGGACAAGGCCTATGCTTCGCGTGCCCATCGGGTCTGGTTGCACTGCCGTGGCATCGCTCCACGCATAGCCCACCACGGCATTGAATCGCGCGAGCGCCTGGGGCAATAGCGATGGGCGGGTCGAACGCACGCTGGCCTGGTTGCACCGCTTCCGCCGATTACGCATCCGCTACGAACGCCGTGCCGATATCCACCAGGCGCTTCTCTCGCTTGCCTGCATACTCATTTGCTGGAGATGCATTCAGCGTCTTTGCTAGGCGTTCTCAAGCTTTCGTGTCCGATTTCCGCGACACTTAGAAGAATTCACCGATACATCGTTGCGGAAATCTAGCGTATTTTCACTGTTCTAAGAAAGCCCCCATCACAAAAATCTTGTGACCCAGCTAGGCTCGAATACAGCGCAACTTTCCAATGGTTTCCTGAAAGTGTTACTCGAAAGTCATTCGCCTCTTGTTGCAACACTTGTGCAACCTCAGCGGCACCTCCATTTCGATAAAATCTTCTAAGAGCTGGTCGCTTGCGACTTATTTCTGCGGCTGATTTTTGCACAAATCTCTCATTAAGACCGAGTTTTCTGAAATGCCTACCGAACAAAATTGAGAAATCTGGGTTGGCTGGATCGCTGCTGTTAGTGAAACTAAGGATGACTTCTCGATTTACAATTACTTGAAGTTGAATGAAATCAAAAGCCGGAAATGTGTCAAAGTATGAGTGCATGAAGAGTCGTGCACCGCCATCAAGGAATTGCGATCGCTTGTAATGTGAGTTGCAAATATGGCAAATTGGGATTAAATTAAGAGGGTGGACCGCAAACTCTGGATACGTTTCTTTTGGTAAGTAGTGGTCCAACGTTTTAGGGTCATTTATTCCACAATAAGGGCATTCGTCAAAGTCTTCAATATTAGGGTAAATAAGATTATCACGAATCGAACGCATCGTGGCTGTCGGAGAATTGTAGGCATGCAATAGAGCTTTTTCCCGGACGCCCTTAATTCCCGCCGATGCGATTGTCTGTAGCGCATCAGTATTTGCCTGGTACGATGCGTAAGCGGATGATATACGCCGACGTAGCCTTCCTAAACGTGCCGATACTTCACCTCGTTTCTCGCCTGTTATTTTGTCGAAAAGCGCAAGAGCGTCCATGCCCGGAACAGGTAAATTTCGCATTCCAGCTCCGATTATTCCGTCGATTCGATCAAGAATGAACGAGCTGTAAGGCCGAGTTTCTTTCCGAATAGGATATTGATCTCTTCATTCGACATTCCGTCACTTGAAAGATTTCTTAATACTGTATAGAAGTTGGCCTCTTCGAATGATAGACCAAACACCTCTTCAGTTAAAGTTGAGATTTCCTCCCCAAATGACTCAAGACTTAGGCTCTTGACAACGGGGCGGTTTGGCGTTCCCGAAAGCACTTGAACAAATCTAGACGGCGTCTCTTGCAGTATAACCGGCGAATGCGTTGCAACGATTGCATACGAATCGTATTTGGTAAGTACGGTCCTCAGTGCATGCATAAAGGCGGCCATTAAAGATGGGTGAAGATGCGTTTCCGGCTCATCAATGATTACAATAGATGTTGGTTCTATGTGCTCAACGATTTTTGCGAGGATTGAGAGAATGATTTTTTGACCTGAGCTCAGCTTGCGAAACTGCGATCTCAGTGTGTCCAGATTCACAGAGGAAAATGACGGATCTGAGAGAATATGCTCCAGACAGTTTTCCCAATCTTTTTTGGCGCCTCGATCCTCAATGGAATCAATGGCCTCCATAAACTCGCTTGCGACTTCTTCGGAGCTTTTGATCTTATACTCTCCTTTTCTCGTTCGTTCGCGTAGCCCACAGTATTTGTAGCCAAAGATATGCCCCTCTTTTTCTAGCTCATTAATTTCTTTCCTGGTTTTTCCGGGGATTTCAAACATGTCGAATGCTGAATACGAGACAACGATTGTGTTTCCAAAGTTGGGCCGACCCGTCGGAAATTTTTTAGTACGAGCGTCGATTAACTCGTCTTGATCATCGTATCCATACCCTGATATTGCTTTCGCTAAGTCGCTTAATATCTGAGTTTTCCCGGTGCCGTTTCTGCCGATTACGACATTTATGTTTGACGGAATCTTAAACGACGTAGGGTCAAAGAACTCAAAACTAATAGTGTGAACTGCTTTAAATCCCGGCAATTTTGTTTTAAAATCAAAGGAATATGATGCTTTTTGAGCTGGCCCTGCAACTGAAGAATAAAGGTTCCGCGCATATTGTAAAGCTTGTTCGGCGCGAGTGAATCTTATTAGCGAAGTCGTGAAATACGTTAAATCTTTGAAATCTTCGTAGATCTGTGGATCGTATGCGCAGTCTCGAAAAGCCGTCAAAACTTGGTTTTCTATTTTCGATCCTAGACGACGCAATGCATTATAATAATCCGGGCTTTGCCCAAGAGAACAGAATGTAGTAGGGAGTAAAGATATTCCATCTTTAATTGCCACTCTCCCAGAAGTTTTGTTTTCGGCAATAATTTTTACTTCGCCGATATGGCGTTTTTTTCCTTTGATAAAAAGGTAAAAATCAAAGGCTGCCTGGACGCCATAATCGTCCCACGAGTCCTTTATAAGGACTGCATAAATGTCCTCGTTCCGCTGCGTGTCATCTGATGTATAAATCTTCATAGGGTTATTTTAGCTAGCTGAAAAACAATAGTTACCCGCAACTTCACAGCTTGAAATTCGGCGGAATTTATCCTCTCTAATCATTCACTGTTGGGGGCCACTATAGCTACATCGTTATTCTTTTTTAATTTAGAAAGCTGTATTCGGGGCCATCGCGGCATTGCGACGCTCGTGTTCGAAAACGAATATTGTCGCAAGGGAAAACCTCATGCTTTTCTTGTTGCAACAGTATCGTACACTGAGCTATTCCGGCCGTCCAGCACCCGCTAGAAAGGCGCGCAGAAGCAAGACGGTCATCGCTTGCGAAGAAAGCAGCGTATGCGTACCGGTTTCGCCAACGTGTATTCTTCCAAGTCGATAAGTTGAGAAGCGAAGATAAACGGAATGCAGACATGGTCCGAATTTCTGCTTTGGGGTGCGAATTCAAGCGATCAGCGCAAAACACTGCTCAAATCACTGAGCCAGTGTTTGGTAGTTGTCCAGGTCCGTTTGATCATAAATTCGCTTTACGAATAGGTTCGGCTTCTTTTGCTGCCATTCTTTGAGCGCCTGGATGGGTGTTTTGACACCGATAGCCCGTTGTGGAATGTGGTGGTTGTGAAGCTTCAAATAGTTGCGCAAGGTCGACTCCAGACCAGTTCGACTGCCGAATCGGGTTTGCTGCAAAAGCTCGCTGATACGTCCGTTGAATCGTTCGACCATGCCATTCGTTTGCGGATGCGGTGGCGACGCCAGACGGTGTTTGATGCCCATGGCGGCGCAGACTTTATCGAAGGCGTGCTGGTCGCTGGGTTTCCAGTCTTTTGTTGTGCTTTCAACGTGGAAGTTGAACGTTTTTCGAATGAGATTAGGCCGACAATTCGAATGTCAACAACGGAACGCGCCATGTTGGACTTGGCGACAGTTATGCCCTATAGTCAGCGCAAAGCATAGCTCGCTAGTGTTGTGAATCCATTTCATGCAAGTTTTGCGAACGTACTTATTATTGGCCCGACCGAATAGTTGGAAGGCGGGGGTACGCCGTCGCGATACTTCGAAGTCAACCTGTCTGTCCTCATGAACTCGAAAACTACTACCTCTAGCGCTGCGACCACCGACGCTGAATTGGTGCGAGCGAGCAGAGATGGCGACCAGTTCCACTACCACTGGGCTGCCCGCCACTGCCTCTCTCTTCTGCCTGGCGTTAGTGACTTGGTTGCCATTTCCATTGAAGGTGCATCGGCCATCGAGGGGCCTGGCTCGGTCAACGAAGGTGATGAACTTATCGATGTGGGGTTCTACTTTGGCAGCGAGAGGTTTAAGGAGGCACGCCTCGTTCGCTATGTACAGTTGAAGCACTCAACGAAGCGTGCGCATGAACCTTGGACTGCTAGCGGGCTGAGCAACACGCTTAAGGGCTTTTCAGAGCGGTTTGCGAAGCTGCGTGAGACGTTCAGGTGGGATGAACTCAAGGACACCTTGTGCTTCACCTTCACGACCAACCGTCCCATCGATAAGAAAGTGATTGAATCGCTCGAGGACCTCGCAGCGGGCAATACTGCGCGACACCCTTCAGTCGTGACGACGCTGCTGGGGTATATAAAAGGGCCAGATAGTGAGACGGCAAATTTTTTCAAGCTCTTCTCAGTTGAAGCGGGCGAGCCCGACCTCTGGAATCAGCGTAATCTACTATTCAAAGACGTAAGAACATATCTGTGCGAGACTGGCTCGGAAGCGCCGCTTCAGCTCAAGGAGTTGGTGACGAAGAAAGCTACAACTGAGCAAGCTTCGAACCCATCTATCCGTCGCCTGGATGTACTTCGTGCGCTCGGGACTGATGAGGCGGACCTTTGGCCAGCACGGTGTTTGATTGCAGGTCCTACTGATGGCGCACTTCCGCGGGAGCAAGAGCGAGAGATTCGCGCGATTCTGGAGTCCGCGACTCACCCTGTCGTCCTGCATGCAGAAGGTGGCATCGGGAAATCAATTTTTGTGTGGCAGCTTTCCAAGTCGGTCCCCGAAGGTTCCGTCGCGGTGCTTTACGATTGCTTTGGCGATGGGCTTTATAGAAGCGCACAACACTACCGACACCGAGAAAAGGACGCGCTTCCGCAAATAGCAAACGAGCTTGCCGCTCAGGGGTTGTGCCATCCGTTGATTCCAGTTCGCGGAACGGATAGCAAGCAGTACATGCGCGCATTTGTGGCAAGACTGGCTCAGGCAGTCAGTCTGCTTCGGGCCAAAACTCCCCTTGCCAATCTCTTTTTGATTGTCGATGCTGCGGACAACGCGGTTATGGCAGCTAGAGAGTTTGACGATGCGGCATTCGTGCCCGACCTCATTCGCACGGCGATGCCGGATGGTGTGAAGCTTGTGTTCAGTTGCCGAACCCATCGGCGTAACTATTTGCAAGCACCTCCTGACGCGATTCACGTTGAACTTCGCCCGTTCAGCCGTGAGGAGACAGCTAGACACCTAAAGATATACTATCCAGACGCGACTGATAGCGATGTCGCCGATTTCGGTTTTTTAAGCAGTTCCAACCCGCGAGTTCAGGCGGTGGCACTGAGCCGTAAGCTGTCATTAGAGGACATGTTGAAGGCGTTAGGGCCTTCACCCTCGACAGTTGAGCGGGCTATCGCCGACCTGCTGGCGGAAGCGGTCGAGAAGCTAAAGTTTCGAGATAGCCATGTCGAAGCTGAGCAAATTGAACTAATCTGCCAAGGCCTAGCCGTGCTGCGGCCATTGGTTCCAATTGCAGTTCTTGCTGAGATTTCAGGCACCACTGAAAGCGCAGTACGAAGCTTCGCCTTTGACTTGGGGCGACCGCTGCTGGTGAAAGGTGGAAGCCTTCACTTTCTAGATGAGCCTTCAGAGACATGGTTCCGGCAGAACTTTCAGCCTGACAAGGAAAAGCTGGCGACGTTCTTGCATCGATTAAAGCCTTTAACAGCCAATAGCTCCTATGTTGCATCGGCGATTCCTCAATTGCTTCTGGCAGCGGGGCGAATGGATGAGCTGGTCGAATTGGCTCTCTCTTCTGAAGGCCTACCCACATCGAACCCGCTCGAACGTCGTGATGTAGAGGTACAGCGCTTGACCTTTGCGCTGAAGGCTTGCCTACAAGAGAAGCGCTACGCTTCAGCAGCAAAACTCGCACTCAAGGTCGCGGGTGAACTCGCCGGGGTCGCGCGCCAGAATGACCTAATACAGGGAAACACTGACATCGCGTCTGCGCTTCTTTCTTCAGACCGTATCGACGAACTGGTGTCTCGGCGCGCATTCCGAGGAACTTGGACAGGCGCTCATCACGCCTATGAAGCCGGATTGCTGGCGGGGCGTGTGGAATTCCTTTCTGAAGCACGAAGCCGCTTAAGGATGGCAATAGATTGGCTTTATTCGTGGGCACGCATGCCGCATGAAGCACGCGAGAAAGCGAACGAGCGCGTCGAAACTAGCGATATGGCCGAACTGGCGATGGCCAGGTTGCTAGCGGAGGGACCGCAAGACGCCGCTAGATTTCTTAGGAGGTGGAGACCAAGGACTCTTTCGATGGCCGTCGGCCGCATTCTGGCGCGTCGCATTGTGGACCTTGGACGATACGACCTTCTTGACGAGTTGGCGGAACACGGCGCGCGAGATATCTGGCTGATGCTGGGACTGGCAGTCGAAGCGTGCGAGGGTGGTCACTCTCTTCCGACCAAGCCGGTGGAGACGCTCATGCGTGCACTAGCTAGCCGCCGAATTCAACTGCATGACCCGAATGGGGCGACCGCCAAGTGGAGCGTGCTTAACGGTGTCACATCCGCTGTTCTACAAGCGCTACGAGCGCTGCCTCGTGATGACGCGACATGGGCAAACGTCATACGCCGCTACCTGCCAGAACATCCACCCAGAGAGCTGGCGGCCCGTCACACCGCAGACAGGTCTGCGCTACTGAGGGCGTACACCCTGGAGGCTGAGTTGTTGGGGAGGCAACTCGTGCACATTGACTTGGCCCCAAAGGAAATCCGGGAGGAGCTGGAGAAGAAGCAGAGCCACAGCAGAAGCTCCGAAGCCGAAGCGTTTGACAGGTCTACCGGCGGCATCTTGGCTTGGTTCCGTCTGAGTGCGCAGATTGCCTGTGGAAAGATTCCGCCAGATTTCAATGCGGCCGCCCAGGAAGCGCTCAGTGCGACGAATGCCGCTTGGTCTAGAGGTTACAGCAATGTCTCCAACCTTCACCAAGTCGCTGCAGTAGAATGGCTACGGGCGATGCGTGACGCGTCGATTTCGGACGTCACATTGCTGGACACATTTCGGAAGTGGTTTAATGAGAAGGCAGACAGTTTCGGGTCCACTACCATGGCGGCTATCTGTCGCTTGGCAGCCCGCAAAAAGGACTTCGAGAGCCTTGCGCTCGAAGTGTCTACTCGGGCCTACGAAGCGATAGAGAATCATCGTGAGCATGCTGAGTCCAGAGTTGAGTCCTACCAAACTCTCGCGCGCGCCATTTTCCCGGCCAGTAAAGCGGAGGCCCGCTCCTATTTCGAGCGAGCGGTGGAGATTTCAAGCCGCATTGGGCAGGAGAATTCAGACCGATGGGGCGCGCTCCTTTGCTTGGCCGAAGCAAGCGGTAAGAACAGCTCAGCCCGACCCGAGTCCGCCTACAGGCTGGCGCGAGGCGCAGAGTTAGCGTACGAATATGTCGAAAGAGACAAACATTTCGACTGGAGCCACACCATTGATGGATTATTGGATTTGTGTCCGGCCTCAACGATAGCAACTCTCAGCCGGTGGAGAGACCGCAACGTCGGCTATGCAGACAGACTGTTGAAAAACGCAATCGACCGCCTAGTTAAGCGCGGCTTGCTACCACCGATTGCGCCGATTGCGCTGTGCCCGATTGGCGACGAGTGGGCACGCGCGGAGGATCTAGCGAAAGCTCTCGAACACGAGTCCGCTAAGGACGTTCAGCGTAAAACGCTTGGCGTTGGCTACCGCTACCTTAGGGTCAGCTCGCCGTCGGAGAACGAACTTGAGCGAGTTTCAACGCTGGCACGCGCTTGTGACTTCGTGGCCTCCGACCTTGATAGGCTTCTCGCGGCAGCGAGAGAATCCACGACTGATATCGGGAATTCCGCAGGGCAGTACGTACCGAAAACGTCGGAGAAGCGTAACGACCCTGATTGGAATATCCTCTTCAACGGAGTTGACTTCACAAGTTCCGTGGAGCTGCGCACTGCCTACTTGCTACTTAGAACCTTTGACCCGCCTTATAAGAATGATGAGTTCTACGGAGAGGCACTGCAGCGATGTGGCTTGGGCGGCGCCGCCGAGTTCTGTCTAGCCGTCGCGCAGTGGCCAGAATTTGGGAACTATGAATTAAGGCATCTCTTAGATGTGCTCGGGAGGCAAAGTACTAAGCCGGTCGCTTTGCGCAAGGCGATGGCAGGCGTAGCGCTAGCCGTATGTAAAAGAAGCCCCGAGTGGGCTAGGAGGCGGAGGTGGGGCAGCTCGTTCCCATACCGGCAGCTCATCAGCGAAGGCATTGTGACCGATGACCAGATTGTTGAAGCTTCGCTTGAAGGATTTCTTGTCAAAGTCACGACGCTTAACTCAGGAGAGCTCTTTCAGATGCTGGAATCGCTGTCTCACCTTTTGACGAGCGATGAGGCCGACGATGCGCTGCACTTCGGGCTGTCACTTCACGAGATGGACATACGTCCTGAAGATGGAGACGGTCCTTGGAGCGATGCCATGAAGCCGAATGGTAGCTGCGAGTGGGCGGTGGCTGGTTATCTCTGGGCCGCTTTAGGCTCACCAAGTACGTCTGTGCGCTGGCAGGCTGCACACGCCGTCCGGGCGACCATCGAGCTTGGTTGGTTCCCGGTACTGACTGCGCTGGCGAAAGTGGCAGCCGCCAGTGGGCCGAGCGCTTTCGTTGATAAGCGTTTTGTCTTTTACGAATGGCATTCTCGGCTATGGCTCAACATGGCGCTAGCTCGGTGTGCGGCTGAGCACCGTGACAAGGTGCTTCTCTTTGGCGATTATCTCCTATCGTCAGCCAAGGAAGAGCACGTGCTGCTGCGCCATTTCGCAGCCGCCGCTTTGCGCGAACTGCCTGAAATCTTGGGTGACGGAAGCACGCTGGGCGACCCCGAGAAAATCAACACAAGTGAGTTACCGCTCGTTGAGCATTCTTCCTATCGAGAACCGGAGACTGAGCCCAAGGCATCGGGCGACGAGACTTACGAGGTAGTTGATGAATACCACTTTGGGATAGACATTGGCCCATATTGGCTTACTCCTCTGGGCCAAGTCTTCGGTATCTCGCCAAATGGAATTGCCCGACGCGCCGCCCAAGCCATACGCGAACGGATGGGGGGGCTACCCATTGGGCATAGCCACGACGCGCGCTACAAGCATGGCGTGTTTGCACACGAGCAGACTAGCCACTCACATGGAAGCATGCCCCGCGTTGAAGACCTTGCGGCGTACAGTGCGTATCACGCAATGATGATAGCGGCCGCGAGGCTGCTTAAAACCCACCCGGTCGGCAGGGTGACCTACAGTAGCGAAAATGAATTTGACGAGTGGATTGAATATCAACTACTTACGCGCAAGGACGGCAAGTGGGCGGCGGACAGACGCGACCCTCAATTTACCAAGATTCCCCCAGCACCGGAGAAATACGGCGACAAAGATTGGCGCTGGCAGATAACCACTGACCATCTCGATAGTCTTATGGAGACCGACGAGGGACTGCAGGTTGTAGCCGGGGAATGGGCAAGCGGTATAAATGAGTCCGTGGAGACCATTTCCGTAAACAGTGCGTTGGTGCCAAAGCGCTCTGCGGCAGCATTTCTCTGCGCGGCGCAAACTTCCTCGGACCCCCGAGGTTACTTCTTCCGATTTGAGGAAGACCGAGTGGCGCTTGACGAAGATGAGGCCACGAGGTCTGATGGCGAAGCCCCTGAGCCGGCATCGGCCGGGCACCAGAGCGGTCAATTCAGGCTACGTCGGTGGAAGTCTGACCGATGCGAATCCTCTGGTGTTGATGAATACGACCCCTGGGGTGAGCGCGTACGTGTTCCCGGAGATGAGCCGAACGAGGCCACCATCTCAACGATGGGCTTACGTTCCGTCGATGATGGGTGTAGGTGGGTGACCGGGAGCGGTGCGCTTATGCGCAGTGAGACGTGGACCCAGTCGAACGGTTACGGTCGCGAAAAGGAAACAATTCCGGGTACCCGCTTGAGCGCTGACAGAGCTTTTTTGAAGGAGCTTCTCGCCGCCAATCCTGGGTACTCCCTTGTCGTTGGTCTCAGGCTGCATCGACGCGTTCCTAGCTATGGCTCAGATAACGATGACCACAGCTCATACGTGCCCCCTTACAACCGCTACTACCTAATTGAAGAAGATGGAATCACTAGAACGCTCAAGAGCAGTAATTGAACTCGGCAAGCGGCTTATCGCACAGCTGAAGCTTGGAGATGACGAAACTACTCAGTGGATGGCGCACGTGCTCGCTGAGCGCATCCACGACGCTGAAAAGGCGCCTCCTGAGGACAGAGTCACGGCCCAGAACTCCTGTGCGGAATTGGTCTTTCAGTTGTGGGCGCGGAGGTACAGCCTACCTGCTGGACTTCGTCCCTTAAAGAAGTTGGAGCCACTCCTGCGGACGCTTGACAAACTTGATGCCAGCAAAGGGCCGCGATTTCGCTTCATGCACGAGCCGCCCGCAGACGTTGAAGTCGAAGAGGATGTCGCGAAGATGCTCAACTTAGCCGTAAAACTCGACGATGCGGCGCGGATTTTGGTGCAGTACTTCTTGGCCATTGCGGCTGAGCAAGCCTCAGAAGAATCGAAGCCTTGGATAAAGAGCGCCACCGATGCGGAAGCGGATGTGACACTCGAAGCCCGCATTGTCAACTTCGTTGATAGTGGCCTCGACTGTTCCTCGGACGACGCGGAATTTGCCCGTGAAACATTGAAAAACAAGATTCAGAAGCTGGAGATGTTTGCATCTCTAGCCGCTTCCCATGCAGCAGACCTGAGAGCAAAGCACAATATGCCGGCCGATGACGTGAACGACGCCGAATCGTATGATGAATGATGGGACCGCTGGCACTATGCTGCGATGCGCGGGAGTAAACAGCTTGGTAAGTGTCAGCTATCGTTAACTTGGCCATACATAAATGACGGAAGCAAGCATTAGGTCCCCGTTTGCAATGGCAGCCTGAGGTGACTCGCCACGAGTTCGCTAGACACTCTTCAGGGTTCTGTCGCGTTGTTGAACAGAGGGCGAAGTTATCCCGGCATGGCACTTCTACACTCAAATTGGACGGGACATTCCTGCCAGCACATAAAATTGGTCGGCGAACGGCGTCATCACTGTGCGATCCATTGCGAATTGGCCCTTGCGGATCATGTGCATGAGTTCGACGAAAGCAGCTATGCCCTTACAGCGCACAGAAGCAGGACCTGTGCTATCGCCTCGGCCAGCGATGCCATCCTTCACCGGCAGTTATGGCTAGGACGGCCTGCTTTGCTAGAGCGCGGCAGAAGTCTCTGCAGGGCAGGGGGAGATAGACAGGCCAGCCCCGATCTCGTCGTTGGATCAGGCAGCTACGAGGTCGCGCACCTGGAGCCTGGGAGGATACCGTCTGTATTGCTTGGGGCATAATCGAATATCGATTTTAAATTTACGCTGAGAGAAAATGACAAAACCAGATATATCTGACGATGACGATTTTTACGACCAAGGCTTTGATAGAAACGGCTTCGTGTCAGTTTGGGCAGGCAAGATGGAACCACGGCTTGAATCTGAGATCGACGTATTGCAAGAACTTTGTGGCGTCGGATATTACCGACTCAGCGATCAAGAATGGAGCAACCTCGATTTTGAAGAGGTGCCGTTGCAAGCGTTGCTTAAGGATGTTTCCTACTCCAAATCATTTACGGACAATGTCCTACAGGCCGCTGAAAAAAAAGAGGTTTTCCAAGCGCGTTGGGTAGTTCTGCAGTACGAATTTCACTATGATCCTACAAAGGTTACGCGCCAGATTGCGGATGACCCAATATTTATTGGTGCATTTCCTTTTACGACCGAAGACGAATAGCAAAACGGCCGTCAAAGTTGGCACAATACCTTGGAAAGCGGTGTGTTTTCAGGAAGGTGCCAGCCGTCCGGCGTAATGCCAGGGCAGGAATTCGTCGACCCGGTTGGCCCAGTGGTCAGCGATGCGCGCGAGCACATGGCGTAGCCAGGCCTCAGGATTGACACCATTGAACTTGGCCGTCCCGAACAACGAGCAGATCAGGCCGGCGCGCTCGCCGCCACTGTCGGCGCGTTCAATGAACCCCGTGCAGTGACAACTACCCTTCATCCTCCGAAAAGGCTTTTCCCCAGGATAGACCAAATGTCCCAGGTGTAGATGGGGTGGACATGAAGTGCAGCGGCAATAAGCAGCTGCGCGCCAAATTCAGACGCAACGAATTGCTCCGTCAAATCCTTAAACAACTTGTACCAATTCAGCAGGGCGGGCGCATTTGCCAGAGCAATTGCGCACGTGGATGGTTTTGTTGGTTGTTTCATAGGTTAGTCTCCAAAAGGTTGAAAAAATGGGCGATACCCTAACTACAGCTACTGGATTTATCTTTCTTCGCCTTCCGCCCTCGGCTGATTACTTGGCCGGCGCGACATGCGACTACCAGTGCGATTGCGTAGGCTGCGTGCCTCTCAAACTTACTGTCACGACATGCCGTCCGTACAAGCTCTCAACACATCATCCTGAAAAAGCGACTTGCTTTCCTCTGGTGGGTTTTCCATGTGTTGAATCTCTGGCCGATGCCAATGGCGCAGTAATCCAAGCACTGGCGCATGAGGCAAGCGTGGACCTGGCGGCTAAAACAGGCGTCTAGCTGGTTTAGCACCGGGATTTATCCCCAGCGGCTAAATCAGCGCACTGCTGTCAAAAAGAGTGGTCAAAGGAAGGGAGGTAAAGCGAAGTGGATGCCAGCCAATGAAAGCGATGTACCCGACAGGTACGGTCACTGGCAGTTAATCCTGTAGTGGGGGTTTATTGCGCTGCCCCCTTGTGAGGGGCACTGGTCAGATATGGAGACGTCCCTGAATTGGGAAACTCTTTTGGAGCCGGTCTCTGTCTATAGTGTGGGTTAGGCGTTGTGTTCTGTATATTATGTGACTTCTACCGGAGCGGACTGCGACTTGTCCTATTAGGGTACCAAAAGGTGCGAAGTGCCCTTTTCCGCAATCTAGTCGTGATTAGTCAACTAATCACGACGAACCCGCTGGTAGGTGTAGCGCCTCGCATTTCAAACCGACCGTGCTCGCATTCGACGCCGATCTCGGCTCGAATTAACTGCAAATGACGGAGGGCCATGCTCACGCTATTTGCAATTGAGCTTGCATTCGACGGCGCCGGCTCACCGGGCTTTTTAGTCGAAGCCAATCCCAGGCATTCTGAATCTGTTTCGCGCTTGGAGCGGTGCGGATCCAGGCTCAATCTAGGCTAATGCGCTATGGTAACAATCCGCACTCTCGCTGAGATATAATTGCATATTAATTAATCATTTCTAAATAGGCTGACTGCCTCGCAGTTTGGAGAAAGCAATATGCAATGGATCGACGAAAGGGCTCTTGAGGCATGGGCTGATCGGATGAACGCCCGTGACATGCTGATGGCCATGTTAGCGGATCTGATCCGCATAACGATTGACGACGCGTCCAGATTCCGTTTTCCGAGTGGCGAGGTTAGCCAGTTGCGAGGATGGGATGGTGACTTGGAAACGACTGAAGCCAAGAGCTTAGTGCCAGCTGGCAAGTCCAAGTGGGAGTTTGGCACTGGTCCCGGGGCAGCAAAGGCAACTGCCGACTACGCAAAAAGAACTAATCAGACGCCGGTTGCCGAGATGGCTGAGAACACCCTGGTTCTCGTCAACCTCGGCTCGTGGAATACGCCGAGAAAAAAAATTCCAGAGTGGGAAGACGATTGCCGTCGGCAAGGCAAATGGAAGGACGTCAAATACCTTGACGGAGTTTCGCTAGTTCAGTGGCTGAAAGACCATCCAGCAATTGCTGCCAGATACTCTCGTGATGTTCTCGGGAACTCTCCGCAGGAGGGCGCCTTGAGCACCGACGAATATTGGGAAGAATTCAGCACACAATTCAAGCCGCATCTTACTGAGAAGCTTGTTATCGCCGATCGGCAGCGAGAAGCAGACGAGTTGATCGCGAAGCTTTGCGGGCCTGCTGACTCATTCATGCTTGGTGCCGAAACATCTGAAGAGGTGATTGCCTTCGCTGTGGCGGCAATTCGAAGTGCTGCACCGGTCGTTCGCGAATCACTTGAATCCAGAACGCTGATTGTCCGAACTCAAGCCGCTGCTCGATTCTTGGAGATGCATACCGGGCTAGTCTACATCGCAACGGGTGGGGCAGAATCACTGGTTGGGGCGCTCGGAAAAAAATGCCCCACGCTATCTGCTGCGACTGGTGTATTGGCCAAGCGTGGTGCTATGCTAAAGCGCCCAACCGCCTCGGGCATGGTGGATGGCTTCATGGAGATGGGACTTGATCACGGCCAAGGTTATGAGCTAGCACATCGATGCGGGCGCAGCTTGACCATCTTGAAGCGGCTGATCAACAACAAGCCTCCGGTTGACCCGGTCTGGCTGCAGCATGCCTCTGTACTTAAGCCAGCATTTCTCGCAGGCGGGTGGTCAAGCGATCTCGAGAATGACTGCGCCGTTTTGAAGGAACTGGGAGACTACCCGGCCTACGTGACGTTGGAAGGCATGCTGATGCCTACGCTTAGCTTGCCTGATCGACCCGTGGACAGAGAAGCTGACGTCTGGCAGGTACGAGCCCCGGTGGATGCATTTTTCTTCTATGGCAGTCATCTGACCGAAGCTGACCTCGCACGATTACGTTGCGCAATTGTTAAGGTGTTCAGCAAACAGCCGGAACAGCCGTCGCGAGACCAAAAATTTAACCAAGCGAAGGCTGCGGCCGCGGACTACAGCAGTTGGCTGCGCGATGGACTTGCGTTGTCATTACTCATTATCGCGTCCATGCATTCAATTACGGGGCTACATGTCAAAGGCAAGACGCCCCAGCAGTACGTCGACGATGTAATCAGCGATCTGTCGGATTGGGGAAAATCGCATCATTCGATTCTGCGTCTCGGCGATCAAACTGCGCTACTCGCAGAGGCCGCCCCTAACCCTTTTTTGAAGGCCCTCGAGTCTATGCTCGAGGGCTCCCCTGAGCAGATCTCACAGATATTCGAAACCGGTCACGACCACCTTTTCGGCTCGTGGAGTCCTCATGTGCGTGTCCTCTGGGCGCTTGAGACAATTGCTTGGGATCCACGATACCTCAATCGTGCCACAATCGTGCTAGCCAAACTTGCACAGCTGGATCCTGAGCCGGATTCGAATCACGTTAACCGGCCGATCAATAGCCTGCGCGATATTCTGTTGGGCTGGTCACCAAACACCTACGCACTGCAACCCCAGCGTATCGCATGCCTTGATGCTATTCTGAAGGTGTGTCCCGACGTTGGGTGGCAGTTGCTCAAGAAACTTCTGCCGCGTCATCATGAATCCAGCTCTCCGACGCAGCATCCGAAATTACGAGACTTCGCACCGGAAAAACCTGAAGAGATTACCTTTGGCGTGGTGTGGGACTTTGAGGCTGCTGTCATAGATCGTGCGCTTGCCGTTGCTGGCGATGATGAGACCCGCATTGATGTCTTCGTCAAAGTATTAGGACAACTTCAGCCATCAAATCGGACGAAGATACTCGCCTGCATCGACAGCTACCTCGCTGCTCACCAAACGGTCGAAGGCTGCAATGTATGGCACACACTCAAGGATGAGGCGGCTCGCAATGAGTACTTTAGTAATTCAGACTGGGCTCTTAACAACGACGAGCTAGTTGCTGTGCAAGACGTGGTCGAACGACATCGGCCAGTTGATCCCCTCGTATCTGACCGTCATGTATTTGATGACTGGACGCCGCACGTTGGCAAATACGAAGCAGGCTTAGACGACTTCGATGACTCCACTGACCTGCGAAGGGTCGTTCTTCAGAAAGTGCTTGACCGTGACCGGGTGTCCGGCATCTTAAGGCTCGCGGGGATGGTTAAATTGCCGGACCTACTTGCTCAGGAGCTAGGCCACCTCAACATCACGCTTGACCAAATGTTCGAGCTCATGAAAGGAGCACTCGACAGCTCTTCACCGCCAAGTCTTTCTTACTACGTATCAAGCGCTGGCTACTACAAATTCGGCGACCAGTGGAAAGACGCATTCAAGGAACGTGTTTTAGGGCAAATAGCAGATGACGCTGTAAAAGCTAAGCTCTTACTTGGTTGGCCGGCTACACCTTCGACTTGGAACTTTTTAGAAAACATTGGCGGCAATGTGCGTGAGCACTACTGGCGGAACGCGGGCTTTCTGCCATTCCAGGCTCCTCTCGACGAGTTATTATTTGCTATTGAGCAGTTTCGAGGCGTCGGACGGGACATTGACGTATTGAGCCTACTACATAAACGCGGCAAAGATTTACCATCAAGTTTACTGATGGACATGCTTGAGCAAGGGGTAGTCCAAGTAGGCAGCGGAAGTAAACAATTAGGTAATATGTTGCCGTACTACATCGGTCAGGCGCTGAAGGAAGTGAGAACTCGAAGCGATATTGCAGAATCGGAAATAGCGAGACTGGAGTACGCCTACCTGCCTTTGCTACGTTATGAGAATGAACCTCTGACCATTTTCAAAATTTTAGCATCTGATCCCGAGATATTCGTCGATGTGCTTTCGCACGTTTTTAGAAGCAAGATTGCACCGCCGGACCAAGTCACCACCGTCGAGATGAAAGGCCGAGCAGAAGTATCATTCGACTTACTCTCAGCATTTAAGACCGTGCCAGGTCTGTATAATGGAAAAATCGATGCTCAAGTGCTGTCTGAGTGGGTTGTTAATGTTCGAACACTTGCAGGTGACAAGGGTTTCAATGAAATCGGCGATCAGCGCATTGGTTACGTTCTCGCTTACGCACCGCAAGATGTCGATGAGCCATTTTGGCCACCATCAGCGGTGTGCCAAGTAATCGACGCGGTGGGTGCTGAGCATATTGAACGAGGGTTTGCCATCGAGTGTTTTAATAAACGCGGCGTCTATAGTAAGGGCGTCAACGAGGGAGGGGAGCAAGAGCGAAAGTTGGCTACTCGTTACCGAGAGTGGGCAGAGTTGACCTTGGTGTACCCACGGACATCGGCGATGCTGCTAGGCATATCGGATAGCTGGATTCGTCATGCGGAGAATGAAGATGTTCAAGCTGAACAGAGCAAGATGAAGAGGTAGAATGAAAAGAAGATATGTCAACTTGTTCTGACGAAGGAAGATTTGCGAGAGATTCTCAATCGTATTAATGTACGTGACTAGCACAAGGAAAAGAACATGTCGGCATTAGATGAATTAATTGAAGATGATGTCGCGCGGAAGCGAGCCTTTGTCGCATTGAAAAAAGCTATCGATAGGTGTTTTAGTGTCTCGGACTGGCGCGAATTTGCAATGGAACACGATGTTCCGTACATTGAGGGCCACGGACGGCTGTTGCGAAGCCTTCAGTTCGGTGACGACGACTATGGCAGTTCAATTCTTCAGGTTCTCAATTACATGGGGGACCACCATGAAGATGCGCTCAGAATTCTGATGCGTCATGACAAACTAGAACGCAAATTGAAAGATGATGCTCCAGAATTGTACGCGGCCATCCATGATGATGTTGCACATATTGTCGTGGAAGATGAGAGCCTTACAGCTTCTGAGGTCGTGCGTCGGGCCCTGTCAGATGCTAAGGAATTGATTCGATCAACGGGTGCCATCAGTGCTGTTGATAGGGTTCATACGGCCTTACATGGATATTTGCGAGATATCTGCGACGAAGAATCGCTTAGCTATCCAAAAGACGCTAGCGCGCAACAACTGTACAAGGTAATCCGTACTAACCATCCATCCTTCTCGGCGGCTGGCACCCATGAGGAAGAAATCAAGAGAATTGGCAACAGTATGGCCGCAGCTTTGGATGCGGTGAATACATTGCGGAACCAAGCGAGCGTGGCGCATCCCAATGCAGATTTGCTGGACGAAATTGATGCAAAACTCGCGGTCAACGCCGCACGTACATTATTTAACTATGTAAGTGGAAAAATTTCTGAGTAATTGCAATTTATATATTTCATAACGCTTTACAAGGGAAATTAAAAATGACTGCAGAAGTTAGAATCGCTTTCGATGGTTATAGCCTCATTCGGTACAAAGTAGACCAGAAGAGCTACCAAGATAAACTTGAGATAAATCTTCCAGAATATTCGCTGTTGTTCACTATTGCCCCTGACAGTCCAATGTCGGTAGGATTTCCTTTTGCCATAAATATGCTTTCTGGCATAAATTTTTCTTCGGATAAAGTAATGAACGCCGTAAAAGAAATTTGGCCATCAGTGATAAATACTGCATATTCTAACGACACGACCGAACTTTGATAATCCAACGAAAGGCAAGCCGGGTAGGTTGGTGCTGTCGTTGTTGCGCACTGACCTGGTGATAATCGACGAACTCGGCTAATTGGAAGACTGCGAAGACGCTTACCAATAGACGTCATAGTCGCCGACTGATGCGGATTGTTATCAGTAATGCCGGCCCAGAATTTTCTTGAATATTTTGTTATAACCTGCGGTAAACTGAGCAGGTGTGGCGAAATGGCAACCCGATTTGGGTTGATCACAGTTTGACCAAATTCAAAAACGGAGACATAGTGCATCTGGCAAAATTGAGTGTTCGCAACTTCCGCAATTTCGAGTCCATCGACATCCCCTTGGTCGGCAGCGTTGTTTTATTGGGCGCTAACCGTGTCGGAAAAAGCAATCTCCTCTTTGCGTTTAGGCTGGTGCTCGACGCCACACTTCCCGATTCAGCGCGGCAGCTGAAAATTTCCGATTTTTGGGACGGCTGTGACCTGACGAAAGACCAGCAAATCGAGGTCCATGTCGATCTGGCAGATTTCGACGGCGACGACGCACTGGTAGCATTGCTGACTGATTTCCGGACTGCGACCGATCCCACGGTTGCCCGACTCAGTTATATCTTCAGGCGCAAAGCGGAAGTAGCAGGCGTGCCGTTGTCGAGCGAGGACTGCGAGTTTATTGTGTTCGGAGGTGGCGACGAAGCGCGCGCCGTTCCGAGCCGGGTACGCCGCCGCATCGCGCTTGACATGCTTGATGCGTTGCGTGACGCGGAAGGTCAACTTGGGTCTTGGCGTAATTCGCCGCTACGCCCATTGCTCGAGGATGCGGTGGCGGCAGTGAGCCGGCCGGACTTGGACCTGGTGGCAGCAGATCTGGAAGCGGCGACCAAAAAGATGGAAGGCTTCCCGTCTGTGCAGGGCTTGGAGGCGTCCTTGCGTGCAGGCATCCTCGACCTCGCTGGCAAGGCTTACGATGTGGACGCGCGCCTGCGCTTCGCGCCAGCCGATCCCCTGCGCCTATATCGTTCCCTCGGCATGTTCATTGACGGTGGCAAGCGGGGGATCGCTGAAGCCAGCCTAGGTTCTGCCAATGTCGTTTTGATTGCGTTGAAACTGGCCGAGTTTGCATGGCGCCGCGCGAAGAACGAGCGCAATTATTCTTTGCTGTGTATCGAAGAACCTGAGGCCCATCTGCATCCGCAACTGCAGCGTGCGGTTTTCGACAAGCTGTTCCAGACCACCGACACCGCGCAGGCGCTGATCGTCACCAGTCATTCTCCGACGCTTGCAGCTGCGGCGCCCTTACGCTCGATCGTCAGTTTGCGTGTCGTGAATGGCGCATCCAAGGCATTTTCGCTTGCTGCGCTTCCTGTGTCGCCCGATGAAATCGACGATATCGAGCGCTATCTGACCGCGACCAGATCGGAATTGCTGTTTGCGCGTGGCGTGATCTTTGTTGAAGGGGATGCAGAGGATGCGCTGCTGCCTGGATTTGCCCATGCAATGGGGATGGATCTGGACCGACTCGGAATTACGGTCTGCAATGTCGCCGGAATCAACTTTATTCCATACGTCAAGCTTGCTGGAAGTCTCGGTCTGCCGTTTGCGGTCATTACCGATTGGGATCCGCTTGATGGAACGAAACCTCCTTTAGGTAAAGCGCGGACACTTGGGATATGGGACGCTTACTGCAGCGTCTCTGGGACGATCCCCATGAGCCCGGATGACCGCTCACGGTTTGAGGGGGCGGACTTCGCCACTTTTAGCGCCGGATTTGCGAAAGCGGGAATATTTCTTAACGACCAGACTTTTGAGGTGGCAATCGCGCAAACACCCCAGTTGCTTGATGTGCTGTTGACCATCCTGAGCGAACAAGGCTTCGGGGCCAAGCGATCTGCCCGTATCACAGCTTGGCAATTTGGAACCGCAGTCGATCCGGACCAGCTACTGGCAATGGTGTCCGACATCGGCAAGGGGCGGATGAGTTCAAAACTGGCCAAGAAGTTACCGGGTTTGAAACCGCCTGCCTATATTGCCGCAGCAATCGATTTCGTAGCGTCCCGTGTCTAAAAGTTTCGCCCTGACAGAAGCACTGGCGCAGCTTGCCGGCAACTCGGAACAGGACGATGCTGCACGTGTGCGCACGCACTGTGTCGTACTGGCGGGGCCGGGCAGCGGAAAAACCAAGACGCTAACGACAGCCATGGCGCGCACCTTGATTGAGGATGTTGCCGACCCACGTGGCGTGGCATGTATCACCTACAACAACGAGTGTGCCATTGAACTGGAGACGCGACTGGCGAAGTTCGGCATTCAGACTGGCGAACGTACGTTTATCGGTACGGTACATAGCTTTGCACTGACACAGGTAATCGCGCCTTATTCGCGATGCATAAAAGGCGGTTTTTCAGGTAATTTTCGTGTTGCAACTGCTCAGCAGACGCGTGCAACGGTCGAAATGGCGTACAACGTTGTGTTCGGTGATGGCGGAAATCCCGCGGATCGTTGGCGATTTGCCGAAGTAAAACGTCGTCGCGATGTAAACCGCACGCTGCCTGCCTGGAAGGAAAACAACCCCGAGCTTGCCGATTTCATTGAGGCTTACGAGGCGGAGCTGCGCCGCAACAGCCTAATCGATTTCGACGACATGCCGCTCCTGGCGTACCGTATGGTCAGCGAGCATAGGTGGATTGGTGACGCATTGCGCGCGCGCTTCCCGGTACTATTCGTGGATGAATACCAAGATCTCGGACACGCGCTGCACGAACTGGTGCTGTTGCTATGTTTTGCGGGAGGCATTCGCCTGTTCGCCGTTGGCGACGTTGATCAGTCGATCTATGGTTTTACCGGTGCCAACCCTGAACTCCTGCAAAGCTTGACCAGGCGGGCTGACGTTGAAACTATCCAGCTGAAATTTAACTATCGCTCCGGATCCAAAATTATTCGCGCATCATTGGGGGCGCTAGGAGAGGAGCGTACCTATTGCGGGGTCGATGGTGCACCAGAAGGCGTGGTGACATATTGCCCGGTCGTAGGCGGCCATGCTGAACAAGCAAAGCACATCGCAGATGTTGTTGTGCCCAACTTGCTGATAAGTGGCTTCCACTTCGAGCAGATCGCGGTCCTTTACCGTGCAGCCAAGCTGGGAGACTATGTGGCTAATGCGCTCAAGGCAACCAATGTTGCATTTGTCCGTACCGATAATAACGCGCTCGTAAAGCGGAGTTCACGCCTTGCGCGATTCATTGAGAGTTGCGCTGAATGGGTAACTGGGGGATGGCGTGGAGCAGACCCTCCCTTTAGCCGCTTGCTCAGACAAGCTATCGGCTTGATTTACGATGTCCGGGCCACTGAGAACGAAACACAGGTTGTATCAGATCAATTGATACAGTTTCTTCGCCATGGTATCGATGCCAACGAGACCACGCATACATGGCTGCTTCGATTACACCAGCAACTGATTGTACCCTGGCAAAAACTTACCAGGAATGCGCACCAGGAGTGGAACCTCTGCATGGAGATGTTAGAGAAAACCGATCCAGCACTTGGACGTGACATCCCACTCAACGTCTTCGCAGGCCGCATGGAGGGCACTGGCAGGGTAACCTTAAGCACCCTACACAGCGTCAAGGGGCGCGAATTCGACGCCGTCATCATGTTTGGCGTGAATAACGGAGACTTCCCGAATTGGCACGACAATAAAAATGCCGTGGCAACTCGCGAAGCGCGTCGCCTGTTTTATGTCGGTGTTACGCGACCGAGAAAAGAGCTTTGCCTGGTGTACGAAAAGGGAAATCACTCACCATGGATTGCTGAATTGCACGAACGAAGCAAACAAAACTGAAGGTAATCTAGCTGCTCCATAGCGCCCTTTTATGCGCATGAACCTCCTCATTCAGCCATCTATGTCACCTAATATCGAAACCCTATTGCAGCGCTCGGCAGAGTTTGAACTTGCACTGCTCGCAGAATTTCCTGAACTGGAACTACGATTGGCTGATAGCGGCCCTAAATTGGAACTCGTGGGCATTGCAGCCATGGTCTCCTTAGAACACGGATCTGTGCTCAGGAAAGCATTTGAAATTGGGGCGCCAAATACTGGCGCTGCGCTATTGCGCCTGCAGTACGAAGCGCTTCTCAAAGCAGCATGGCTGCTTTTCGCGGCCACGCCCGACCAGGTGGATAAGTTGGCACAGCCTTTGGAAAGTGAGGCTGAGCAAGCAGCCAAGCGGCTACCAGGATATCTTGATATGCTGGAAGCAGTACAAAAGACTGGGCCTGCTGGACTCACACAGCCACTGACTGAGTTCAGCCAATACTCACGACATGCGCTGAATTCGTTCGTGCACACTGGCATTCATCCTCTGAGCCGCACAAAGGAAGGTTTCCCTCTGCCATTGGCGGAAAAGATACTCAAGTTTACCAATGCTCTTAGTCATCTGGCCTATCGTGTCCTGGCGGTGCTGTCAGGCGAGCAGCAGCGTATGAATCAAGTTACAAAGCTGTATATCGCCTTCGCAGATTGCCTGCCAATGACTACAGCAAATGAAAGGAATCCGACGTAGCTAGGAAAAACTTACCGGCTCAGTCTTGGACAAGGAATTGAATCGCCACGAGTTCGCTAGACGCTCTTCAGACGCTCAAAATATTGCTTTTCGCAATTGAGCGGGCTAGGAGTTTGGTGATGACCAGTCCACCGCCAGCGTGCGAAATCATCGGCCTCATCGAGCGTTTCAAGCGGATTGTGGGCCAGGCTGTCGTCGCCAACTGTGCCGCTATAGCGCTCAGACGCAGGCGCTCCAATGCTGACTCGACGGGATCTGACATCCTTACCCTCATCCTTCGCAGCCCGTCATGGCGAGGGCAGACGAGCTTTTGCTTCAGCGCGGCATGAGTCTCTGCAGGGTAGGGGAGATAGACAGGCCAGACCCGATATCGTCGTTGGATCAGGCGCCTACAAGATCGCACGCTAGGAGCCTGGCAGAACACCCAGGCCCCAGCACGATCCATCGGTTTCTCATCTTTCAAGAAACATGGATCAGGAGTATCTAAGATACTGGCGCAGATTCACTATGCGGCTAGAGCAAACGTCTATTTTGGCGTCATGCCACCAAGTGCTATAGACGATATTAAAGAAAAGATGCCTGCAGCAAAAGTGCAGGCATCTTTTGAATTAGAAAGGATAAGCTGGAGAAAGCTCTTTGTAGTTACTTCCGATCCAGCTCATGACTTTGGCGCGGCCTTGAATGGTGGCGGGCAACTTTTCGTGCACCATCCATTCGCAAATTTGGCGAGTCCGAAGAGCCAAGTCTGCCTTGTTTTCGCCCACGAGCGAGTTCAAAAGGTATATTACTTCGTAGCCTTCATGGCGACTAAAGCGATCAGCATCCGCGGCCGTCTTCGTAGGGTCATCCCCAGGAACGGCGGTCCAGCTGTAATCGTCATAGTTGAGATCGGTTTTTTTGATTTTAGGCATGTCGGTCTTCCTCATGAGTAGTAAGGAAACATACATTGCGTCAATGCATTGTTATTTCAAGTATCTTTTTTCACCATGCACACACAAAGCGAGCAAAGATTTGTTTGCCTGTCGTGTAAATTTACGCGCCATTCGGACGGCAGCCAGTGGTTCTCAGCCACCCTAAGCAGCATAGGTAGCGCACCTTACCGGCTCGAAAGGTCAGCCGCCTTTTTGTAAGTATAATGCCAGCGCCGACCAGATCTCTGCGTCGAGTTGCTAAGTCATGGCACCACATCGCTGGGAAGCAGCACATTCTTGCCCTTAGAATATCCACAGCGTAGGTCCAGAGTCGGCTGTCGTCGCTCCAGGAGCTCGGCCATGCGCGCAAGTACATAGCGCAGCCAAGCCTCGGGATCGATGCCATTGAGCTTGGCCCTCCCAATTAACAAGTAGGTCGCAGCGTCGCGCTCGCCTCGGTTGTCAGCGCCGCCGAAGCTCAAGCAGGTTTTGCTAGTGCGCGGCAGGAGTCTCCGCAGGGCAGGGGGAGGAGACGAGTCAGACCCGATCGCGTCGTTGGATCAGACATCTACGAGATCGCAGCCCAGGTGCCTGGCAAGACCCCAGACCCGAACACGATCGTCGGCTCTTCAGCTTTCAAGAACCATGGATCAGGAGAGTCTAAGCTACTGGTGGCGACTCACTAAGCGGCCCGGGCAAGCCGCTACTTTTGGGTGCTGCGTAGCAGCATGATGGCCCTTCGTGAAGGCAAGTCCACCTCCAGCGCGCAAATTCCTCGATATGAACGAACGCTTCAAGCAGATGATGGGCCAAGCTGTCGTAGCCAACTGTGCCGTTATAGCGCTCAGAAGCAGGCGCTCTGCTGGCTCGGTCGGCTATGTCATCCTCTGCAGCCCGTTATGGCGAGCGAAGGCCAGCTTTTGCTTGAGCGCGGCAGTAGTCTCTGGACGCACGGCAGGAAGAGTAGGCAAACCGGGCGCGATCTCGTCGCTGCGCGAGTTAGCAGTATCGGCAATCCCATCAAGGTTACAAATGCGACGAAACCTCTTAGCGTGCCGCCTCCATGGCTATATGGCCTGCAAGCGCTGTCACAAATGCCTTTAGACCCGTTAACTCAGAAAGCTCGACGTACGCTCCTGTGTTACCAGCATCGTCAGGAGTGGCAATGATGGCTGCTGACGTGTATAGCTGCTCCTGCACCAACCTCTGGCAAAGCATATCGTAACGTTTTAAGTAAGATGCGCCTTGGAAGCCGGGAAGAACTGGAAAATGCTTAGATGGGTTACGAACGGGTGATCGTGACTTAGCAGCATCTTCGACAACCATCAACCAGCCGACAAACGGTCGTGGTTGCTTTCCAAATGCACTCTCGCGAAAAGCGATGTTGAAGTCGTGTGCCGTCCCAATCGCTTCCTCTGTTCGATTATTAAAGTTATTGCCAAACGAGGGCCCGACCTGGCTCTTAAGCTCGATCGCAGCCACAAGCCTATTTTTGTGAACAACCAATAGATCCCATTTTTTTGTAGGCCTGAAATAACCTGGAAGCGTAACCAGCGCCGAGGTCAAGTGGATGTCAGTGTGGCTGAGTCCATTAGCTTTTACGATATCCAAAATAAGAGAGATGAAACCATCGAGATTCTTGCCTCCGGTTACACTACCGCGCTGACCTTGATCGATAACTCCAGACTCTTCTTGTTTCTGCTTGGCCTTCTCTCGATTACCCCAAAATGCCTTGATAGCGTCCGCCGCTTTTTGTTCATAGTTTGCAAGATCTAACGCCATTTTTTACAATTTCTCTTGAAGAGCATCTTGCTCTTGTTGGGTGAGTGAATACAGCTCGGCAGTTGCTGTGTTGCAGGCCGCGATATCGTAGTTAATTGCTGCTGCGGCCAGCTGATCGCGAATTTCTGGAGCCACATCTTTCCACTCGGGCAGACGAATGCGTCTAAGATATTGAGCTTGGAAACGCAGGTAACCCCCTCGCATCTTTGTAGAGTAGGTGGAGATAAAAAGACGTGTCACATCCGAGAGCAGCACCGCTTGCAACGCTCTCAGATCCCAGGTCTCTGAAACCACGAAATACAAGTTGTGGTGGGGATACAAGCGCCCCTCTTCAAACACAACTTGGGCTTCACCTCGAATATCTGGAATCAATAGTTTAGCGCGGCGAGCAAGCGCTGGCGTGATTCTATCAATGGTCCTAAACCATTTCTCGGGCGACTTCTTTGCAACGTGTCGCCCTTCAATTTGCGCTCGGTGCTTATCTAAGTAGCGTGCCAACTTTGGGTATTTTTCCAAATCGACAAGCGGACCTTCGTCTGTGAAGGGGTTAATGACGCCGTAGCCCTTCCAGTCCATACGACCTGTGGCCAAATCTCTCCCCATCGCTAAGGGCAGCTTGCGATCCGGCTCAACATCGAGCTCATCAAATTTAGCGATGAACGCTTTGTCCGCACCTGTCGCGACCCCAATTCCAACTTTACAGCCAGCGTCCTCTAGCGTTGGAAAAGAATTTTCCAAACGTCGGACGAGGTCTGTTTGAATAGATGTTGTCAAAATCCAGGGTTCAGCACCAACTGCTACATTGTCGAGCGATTTTATGAATGGCGCCAGTTCGCCGTCAGCCCTGAGCGCAGCTGATAGCTGCCTAAGTGTTTGCTCGTCGAGCAGTGGACGCTCAGCGACTCGCGTCGGTCCTGGGCGGTCGGCAGATATGACTGTAATGGCTGGGTAGGCACTGACCTCCGAGTGAAAGGCATCCGCGTCGACCATGTCGACATAGGCACGAAGATGAAAGCGGCTTGCTATGAGATTTCTAAGTGGGCCACCATATTTGTTTTTCATCCAGCGGTCTGAGCAAATAAAGCTCAACTGGCCTCCCCCTTTCAACAAGTTGAGCGAGTGCTCCATAAAAGGCACATAGAGGTCTGCGCGGTCATAGAGCGTAGCGAAACGCTTTCGATACTCCTCCAATAACGGCGCAGGAATAAGCTCCTGTCGAACATATGGAGGATTGCCAACGATGTAATCAAAATTCACCCTGAGCTCAGCAAGCAAATAATCCCCATGCACAAGCCATGCATCTGCAATTTCCGTTGCGACCTCAGGTGGAAAGTCGCCTCGTCGCAGCATCTCTATGACGGCAGTCCGAGTGCTCTCAAAAGTTTCCTCATGAAGCTCCACGCCTTGAATGCAGTGCTTGATTGATCCAACTGTCTTGCCTGTGGCAAGCGCTCTTGAACGAGCAGCTAATAAACGCTCAACTGCGGCAAGAAGGAACTCGCCCTGCCCGAAGGATGGTTCCAACAGCGAACGGTTATAAAGGTCTTCTTCAGAAGAATATCCCACCAAATCAAGGATGAAATTCACAACATTTCTACGAGTAAAAACAGCACCTCGGCTCTCGGAGCCCGTGGCCTTCGAGAGCTCTAGGACCGCGTCGGTGATCAAGCAGTGTCCAGGAGCAGAGCGATTTCGCAATGAGATTGGCTCATGGATTGGGAATAGCATCATAGGGGAGTGACTTTGTGTGCGGTAATAACAAAATTCTTGGCTCGCGACAGGGAGCGCTGGCGACGAATTTTACCAGTCTTCCTGAGCTGGACAGCTCTCTATTGGGCGTCTATTGGATATTGGCGGGATGTGGCCGTTCACTAGAGGGGGGACAACTCAATGTTTCAATCTCCCAAAATTGAGAGAAACCGGCCCCAAGAGAACATGATAAAGAAGTAATTTTCTATTGTGGCAGCGAGCCAGATTGACGATCTCGCCCCTCAGCAGCTTCTCGCCATGGGCGATCCGCAATTTGAAGGTTATCGGCAGGTCAGTTCTAATACACAGAATCTGTTTGGCCTATGTAGCCTCGCGCAGCTTGCGCCTGAAGGTCTGAATCAGTCCACAAGGGATCATTCCGCCAATATTTTTCATTTCGGCAATAGTGTGTCATAGTAATGTTTGCCGAACGCAACCAAGGCGAGAGTAAGTCGTTGCACTGTCTTTTTCAGACGTGGCCGCTAACATCTTACCGTCGCCTACCACTTCAGTTTGCTTCCAAACGATTTCAGGAACCCATTTGAATCCTACACTGTCATCCGATCAAGATCTCCTCCAAAGTTGTGAAAAAGCGGAAGAGCAGCGCCAACGTAGCACAAAACAAACAAAATGGATGGATGACGTAAGACGCCATGTAGACATGGTCGCAACTGCGTCTAGCGAAGAGTTCAAGACCGCGTCGTTCCAGCGCAAATTGTGGAGTAGCCAGGCGATATCGAGTTTTGGTCGGGGTGGCGCCATCCCCGTCGATCCTCTACACACCGACGAAAAACTTATTGAGCTACTCTGGAAACTGCGCATTGGCTCACTTCCCCCGCCAGGCCAGGAACGAACTAATTATCTGATTAGTTTGTTCAAGGAGTGCGAAGCGCACATCAGGACCAAGTTACCCAAATTTCCACGCTTGAAGCTGTATAACGTCTTCGCCTCGCTGGCGCCAAGCGAATTCGGTACGTTGTCGTTCACTAAATCCTTGCGCGAACTGGCAACGGAAATGGGAATCAATGCGCCCGTCAGCGTGCATGCTGTGGCCGTGCATCGGGCTGTACTGGACCGTCTGGAGGCCGTGATAGGCAAAGTAGACGCGCCGCCGCAGCATGACGGTGTCGCGCGCATGACCCTGCCTTGGTTGCTGTTTAGTCGTCTCCCAAAGCAGACCGATGCGACCACAGAGAGTAGTCCAGACGAGCTTCCAGGCGAAGACCGATTGGTACCGCTGCCAGCTGATCGACGCCGTCGCAGAATGCTTGCCATTGCTGGCTCGTTTACTACAGTGCGCAGCATGCTAGAGTTTGCAAAAAACGGTTGCACGAGAGAGGACTTCAAAGAGCACATCCTCTCGATCAATCCTCGTCTATCCCCGCAGTCCATCAACGGCAACCTGAATGCCCTGATCGGTGAATGGGGTGTGCTGGAAGCCAATGGTGACCAGCTTTCACCGACCCCCCTCGGACAGGCTGTACTGGAAAATGAAAGCGCGGATCCGGAGGACGTTTCCGATTGGCTGATTACCCACATCCTCGGATTCGACCACACCCTATACGCGCTACGCCAGGCAGATGCGACTCGCGATCAATTACACGCCATATTAAGCAAGGTCAATCCGGGTTGGACCACTGACTTCGTACCTAAAACGCTCATTGACTGGCAACGTGCGCTCGGCCTGCTGGAACGCAATTCGCAGGGTCTGTACACGCTCACCGAAGACGGTCGGAATTGGGCTAGCCGCATCCACTGGATGCCAGAATCTCTGCCGTCCGAGCAAGGCCATTCAAGCGAGGAGGCCGACGACGCAGTAACACAGATCGGTGCGATCCATCGGCCGCCACTTGCCGACATTTGTGCTGCGTTCCCTACAACAGTGGTTTTTCCTACCGCGGTTGTCGCTCGCCTGGATGCAAGCTTGTGGAGCAACGTACGGCGCCACTTCGCCATCTTGGCAGGTCTCAGCGGCGCTGGCAAAACTCTGCTCGCGAGAAATTATGCACTGGCACTTTGGCACGATCAACCAGAGGCAAGCCGGGGACTTTACACCGTCCCGGTGCAGCCTGGCTGGCATGATCCGGCCAGCTTGTTCGGCTATATCAATCCTTTGGTTCGCGATTCCTACACGCGTACTGGGTTCCTTGATTTTCTGCTACGCGCCAGCGGGGATCCGAGTCGTCCGTACACAGTCGTGCTTGATGAGATGAATCTTTCGCATCCAGAACAATACCTAGCTCCGTTGTTGTCGGCCATGGAAACCGGTGACGAGATCGAACTACATACATTCGATGAGGATGTCGGTGGCGTGCCGCCACGCATTCGCTACCCGAGCAATCTCTTGATCATCGGCACTGTCAACATGGACGAAACCACCCACGGTCTTAGCGACAAGATACTTGACCGTGCCGCAGTGCTTGAATTCTGGGAGGTAGACATCGCCTCCTACCCGGGCTGGACAGGTCTGGCTTTGGTCGACGCTGACGTAAAGTTAGTTCAAAAGGTACTGCACGAGCTCGCGAGCGCTTTGCGCCCTGTGAAACTGCATTTTGGTTGGCGCACCATCGGCGACATCCTCGGCTACATCACGGCAGCCTGCGAAGGCAGTGCAATTGATGTCCGCACTGCGCTTGACCATGCGGTCTTTTCAAAAATACTTCCCAAACTTCGAGGTGAAGACAGCAAACGCCTCCGGACTGCGTTTGACAGTACTTACGCCGTGCTCAATACCACGCAGCTAAAGGAGTCGACTGCCAAGCTCTCGGAACTGCGTGAAGACTTGCGCGACACTGGCAGCGCACGCTTCTGGCGTTAATACATGTACCACTTGCGCTGCAGCGATGCCAACGGCCCTCCATTTGAGGTCGGATCAAACACTGTACCAACTTCCGGATTCCGGGAGCAGACTCACTATTTATTGGAACTGCACCACGACACGCCATGCGTGCTAGTTATTGATGACGTGGTTATTAATTGCGTTCGCGATGCTGACTATCACCAGTGGGGATGGCAACCGCAATTCTTCGCCGGCACGGTATTAGCGGAACTATTTGATCACAACGGAGTGCTCCTGGCCGACTACCGCTTGGACGTCACGCCGGCACCTAACAAACTGGGCCAAACAGTCCTTGAAAGTATCGTCAACGAATTGCTTTTAGCCGACCCGCGGCTCTTGTTTGGCGAAGAATCGGCGCGGTCGGCGATCGGTGCAGTTGGCGACTACGGCAATCTCCACCTGGAATATAGTCGGATCAAGACATTCGGACCACTGCTACTGCAATCAATACGACAGCTCTGCCATCGCCCCCTGACACGACTACAGAGAGATCGCCAGTTGGTGCCGCCACACCGTGTCCGCCGTTTCGATCAAGGCAGTCTCAGGGCATTGGCGCGCGCACCGCGCGTGCTGGCTGCTTTGTGTGATATAGACAACAACGTCGCTACGCCCGACCAGCTGCTATTCGATGTACCGGTATCACGCGAAGAGCTCGACACCCCAGCTCATCGTACTTTGTTGTCAATACTTCTAACCGTGGTGCGTCGCATCCGCAAAGTACGCATCGAACTAGAACGCCGAAGCATTGGTGAGCGTGTTAGTAAGTTCCGTACGCCAACGACACCGCGACTAGATTATCGTCGAAAGATACTCGACGACTTAGAACAGGCATTGCGGAGGCAGTGCCATGCCGCCCCTTTTGCCGCAGTACGACGCGCAGAAGTCTCAGCAGCCGGCCTGAATGTAATCTCAGGCCACCCTCTGTATGCCGCCGCCTACCGGCGCGGCTGGCAGATCCTGCGCCCTGGCATAGACGGCCACCGCGACGGGGAGATGCTGCCAGTCAGCCCAACTTGGGAAATCTATGAGCGCTGGTGCTTCCTACGCTTGACTGAAGTGTTACGTAGGCTGTTCCCGACGTTGTCGTGGAAGCGACGTACCGTCGCCGGCACGATCGACCGAATACTCGACACGGGTACGGCCGATGGCATCACAGTAACGGTCTATTTGCAAAAGAGATTTCCTGCAATGGACAAGAAAAAAGACAATGCACGGTTTTATAGCATTTCAGGGGAGCGCCGTCCCGACATTGTCGTAACATACATGTCTGTCAAACGTCAGCACTGCGTGGTGTTCGATCCGAAATACAGCGTATCCAGAACTAGCGTATTGGCGGCGATGGAAACTGCACATCTCTACCGCGACTGTCTTCGCTGGAACAACCGCGCTCCCGATCTAGTGTTGTTATTGATACCAGCATCAGGCGAAGCCAATTGGTTAGAGGAGCAGACCTATCATTCGACGCACCGAGTCGGAGTCCTCCCTCTATCGCCGGCTAGCGGTACGGAACAGTTGCAATTGATGCTGCGACAACTGCTATTGGATTGATAACTCGGTGGTCCTGTTCCACGATATTGTTGAGGTATTTGATCTGGCTCTCCAGGATCGGCATGTCGCGACTGGCATTGATCGTATCGATGGCCGCTTTATTCGCGCCACTCTTGTCCTTCGCAACCTTGCCCGGATCGTCGTTCAATTCTATCGCCTTATTGAATAAGCACTTCGCGGCAGTCATGTCACGCTTCGCCGTCAGCAGGAAGTCGACGGTCTTTCCCAGCTTGTCGACAGCGCGATATAGATATGTCCAGATACCCTTGACCATGATATACGTCTCATCCATCCGCCAACCGCCGCCGACCGGAAGATTATGCTTGTGAGCCATCTTCTCGATGAGTGGACGGAAACGGATCACCCATCGATTGATCGACGAATGGTCGACCGACACGCCACGCTCCTCCGTCATTTCCTCGATGTTCTGGTAGCTGAGCGGATGCAGGCCAAGATGACATCGATCGGGAAATGCATTCCTTTAAAATTGAGCATACCGCGCCGTCAAATTTTCGACAGCGCAGCCTACCCGAGGCCGCAGCTGCGTCGCCAATGCGACAGAACCGTTCAACTTACCATTCCTTTCGTTGCCGAAATGAATGTCGGCTGTGAGAACAAAAACTGCCGACGTTACCTCCCAATGAACGCTACAAATACATAACAAACCAAAATGATGAAAGATATGCAAATCGCATTATCTATAATGCCTCGGTGCATGAAATAGCAACTCATATCAAAAGAAAGACTTCCAACTTACCAAGTGCTTGGCAAACCACCGTCGGCTCGACAAAAAATGTTACCAGAGAGCAACAATCGAACGGCCTATTTTAGGTAGAATGCCATTTGTATTTCTTTTTACAAAGAGGGAAAACATGAAAATTATTGTTGATGGACTATCAATTACAATGCTTGAAAATACTCTAGCTCAATCTATAAATACCAATCTGGGAAAATTTATAGAAGAAGAAATGCAGCTCGCCTATCATGGATTCTTCTCTAGGGATGGAGACCAAAATTTTGCCGACCTCGACAAATACTGCGGCGACTTAGTCGGAACGATCGGTGGTGTAAGAGCAATCGTGCTTGAGGTCAAACTCAAAGAAGGTAATCAACTACCAGCGTACGACGAGGATCAACATCGTGCGCTTTCCGCGTTGGAAGAAAATAATGTACCGGTTCATTATTGCTATAATGGCTACAACCTGAGAGTAGGCAGACCGAGCAATACTGATGTGAACTCCTATCTCGCCTGTGAACCATCAAATTTGGGTGGGAAAACTCCTAAATCGGCAGAACATGAAACCCTCGGCAAGGTTGCAGAGTCCCTTGTAAATTCAGGTAAGGGAGGATTTGATGAAGCAGTCTATTCCCTCGCAGTCTTAAATATTTGCAGTGATCTTACGTTCGAACTCTCCCAGATGACAGCAAAGTGCCTGCTTTTGCTATACAGCCAAGACCTTCGAAAGATCTGTTTGTTAGACCATATGATGGCTGAGCGCTTGGTGCGCACAATGCAAGCAAAAAAATTCACCGCACAGAATAAGGGAAGTGATGAATTTTTTCGGAAGCTCGAAGAATTCTCGAGTACGCTTCGTCAGGCATTACACACACTAGAACATCCGGATCCTAAGCCTTCTCAAGAAGATGATTCATTATATTCCGCACCTGGTTTTTAGTACAATACTGTTCCCATTCAACGGAGATGATTTTTGAAGAATAAAACGATAGTTTTTAGTGGGATCTTTCTTGCAATATTTATTTTTACGGTGCTGATATTCGACAAAGCCAGTGTGGAAATAGCATACAGAGGCGTCAAGGCGACCATCACCGGCGAAGGTAAAACCAGTCTAGGATCACCAAATCCACCCCAATCGGCCTCGTCGAACACAATCGCATTAGGCGGCGATAACCAGTCTGCAGAACTCACTCGTCCAAATGCATCTTTGAAAATTTCTACCGGCGACGAATCTATCGTTGTAGTGGGCAACAGCGGCCCGATTTCGATCCGAAGTAACCATGCACCAAAACATTAAGCGGTACCTAGGTGTGGCCCTCACCACGCTCGCGCTCTTTCCCGTGTCTATCTGGGCTCAACCGACGGTTAAGGTCACCAGCGGCACCCGTTCCGTAGTCTTTCAAGGAAATCATGGTTCGGCATCTGTGCACTACGGGGACACGACCAACGTCTACTCTGCGGAACGATTGGGAAAAAAGATCGTGATCAGGAAGATGTACATAGTGCCCTTCGATCAATTCACTACCCATGGATGTAGTCCCGGTATAGAGTTCAAGCGTTGTGGTGATTTCTACGAAGCAGTACAACTCTATCTGGAAGTGCAGAGCATCTGGCCAGAGCCTGTTTTGATTACAGCAGGCCACCTGGAAATTATTTCCCCGAAACACAATTTTGGTCTTGGTCCACCACCAAGCAGCGGTGTACATTCATTAGACGAGATGATTACTGCCAATAACAACCCAGAGGAATTTCTTATTCAACCGGGAAAAATCAAAATCTTTAACTTCAGTCGCGGATTCCGACTCAATGGAGTACTTGAATTTTTTGACAAAAACTTGTCTGATGCAGAGATCCAGACCCATATAGTTCCGTATGTATTTTACGATCTGAGAATTGTCGATGATTTCAATCGTTTTTTGAAGAAAAAGTACGGCACGAAAGCCGCGCTGAAAATATCCTTGTTCGAAAAGGACTATCAACCACTGTTGATTACCGTAGCTAAATTGGGTGATGGAACTGATTTTTTTAGTCGGGGAGATCCTACAAAAAGGAACGGTTATAACTTTCAGCACGACCGCTTCGTGGCCGAGGTTTTATATCAGCTTCGTGGTGGAATGGAGCCGCTCCACTTGCGTATGCTACAGAAAATTAAATAGACAGATTGCATAAGGTTCTGTCGAATCGGCGGCGCAGCCGCAGTCGCAGCCTTGGGTAAGCTGCACCATCGAAACTTTGGCGGCTCGGCGTACTCAATTTTAAAGGAATGCGTTTCCTGATCGAAGTCATCTTGGCCTGCATCCGCTGGTATGCGGCTTACCCGCTGAGCTACCGGCACATCGAAGAATTGATGGAGGAGCGAGGCGTATCGGTCGTCCATTCATCGATCAACCGGTAAATATTTGTAATGAGGAGAGTTGTGGAAGATTTTTTTAAAACGGTAAAGGCACAGCTTTATGAGAGAGTTTCAAGTCCCCTTATGTTTTCCTTCTGCGTTTCTTGGATTGCTTGGAACGCTCGCTTGATATTGGTCGCAATATCATCAATGGATCCTGAGAAAAAATTTGATCTGATCGATGCCACTTTGTACGAAAATGGATGGATTTGGCTCGGTCGCTGTGTGATTGGGCCACTTGTTACAGCATTAATTTATATATATCTTTATCCTTTCCCTGCACGGGCTGTCTATCGATATAATCGAGAGCAACAGCGGGCGCTTAAAAAGATACAACAAGAGATTGATGATGAAACCCCGCTTACAAAAGAAGAAGCAAAGGAAATTAGAGATAATGTGCGTAAGGTAACTGCTCAATTTGAGTCCCAGTTAGAACAGCGAGATGCCACTATTGCACGCTTGAAAAGTGAAGTGGCGGATTTGAATGAACTTATAGAAAAGAGTCAGCCTGTTACCCCAGACCCGTCTGAGACCGATGCCCTGAACGATAGGCAGCAAAGATTGCTTAAGGAAATTGCAAGTTCAACGAAGCCTGTCTCAGAGGACATGATTCTCACTCTTGCTGGTGAACATAGATTGAAGGCTCAGCATAATCTGGATGTGCTCTTGAAAAGAAAGATGATTGCACGTGAATTTTCATCCGACCTCGGAGGATATAGCTATATTGGGACAGAGCGTGGTCGAGCATATCTTGTTGAAAGATCCCAATAGTCAGTTGAATCGGCACGATTGATGTAGGCACTTTGTTGCCATCATTAATTGCGAAAGGACACGCGTTAGTGAAAATTCCGGCTCTTCGTGTCAAGCTGGCCGAGCAGATGCGAGCAATCCACCAGCCGCTTTGCGATCAAGTTGCGCACGCCACTCCTTGATTGCCAGATGTCGTACACCCCCAAGAGGGAGGCATTCATCAGTTCGGCGCGTTGCTTTTCTACCAGCGTGGGCCAGACGATGATGTTGATGGTGCCAAATTCATCTTCCAGAGTGAGGAAGATCACCCCTTGGCCGTCTCCGGCCGTTGCCTTACCGTGACTATGCCGCAGCCCCTGGCCAGCTGGCCATCGCTGAAGGTGTTCAGAATATCCGACGGCACAAAGCGCATTTTGTTGAGGCGCTCGCGCAAGAGAGCGAGCGGATGACGGCCCAGTGTCAGGCCGACATGCCGGTAGTCCGCCACGATGTCATCGGCTTCCGTGGGCGGCGCCAGCTCCAGCACGGGTTCGGCAAGGGTCGTCGCGCGCATCAAATCCCGCTCCGGCACGCTCGCCGCGGCATCCCACATGGCCATGCGCCGGTTGCCCGTCAGCGTTACCAGGGCATTGGCCGACGCCAGCGCCTTCATATCCCCCGCATCGAGTTGCGCGCGCATGGCAACATCGCGTGTATTGGTAATCCCCCCATTTTTAGAGCGCGCTAAAAGTAGAGGTTAAGCGGCCGTGGCAAGCTTCTGTTTTTGGCGTGATGTCGGCAAGTGCCATGCTAGGCCGGCCGTGATTGGAAGTCCACCGCCAGCGCGCAAAATCCACGATCTCATCGAACTCACAAGGAAGACGCTAAACTACCAAACATCGGCTCAACGATTTGAGCAGTGTGTGACGTTGACCGATTGAATCCACAACATCAAGCAAAGACCTTCCTAAAATGCTGGATATATTGCGCAGTAAGCAATCTGGCCCATGCCACTCGACACGTTGGAGCAGGTTCAGGCAAAGTAGTAAATAGTGCGTTGACTTGCGCACATTGTGCGCGCACAATGTGCGCAAGCCATCACTGTTTAGGAGCACACATGCCGTGGAAATACGTTTATCCAAGTACGGTTGCAACCGAAACCGACACCAATACAACATTTAACGTAAAAATCGGAGGATTGCAGAGCACAATTGATGATTTAGAGCTGATGCCATCGGCTAGCTCGAAGCAGAAATTTGATGCGGTAACTATGCACAAATTGCGTGCCGAATTCTGGGATGCGTTTCAGAAGGAGCAGCGCCGTAACGCAATGCGATATCTGGTCGACAACAAGTTCGGCAGCGATACCCTGCAGGCGTCGATTGCGATCCAGGACATTACGAAGAAGTCGGTATCACATCGGACTATCCAGGCATGGCTGATGGAGCCTAGTGCGCGCAGCAGCCGCTCGTGTCCTGAATGGGCTCTACTTGCGCTCCAAGCATTCGTGGACGCCCCTGCGAATGCCAACTACCTCAAGAGCTGCGAGAGGATTGCTTTGGGTACGTCCTCTTATATGCCTTACTCGACCGCAGTCGATGTTAAATACGGTGTCAAGTATGCCACTAACGCGATTGACAGTGACGAAAAGCGGCAACGCGAGTGGAGCGGTGCGAGCCTCACTTCATTACCACTTATGATCCGCCAGTTCGAGAACAAAACTGAGCGTCATTTTGAACATGTGGATCTGCATGTGCACGCGATGTGGCACGCGCTGCGGGAGGCCACGGATTTTGACGATTTTAGGAGGCGCGTGTTGGATGAAATAAAAGACAAGGAGATCGGGAACATGATGCTCCGAAAAACACGCCAGGCTATCGAGCATGGCACCGATGAATTCTCGAACGATGAAGAATTGCCAAAGTAGTCAATCAGCGCCCCTTAGAGCGGCCACTTAGAACGCCTAACAAAATCGCTGAATGTATCTCCAGCAGATGAGTATGCACACAAGCGGGAGAAACGTCTGGTGGATATCGGCCCGGCGTTCGTAGCGCATGCCTAATCGGCGGAAGCGGTGCAGCCAACCCAGTGTGCGTTCGATCACCCAGCGCCATTTAGCCAGGCGATCGCGCGACTCGATGTGATTGCACAACAACGCTTTACCCGAGCCCTGCCTCACACACATAAGCGATAGCAAACGATTCGTATGGCTGCAGGCTGAGGTGGTCGGTCCAGCTGTCACGCTGGGCATAGTTGCTGATCAAGCCTTGCCCGGCAATGCCGTGCAGCATTGCCGGCAGGTCCAGTTCGACGTGTTCGCCGGAGAAGTTGTTGACGACAACCAGCTGTTGGTTCCCCAAGCTGCGCCGGTAGGCGAATACCTGCGGGTGCTGCTCCAGCAACGGCAGGTATTGTCCGTAAACCATGACGTCCCAGTGCTTGCGCAGTTCGATCAGCTTCTGGTAGTGGAAGAAGACCGAATCGGGTTGTTCCAGCGTGGCCGCGACGTTGATCTCGGGGTAGTTTGGATTCAGCTTTAGCCATGGCGTGCCAGTACTGAAGCCGGCGTTGTGTGTACTGTTCCACTGCATTGGGGTGCGTGCATTGTCCCGTCCGTTGGCGTGGATGCCGGCCATCATCGTCTCCGGTGACACACCGGCGGCCGTGCGTTCGTGGTAGAGGTTGAGCGATTCGATGTCGCGATAGTCGTCGATGGAATCGAAACGTACATTGGTCATGCCTATTTCCTCGCCTTGATAGACGTAGGGGGTGCCCTTGAGAAAATGTAGCGCGGTGGCCAGCATCTTGGCCGACTCGACCCGATAGCGGCCGGGGTCGCCGTATTTGGATACGGCGCGCGGCAGGTCGTGGTTATTCCAGAACAGCGAGTTCCAGCCGGCATCGGCCAGCGCGTTCTGCCACTTACTGATGACCTGCTTGAACTCGATCAGATCGAACGGCCGCGGCTTCCATTTCCCCTCCTTGGTATCGTGGGTCATGGTGATGTGCTCAAACTGGAAGACCATCGACAGCTCCTGACGCGCCGGGTCGGAATACAGCTTGGCGGTCTCCGGGGTGGCGCTCCACGTCTCGCCCACCGACACTACATCGCGTGCCGCCAAGGTCGCTTGGTGCATTTGCTGCAGCCGCGGGTGCAGTTGTGCGCCGTTGGCGATAATCTGCTGGTCAACCTGTTTGCCGATGAGATCGATCACATCCATGCGGAAGCCGCCGATGCCCTTGTCCAACCACCAGTTCATCATGCGATGCACCTCTTCCTGCACCTGGGGATTTTCCCAGTTCAGGTCCGGCTGTCGTTTCGAGAACAGATGGAAGTAATATTCACCGCTGGCGGCATCGTATTCCCATGCACTGCCGCCAAAAAACGAACGTTGCTGGTCGGGCGGGGAGCCATCGGCGCCTGCATTGCGCCAGATGTAGTAGTCACGGTAGGGGCTATCCTTGGATTTCTTCGCCTCGACGAACCAAGCATGCTCGTCAGAGGTGTGGTTGACCACAAGATCCATCAAAATACGGATGTGGCGCTTGGCCGCCTCTGCGATCAACTGCTCCATCTCGGCCAATGTGCCGAATTCAGCGGCGATATCCTGATAGTCGGAGATGTCATAGCCGTTATCGTCCATCGGCGACCGGTACACCGGAGACAGCCAGATCAGGTTGATTCCCAGATATTGCAGGTAGTCCAGTCTGCCGATGATTCCGGCCAGATCACCGACCCCATCGTGATTGCTGTCTTGAAAACTACGTGGGTAGATCTGATACACGACGGCGTTATGCCACCATTTCTTATCCAACATGATGATCTTTCTCGCTTATGGATTGGCGGCACTGTCTTGCAACGTGCCAAGGGATCGCCAGGGGTAGGGAAGATCCGATCTCGTCGTTGGATCCGGCAGCTATGATATCGCACACCAGGATCCTGGCAGGACACCCAGGCCCAACACGACCCATCGGCTTTTCATCTTTCAAGAACTATGGATCAGGACTGGCTAAACTAGCAGTGGCGATTCACCATGTAGACGATGACGACGTCATCGTTATCAACCTCCAAGACGTGAACCTGCAACACAAGCTCGCTGCAGCTGCGGCTGCATCAGTCGGATATGACATCTTCGCCATCGCTTATGGCCGAATAATGCTAATCCGTACCGGTGGAAAAAAGAAGCCCGCTGGAACTTTCTACAAGGATAGAAGTCTAACAAAATCTACTAAAGTATAAGCATGTATAACGTGAAGACCTTATACTTTACTAGAATTTCCTATCAATGGAGGTTGCATGGACCCCGTAAAAAACCCTTTCGCACCCGGCGCAGGTAGCCGCCCACCGGAACTCGCAGGGCGACAGGCGATTATCAATGATGCGCGCGTGGCTATTGATCGAGCCTTGCTTGGAAGACCTAGCCGATCTCAAGTGTTTCTGGGCCTTCGTGGTGTAGGTAAAACCGTACTTCTGAATGCTGTTGAGACCATGGCCAACGAGCGCGGCCATCTAACTTCCAGCATCGAAGCGCCGGAAAGTAAGCCGCTAGGAGAATTGCTTTTGCCGCGCGTACATCAGGTGCTACGCAAGCTCTCTCTTATCGACAATGCTAAAGGCAAAGCATACGAGGCACTGCGTGCGCTACGATCCTTTGCCGCTGTGTTCAATTTTGAATACGGAGACATGTCAATCTCCGTCGATCCCGAAGTAGGAGTAGCAGACAGTGGCGACCTGGAGAACGATCTTCCTGAGTTGTTCGTACGTATTGGCGAAGCTGCAAAAGCCGCAGGAAAGGCTTGGACGCTCCTCATTGACGAGCTCCAGTACCTTAGCCAGAAGGATCTGGCAGCTCTCATCGTTTCGCTCCACAAGATCAACCAGAGTGAGCTCCCCGTCTTGTTTTTCGGTGCCGGATTACCCCAAGTAGCAGCATTATCTGGCGAAGCCAAATCCTATGCAGAGAGATTATTCCACTTCCCAGAGGTCGGTGCCCTGTCTGAAGTCGATGCCAAGGCAGCCATCCGGCAACCTGTAAATGAAGAAGGTGCCGTTATCGATGAGGGGGCTCTAACCGAAATATTCCTTAAAACCAAAGGCTACCCTTACTTTTTACAGGAATGGGGCCACCAATCCTGGAACCTTGCCGTCGGGGATACGATCACCCTTCATGACGCAAGACAGGCAGAAGCAACCACCCTGAAGCGTCTGGATGAAGGCTTTTTTAAGGTGCGTTTCGATCGATTAACGCCGAAAGAGCGCGAGTATGTCATCGCGATGGCAAGGTTAGGGAACGGGCCATACCGCTCTTCAGATGTGGCCGACGCGCTCGGTGAATCCTCGCAAAGCCTAGGGCCGCGCCGTGCCCAGATAATTAGCAAAGGAATGATCTACAGCCCATCTCACGGAGACATCGCATTCACTGTTCCGATGTTTAATGACTATCTCACTCGCAATTTGGCCAATCTTGGCTGACCGGAGCCTTGTCCTCATGCCTGCCCAGATCCCTGCACGCATGCTTCACAGTCCAAGACGTGACCGCCAGGGATACCGGTTGGCAAACTGCACGTGTCCGTGGCCGGGAAATATGCTTTGAATTGGCTGCTCACTGTCGCAGGCAGAGGATTCGGATTGAATCGCTACGATTGCTGTAGGCACTTTGTTGCCATCATTAATTGCGAAAGGACACTCGTTAGTGAAAGTTCCTGCTCTTCGTGTCAAGCTGTCCAAGCAGATGCGAGCAATCGACGAGCCGCTTGGCAATCAGGTTGCGCACACCGCTCTTCGATTGCCAGATTCCGTACACCCCCAGGAGTGAGGCATTCATCAGTTCCGCGCGTTGCTTTTCCACCAGCGTGGGCCAGACAATAATGTTGATGGTGCCAAATTCGTCTTCCAGGGTGAGGAAGATCACCCCCTTGGCCGTTTCCGGTCGCTGTCTTACCGTGACGATGCCGCAGCCCCTGGCCAGCTGGCCATCGCTGAAGGTGTTCAGGATATCCGACGGCACAAAGCGCATTTTATTGAGGCGCTCGCGCAGGAGAGCGAGTGGATGTCGGCCCAGTGTCAGGCCGACATGCCGGTAGTCCGCCACGATGTCATCGGCTTCCGTGGGCGGCGCCAGCTCCAGCACGGGTTCGGCAATGGTCGTCCCTCGCATCAAATCCCGCTCCGGCACGCTCGCCGCGGCATCCCACATGGCCATGCGCCGGTTGCCTGTCAGCGTTACCAGGGCATTGGCCGACGCCAGCGCCTTCATATCCCTCGCATCGAGTTGCGCGCGCATGGCAACATCGCGCGTGTTTTTGAAGGGGGCTGCAGCGCGGGCTTCCTCAATACGCCAGGCCGCCTCTCTCATCATTCCATTGATATTATTTAAACCAAGGCGTACCGCCAGTCTACCGTCCGCCATCGGCTCCAGGGAGGCTTCCCATCCGCTCGCGCAGACATCGACGGGTCTTACCTCGACATCATGCCGGCGCGCGTCCTGCACCAGAGAGGAACGACTATAAAACCCCATGGGCTGGCTGTTGAGCAGGGCGGCCAGGAACTCGGCGGGATGATGGCACTTGAGCCAGCTGCTGGCATAGGCCAGCAGAGCAAAGCTGTGCGCATGGGATTCCGGAAAACCATATTCGGCAAAGCCGCGTATCTGGCCAACGATCGACGTGGCAAATTCGATGCTGTAGCCGCGATCGGCCATGCCAGTCATGAGCTGGTCCTCGAACTGTTCCAGGCCACCTTTTCTTTTCCAGGCGGCCATGGCGCGGCGCAGGCGGTCGGCTTCAGCGGCCGTAAAACCCGCCGCTGTCATGGCGATCGACATGACTTGCTCCTGGAAGATCGGCACCCCCAGTGTGCGCCGCAGCACCGCCTCGATCTCCGGGCTCGGATAGGTGACTGCTTCCAGGCCCTGGCGCCGGCGCAAATACGGATTAATCATGCCGCCCTGGATCGGCCCTGGCCGGATGATGGCCACCTCAATGACCAGATCATAGAATTCGCGTGGCTGCATGCGCGGCAGCATCGACATCTGCGCCCGCGATTCGATCTGAAACACGCCCACGGTGTCCGCTTTGGAAATCATCTGGTAAGTAGCGGCATCCTCATGGGGAATATCGCCTAATTCAAAACGCTCACCACGCTGTTCCGAGATCAACGCCAGGGTGCGGGCGATACACGACAGCATGCCCAGCGCCAGGATGTCGATTTTTAGGAGACCCAGCTCATCGATGTCATCCTTATCCCATTGAATCACGGTGCGCTCGGGCATGGCGGCGTTTTCAATCGGCACCAGGCGGGAGAGGGGGCCGCGTGAAATGACGAAGCCGCCCGGATGCTGGGAGAGATGACGTGGAAAACGCATCAGGCGCTCGGCAATGGCCGCCCATTTTTCGGCGATCGGGGAGTGCGGATCGAGTCCGCAAGTGGTAAGGCGCTGCTGCAGGTCGGCACGTCCACCCCAGCTATGCGATGCCTTGGCCACCTTGTCGACCACCGACAGGTCCACCCCCAGCGCGCGCCCCACATCGCGCAGCACGCTGCGCGGGCGGTAGGAAATGACAACGGCCGTCAAAGCGGCCCGCATGCGGCCATACTTGCGATAGATGTATTGAATCACCTCCTCGCGCCGCTGGTGTTCGAAGTCGACATCGATGTCGGGCGGTTCATCGCGCTCGCGTGAGATAAACCGCTCAAAGAGGAGGGTGCCGCGCGAGGGGTCGACTTCGGTGATGCCGAGGCAGTAGCAGACAGCCGAATTCGCAGCCGATCCGCGCCCCTGGCAGAGGATTTTTTGCGAGCGGGCGAAGCGCACGATGTCGAATACCGTCAAAAAATAGGGTTCATATTGCATGTCGCCGATCAGTTCCAGCTCATATTCCAGCTGCGCTTGGACGTTGTCGGGAATCGCGTGCGGGTAGCGCCAGTGCGCTCCGATATACGCCTGCTCGCGCAGGTAGCTGGCCGGGGTCTGCCCCTCCGGCACGATCTCGCCTGGATATTCATAGCGTAGTTCATCGAGCGAAAAAGTGCAGCGCTGGGCCACGCGCAGGGTTTCATCCAGCGTGTCGCGCGGATACAGATTACCCAGCCGCAAACGTGAACGCAGATGCGCTTCGGCATTCGAGGCCAGCTGATAGCCGCACTGCGCCACCGGCGTATTCAGACGAATCGCGGTCATGGTGTCCTGGATAATTTTCATCGAGCGCAGATGCATGACGACATCGCCCGTGGCGACGACAGGTAAACTGAATTCGGCGCCGATGGCTTCGACCATGGCGCGGTGCCGGTCATCCTGGGCACGGTGGTGCAACGTCAAGGCGACGCGCGCGCGGCCCGGTGCGCTGCGCACCAGCCATTCGGCTTGCCGCTCGATCTCTTCATAAGGGGCGTTATATTTGGGGCACAGAATGAGCTGGCAGCCAGGCAGCCCTTTTAAGTGGACGAGATGGCCGCTGGGGTTGGCGATGTCGCGTGGCCACACCAGGTAACTTCCCTTGTCGGCGCGCGTGCGCGCAGCGGTAATGAGTTCGCTTAGGTTGCCGTAGCCGTCGCGGTCCATGGCCAGGATCAGCACCGTGAAGGGCGGGGTGCCGTCTTCCGGTGTCACTTTCATTTGGCTGGCAATGATGAGATGGATGTTCCACTCCCTCGCGGCCACATGCGCCTTGACCACGCCGGCCAGGGAACATTCGTCGGCCATGGCGATGGCCTGGTAGCCCAGCTGGGCCGCGCGCGCCACCAATTGATCGGGCGGCGATGCGCCGTGCAGGAAGGAGTAATGGCTCATGCACTGCAGCTCGGCATAGTCTGGCAGCGTGGAAACTGGTGGCTGGTCCATGATCAGCCGAACATGCCGTGCAGGTACCAGCGGCCGTCCACGACACGCTCCAGGTAGATCCAGTAGCAGGCCGCGTCGCTGCCTTGCGCGATGTAATAGTCGCGGGCCGCGATTTGATCGTTCCACCAGCCGGCCTCAATGCGTTCCGGCCCCTTGAGCATTTTTAGTGGGGAACCATAGAAGGGACGTTCGCCGCGCAGCAGCAGCGGGATGGGTTTGGGTAGCAGCCAGAACGGGCGCTCAAAAGCCTCATCCTCGGCGTTGACCGCCTTGCGCTTTTCGGTGGCGGCAGCCCAGGCATTGCTTTCCTCCGGCCGATGGTCGTGATGCTCGACAGGCGAGAGGACGTTGTCGCTGCCAAGACGGGCACTGAGTAATTCCAGTAGGCGCTTGTAGTCGGCGGGGCTGCCGCTTGGCTCTGGAAACAGGTCTTGTGTCGGTGGCGCCATCGCCGTGAGCAGTCGCGCTTCCAGGCGCAGGGCGATGACTGGGGCAGCCAGTTCCGTGCGCGCCAGGCGCTCCTTCAGCAGCCGTATCAGGTGTTCATCGCGCCAGGTCGGCTCCGCCAATCCGATCTCGATCGGCGTGGGCGGGATCGCGGTCTTGCCGCGCTCGTGCTCCAGCAGCAGAACAAAAACGCTCACAGCCTGCTGGCGCACGACCAGCCAGCCGACAAATTGCTGCAGCAGGCCCGTGGCGCCGTCCAGCAGGGCATCGGCGTGTTCGATCCGGTCAAAAGTCTCGATGCGCGCTGAAAAAGTCTCGGGAATGGCGATCCATTCAAACAGTTCAGGAGCGAGTCCATAGGCGCGGTCGAGTTCATCGAGCACGTGCTTGTTCATCCTGCGCTGGATGCCAGGGCGGGGGAGGCGCCGTAGCGCCGCCAGATGATCGGCACCAATGTCCGTTAGCCATTCGAGGTGATTCGCCGTGCTGGGCAGATAGGCGCAGGGCATGCGGTCGAGCTGGCGCTCGAGTGAGCGCATGTGCACCGTGCGCCGCACAATGATCTGGCGTTTGGCCGGCTGCCAGCGCGACAGCAGCCAGGCCCCCATGGCCGTCGGCGCCGTGCCGAGCTGCGCGGTCACCCCAAGCGCTTGCAGGGCAGCGCGAATGCGCCGGCTGATGGCGGCTCGCCCGTTAAACAGGCGTAAGCTGGCGGTCACGTCCAGCAGCAGGCTGAAGTCGCCGGCATGTGCCACTTCCGGGGTGAACTGGAGGAGGGCGAGCGCGATGGCATTGCTGGTGATCAATTCACGCTCAATATTGCGCTCCAGGATGACGCTATCCGGCGAGACGGCCGCCACGCCGCCAGGGCGCATGCCGATACGTACCCCTTCGGCATAGGCATGCTGCGAGACCGCAATGATGCGGCCTTTCTCGACCACCGCATACGGCCCCGGCTCACACCAGCGCGGCCTGAGGCATTCGAGAGGCAACAGTGGGAGGTGTACGCTGAACCAGAACCGCATTTTGATCGTCCAAAAATCGTTGACGTGCCGGCATGTCAGCCAGCGGGATAAAGAGTGGCGCCTCTTGATGTGGGCCACGCCGTTTAATAATGTGAGCGGAAATGCCGCCGGCGGCCGGGCGCAATGCCAGGCGCAATGGTGCAGGTGAGGCATCAGCCGCTGCGCTCATCGGCCGGAGCAGCCAGAAGAACGTTTCGGTTGTCTGCGCCGCCAGATTGAGGCGCCGCAGTGCCTCGTCGCGAATATTGGCTTGCCACAACAGCACCGCGCCGCAGCTGCCATTGCGCAGGATCTGCTCGGTGGACCAGAGCGCATCGGCGGTGCTGGGGGCACGTATCCAGAGCAGGTTCGGGCAACTCAGATCCATGAATTTGCAGGCAGCGGAGTTGGGCAAGTACGGCGGCTGCACCAGGGCGATCCGACGATGTTGCGACAGTTGCGCCAGCACTGGCCGCAACAAGTGCATTTCCCCGATACCCGTTTGCTGAACTAGCAACTCCGTGAAGGTCGATTGCGGCCAACCGTTGCCCGGAAGCTCACGATCCAAGACGCTGTGACCGGTAGTAACGGTGCTGATTGTTGCTCGACTCAGTTCACTTGCCCGCCAGACGTCACGCAGCATGGGGCTGTTAGCCAATGCGGTAGAGCTGGTTCGTTGAAGGGAGGGTAAAAGCATGGCGTCTGGCTAGAGGTCGTTGATCATTCTCAAAACTACTGTATATAAAAACAGTATATGCTGAGGACGTCAAAAACTGCAAGGTCCATGAATTTCTTGAGTTGTCAAAATTAACAGAGACAGCGGTACGAAAGTGCAAAGAGAGACGCGTCATTGAGGAACATCTAGGTATGTCAGTTCTATTGGACGAACGCCATTCGCTCTCGCGACCTCGCTAGCTTTCTGCGACCGTCTAATACAGCTCGACAAAAATAGGGCGATAGTAGAGCTAATTGAGACTCACGCACCTTGAACCGGCCTGGCAAATTTGAGCATGTCGTCCCTCCATGGTTTTGGCACTGTAGCTTACCTAAAGCAGCTGCTATGCTATCACTTTGACAATGCGATAGAACCGCTGATGCTACTTGCACGAACGGCGGCCGGTGTCGCCCTCAGGCCTAGCCAGTAAGGCAATGAATTCCTGCACTGGCACATCATCTCCGTGCAGATTCCAACGGATTGAAACACGCCGTTTCGCGGTGGGGTGTCCCATCATCTGGCAACTCCACGCTCAACTCAACACGGCGGATGTCATGCCGCGGGCCGGCGGTCTCGCTGTTGTACTAACGCTTGGCCACGATGCAAGCCATCGACCATGGCGACCACTGCGCGCAGGTCTGGATGCACGTCGTGATCGCAGCTTGCCAGCACCGCCTCGCACGCTCTTGCCGAGTTGGCGCTACCGTTGCCGATTCAGCTATCCGGGTTGCGGTGGGCCTTGCGCCCCCCGATTAAGAGCAGGTCTTGGGCGCCATCCTGAGTTAGTTCGATGATGTCGCCGGTCTCGGGAGATACCAGGCTGGATTTGCCGGTCGGCACCAGCCGGGTGGCGCCGATGTCAGGCATCACCATCGTCCAGTCCTTGCCGTCGAAGCGCAGTTCGTAGCGGTTGGTGAAACGGCCCTCGAAGTTGTCGAGCTGGTAGATGCCGACGTGGCGCGTGGCCGTTGCTAAGTCCAGGGGCGCCGCTTGGGCCAGGCGAGGTTTGAAGTCGGGCCAGTCGTAGGCGGATGCCACCGCCTTGACGATCTCGCCGCCAAGATAGGTACCGTTGTCGCCGTCGGTCATGACTACAACGCCGTTGCCGCTGTCGAGATACATCGCATAGGTGCTCTTGAAGCCGGTGTTGCCGCCGGAATGCATGAAGCGTTTGTGCTCGCCATCGCCGACCACGAAGAAGCCCTGCGCATAATTGTTCAGCGCCGGCGTCAGCAGATCGCGCGCCTCGGTGGTGCTCAGAAAGGCCGTGCCGATTTTCCACGACCGCTGGACACCGATGGCGAAGCGCGCCAGGTCGCTAGCCGTGGTCCACAGGCCGGCGGCCGCCAGTTCGGGATAGATGAAGGCCCCGCCTTCGACTTCGCTGCCGTCGGCGTAGTGGCCGCGCGCACGATTGTGTTCTGCCGCCGGCAATGGCTGCGCGAATGTGCTGCGCTGCATCCGCAGCGGCTGCAGTACTTGCTGGCGCATCAACTCCGCAAAAGGCGTGCGCAGACATTGCTGCATGGCGACTTGGGCGATGGTGTAGCCGCCGCCGGAATACGCATAGGCGGCGCCCGGGATGGTCTGGATGGCGACCGCCGGCGTGAGCGACGGCGGCTCGCCCTTGATTACCTGAAGGTCCGTAGGGATCGCCTGCGACGGTGGATAGCCGGGGAATCCGGATACGGTCGCCCCTGCGGTGTGGCTGAGCAAATTGCGCAAGGTCACCGGATGCTCGGGGCTTTGCTGTCCGGCGGGTAGGGGCCACGGCCGCAGACAGGTGTCCACCGGACTATCGAGCTGGAGCTTGTTGCTGCCCGCCAGCCGTTGCGCCAGCACGCCGGTCACGCCCTTGCTGATGGACGCGGCCTGATACAGCGTGTCGGTGTCGGCCGCAGGTGCGGACGGTTGCCGGTAGACGCCAGCCCAAGCGATCTTGCCGTCGCGGATGACCGCCACGCTGACGCTGGAGACCTTATAGCGGCGCAGGCGCTGCTGGATATCGAAGGATTGCGTGGGCTCGCCTGCGATGTCCACCCGCTGCCGCAGACCGCCGGCGATACGCGCGGCTATGTCGGACTCGCCCGCATGGGCGGGGCCGCTACATGCCGCTACTCCCAGTAAGGCTCCCAGGTGTAGCGCGTGGCCTGAAGCATGGACTGGCAATAGCCATAGACGACTGCGCATAAGTTTCCCTTTGATTAATTGGATGGGCTAATCTTATCGAGCGTTGTCTTAGGTTCCCTAACTTTGCGACGGACGGTGGAAAGCTTGGTCTAGGCCGTTTTTTTTCACCAAAATCTCTACGCGCTGCTAGCATTGCCAACAAAAACAGCGGGGTCGGTGCAGACAAAAGCAGAGAGGAGTCGCCGGGGCAGAGCAGCAGACTGCCCTGTTGCTCGCCCTGGATCGAATGGTAGGGTGGGGCGGCGCAACCAATATCGCCGATCAGCCGGTCAATCGGATCGACGACTTTCTATCCTGAAAGGAGGTGGCATGTACCACCGGCTCAGTGCCTCAATTTTTCATGGAAGTATCGTACTAGGGCAACTGTTGCTTTTGTTGTTCAAAGGGGGAGTGGGGGTCCTGCCATTGCTTTACGCCCCAGGACTGGGCCAGTGAATTGCGGCATGATCGAGCAAGTGTGAGTGATAATTGCTCGAGTTCTGGTCCTTCTTTACCTGCGATCAGCGCGTTCCTAAATTCGACCATAGCGGATTCGACGTTACGGTCCTCCACCATGACTAGTTCGCCCCAGAACAGTAGAAAAAATTTGCTCCTTGCAGCCGCGATTTCGTCCCGCGATGCCGATGTCGCCATCGTGGCGGTAGCCTGAGTGGCATCCGTGTAGAGCTTCAATTGTCTGTCGAGAAATGGCCTGGTAGCTTCGATCCGCCGCGTTTCAGCTTGGCCCCGCTGTGTGAGGATAAACTGATATGCTCCCCAGCAGAACGCAACGATTGTGCCAATCATCGTGAGAATTTTTAGCGTCGCCTCAAGGGATATCTTGGAGGATTCGAGGGACATCTGGAGGTCCTCCATTCGCCAATGGTGTTGAAAGCCCTTAGGTAGCACAACTGGATTGAGATCCTCCAGCTATAACGGCCATGAAACATAGATAAATCAAGGTATGGTCGGTTTGTCCGATAGCTTCGTGCACTTTGCGCCAGTGCTGGCCCACCCCACGACCCTCTGCGCCTGGTCCACCAACATAATGACCCGGCAGCCGGCAGCCTTACTCCCATAGTTGAGCTGCAATAGGTCATCCTCATGTCGATAGCTGCTGGGCGTGCCGTAGCGTTCGGCGACAGTAAAGCTGTTCTGACCAACCAAATTATCCAATGCTGGATCCCCGCTGGCTGCGCATCCCGATGTCAGGATGATAAACATCAGCGAGCACAGCCTTCTCATTTTTCACTTTCAGGACATGATTGGCCTCATCATAACTCTCTACTGCACGAGTAACTTTGCGCGAGAACATGAATATCGGCTATGTAAGGGCACTGACTATATCTACGATATAGCTTTTATTTACTTCCGGCCGCAAACAAAACCCAAAGAGCAAATGCGGATACGCGTGTCCACTACCAGAACCGTGCGATGCGCATAGACCTGGAATGGGCGTGTGTGCGAGCGCCACACTGCTGGCACCTTGTCAGGTGCCGAAAATCTCTTGAATTTGAGTGCTTATTTGTTGGCGTATGTTGTTGCTGGACATTATTGGATCAACTGGATCGAAGCAAAATTCGGCAGTAACATCACTGCCAGAACCATTTTTAGAAAATGTCAGATCGAGCCACATTGCCCCTGATTTTCCAGGTGTACCTGACGAGACAGTTTGAGCTAAATGGTAAAAAGCGCCGCTTTGCTTTTCATGCTTGTATCCCTGATCAACCAAGTAAGTTCGATCAACCGTTTTTCGGTAAAACGTGATCTGTTCAGGCGACTTAAATCCGAAACGGGTCATTGCTCGTCCATAAAGCGTATCAACATCGACGCTACTTTTATGAATCGGCAGTACCGTGCATCCTGATTCTTTGGAGTAAGTGGTGGCTGAAATTCTATTGGGATATAAATTGCCTTGGCGTATGTGGGAAGGCGCAGCTATATTGGTGTCGATCTTTAACAAGCCATTGAGTGATGGAACAAATTCGGCGCAAGCCACGATATTTAGTGCGATGATTTAAATCCATGCGATATTAATGAATTTCACAATATCTCCGTATTCAGAGCGGTAATATTTCCCACTTTCAAAGTCACCGATATTTTCGGCTCGATGGTCTAGGTGTATGTCGCCCGATCTGCTGCAGGCCATACCCTCGCCGATTTACTATTTCAAAAACTTTTCGTCGAACGCCTTTTGCCTTTGTTTTTCCACGTGCTTGTCGTAGCGGTCCATTGCCAACAATCCTGCAATGCCCGCTAGTAAGATGACGATGACGATCATCAGAACTTTACGCATGTTGCACCTCGACACAATCCACTATGTTTGCGAGCTGACCAGTCCGGCATCCCGAAGTTTTTGCAAAAAAATGTACCCGTCCTCTTCTTCTGTAAAGATCTCTTCACCGTCGAGCATGTACGCCTTAAGCAATTCCGCGATACCAGCTTCTTCATTTTTCAAGGCTAATTCCGTCTGCGCGAGGCGATAATGCACAAACGGGTTCTCTTGGCCGTCAGGACCATTTAGCGCATCGAATAATGCCTCGCGCGCCGCAGAAAAATCAGCAAGATGGTGGAGCGCATCGCCAATGGAGGCTTTCAGCCAGGTATACGCTTCCCAGTCAGCCTGTGGTGCAGGGAGCAGGTCAAGGGCCTGCGTCCATCTCTCCGCTGCTTGGGTGAATTCGCCTTGATCGGCCAGGTCATTGCCCATTTCTGATAGCAAGTCGATCTGCTTGCTTACATTGGAAGGTAAGTCCATTCAGTTTCCCTTTTGTTGCTGTTCAAACGCCCGGTTCCGGTCATCGAGTTCATAATACGAGACCTCTTAGAGAAAGCCAGGCTGCCGCATCTTCTTTATGCGCCATATCAGTAAATCGCAGTTCATAGCATTTATTATCGCTCGCAAGAAACTCTGACTGTCCAGTGAAAGCATCCTCACGTGGGACATTCACAGAGGGTATTTTCTGAGCACCATATGGCCTATACCGTACTTTCAGGATACTTTTTGCATTCCTTCAAGAATTCACATCGGCGACACTGCGATATTGATTCCGCGTAATCGGCTGAAATCGTTTGGCTCAATAAAGCTATTCTGCGGTGATAAAATGCCGTGATTTGTTTGTTATTAAGCAAGAAAACCTTGATGGCTCTACGCCCAGGTATCTCAGGGTGCTCAACAACGACAAATCCATACTCGTTCACCTTGGCGCCGCTTGCCAATTCCAGAACCATCTTTTGGACCGAAAGTTCGATCACGTCCGACATGAACACGCGCTCCACACTTCGGATTTTGTATTCCATCAACGTAAGTCTTCCTTTGTTGCGATAGACTCGATCAACACGCGCCAGGAGTTTGATGGGGTGGTCGATTGAGAAAGTTTGCTCTGCGTAAGCCAGGCTGGCGTAACGCAATTCGTTCGGGAACCAGCTGGGGCGCGTTCGACACGTGGCATGCCTTCGCACGCCACGTACAACACAGAGCAACAGAAGCACCCAACTCACATGCAAGAGTATCGATAGATAAGTCGAAGTGTTCATTTTTTTTCATGAATGCGTGTGACAAGGCGAAGGCGCGCTTGGCGCCTTTGTGGCACTTGTCGATGTCGCGAACAGCACCGTTGTTGGCGTAGTCTCAAAAAAACCGTTCGAACGGATCGCCCCATTTGAACGCGCATGTTGCGCACCGCCGATAGGCTTCTTGGCAATACCTTGTTCAACCAACTGTAGAGTTTGGTCGGGCGTCTAGGTAAACTGTTGGCCTCGATAGCTGAGCGCTCTCTCAGGCCAATTGGCGCAAACGGCGCGGCATTCAAATCCAATGTTTCGATGAAGAACCTCACGTGTTGAAGCTCTCCATAGGCCCGTGCCTGTTCGCGTTCGGGCGAGCAGCGTGGGCCAAACCTGTCGGCCAAAACGATCTTGCGTTCGCAGAACCCCATTTCGGCTAGTTGGCTAGCACTGATACGCAGTAGCTCTTCGTTTTCCATGGATTACTCCTATTCGCTTCTTGATGGGCCAAAAAGCTCCATCGATGCCAAGGCGGCGACGGTGTCTTGATTCGGCGTGTTTGGTTCAGAATTTGGTTTGCTGAGGCACGGTGCTTCCATGGTCGACGTGGTCTGCCCGGATTGCTGTACTACCAGTCCGGCATAGGCCAGTGTGCGCAGACGATTCACGCGGCGCGGTCCCTTAGGAAACCTGATGAGATCGTCATACAGGGGAGGGTTGTCCGCGCGCTCCAGCTCTACACTCAAACGGATAGTGATGGGTGTGCCCATGATTTAAGTCGCCGTGTCTAGCGGCTCTGTGCCATCTGTCCGTGCCGATGCAGCGTCTACCTGCTTGGCCAGTTCTGTTCCAGCAAACTGAAAACCTTTGACGTTGGCAAAGATCGGATCCTTGAGTTCCTGCAGCTCGTGATGCGGGAATGCGGTTTTCAGTGCTTTTCGATAGAAGAAGGCGCCACCGCCGACCAGAATAATATTTTTAATGTCAGCAGCGTCGCCCACGTAGTGCAGCATCTCGGCGACAGCCTGCTCCGGGATTTTCTGAGCGAGCGGCAGGTGTTGGGCGATGTCGTACTCTTTTTGAAAGATGACCGGTTTCTTTCCCGTCCGCAGCGCCAAATCGATCGCGTCGTATTCCCGGTAATGAGAGCCGGTGGCTCGGCTGATTCCTTCGATGATCGAGTGGAGCACGTCAAACATGCCACGCGGTACCGAGTGGCTGCGCTTGTCAATTTGCTGCATACCTTGCGTCACGAGCCAATCAAACGTCCGCCGACCTGGATCGATAATCAGATTGCGCTCCTTGCGCATCTGGGCAAGGCGCCCATGGGTCAATCCGCAGTACATCAAGGCTCCGGATGGCTGCGCAATTGCTTTGACGCGCGCGATCGTGATCTTTCTGCCTTCCGCCAGGGTGTGTTCCCCGGTCACGCGGCGTTCCAACGCCGCCACCTGCTTCTTGAGCTTATAGGTGGCCACGGGTAGGCCAAGTACCAGGAGATCTATCCGGTCCAGGCGCATGTAATGCAGCGCACCCAGTAGCAAAGCCAGATATTCGGGCGTTGCACTGTAGCTGTCGTGCTGCAGCACATTGGCATTGAAGATGTCGGAAGCCAGGTGAGCGTCTGGCCCGACCTCATAGTTCAAATCGTCGACCGGGACGCAGACGGTACGGCGTTTTGTTCCCCAGGTTTCCTGCTCATAGATCGTTTCACATGGGTGGGCCTGCGAGGGAAACATCGCGCAGCGCACCTCACCGGCGCTGACCGTTGCAATGAATTTGGTATTTCCTCGGCCAATGTCCACGGCCCGCACGATGGGTTCCACTTCGTCCTCCTGACTGCTGCAAGTGATCAACAGTAATAGTGGGGCGGTACGTACTCCATGGGAAAAGGCCTGCTTTTTTGCCAGAATTTGTAATAAGTGCCAATCCAGACGTGCTGGGGAACGACTGGAGTCGCGCTGCGGCGCGGCTATACTGGTGCATGTCGGCGTGAGATTGCATCGCATCTGCGCTGGAATTGCGCCACATCGCGGACGTATTTTCGTCGCTCATCTGTGTATCTGGCTCAGTCCGTTCCGATGTTCAAAACCATTTACAATCAGAGGAATGGCCACGCGGCGTTCTTCATAGGGAGAAATCCTCGCCAGATGCGATTACCAAATAAATTCGGCCTCAATCACAAATTTTCAGCGCCGAAAATCGGCTTGACATTCGAAAAAACTGATCATATTCTGTGACGACTGTCTGGACCCACTTCCAGGAACATCGCGTTCCGAATGTGGCGCTGGCAAGCGTGGTATGCCGTTGCAGTCGTTACCTGTCTATCGAAGCGAAGTTGATCGGCCGCGCCCTGCGGTCGAGTTGAGTGGTATGTCAGTGAAGAAGTAGGTCGGGCTGCCCCTGCCGGGGGTAACTGCTCGCGCGTGATTTCTCGTCAAGAGACGCTTGTCAAATCGGAGAGGGCCTTGCGGCGCTCCGTCGCTAATTTACGATCCTGGTAGTGTCGATGTATCGCCTGCGGCCGCGAACCGCAGGAGAGTGATTTATCACCTATTCAATCTTCCTGCTGTACGAAGAGCCTATCGCGGTGCCTTGTTGTGACGTTGCCGAAGAAGCTTCGATCAACCTGGTTAGTGCGCAATCACGAAGCGGCCTGGTGGTAGGGCTGATGGGATGACCGTGAGGGAAGAGGGGGCAAGGTCCTGGTTCAATTGAGAATGGCCGGAGCACCTAAATGTCTTTGTGGCGTCAGCGCCGCACTGCTCGCGCACGACGCGGGGACTAACACAGAAGGAGAAATTCGCTGGTTATTCGCATGAGCATTTTTAAGACACCGCGCCTTCGGGCAAATAGAAAATCCGCCATCGACGCTGAGATAGGGACAGCGCGTTGGAATATCTAGAGTACATCTCCCTCGTCGGCGCAGCAGGCCAGGCCCCGATGCTATTTGATGGCCACACTTGGGGCATGCGCGCCAGACAGTGCAGTATGCCAAGTCGACAATCCTTGAGTATCAGGAGGGAGAAGTCATGACCCACAACACACAATGGAGGGGGCAGCTCGATGCGTTGCTGGACGCGTTCAATGAGCGGCATGCCAATGTAGGGAAGGGGATTTCGCATAGCACCAGGGAGGCGCGCAGCCAGGGTTTGTACCGTATTTTCGCTTTGCTGCGCAAATTGGGTTTTAAACCCATACCGGAGAACCTGGCGGAACGGCACGTGCGCGCGTTGATGGCGTACTGGACGGCGCAGCCGTTACCGGCAGATGTGTTGCTCGACATGCCGATGACCATACCGCGCCGGGCATATCCCTGCAGCGCGGCCTACATTCAGCAGCAAATGAGCTTTATCCGGGTTTTCGCCAGCTGGATTGGCAAGCCGGGCCTGGTGCGCAGTGCCGAGAGCTATGTGAACGATCCGGCCTTAGTACGCCGCTCCTACGGGGCGCTGATCGACAAGGGGTGGGAGAGTCATGGTCTTGCCGTCGATGAGGTCATTGCCGCCGTCGATGCGGTTGACAGCCACGTGGGAGGGCAGCTGGCGATGATGATCGCGTTTGGCCTGCGCCGCAAGGAAGCTGTCATGTTCTGTCCGCGCGCCGCCGAAGTACCGGCGTATGCATTGCCGGCCCAGCATCCTCGATCCGATCACTATATTAGCTTTTTGCGCATCAAGCGCGGGACGAAGGGCGGCCGGCTGCGCTACGCGGCAGTGCGTACAGCCCAGCAACGGCAAGCGCTGGCGCGTGCACGCTGTCTCGCCCGGCAGGATTGGGGGCATATCGGCCATCCTGGACTGTCCTTGAAACAGTCGCTGGACCTGTTTTCGAATGTGGTGCGTTCAGTTGGGCTGACCAAGAATGACCTGGGCGTCACGCCACACGGCTTACGGCATCAGTTTGCCGGTGATCTGTACTTTGATATCACGCAGGTGCAGCCGCCTGTGCGGGGCGGCGAGCTGTTAATCGATCGTGAGGTGATGGCGGATGCTTATCGGCAGGTGGCCGAACAGCTGGGCCACCATCGGCCGCAGATTAGCAATGCATATCTGGGTTCGCCGGTGGTCCGGCGCAGTGATGACGTCGATTTAATAGGAGCAGCATCATGAAACGGGGGCATTGGCAGCGTTGGTCGTCAGGAAATGTGCATGCGCGGTGGGTCAAGCGCGCCGTGGCCAGTGCTGATGGAAGAGAGCGAATCGAGGAGGGAAAAGCTGGGGGCTCGCGCGTACTGCGTCCGCCGCGCGAACGCTATGAAGCGGTTCTGGCCAGTTCGCGCGGCCTGAGCGGCATCCTGATTCGCTGTGCGTCGCAGTTGCTCAATGCTGTGCGGCTGCGCCGGCTCACTGAACATCGCCGGCGTATCGCGCAGTCGCGCGCGGTGTTGCGGGCCGTGCGGCAGTTCACAGGGGAGGGGTACGCGGCACGGTGCCTGGCTTATCTGCGCAGTGTGGATCCTCTGGTGTTCGAAGAAGTAGTGCTCTCAGCCTTGGAAGACGCCGGGCTATTTGTCCTGCGCAACCAGCGTTATTCCGGGGATGGCGGGATTGACGGCAAGGTGTGGCTACCTGGGCAGGGCTGGTATGCGGTACAGTCAAAGCGCTACGGCGGCCATGTGAATCACCACCATGTCGCGGCCTTTGGCGAGGCCATTTGCCATCACGGTTTTGGGGCGGGACTATTTCTGCATACCGGACGCAGCGGCGCAGCCGTGTATCCCCATTTGACCAAAAGCAAAGTGGTGCTGGTCAGCGGCGCTAGTCTCGTGAAACTGGTGCTGGGAAGGCACGCGGAGGACGTCGTATGGAACTGAATGTGGAGGACCAGCAGTTGTTGCGAGCATGCCGGACAGCCGGCTCCACCTACACGGTGATTGAGAAAAGCGGATGCAAGGGGGCCGAAGTGACCGATGCCCGCCTCGCGGCGCAAGCTTATTATGATGCGCCGGTGGAGGGGCGGCCATTTGTTATATGCAATTTTAGTCACACATCGTGCGTGATCGCTGATACGCGTCGCGTCTCGCGACTCGGACGCCTGGAAAAGCATGTGATTGCGACTTGTGACGATGGTGGGGAATTTATGCGCTGTTTCAATCAATTGGTGCATGAACGCTCCAGATTACTTGGAAGAACATATGATGATACCTATCCGCAATCTCATTGAATTTGCTTGAGTTATGTTGTGCAATCTACTAAAACTTTCACCTTCGATGTTGTCTAAAAAAATAGGATTCTTCCTATTTAACAAAAGGAGAGAAGTTATGTTTGATTTAGATGAGTTCCTTCAATGTATTCGTGAAAAACTGTATAGCTATGTTGAGAGCCGAAAAAATGATGTGGATCGAGGGGCCGAGACTGCTGAACTGGCAGCATTGCTGGTGCAAAAATACGGTTATGGTTTGGCTGATAGTGCGAGCCTCGCGGCCAATCTGTTGGAGTGTCCACAACCAGACCTGATCAGGGATGTGGACCAACTGGTCGCCAGCATTGATCCCGATTGGCGAGCCAATCAACAACGTCGCTTTAGTGCAAGGCCCGCGTCACTCTTTTTATCCAGTACCTGAGTACGTGTGCTAGACAGCTAGAATTCGGTGAACTTGTCGCTTTCGTTCGCTTGAAAATTTCGCTGTGTTGTACAAAATGTGAATGCTTTCTGTGAGAATCGCTCTCACATTGCTCCTGCCCCATCCATCGCGGATTTCTGGCAGGATCTTGCCACTCACGTGGTGAGCGTTGCGGTCGTCACCCGTCATTCATCTGTCGAGTAAGACTTCGACACGTTGCTTCGGCAACCGATCTTCGCCTGCTCACCTGGCAGGCTGATGTGCGCAAGCAAAGGATCGTTTGCGCCATGGAAGTACAGTTCACTCGTTACTTCTCAGATTAGGCCCCTGTTCTTAGGAATGGCGGGCCTTTTTTCGCTTGACTATCGGTATTTGACGATAGCCATGCATATCTTCTCGTGTGTGGGGCATCGCGGTCTCCATACGGGGCCATGGTGCCTTCTTTTTTTTGGAGAGCTATCATGTCCCAACGACAATTTCTACAGGATCAGCCATACCCGCTTTGCATTTTGCTTGGCGGCACCGGGTTACGTGAGGGGAACGGGGACGTGCATGTTGTGTGTGCACTGCTGCGGGCAGGCTCAGGCTACCCTCGTATATCGCATGCTTTAGCGCACGCGCAGATGCCATATCAGAGTCATCCTGACAGTGTGTTTCCGTACCTAGGGTCGCGCATAGGATTGTTGTTTGCCTGTGTTGTACATCTCGCGACGAAGCTCTGGTTACGGCGAACCCAGCTGATAGGGCGCCTTGCCCGGAGTGACTTACACTCCAGACAAGGCACCTGCTGAGGAGACCAACATGGGAACCAGGGTATTTGGAAGGGGTGTCGAGCCTGGCGGAATGGAACTCGACAATGAGCGCTTTGAGGCGGAGTGCCCGGCATGTTCGCATGAGCGGGCTAAGTATCACAGCTGGGAAAGCGCCGAGTCTGGCACGATCAATCAGCACTGGAGCATTTATTGCCCGGCATGCGGTTATTCGTTGCCAGATGAGGGAGAGTGCTAAATAGATTGTCTCGTTTGTTTGTTAAAGGGGCGGGGCGTATGTAGATGAGGGAGCACCTGCATCCGATAGGATGCCGGTGTTCCCTTTTGTTTTTGCGGAGGACATCATGCATAACGAAGCAGAGGCGAGGGCAGGGAAGCGGCGGCGCTCCTTGGTCGACATTGAAGAAGAGCGGGTTTGGGCGAGTCTCTATCGGCGCGTGGCAGATCCAGTGATTGCTGCCGAGTTGGTGGCGCATCTGGAAAAAAACGGTGAAATGAGATTGCAGCATAGTGGCCTGTATTTGCGTTGTAAACATGTGTTGCGAAGGGAAAAAGCGCGTCAGGCACGCCTGCGCAAGATCGGTGCTGCGATCCGTTGGGCATTCCATACGGTGTTCGGTGTCCCCCTCAGTTTGACAACAAGGTCGCTCAGGTCTATGGGAACAGTTCTGTTGGCCTGTCTGCCGGAACGCGATGACAGGGTTGTCGCTCAGTTGCGAAAGGTGACAACTGGGGATGCCAGTCGGGTGGATGTTGGTCAGGAAGTCTCGCCGTCAGAGATTGCTCATCCATTGAGCGAAAACGTTGTAACGGAGGCTGGACAAGGTGCCAACATCGGCGCATCTCCACGTTCGGCCAAGCACGCTGCCGGACGAAGGCGTTGATTCACGATCGAGTCTGGCGGGGCGTCGACGAGATCCCGTTTGAAAGATAGGTGCTGCTGGTGATGATCTCGGGATCTTACCCTGTGAGCCGCCTGATGCCGGGACAGACTACGAGCAAGCTTGCTATCGATGCAGTATGACGCCGGCCGACGTACGGCACGATGCCACTGTCTCGTCGATGAGCTTATGCAATAACCGCGTCTCGTCTGCACGTCCACGTAAATGCTGTTTGCATTGTTCGATGTAGGCGTCGAGGTCGGTGAGCCTTTTGATACCCACCGGTTCAAAACCAGTGACGTAGCGCAGGCGCTCGACGTCTCTCGACGTCAGTCGGATATGTACGCCAAGTTGCAGCATGTTTTTGCCAATTGCGGCCCTCATCAGATCCGTCATCCAGCACAGATGGTTTTCGTATATGCATCTGTTGCTCAGGATAGGCATCCATCGAGCAGATTTCAAGTTGCCAGCATGTGCAAGGCTGGCCTCGTCCAGGCTCGTGCCATGTGCCGGCATCGATTGCCCAGGACGTTTCAATTCCCTTAAGCATGGAGGTCATCATGAAACATCAATATTCACCTTGGAAGAGTAGTGGGACGCCATGCGCCAGCGCAGCTGGACAAGTCGATCCGCTCATTGAGCAGCTAGAGGCGCTGCCTCCCGGTACGCGCGTTGTGACCCGGGACGGCGCGCAGTTTATTCGAACAAACAGGACGTGCATTTGCTTTTGCGACCTGACGACAGGGCACCTGTGTTCAGCAAAGGATCTTTGCTATGGACACGGTGGATCCTTGGCTGACGGCGCAGGGCATTTCCACTGAGGAGTATTGTCATGAACGAAGTCATCAACATAACAATTGGTTTGATTTATCACGAGTATTGTCGCGCGCTTGACATCCATTACGATGAACGGCGGCGACACGACCTGATGAGCGTGATGTTATATCGCGCCGAGGAGATGGGGTATGACGATTACAAGCGGGGCAACGAGCAGGTACCGCGCTTGTTTAACCAGGAGATCGGATTGCGGGATGCCTGGCTGATGGGGTTTGCGCAGGCGGCTATCAGCGACAGTGTTGAGCAGTTGAGAGCGTTGCAACGGAAGCGCCAGCAGAATCCTGCCGAGGAGGTAGAGCGCCACGGAGGTGATGATGGACGGTACTGATGAGGTGCACGGTCTAGCCGTGGTTCAGCAATATATCGAAGCAACTCAAAAGTGGCGGCCCGGTAGCGGTGAGCTTGTGCACCTGGAAGCATTTCGGGCAGCTCTGCACTTAGGCTACGAAGACTACTTCGACGGAAGGGAGGAAATGCCGCTGGTGTTTCTATTCAATGAGTCGCTGCAGGAATTGTGGCTGGAAGGTATTCGTCTCGCCAAGACGGCAGCCGAAATGCGCTTATGCCGTGCGCATGGCGGATGGAAGTGTGATTGTGCCAAGGCAGTAGATGGCAGGTGTTGGAGAAACCAGCTCCGTCAAAGGCGGATATGCGAGCGGCAAAACAGGGTGGTTCAGCTTGTCCCACGATTTGCAGAGGCGTCTTGAATAATCATGCTGACAAGCAGTTATCACGACAACGGGGGCATTTACACTTCGCACCTACAGCGGTGGAAGTGCATAGATGAATGAGGGATGATGAGCGGTAGCTCGCTCATCATCCCTGTTTCTCCAGGCATTCTTCAAGCGATGGCACGGCCAGAGTGTAGAAGTGCATACCAGAAGGCGGCTTGGCGGGTGGTGTGATGTGATGGTGACTGGTGTGTATATTGAAGACTAGATGAGATCGATGGTGGCATCAGCCATTGCGGCCAACTCGGGCGTGTGTGAAATAAAAAACTCTTGTTGATAGTTGCCCATTTGCATGACTTGGCGCTTCATCGCAAGGAACATGCGTTTATGCTCGGCATCAAAGGCGCCATCGGCTTCGTCCGAGAAGAGCGTTTCGCTGCGCCGGCTATCCGACTCGACCAGATACAAGGCCATGGCGCGCGTGAGGCATTCATTGATCCAGACACGTTCGCCTCCGCTCATTTTGGATACGCTCTTCGCAAAGCCGGTATTTGCGTCGTGCACGATGATGTCAAATCCTTCCTTGGATTGGCCTTTACCCGACTCCAGCAGCGTGCGGATGGATACCGTAAAACGCGACCCATAGCATGCCATCAATAAATCGTTGGTGAGCATCGACAGGGCGGGGCCCGCGTCGTCAATGGCCAATGCGATGATGCCATCGTTCCCCAGGCATGTGGCGAACAGAGACCATATTGCTGTCTGCTCTTCAATATGAGCGATGCGGGCATCCAGGGTGGCTAGCGTTTGACGTTGACCCAGTAGCTGGCGTTGGAGCTCAGTCAGGCGGTGCTGGCGTCCGATCGCTTCGTTTAGTTGTGTTTCACATTCTGCGAGCTTGTCCGTGAAGTGAGCGATTTCCTGCTCGGCCTGCGCAAGACGAACCGGATCGAATGGCAAAGGCAGAGCGGAGAGTTGCTGTTCAATACGCTCACGTTCTATGCGAATACCCTGCGCGATCTGAGCGCGCTCACCTGCAATGACTGCCAGTTCCTTGTCAATGCGTGCTTTTTCCTGTTTTTCGGTATCCGTTTCGTGGTCGACGGCGTGCGCGAGCAGGTGAATCCGGCGGATCACGTCGTCAATGCTGTCCCGTGCCTGCTCGATCTCGCTGGCGCGCGCAGCGACTTGCTGATTGGCTGAGTGTCTTTCCCGAGTACGATCCAGGCGGCGCAGTGCCCGCGCCAAGCGCTCTGCCGTATCCGGCATCGCGGCGATTTGCGCGTCCAGCTGTGACAGCACCTCGGTTTGCTGGCGCTGGGCGTGTTCCAGGCGGCGCAGCGATTGTTCGTGTTGGGGAATGATGGGACGGGCTGAGCGGGCGTGCTCGAGTAGCTGGCATTGTCCCTGGAGCGCGGTCCCCGCGCAGGGAACGAGGGAGGTGAGCGAGAGGCGCTGGTGCAGTGCTCGGATCTGACATACCGTCTCACCGATCTCCCGGTTGAACCCATCGATCTTTTGCAGAGCTACAGCACGCTGAGACGTTGCCTCCGTATGCCGATCATGCAACTGACGGCAGATTGCGGCATGATTGCTGCGGTATTCCTGCAGGCGTGTCAGGATCGGTAGTCGCTGAACGGCGCGGGTCACGCGTCGGTGATCGGCATTGAGCAACCGCAGGTTCGCATGCCGGCTGACTGCAGCCAGATATTCCTGCGCATGCTCGTGCCGCCGCTGCACGATCTGGTGGATCATGGCCTGGCCTACCGCGACGCGGTCATGTTCTCGCTCGTCGATTTGCTGATTGCGTGTCAGCAGGCGATCGCGCAGGTGCTGCAGTGTTTGGTTGAGCTGCTGGCGCTGGTTCACATAGGTTGCGGAGATGGTTTGTTCGGCCCGGAGGGTGGCCAAGGTGTTTTTTTTCGCATCCAGCGCTGCCAGTGCTGCCCGCCTGCCGCGTTGTAAGGTCTCCAGCGCGCCGTCGGGCATGCTCAATTGTCGCGATATCTCGTGATTGTCATCGATCTGTCGCTGTAGCAGCCGCCGTTCCTGCTGCCATCCGGATAGCCCGCAGCGCAGCAGTTTGGCCGTCTCCGCAGCCTGTAGCCCCTTGGTGCGTACGCGCTCGAGTCCGAGCAGGTCACTCAATAGCACTTTGATTTCCGCATTGCGGTAGTGAGCCAGCTGGCGCCTGTTCTGCGCCGAGAATGCCGTGGTAAAAAAAGTGGCGGCTGGGCCGACGATGTCCTCGACGCAGCGTTGGTAGGATTCCATCCGGCCATCGGAGAGGGTGCCGTCTGGGAGTTGCACGGGTTGCCATGTGCCAGCGCGGAGCTGATGCAGGTAGGCCTCGCTCCTGCGCTTACCGTTGAGCCGAATCATGATCTGGGTGCGGTATTGCCGTCCCGCCATTTCCCACAGGAGTTCCTTGCGGTTGACCGGCAAGTACACCTCATCGTAGTAGGAAAAGCTGCCAAGGCCGTCAGCCCATGCCTTGGAAGGCATGGTCGCAAAGGGCGTCATATTGTCTAACACGGTGGTTTTGCCGCGTCCATTCGGGCCGACGATGGCCACCAGCTGGGCGCCGGCTGTGAGGCGCTCGAAATCGAGCGTCAATGTTTCTCTGTTCATCCCATCGCGAATGCCGATGAAACCTGTCAAAGTGAGGGAAAGAGGGCGCATGGTGATCTCTCCTGGTCAAAGTGTCTTCCGGTCTTTAGTATGAAGCGGCGCACGCGCGCCTCAAGGCGGCACAGCCCCGTTTCCCGAAGCATGGCGCTCGCTTGTGCAAGCGTCGCCAGCAACGGTTTCTCTTGACAGCGCAGCCATAGCAATGTCGGCGGGTGAGCGGATAGCTAGCTGGGCCAGGCACGCCAATAAGGGCGCTGCTGGCGTATCGACCTGCTGTGCCCACGCATGCACTTGCTCTTCAAGTTGATGGCAGCGTGCCATTCCCGCCGCTCTGGCACGGGTGATCGGGATCACGCGGCCTTCGAGCTTGATGCCTGCCGCGCCACGAAACAGTGCCGTGATCGCTTCCCGGTCGATGGTGGCGCGTTCCTCTTCAAGGCACTGCCAGCGGATACGCACCCAGGCACCTTCGATGTTGTGGCTAGCGACGTACTGGTGCAGTGCATGCATATCCGGCGCTCCGGCAAACGCCAGCTCCAGCGTGCGGCGAGCCGGCGTCGCGACGAGTTCGCAGTTGGCGCTGTCCGCGGTGACGTCCCACATCAGGAAACCCTTGTTGCCTTGTTCGCCGTAATGCAAGCGTCCAATCGAGCCGGGGTAGGCGATCACCTGTCCGTTGTGGTCCCATGCCTGATGCAGGTGAATATGCCCCAGCATGAACGCATTGGCCTGTGCCTGAAACAGCGCGCCTGCGGTAAATTCATGGTCCATTCCCGCCATCGGCACCCCATGTTCTGTCATGCAGCCGGTCACGGTGCCGTGGGAGAGCGCGATGGTGGGAATACCCCGCTGGCGCGCCAGCAGATTGCCTGGCGCGTAGCCGGCCAGGAGGTCCGCAAGATAGTGGCCCATGGCCTGTCCCGTTTGTTCCGCGCCGACACTGGCGGCCACATTCGCCTTATTCATGGTCGGAACACATGAGCAGAGCAGGGTGCAATCTTCGTCGCGCCATTCGTTTGCATCGAAGCGCGAGTGTGTGGAGGCAGTCCATTCACTCCGGCTGTTGAGGACGACCTGCTGCAGGCGGTTAGCCACATGTATGGGATAACGACCCCCTAGCAGGGAAAACAGATCCAGCGTACCGGGAGGTTCGTGGGAAAACGTCCCTTGCAGCATCAGGACCGGGCAATGATCGGCCAGACGCCGGATCTGGCGCGCAAGCGCCATCAACGCCGGCGAATGGGCATCCAGGGCATGATCGGTGGTGTCGCCCGTAATGACGGCGACTTCTGCCTGTCTTGCGATCGCCTGGTCTACGGCATAGGTGAAGCACGTATCGACCTCGGGCAAGGTCGATACTGCATAGTGCAAATCGGAAAAGTGAGCGATGCGCATAACTAATCTCCCTTGGCTGGCGCTGCTGGTGTGCGCGGCGCGGATGAAGGGGTGTCCGACGCGCGCAGGCGGGCATTGACTTTTTCACAAAAGCCTTCCGGATCGTTCTGATAGCGTTCCAGTTCCGCCAGCACGCGTTGACGGCCGTTCGGGTTGCGCCGCCAGCCCGCTCCCCACTGGCGGTCTGCAAAAAGGCCAAACCGATCCTGCTCTACACCATAGGCCGCTGCCAGGTCAAACAGGGTGCGGATTGCTTCCTCTTCGTCGCAGTGGTTGGCCTGCTGAGGTGGCGCCAATGCCGTGGCGTCAGTGGCCGCTTTCTGCTGCATGGATGCTTCACTCTGTGCCGGTTGCTCCAGTGGCACCTCAAGTGCCTCATCGGGGCGGAGCTGCAATGAGGCAATGTCTTGTTGTTCCTTTTGCCCCTGCAGGATATGGGCGGCCTGATCGGCCAGGTGTAAAGCGCTTTCATCGTCATGCTGGATCAGGAGGGAAGAGACATCGATTGGTGCTTCCAACTCGATAATCCAGTGTGCACTGCGCACGGATTGCCCGGTTTTGGGATCGATATGGGAGACGTCGCGCAGCTTCTTACTGAAAAAGAAGGGCGTGCGGTGCTGATCGAGGAAGCCGGCCAGGCGGCCACCGCGCATGAACGAGATGGTTTCAAAGCGCTCGATGGCGCGGCTCATGGCATAAAAACTGTTCGTGTGCAGGACAAAGGCATCAATCGAGGCAATGCCTGGAATATAGAAAATGAATTTTCCGGTCAGATTACATTGCCGGTTCTGAAATTCCGGGCAGTTTTCGGGATCGCATACGCCATTGTTTTCTGGGCGTAGTTGTACTGGGCGACCGCCAAAGGTGCGAACCACGCGTTGGCTGCGCTCATCAAAACGGACGGGCGCATACATTTTGCAGTAGCGCGTATGGCCATCTGACGCATACTCGCTCCAGTAGCGTTTGTCATTGCGTGCCCAGGCGGCCAGCTCATGTGGCATGACCAATTGCCAGGTGTCGGCCGGGAAAATGACTGGAAAACGGTACAGCCGGATGACACCGTCGCCGCGATCTTCGCCAAACGTCGCCAAGATCTGCGCTGCCAGGGCCGGGTTGGGAAAGTCATTGGGCCGTACGGTGAACCAAGCCACATTTTTGGGAACAAGCGGTGTTTTGATATCCGGGAATGCCTCGGCAATTTTTTGTCCGATTTCTTCAAACGAACAGTTTGAGGCCAGCCCTTGCTCGTACATCGCTTTGGCTTGCGGATTGCTCGCTGCCGCCTTGGTAAGCACCTTGATGCCGGCGCGGATCGTGCCGCCCGTGGGAATGCGGGCCGGCCGTTCTCCAAGGACCGTTGGCGGAGCGCCTTGCGGCAGTGAGCGGTTGACGATTTCTTTGTCCATGATGGTCTCCGTGACGTGAAAATGAGCGATAAACCATCCTCTCATTGACCATTAGCGAGTCAACCCCGAGATCCTTGTCCAGACACCTTGCTACGGGGCGAGCGAACCTAGGTCGTTCGAGCGATGGCAAGATGGGTCGTGTTCAAGTGCCGGAGGTGCCTGGATGGGGTGGCTTGCCGGGACTTGTCGCCAGCAGGCGCCGCACTGTACCAGTGCGTGTCCCAAGATAAAACGCGATCTCGTCGAGTGTGCAGCCGTCGGCCTGCAACCGATGTGCAACAGATCGGCGCGCGCCCAGCACACCCAGACCAGGCTGATTGGCGTAGCGGAAGATGCGCTGCAAGACATCATGTAAACCCTTTTCGGCAGTGGCTTTCGCTGATGGCGAGGTAAACGATTCGCCACTCCGGCCGAGAAATAGGCTACTGTCGCCCTGAAGGCCTCGGTATTCTCTGCGATCGCTCACACCCCAACCAGCGGCTACGCGCCAGGCAAGATACGCGTCAAGCCAGTACAAGACTGTTGCGTCGTAAAGCAGAAGCGGACGTGCTATGCCATTCGAAGCGGCATTTGCCGGAAGCCACGATGGCGAGCGGAGCCTGCCCGCCGCATCGATGTAATCGGCAACGGTCAATCTGGCGATCTCATTCGGACGTGCACCGGTATGGATAAGCATGAGGAGAAGGGCGATATCGCGCTGTTTGCAGCGGCTATGCCGTGCCATATGCAGCACCAGCTGGTCAATGTGCGCCTGGGTAATGATCGGAAGTGAGGTTGTGGCCGCAGGTTTCGCCAGCGGCACGAAGTGTTCCAGCGCCTCCAGATAATCTTTTCCATGCGCGCGGATCTCATGGGCAGTGGGCGCACTGTCCTCGTCGATGCCGACCACACCAACGATGGACTGCAGCTCTCGCGCTAGATCGGTAACTGATTTGGACACCGTCGACTTCGTAACCCGAAACCGAGCTGCGATCTGGTCGTAGGTCTGCCCTTGAAGCATGGCGACAAGCCAGGTCGATGCCAAAGATGGGGGGCGTGGTTCCATATTTCTTCATTTGTGGCAACGGGGACCTTTGCTATTGTTCTCGGGCTCATCGCAGGACTCCAGCCGAAATTACCCGCTTTAGCTAGGTATTTCGATGGCACAAGGAGCAAGAAGACTGAAAGGGAACGTGGTAATTGTTTTAGAATGGCGTTGATTTGGCATGCGTGCTCAAGTCACATACAGGTGTCATTCATAATGTGTATTACCTTCAAGGAGTTCGTATGGATATCTCATCATTGTCACTGGTCGAGTTAAAAAAGCTGGAAGCGCAAGCATCACGGGAAATCGAGACACGCCAAAAAGGCGAACTAGAAAAAGCGCGTGCTGAAATGCTGGCGATTGCTCAGCGTGTCGGTATTCCGCTGACACAGTTGATCGCAGGCGTACCAAAAAACGGGGTGAAGGCGGGGAAGAAAGCAGTGGCTGCTCAGTATCGCAACCCTGATAATCAAGAGCAGCAGTGGAGCGGGCGAGGCCGCCAGCCGCTTTGGGTGAAATCATGGTTGGAGATGCATCAAACCCTTGATGGGATTCGTATCTAATGCTGATCTCCAACGGGGCCGGTACCGCTTCAGGATGTAGCTCAACCAGTCTCGCATTTCAAACCAACTAAATTCGACTGGAACCAACGATGGACTTGCTGATCTACCCTAAGAAGTCAACTATTGTGTACTTGACCGCCGGGTCCGCCCTATTCACCGCTGGCTCTTTGGGATTAGCTTTTTTCGGTGACGTCGGTTTTTTCAAGCAAGCGGTGTGCGTGGCGGGCTTTCTGTTTTTCGGTCTCTGCACCTATTTATGGGGTAAAAAGGCGCTCGATACTGGACCTTCCATGGTAATCGGCGACACCGGCATTGTTGATCACGCGTCCTCGCTTGCAGTTGGACCTATACCTTGGAGCGACATCGTCGCACTGCAGGTGCTGCTGGTCGAGGGACAGCGGTTCCTTGGCATTGATGTGCGCGATCCGCAACGTTATGCGCAGCGAGCCGTTGGCGCATTGGCCCGCTTGGCCGTGCAATCCAACTTGAAGAAGACGGGTTACGTGGTGCTGGTGCCGCAGATTTCCTTGGCGATGCCTTTAGAGGAAGTCATCTGCCACATCGAAACCCGGCTCGGCCGTACGGCCACGCGCAACGCCTTTACTTGCCAAAAAGGCGTCGCTCAGTCCATCCTGGAGCTCGTCCTATGAGCAAACGGGGCCGTAGCCACTGCCAGCCGTGCGCTGACCTCAACGGCACGCTGTAGATCGAGTCAGATCAAGCAAGCGTGCTCCTGTGTCGTTTGCTATCGCGGCGCCGACATTCGTGGGCCGGGGTAACGTCCGGGGGCGGGGTCAGGTCCGCCTTTCGTACACGTTCTCAGCCTTGGCCTTCTCGATCTACAGTAAGATGCGCATTATTAAATGCCGATACGGCCCGACTGACCGTCCTGCTCGACATGTGAAAAGCGGCGGCGATGTTGGGCATGGTAAAAGCGGTAGACAGATAAGCGCGTGCCATGGCCTCGTCTCTGTCGCTATAGCGGGCTTGATATTGCGCGGGTGACAATGTGACAGCGCGGCGCTGCTGCCTTGGCGTATCTTTGAATGCATCGGAACGCTGCGATTGCTGATGTGCCGAAACGAAGTCGTCATCGCCCAGAAGCATCTGGTGGCAGGTACGGGCGAGCGGACTAGTTTCGCTCATCCCGGCCGCGACCAAACGGCAACCATAGATAAATTCGGCGAGGGTATTTATGAGGGTATCGGTAACTGAATGGTTTGGAAAACACTGAAAAATCAAGCACTTAGCCAGCTCGTTGACAATTAGTGGGATCTTCCACCCGGCAGCGTAAGGTAACGCCGGGTCATTGAAACAGCTAAGCCCCTGATTTTTCAGGGGCTTTTTTTATTTTGTTTGGTAACCCCAAGCATCTCATGGCAGAACCAAGCACGCTTTTTTGTGGGTATTCTTAAGGGGACTCAACTTGGCGGAATCGACGCGCGACGCGCGACATGCGGCGTGTGGTGTACGAACGCGATCTGAAACGCCCATTTGGTAGTCTCACGCTACATGAGATTACGCATAACGAGTTGCGTTCCGTATGCGACGCCAGCCGGTCAACACGTGCCTGTCGTTCGACGGTCTCCACGCCCTAGTGAAACATGTCATGCACCAAGATCCGTTGTCTGGGCACCTGTTCGCGTTCTCTAGTTGCATGTGGGCCAATACGCAATGTTCTTGACGCCAAGCAAACTGGATCGTCTAATTGTAATTAGAAAGATAACATTTCTGTGATCTAATGCAAACTTGGATTTTTCGACCCCAATATCAAGATGCGATCGATTCGCATCCCAGGAGCATCTCCCCCTATGTCAGCGCTGCTCAACAGCTTCACTCAAGATACACGCGTGCTTGCGTTCAGCACGCCTATTGGCCGCGACAAGCTTCTTGCCGAATGCTTTCGCGGCGAGGAAGGACTTAGCCAGTGCTATGAATTCAAGGTCACTGCGCTCTCGACCGACGCGGGAATGTCTCTCAAATCGTTGCACGGGCAGCCGGTTCTGCTTGAACTGCTCACGGCCACGAGTCGCGATGACAAACGCCCATTCCATGGCCATATCACGTCGGCCGAACGGGCCGGTGCTGACGGCGGTTTCGCGCGCTACGTGTTCACAATTGGCCCCTGGTACGCATTCCTGGCTCATGGCCGCGATAGCCGAATATTCCAAGACAAAACTGTATTCGACATCCTCGATGCGATCTTCGGTGGTTGGCAGAACGTGGGATCCTTGGTGCCGGCGTGGCGCTACGACATCCTCGACAGAGACGTGTATCCGATCAGATCGCTGACTTGCCAGTATCAGGAAAGTAATATGGCGTTCGCCGAACGCCTGATGCGGGAAGAGGGCTTGTTTTACTATTTCGAGCACATCGGCAATGCTGAAAGCGCCATCCTTGGCTCCCACACCATGGTCATCGCCGACCATAATGGCTGTTTCAAACCAAATGCTCAGGCCACGATCAATTTCACGCAGCCTGGCGCCGTGATGAAAGAGGACAGCATGGACCGCTGGCGCACCAGCGTGCGCCTGCAAACGAACGCCATCGAGTTGTCGAGTTGGGATTACCGCACGACCGGATCGCGCCCGGTGAGCTCGGTCAGCGCCAATGGTCATGGCGGAAACCCGCTGGTCAGCCGCGACACTCCCGGCGCATACGCCTACGAGTCGATGAAGCAGGGCCAGCGTATCGCGGACAACCAGATGCAGGCGCTGGACGCGATGCGTGAGACGCACATCGGCGCAGGTACCGTGCGCACGCTCTCTGCAGGCACGACCATCACTCTCCATGGGCAATCGCAACTCGATGCTGCCAGTGTCAGCGGCGGCGACGACGCACGCACCTTCGTCATCGTGCGCGTGGTGCACCTCGCCCACAACAACCTGAGTACCGAGGCGAAGACAGAAATCACCGAACGACTGGGCCAGAGCGTACTCGACGTCCTTATTCAGAAAGAGCGCAAGAATAGTCTGCATGCAGTGGGCGCGGAGAAGGGCGAACGTCCCGTCTACCGCAACCGCATCGACGCCATCCGCAGCAAGACACCCTATCGCAGCAGCGGGCAGGATGGACATGGCCAACTCCTGAATCCGCGGCCCACCGTCCATGGACAGCAGACCGCAATCGTGGTCGGACCAGCCGGCGCGGCAACCTACACGGATCGTGATCATCGCATCAAGGTGCAGTTCCATTGGCAACGTGGAACGGGTGAGAGCGATCTGAGCCACAGCCGCCTGAACCATCCTTCGCCCGAGGGGCAGGCAGGTGCGCCCGCAAACGAAAAGGCCGGCACATGGGTGCGCATATCCACGCCGATGGCGCCGGTCGCGGGCGCCAACTGGGGCTCGGTCGCCGTGCCACGCATCGGCAGTGAAGTGGTGATCGATTTCCTTGACGGCGACATTGACCGTCCAGTGGTCATTGGCAGCCTGTACAACGGCAAAGGCCAGGACAACGCTCAGCACAATCAGGTGGCACAGGGTGCCGGCGTTTCGACTGGCAACGCGCCAGCATGGTTCCCGGGCGACTCTGGCGCGCACGCGCATCCAGCTGTGCTGTCGGGATTCAAGACACAGGCAATGAACACCAGTCAAAATGGCGCAGGTGCCTACAGCCAACTGGTATTTGACGATACGGCGGGTCAGTCGCGCGTGGCGCTGCAACGCCACGCCAACCCGCACCAAGGCACTGCCGAACTGAACATGGGGCATTTGCGTCACCAGAGCGACAACCAGCGTCTCAGCCCTGTCGGATTCGGTGCCGAGCTCAAAACGGAACATGGCGCCGCCATTCGAGCCGGTTCCGGCCTGCTGCTGTCTACCGACGCACGGCTCAATGCCAACGGTAGCCAACTCGATTCGCGCGAGGCCAAGGTACAGATCGACCAAAGCCTGCAATTGCAGACGGCGCTTGCGACAACGGCGCAAAAGCACAATGCCACGCTCAAGGACGACAAGGGCCAGGCCGAGCCAGCGCCCGAGAAGTTGCCATCGATTGCGCAGATGGCGCACAGCGTCAGCGTCATCGAAACGATGGAGGGCAACACGTCAAGCGGCGACGGTGCCGGCGGCTCCGGCAAGGTGACGGCCTACGCCGAACCGCATCTGCAGTTGTCGAGCCCCGCCGGCATCGCGGCGACCACCCCGGCCGACGCGATCATCATCGCAGGCAACACCAGTAGCATTACGGCCGGTCAGGACATCAACTTTGCGGCCCAGGGCAACAGCCTGTATGCGGTCAAGGCCGGCATCAGTCTGTTCACGTACGGCAAGGCGGACAGCAAGGACAAGCCGAACCAGGAAACGGGCATCATGCTGCACGCGGCCAGCGGCAAGGTGTCCAGCCAGAGCCAGTCGGACGAGACGCGCATCACGGCCGACAAGGCCATCACGGTGGCGAGCATGACCAAGAGCGTCACCGTGGCGGCCAAGGAGCATGTGCTGTTGACCTCACAAGACGCCTATATCAAGCTCGAAGGCGGCAACATCATGATCCACGGACCAGGGGCGATGACGTTCAAGGCCAGCATGAAGGAGCTGGCTGGGCCTTCTGCCTCTACTTCCATCCTGCCACCGCTACCGAAGATTGATCAGATCAAGAACTTCATCGAATTCAACCATCACTGGCCGGACTTGACGCCTGTCGCAGGTGGCGCGTACCGGGCCGAATTCGCTGATGGCACCGCATGTGTCGGCAAGCTCGACGCCAAAGGCCACGCCCGCCTGGAAAACATTCCGCAGGGCGCGGTCAAGGTCTATTTTGGCGAAGACCCTAAACCGTTCACGGCAGACAGCCCCAAAGACGCCGGAAAGACCACCTTGGAAAACGTGCAAAACGACTTGAAAAAACACGGCCAACCCACCGATCCAGACGATGTCGAGTCACTGCTGTACAGCATGGTTGGAAGGGATATCCAATGAGCGACGCACCTGCGACCACCACCCCTCAAGCGGGCGAGACACAAACCGACAGCGCGGCCATCACCAGCGCCATCGAAGAGATCGGCGTCGCCGTCGCCACCGGACTCGTCCCCTTCCTGGGCCAGGCGATCAATATCTACGACACCATCGACTGCATGCTGACGCTCCACAATAGCACCACGGCGGAAGATCAGATGGAAGCCAAATTCGACCTGGTCCTGGCGCTGGTGGGCTGGATACCGGGCGCGGGCGGCGGCGTCAAGAAGACCATCCGCATCGTCAACAAGCATCCGGAGCGCTTCGCGCCGATTCTGTTCGACGTGCTGCGCATGGTCTGCGACAAGGTCGGCATCCACACCAGCCCGGAATTCTTGCTCGACAAATTATTCGATGCGGCCGGCCTGAAAAAGCAGCTGGGCACAGTCCAGAGCGCGATCGAAGGTTCGTGGCTTTACGACGACCTGCCCGCCGAAGGACGGCTCGCCTTGAGCACCTGCATGAGCACGGTGCGCGCCCAGTTGCCGGCCATGGTGATGCTTGTCACGCTCAAGTTGACCCACTGGAAGACCAAGCAACGCAACAATGCGGCGCAAGCGACCGGGCCGCAAGGCAAGGTCAATCCGGTGGAAAAGAAGCCGGAAAAGAAGGATCCCAAAGTCGCCGAAGCCGGCCACAATGCGCCCACACATACCACATCGAACAATACGGTCAATGCCTCGATTGGTACGAACGTCATCGAGGGCTTGAGCAAAAGCCAGACCGGCATTGTCGGTGAGCATATTACCGATTATTTTCTGTATGAAAAATACGGCTGGGGCAGGGGATGGAGCCGACACGACATGGGCATGCAGGGCGAATGGAAAGAAATGCCCAGCAAGACCTTTCCTGGCAAACTCAACGAAGCGTCCCGGCTCAATCCATTGTTCGCCCTGAACGCGCATGGCACAGGGATTGATGCTGTGTGGAAAGTGCAAATGGGAGACCCGCACAATGGCGGCAAGCCGTACGCGATCGTGGAATCGAAAGCGTCAAGGGTGGGAAAGGCACCAAAGAACGCCTCCCGTAAGCCGGGCGTGAAAGGCAAGCTGTTGGACAATGCCAAGCGGATCAGGGACGCGGCGCTGCCGAAAACTGAAGAATTGCTCGAACCGGATACCAGCGAAGGTGAGCCAAATGGATCGCCAGTTCCGACTGGTGGTGGACGCCCTGGCAGACCTGGACGTGCTGGAGTAAAACCAAAGGAAAACGCGCCAGCAACAAAAGCGCCGGCAGCATCGAACACAGGAACATCGAGCGAAATTATTGTACAGATGAGTCGCGCTTGGATTGTGAAGAACATCAAGAGCGCCGTTGGACATGAATTAGCGGAGGATATAAAGAGAAATGGTTATTCGCGCCATCTTTTCTATACGCCGTTCTACCTGCCTTCGGCCGCAGAACATGAGAAGGCGTTGCTGAAGGACGAACGTGACAAGCACGAGAAACACACCGATCACGACATCCCATCCACACATCGACACGATGAACAAGAAGTGAAAGCGGCAGTTAATCACAAGTATGCCAAACTTGGCTTAAAGTCTGAATCATGAGCGCGCTTGATTAATCTTTACTTATTGGCTAAGAACTATGCAATTTCATGAAAAACGTAGGCAGCAATTCTTAAGCGAACATTATTTTTCGTTTTTTTGTAACTCGATAAAAAAGGCAATTGAATATTGGAAGCATAATTTGCCTCCAGACATAGAAACGGAAGCACTCGCAAGATCGCTCGCTGCGGCAGATGTTGCCGGGCAAACTTGCGACCTTTTCTTGCTTCGATACACAGGCGGGGAATCGCTAGATCTATTGCGCGACGAGCTCGTCGGCGTAGTCGAGGCCTATGAAATATCCGCCAGATATAAGCGAGATTTCCAAGAAAAAGAAGATTTTCCTGTGTTTGCCTTCCAAGAAATCGATGACTTTGAAAGAATTGTTCAGCTACTTGGCTTGGCCATATTGTTGCATCGACGCGAGCTGATACCCCGCATTCATTCCTTAGTTGCCAATTCGGCCTATGACGGGCAAGATGCGATGTATGAGGAACTTGTCAGCCATGATATAGCTGATCGTCCTTATTTAGAGGCTTGGTATCACCAATTCCCCTATCTACACCTCCTCAGCGCAACTGACTTGGAAAGCTCCCAAGAAAAAATAGACCAAATGCAGCAGTATCTTAAAATTTGGTACAAGTCGATGGAAAAGACGCCATGGCATGATAGTCATTTTTCAATGACAGAGGAAGGTGGCGCCTATTTCGGGTACTGGGCAATTGAGGCCGCCGCAATTGTTTATCTCTACGACATCAACGACAGCAGTTTTCGTGACCACATTGTCTATCCAAAAGACTTGGTGGATTTTGCCAGGGAGTTCGATAAACAAGCCATATCTACATTTTTGGTACCCGAAAAACTGCGTGTTGAAGGCGGCAACCCATGCCCCCAAACCGGCTACTGGTTCACCCCTGCCATCCCCGACAGTCGCCGTCATTTCGAACAAGGCGCGGTCATGCCTGTATCTGCGGATTCGCAGTATGGCGCGACCATCTGGCAATGGAGTAGTAAGCAATTACCGTTATAAGCGAACAGAGGGGTGAGGTACCCAGACTTTTTCGGCCACTCCTGTTTGGTAAACTTTTCCCACGGGGGAATTGATGAAGCGAGCAATAACATACACCCCGGAGCGGTGAGCAGCGGTGGGCCGATGTAAGCTCCGAACAGCCTTCTATGATCGCGGAGCCCAATTGCCGCCTGCATCGTCGCTTGGTGGCGCGCCGATAGGTGGTGCGGTCGGCTAGACCTCGAAGCGTGGTGAGCAACGCAACAATGCGGCGCAAGCGACCGGGCCGCAAGGCAAGGTCAATCCGGTGGAAAAGAAGCCGGAAAAGAAGGATCCCAAAGTCGCCGAAGCCGGCCACAATGCGCCCACACATACCACATCGAACAATACGGTCAATGCCTCGATTGGTACGAACGTCATCGAGGGCTTGAGCAAAAGCCAGACCGGCATTGTCGGTGAGCATATTACCGATTATTTTCTGTATGAAAAATACGGCTGGGGCAGGGGATGGAGCCGACACGACATGGGCATGCAGGGCGAATAGAAAGAAATGCCCAGCAAGACCTTTCCTGGCAAACTCAACGAAGCGTCCCGGCTCAATCCATTGTTCGCCCTGAACGCGCATGGCACAGGGATTGATGCTGTGTGGAAAGTGCAAATGGGAGACCCGCACAATGGCGGCAAGCCGTATGCGATCGTGGAATCGAAAGCGTCAAGGGTGGGAACGGCACCGAAGAATGCCTCCCGTAAGCCGGGCGTGAAAGGCAAGCTGTTGGACAATGCCAAGCGGATCAAGGACGCGGCGCTGCCAAAGTCTGAGGAATTGCTGGAGCCGGATACGAGCGAGGGCAGCGATTCCGCCGGGGCGGGGAAACCAGGCGGCAAACCGGGCGGGAAAGGAGGGGGCGGAAAGCCTTCAGGCGGCAAGCAAGCGCAGCCGAAGCGGGATGCGCCAAGTGCCGGTATATCGCCGGCATCGAAGAGTAGCGGAGCAGAGCAGCCACTCGTGCAGATGAGTCATCGGTGGATAGGTAAAAATCTATTCTCGGCAGTCGGCCGCGTTCTCGAAGTTGATATCAAACAATTCGGGTATTCGCGTCACCTTTTCTATACTCCGTTCTATCTGCCTTCGGCCGCAGAACATGAGAAGGCGTTGCTTGAGGATGAGCGAGGCAAGCCCGAGAAACATGCCAATCACGATATTCCATCCACGCACCGGCACGATGAACAAGAAGTGAAGGCAGCCGTTAATCACAAGCTTGCAAAGTTGAGCTTAAAATTTGAGTCATAAGAGTATAAACTATTTTAATGAAATCTAATTAGGTACACAACATGCAATTCCATGAAAAACGAAGGCAACAATTTTTAAGCGAAAGCTATTATAATTTCTTTGCGGACTTCATAGAAAAAACAATTTTGCATTGGCGCGATCATATTCCTGCCAATGCTGGCTCGGAAGTATTTGGTCGAACATTGGCATCAATCGATGCTGCGAATCAAACATTTGATCTATTTATTCTTAAGTACACGGGCGGTGAGCCGATAGATACTTTTCGCGATGATTTGACTAAAGTTATTGAGGCTTTCGAGCTGAACACAAAATACGAACGAGAATATTCAAACGATCCTAATTTTCCGCCGCTTCGCTTTTCCGAAATAGACGATTACGAGCGCGCAATGCAACTCATTGGGTTGTGCTACCTACTGCATCGCCGCGACTTGTTGCCACGATTGGCAGCAATGCTCGATGGCGCTTTTGCGGGCAAAGATACGCTCTATGAAGACTTGTTTGCATATGAACTCAAAGATCGTTATGAAGTCGACGAGTGGTACCACGATAAGCCGTATCGTGACCTGATTAACAGCTTTTATCGGGAAGCGCCGGAAGAAAGTATTATGGATATTGACAGATATCTGAAGGCTTGGTACCAGTCAATGAAGAAAGCTCCATGGCACGACAGTCATTTAGATACTAGCGAGGCCGGTGGCGCATATAGCGGTTACTGGGCCATTGAAGCAGCAGCTGCGGTGTATCTTTTGGATTTGGATGACCGCAGTTTTCGAGATCACATCGTATACCCCAAAGACTTGGTGGACTACGCCAAGGATCTCGATAAACAGGCAACGCCTACGTTCTTGGCGGTAGAAAAACTGCGTGTTGAAGGCGGTAAACTATGTCCCCAAAAAGGCTTCTGGTTCACGCCTGCCATTGCAGATAGTCTTCGTCATTTCGAACAAGGCGAGATCATGCCGGTATCCGCCGATTCACAGTATGGCGTGACTATTTGGCAATGGTATACTGAGCAATGAATGGACGATCCCATTGTTGGAAGGAGAAAAACCATCAATAAGCTAATAAGCCAATAAGTTGATAACCAAACAGCTATTTTGTATGCAGACATCCGCAGATTCGAAGTATGGCGCCACCATCTGGCAATTGAGTACAGAATACAATTCCCGCTTATGCAATTCTATGAAACTTGAGCCGTAAAATACTTCGAGATTCTTGGAAATACGAAAATATTTCAATGCATTGACTCCAATTCAATGTTCCCGGAACTAGGATGAGGCAGGCGCGAAACGGCACTTGCAAAAAATTTCTTTGCGTACCTGTCCAATATGAAAATTCTTTAGGTGAGCCTTATGCAATTTCATGAAAAGCGCAGACAACAATTTTTGAGTGAGCAGTATTTTGAGGCGGATATTCAACATGCGCTTGACATAAGCATTCCAGGTCTATTGCAAGTTCTTAATGCCGCTGATAGCGATGCAGAGGATCGAAGTCGCGTTTCAGGAGTAATCGCATATATTACATGCAAGAACTTTTTTTTAAATTACACGGCAGGCGAATCAATAGCAGTTTTGCGTGATAGTTTTATTTCGGTTGTTGAGGCATACGAACGTGCCTCACGATATTATCGTGAGTATACAAAAAGCTCTGATTCACCAAATTTCGGGTTTCAAGAAATAGATGATTTTGAACGAATCATCCAACTCGTTGGTTTAGCTATTTTATTGCATCAACGCGAACTTATTCCACGCATCCATTCCTTAATCTCTAACTCCGTCTATGACCGGAAAGATGCGATGTATGAAGAATTGATTGGACATGATTTGCCAGATCGCCCGTTTCTTGATGCCTGGTATCACCAATTGCCATACCTGCATCTTCTCAATGCGACGGACGAGGAAGATTCAGAAGCAAAGATTGCCAAAATGGAGCAGTACCTAAAAGTTTGGTACGCTTCTATGAAGAACGCTGGTTGGCACGATAGTCACTTGGACGTGAGAGAAGATGGTGGCGCCTATTTTGGTTATTGGGCAATCGAGGCCGCCGCAATTGTTTATCTCTATAATATCAAAGACAGCAGCTTCCGTAATCACATTGTCTATCCAAAAGACCTGGTGGATTTTGCCAGGCAGTTCGATAAACAAGCCATATCTACATTTTTGGTACCCGAAAAACTGCGTGTTGAAGGCGGCAACCCATGCCCCCAAACCGGCTACTGGTTCACCCCTGCTATACCCGGCAGTCTTCGTCATTTTGAACAAGGCGAGATCATGCCTGTATCCATGGATTCGCAGTATGGCGCGACCATCTGGCAATGGAGTAGTGAGCAATTACCGCCATAAGCGAACAGAGGGGTGAGGTACCCAGACTTTTTCGGCCACTCCTGTTTGGTAAACTTCTCCCACGGGGGAGTTGATGAAGCGAGCAATAACATATACGCCGGAGCGGTGGGCCGATGTTAGCTCCGAGCAGCCTTCTATGATCGCGGAGCCCAATTGCCGCCCGCTTCGTCGCTTGGTGGCGCGCCGATAGGTGTGCGGTCGGCTAGACCTCGAAGCGTGGTGAGCAACGCAACAATGCGACGCAAGCGACCGGCCCGCAAGGCAAGGTCAATCCGGTGGAAAAGAAGCCGGAAAAGAAGGATCCCAAAGTCGCCGAAGCCGGCCACAATGCGCCCACGCATACCACATCGAACAATACGGTCAATGCCTCGATTGGTACGAACGTCATCGAGGGCTTGAGCAAAAGCCAGACCGGCATTGTCGGTGAGCATATTACCGATTATTTTCTGTATGAAAAATACGGCTGGGGCAGGGGATGGAGCCGACACGACATGGGCATGCAGGGCGAATGGAAAGAAATGCCCAGCAAGACCTTTCCTGGCAAACTCAACGAAGCGTCCCGGCTCAATCCATTGTTCGCCCTGAACGCGCATGGCACAGGGATTGATGCTGTGTGGAAAGTGCAAATGGGAGACCCGCACAATGGCGGCAAGCCGTATGCGATCGTGGAATCGAAAGCGTCGATCGTGGGAAAGGCACCAAAGAACGCCTCCCGTAAGCCGGACGTGAAAGGCAAACTGCTGGACAATGCCAAGCGGATCAAGGACGCGGCGCTGCCAAAGTCTGAGGAATTGCTGGAGCCGGATACGAGCGAGGGCAGCGATTCCGCCGGGGCGGGGAAACCAGGCGGCAAACCGGGCGGAAAGCCAGGTGGAAAAGGAGGTAAGGGGAATGGGAAGCCTTCGGGTGGCGGCAAGCAAGCGCAGTCGAAGCAGGATGCGCCGGTTGGTGTCGCGTCAACTACATCGAAGAGTAATACGGAGCAACCTCTTGTGCAGATGAGTCAGGAGTGGATTTCAAAAAATATCCGCATTGCAGTTGAGGATAAGGCAATTGCTTTAGAAATAATTAGTAAGCGAACGAAAGTCTACTCTCGCCATTTATTCTATACGCCATTTTATCTACCTTCAGCCGCAGCGCATGAGAAGGCATTGCTGGAGGATGAACGAGAGAAACACGAGAAACATGCCGATCACGATATACCATCAACGCATCGTCACGACGAACAAGAAGTGAAAGCGGCTGTTAATCATAAACATACTAAAATTGGTTTGGCACTTGAGCCATAGAAAAATTCCGCATCTAGTACCGATATTAATTAGGTGAATATTATGCAATTTCATGAAAAACGTAGGCAGCAATTCTTAAATGAAACGGCTTTTGAAAAAACGACGACTTTTTTTATCACTACTGCACAAGCGGAATTTTCACGCGAATTAGGCGATCCAAGTAATGATGCACTAGGCCGCAGTCTTGTGTCAGCAGCAATCGCCGACTATGCAATTACAAATTATTTATTGAGCTACACCGCAGGCGAATCATTGGATGTGTTGCGTGAGAACCTTACCGAAGTTATAAAGGTTCATGAGCAATCAACTAAATATGTTAGGGAGTATGAACACGACTCAGCGTTTCCGCCTCTGCGCTTCGCCGAAATAGACGATTACGAGCGCGCAATGCAACTCATTGGCCTTTGCTATCTTCTACATCGCCGTGACCTATTACCACGATTGGCAGCGATGCTTGACGGCGCATTTGCCGGTAAAGATACGCTCTATGAGGATTTGTTTGCCTATGAACTCAAGGATCGTTACGAAGTCGACGAGTGGTACCACGACGCGCCCTATCGCAATATCATCAATAGCTTTTATCGTGATACGGCAGAGGAAAGCATTCGGGACATCGAAGCCTATCTGAAGGCTTGGTACAAGTCTATGAAAAAAGCGCCGTGGCACGACAGTCATTTGAGCATGAACGCAGAAGGTTGCGGCGCGTATTTTGGCTATTGGGCAATTGAAGCCGCTGCGGCAGTATATCTTTTGGAACTGGACGACCGCAGTTTCCGCGATCACATCGTGTATCCAAAAGACTTGCTGGATTACGCAAGAAAGCTCGATAAACAAGCACCACTGGCGCCCTCAGCGCCAGAAAAACTGCTTGTTGAAGGCGGCAATCCATGCCCCCAAACCGGCTACTGGTTCACCCCTGCCATCCCCGACAGTCGCCGTCATTTCGAACAAGGCGCGGTTATGCCTGTATCCGCGGATTCGCAGTATGGCGCCACCATCTGGCAATGGGGTACAGAATACAATTCCCGCTTATGCAATTCCATGAAACTTAAGCCGTAAAATACTTCGACATTCTTGGAAATACGAAAAATATTTCAATACATTGGCTTCAATTCAATGTTCCCGGAACTAGGATGAGGCAGGCGCGAAACGGCACTTACAAAAAATTTCTTTGCGTACCTGTTAAGTATAAAAATTCTTTAGGTGAGCCTTATGCAATTTCATGAAAAGCGCAGACAACAATTTTTGAGCGAGCAGTATTTTGAGGCGGATATTCAACATGCTACTGATATAAGCATTCCAAATCTATTGCAGGTTCTTAATGCACCTGATAGCGATGCTGAGGACCGAAGTCGTGTTTCAGAAGCAATCGCATATAGCACATGCAAGAACTTTTTTTTGAACTATACGGCCGGTGAATCTTTAGATGTTTTGCGTGATGATCTTTCGAAAGTCATAGCGGCTTACGAGCAATACACGAAATTCGATCGTGAGTATGAAAAAAAACCGAAATTTCCGCCATTTCGTTTTGCCGAAATAGATGATTACGAACGCGCAATTCAACTCATTAGCCTTTGCTATTTGCTACATCGCCGTGACTTATTGCCAAGATTAGCGGCAATGCTCGACGGCGCTTTTGCCGGAAAAGATACGCTCTATGAAGACTTGTTTTCCTATGAGCTCAAAGACCGTTTCGAAGTCGATGAGTGGTACCACGATAAGCCATATCGCGACATCATCAACAGTTTTTATCGTGACACGCCAGAAGAAAGTATTTCGGATGTGCAGAAATACCTGAAAGTATGGTACACATCGATGAAAAAAGCATTCTGGCATGATAGTCATTTGAACATAAGAGAAGACGGTGGCGCGTATTTTGGCTATTGGGCGATTGAAGCCGCTGCGGCAGTATATCTTTTGGAACTGGACGACCGCAGTTTTCGCGATCATATCGTCTACCCCAAGGATCTGCTGGACTATGCTAGAAAGCTCGATAAACAAGCGCCACCCACGCCATTAGTACCAGGACAACTGCGTGTTGAAGGCGGCAATCCGTGCCGCCCAGGCGGGCTACTGGTTTACCCCTGCCATCGCCGACAGTCTTCGTCATTTCGAACAAGGCGAGATCATGCCTGTATCCATGGATTGGCAGTATGGCGCGACCATCTGGCAATGGAGTAAGGAGCAATTACCTCCTCTTAAACCAACTGTGAAGTGAGCCGTTCTTTGCTTTATTAAATAGTCCGGTCTGGGAATGGGAGCCAAGTTCAGCTCCGCCATTCGTGCACGATCTCAGCCTTGGCCGTCTTGATCTGCAGCAGGTGCGCTTTATTAAATGCCGATACGGCCCGACCGACTGACTGTCTTGCTCGAGAGGTGAAAAGCGGCGGCGATGTGGGACATGGTGAAAGCGGTTGAAAGATAAGCGCGTGTCATTGTTTCGTCTCTGTCGCTATAGTGGGCATGATATTGTGCGAGTGACAGTGTGACAGCGCGGCGCTGCTGCCTTGGCGTACCTTTGAATGCTGCGGAACGCTGCGATTGCTGATGTGCCGAAACGAAGGCTTCACCGCAAGAAGAATCGGCTGGCTGGTGCGAGCGAGCGGACTAGTGTCTCCCATCCCAGTCGCGACAAACCGTCAATAACGGATTTTTCTGGTGCAGGTATTTTTGAGGGTATCGTTTAGCGAATAGTTTGGAAAGCACTGAAAAATTAAGAGCGTAGGTACGTCATTGACCATCGAGTGGGAGTGAGTTTTCCTTAGGAAACTTTGCATGCCTGAATGACTGTGTTAGCCAAAGCCCTGTTTTTACAGGGCTTTTTTTATGCCGTCGATGCCAGCTCCCATAGCCTGTTGTGCTGCCACAAGGCGGCGCGGCTTTTTACTAGTGGTAATTCGATAGATGAAAGACAGTTACCAAACAGGTAAAGTTCTCAAGAAATAAATAAAATTGCCATGCAGAAATAATTATTTTATAATCTACTTAAGAAAATAATTACGTAAGGCAACATATGCACCTGCGCTTGACGCCATGGTGCGGTGTATTTTTGTTCAGCGGCACCTTGTGTGCCGCCGTGTCCGCGCAGACCCGTCCCGAAATTGCACCGCCCCTTCCCAACACGCCTGGCGCCAGCCAGCGCGACGATGCCAGCCAAGAATTGATACGCCAGCAAGAACGTGAGCGCCTCCTGCGCCAGCAGCAGGAGCGCAATCCCGACGTGCGCCTGCTCGAGACGCCGGCGACCGTGTCCGCCAACCGCTTGCCCGCAGGCGAGTCGCCGTGTTTTACGATTGACCAGCTCGTGTTGCGCGGCGAGGGCAGCGCGCAGTTTCAATGGGCGCTGGACGCCGCCGGGCGCGACGACCTGGGCGCGGCTGACTCTGCGCTGGGCCGCTGCCTGGGCACGCAAGCCATCAATGTACTGATGGGGCGGCTGCAAAACGCCATCATCGCGCGCGGCTATGTCACCACGCGCGTGCTGGCCGAACCGCAGGACCTGAGCCGTGGCACCCTGGCCTTGAGCCTGATACCAGGGCGCATCCGCCAGATCGGCTTTGCACCCGGCACCAATCCCCGCGCCACCTGGTGGAACGCCGTGCCGGCGCGGCCCGGCGACTTGCTCAATGTGCGAGATACGGAGCAGGCGCTGGAAAACTTCAAGCGCGTGCCGACGGCCGAAGCCGACATCCAGATCATGCCGGCCGAGGGCGGCAATGCGAAGCCGGGCGAGAGCGACCTGCAGATTCAATGGAAGCAGGGCTTGCCATTCCGCCTGGCGCTGGGCCTCGACGATGGCGGTTCGCGCTCGACCGGCAAGTTGCAGGGCAGCGTGACCCTGTCGTATGACCATTGGCTGACCCTGAACGACCTGTTTTACCTGAGCCTGAACCAGAACGTCGACGGCGACCGCAACGGCCCACGCGGCACGGCCGGCATGGTGGCCCACTATTCGATTCCCTACGCCTACTGGCTGCTGGCCTTCACTGTCAGCGACAGCCACTACCACCAGTCCGTGGCCGGCATCAGCCAGGACTACAACTACAGCGGCGCCAGCCAGAACAAGGAAGTCAAGTTGTCGCGCCTGGTGTACCGCGACGCGTCGCGCAAGACGACGGTTTCCTTGCGCGGCTGGCAGCGCGCCGCGCAAAACTTCATCGATGACACGGAAGTGGAAGTGCAGCGCCGCCGCATGGCCGGCTGGGAGCTGGGTATCGGTCATCGCGAATTCCTGGGCCAGGCTACCCTGGATCTGAATCTGCAATATCGGCGCGGCACGGGCGCGATGGATGCGCTGGCAGCGCCCGAGGAAGCGTTTGGCGAAGGCACCTCGCGCCTCAAGCTGCTCCTGGCCGACGCGGCCCTGTCGGCGCCGTTCAAGCTGGCTGGCCAGCCGCTGCGCTACACAGGCAGCTGGCGCACTCAGCACAACCGTACGCCGCTGGTGCCGCAGGACCGCTTTGCCATCGGCGGACGTTACACGGTGCGCGGCTATGACGGCGAAAGCAGCCTGTCGGCCGAACGTGGCTGGCTGTTGCGCAACGAGCTCGGCATGCCGCTGGGCAGTAGCGGCCAAGAGGCGTATGCCGGGCTCGACCACGGCGAAGTCTCGGGACCATCCGCCGAGTGGCTGATTGCGCGGCGCCTGACGGGCGGCTTCGTCGGTTTGCGCGGCCAGTGGCTGGGCGTGCAGTACGACGCGTTTGTCGGCTGGCCAGTGCGCAAACCTGAGCTGTTCCGCACGGCCAGCCATACGGCCGGCTTCAGCCTGAACGCCAGTTACTAAGACGCCGCCACCCGCCAGCCGTTCTTTCTCCCTTTATCGCATCATTTAATTGTCATTAGGACATTTCATGAACAAGAACCTGTACCGCATCATCTTCAACAAACGCCGTGGCCAATTGATGGTCGTCGCCGAAAACGCTTCCTCGCAAGGCAAGGCGGCTAAGGGGGAAGGTGGCCTGGACAGTGGCGTATTTGGCGGTGATGGCGGCGGGGTCAATGCCAGGTTGCGGCCGCTGGCCTTGGCGATATTCGGCGCGCTGGGCATGGTGAGCTTTGTGGCCGGTCCGGCCATGGGCCAGATCGTGGCCGACCCGAATGCGCCGGGCCGTCAGCGTCCGACCGTGGTGCAAAGCGCGAATGGCGTAACGCAGGTGAATATCCAGACGCCGAGCGCGGCGGGTGTCTCGCGCAATACCTACAGCCAGTTCGACGTGACGGCGAATGGCGCCATCCTCAACAATAGCCGCGGCAATGTGCAGACGCAGACGGGCGGCTGGGTACAAGGTAACCCCTGGCTGGCAGGCGGCAGCGCGCGCGTGATATTGAACGAAGTCAATTCAGCCAATCCCAGCCAGCTGCGCGGCTATGTGGAAGTGGCGGGGCAGCGCGCCGAAGTCGTCATCGCCAACCCGGCCGGCGTGGCCGTCGACGGCGGTGGTTTCATCAATGCCAGCCGGGTCACGCTGACGACAGGCACGCCGATCCTTAACGGCGGCAACCTGGACGGCTACATGGTGCAGCGCGGCGTGGTCAGCATCAATGGAAGGGGACTGGACACGTCGCTGAGCGACTACACGGCGATTTTGGCGCGCGCCGCGCAGATCAATGGCGGTATCTGGGCGCAGGAACTGAAAGTGGTGACGGGCGCGAATCAGATCGATGCGGCGCATGGCGTGGCGGGCGCAGTCAATGGCGCGGGTCCGGCCCCCGCCTACGCGCTGGACGTGGCGCAACTGGGCGGCATGTATGCGGGCAAGATCACCCTGATCGGCACGGAAGCGGGCCTGGGCGTACGCAATGCGGGCGTGATGGCGGCCACGACGGGCAACCTGGTGCTGCAATCGAACGGTTGGCTGAGCAACAACGGCAACATCCAGTCCGCCGGCGCGGGCAGCCAGACGAGCATCGCCGTCGCGGGCGACGTGGCCAACAGCGGCACCGTGTATGCGGGCGGCGACAGCCAGGTGCAGGCGCAGGGCAATATTGCCAACAGTGGCGTGATTGCGGCGCAGGGCAATACCAGTGTGCAGGCAACGGGCGCCGCCTCGCGTATCGATACGGGGGCGGGTTCCGTGCTGGCGGCCGGCCTCAACCTGGATAACACCCTGTCGGGCAGCGGCAAGCTGAACGTGCTGGCGGGCGATCTGGTGGCCGTGCATGGCATGGCCGTGGCAGCAGGCGACAGCACGCTGTCCGCGCGTCGGCTGGAGCTGGCCGACGCACAAGTGTCGGGCGCGAACGTCAGCCTGGGCGCCAGCGCCGGCGACCTCGACGCCAGCCGCGCGCAGGTCAGTGCACGCGAACGCCTGCAACTGGACGCGGCGCAGACCGTGCGCAGCGATGGCGGACAACTGACGGGCCAACAGCTGGGCGTGAACGCGCACGACTTGTCGAACGTAGGCGGCCAGCTCATGCAACTGGGCGCCGGCGACCTGGCGATTCAATTGCCTGGAAGCCTGGACAATACGCGCGGCGTCATCGCCACGAACAGCCAGGCGCTGCGCCTGCAGGCTGCCAGCCTGAGCAACCAGGACGGGCAAATCCAGCATGCGGGCACGGGCGCGCTGGAGATCGGCGCGGCGCAGATCAATTTGCAGCGCGGCAGCATCATCAGCAACGGCGCCATGGCGCTGAGCGGCGAGCAGATCGACCACCGCGATGCCCGCACGGTGGCGGGGCAGCTCAGCATCAACGCCGGCACCTTGGACAACCGGGGCGGCAGCCTGGCGCAAAGCGGCCAAGGCGACACTCGCGTGCAGGTGCGCAACGGGCTGGACAACCGCAGCGGTGCGTTGGAAAGCAATGGCGCTTTGAGCGTGCAGGCGGGCAATGTACAAAACCAGAAGGGCCGCATCGTCTCGGGCACGGACCTGGCACTGTCCACTGGCGCGCTGGACAACACCGAGGCTACCCTGGCGGCCGGCCGTACAGTGCGCCTCGACAGCGGCGACGTCAACAATACGCGCGGCCAGATCCAGGCAGTGAGTGGCGACGCCAGCCTGTCGGTCGCAAAGCTGAACAATACGGCCGGCAGCGTGTTTGCCGGTGGCAATCTTGCCACCCAGGCTAGCGAAGTACTGAACAGCGGCAATGTGTATGCGGCCGGCAGCCAGGCGCTGCAGGTCAGCGGCGCCGTCAGCAACAGCGGCGTCATTGCCGCGCAGGGCGACAACAGTATCGACGCCAGCCGCATCGACAGCACTGCCGGCAGCTTGCTGGGCGCCGGCATCCGCGCCGACGGCAGCCTGGCCGGCAACGGCCAGTTGCAACTGACGGCTGGGCAAGCGATCAGTGCGCACGGTCAGAACCTGGCCGCTGGCAAGACCAGCCTGCACGCCACCGCCATCGACCTGAGCGGCAGCCAGACGGGCGGCGCTGCTATTGCGCTCAATGCCAGTGCCGGCAATGTCGTCACCGATAACGCACTGGTGACAACGACCGGCCTGCTGTCCGTGACGGCGGCACGCAGCAGCCAGGCCCTGTCGAACGTGCGCGGCACCTTGAGCGCGGGGCAGCTGGACCTGAAAACGGGATCGCTGGACAACCGTGGCGGCACCCTGATTCAGACGGGCACCGGCGACACCACCTTGCAGGGCAGCACCCTGGACAACACGGGCGGCCGCATCGCCGTCAACAGCGCCAATCTGTCATTGACCGCCGAACAGATGACTAACCGCGACGGCAGTATCGAGCACGCGGGCACGGGCAGCCTGAATATTGATGCCGTGCGCTTCGATGACGAACGGGGCAAGGTGACGGGCAATGGTTTAGTTGATATCCAGGCGGAAACAATCGATCACCGCCATGCCATCACTTCCGGGCAGCAGGTAGCGGTGCAGGCCGGCCAGCTGGACAATAGCGACGGCACCCTGCAGCAGACGGGACCGGGACGGATGCGCGTGGATGTGGCACAGGCGCTGGACAATACGCGCGGCAGCATCGCCGGAAATGGCAGCGTGCAACTGCAAGCTGGCGTGGTGGACAATAGCAAGGGGCGTATCACGTCCGCTGCTTCGGCGGATATCGCCAGCAAGGGTGTACTGAACAATACGGATGGCGTGATCGCCGCCACGCAGGTGTTGCAGTTGGCAGGCGTAGGACTCGACAACACGCGCGGTGTATTGCAGGCGGATAATTTGGGTCTGGATGCGACTACCTTGCTGAATCAGCAGGGGACAGTAAGCGCCGGCAAGGACCTGACGGTGCGCCTCAGCGCAGACTTGAACAACGCGGGCTTGCTGTACGCGGGCCGTAACCAACAATTGACGGTGGGCGGCTTGCTGAGCAATAGCGGCTCCATCGCTTCCGTCAACAACACCCATATTACCGCTGGCAAAGTGACCAGCAGCGGCTTGCTGGGCGCCGGCGTGAAAGCGGACGGCAGCCTGGGTACGGCGGGCGATCTGACCATCAATGCCGATGGCGTCTTGCAGGCGAGCGGGCAGAATCTAGCGGCGGGAAATGCCGTGCTGACGGGCGCGAATGTGGACCTGTCGGGCAGCCAGACGGGGGCAAGCAACATCAATATCACCGCACACAGCGGCGACGTACAGACGAACAAAGCAGTGATTTCCGCCAGCAATCTGCTGGCCATTACCGCCAACGCCAACAACGCCCAGTCACTGGTGAATACCCAGGGCCAGCTGGTGGCTGGCCAGTTGCAGCTGAACGTGGCCAATCTGAACAACGCCAGCGGCGACATCGTGCAGACGGGCACAGGCAATACCGTCATCACCACGGCCAAGCTGGATAACACGGCCGGCCGCATCGCCGTCAACAGCGCGAACCTGGCTCTGAATGCGACGGTGTTGACGAACATCAACGGCAAGCTGGAGCACGCAGGCGCTGGCGTTCTTGCCATCAACGCGAACCAGTTCAACAACCAGCATGGCAAGATCACGGGCAATGGCAAGCTCGATATCACGGCGATCACCCTGGATCACCGCAATGCGACGACGGTGGCAAACCAGCTGACCATCAATGCCGGTACGCTGGACAACCGCAGCGGCAGCCTGGCGCAGACGGGCACCGGCTTGATGACGGTCGCGGCCACGGGCCAGCTCGACAACACGGGCGGCAAGATCGAGGGCAATGGCGACGCGCTGGTAAAGGCCACAACCTTGCTGAACAGTACGGGCCGCATCGTGGCGGCGCAGGATGCCGCATTGAACTTCGGTAGCCTGGACAACACGGAAGGCACCGTGGCCGCCGGTCGCAATCTGGGATTGATCGGCGATGACATCGACAATACCAAGGGACAACTGCAAGCCGTGGCGAACAACGCCACCTTAAACGTGGCGAACTTGAATAATGCGACAGGCAGCGTGTTTGCTGGCGCCAACCTGAACGCCACCTTGGCTAGCCTGAACAACACCGGCAGCCTGTATGCGGCTGGCAACCAGACCCTGAACGCCAGCGGCGCCATCGTCAACACGGGCGTGATCGCGGCGCAGGGGAACAACAGTCTTACGGCGAATAGCCTCGACAGCAGTGCAAGCAGCCTGATCGGCGCCGGCATGCTGGCTGATGGCAAGCTGGGCACGTCGGGTGGTCTGACGGTCAACACCGCGCAAACGCTGGCGGCGCATGGCCAGAATCTGGCGGCGGGCAGCGCCAATCTCGCCGGCGCTAATGTGGATCTGTCTGGCAGCCAGACCAGCGCCGCGAACATTGGCCTGACGGCAACCCAGGGCGATGTCAGCACGAATAAAGCGGTGGTGACGACGCCGGGTACATTGAATGTGACGACCACCAAGACCCTGCATAACACGGACGGCACGGTGCAGGCAGGACAACTGGATCTGCATGTCGGTAATCTGGACAACGCCAAGGGCACAATCTTACAGACAGGCACGGGCGACACGACCATCGTCACCGACAATCTGGACAACACGGCCGGGCGCATCGCCGTCAACAGCAGTAATCTGAACATCGATGCCGTCAGCGTCACCAACAAAGAAGGCAAGATCGAGCATGCGGGAACGGGGATCCTGAATCTGCAAGCAGGCGTGCTGGACAACAGCAAGGGTCGCATCACGTCCGCCGCCTCGGCGGAGATCGTCAGCAAGGCGGCGCTGAACAATATGGATGGCGTGCTGGCAGCGACTGCCGACTTGCATCTCGGTGGCGTGCATGTCGACAACACGCGTGGCGTATTGCAGGCAGACAATTTACGTCTTGAGGCTGCGACCTTGCTGAATCAGCAGGGGACAGTGAGCGCCGGCAAGGACCTGACGGCGCGCATCAGCGCAGACTTGAACAACGCGGGCTTGCTGTACGCGGGCCGTAACCAACAATTGACGGTGGGCGGCTTGCTCAACAACACAGGATCGATTGCCTCCGTCAACAACACCCATATTACCGCTGGCAAAGTCACCAGCAGCGGCTTGCTGGGCGCCGGCGTGAAAGCGGACGGCAGCCTGGGTACGGCGGGCGATCTCACGGTTAATGCCGATGGCGTGCTGCAAGCGAGCGGTCAGAACCTGGCGGCAGGCAATGCCGTATTGACGGGCGCAAATGTGGACCTGTCGGGCAGCCAGACGGGCGCAGGGAATATCGCCATCACGGCACGCAGCGGCGATGTACTGACGAACAAAGCTGTTATCTCGGCCAGCAATCTGCTGGCCATCATGGCCAATGTGAATAATGGACAATCCCTGGTGAACAGCCAGGGCCAGCTGGTTGCCGGCCAGCTGCAGCTGAACGTCGCCAACCTGAACAACGCCAGCGGCGACATCGTGCAGAAGGGCACGGGCGACACCGCCATCAGCACGGCCAAGCTGGACAACACGGCTGGCCGCATTGCCGTCAACAGCGCGAACCTGGCCCTGAATGCGACGGTGTTGACGAACATCAACGGCAAGCTGGAGCACGCAGGCGCTGGCGTTCTTGCCATCAACGCGAACCAGTTCAACAACCAGCATGGCAAGATCACGGGCAATGGCAAGCTCGATATCACGGCGATCACCCTGGATCATCGCAATGCGACGACGGTGGCAAATCAGCTGACCATCAATGCCGGTACGTTGGACAACCGCAGCGGCAGCCTGGCGCAGACGGGCACCGGCTTGATGACGGTCGCGGCCACGGGCCAGCTCGACAACACGGGCGGCAAGATCGAGGGCAATGGCGACGCGCTGGTAAAGGCCACAACCTTGCTGAACAGTACGGGCCGCATCGTGGCGGCGCAGGATGCCGCATTGAACTTCGGTAGCCTGGACAACACGGAAGGCACCGTGGCCGCCGGTCGCAATCTGGGATTGATCGGCGATGACATCGACAATACCAAGGGACAACTGCAAGCCGTGGCTGGCGATGCGACCTTGAACGTTGGCAAGTTGAACAACAACGCGGGCAACGTGTTTGCCGGCGCCAACCTGAACGCCACCCTGGCTAGCCTGAACAATACCGGCAGCCTGTACGCGGCCGGCAATCAGACCCTGAACGCCAGCGGCGCCATCGTCAACACGGGCGTGATCGCGGCGCAGAGCAATACCAGCCTCACGGCGAAGTCCATCGATAGCAGTGCAAGCAGTTTGATCGGTGCCGGCATGCAGGCCGATGGCAAGCTGGGCACGTCGGGCGACCTAATGATCAGCACTACACAAACGCTGGCCGCGCATGGTCAGAACTTGGCAGCGGGCAAGGCGAACCTAACGGGTGTCAGCGTCGATATCAGCGGCAGCCAGACCAGCGGCGTCGACATCGGCTTGACGGCAACAACGGGCGATGTCAGCACGAATAAAGCGGTGGTCACGACGCCAGGCACATTGAACGTCACGAGTAACGCGACCTTGCGCAACACGGAAGGCACTTTGCAGGCAGGCCAACTGGATCTGCACGTGGGCAATCTGGACAACGCCAAGGGTACGGTGTTGCAGACGGGCACGGGCGACATAAGCATCGTTACGGGCAATCTGGATAACACGGCGGGCCGCATCGCCGTCAACAGCACGAACGTGACCCTCGATGCCATCATCGTCACCAACAAGGACGGCAAGATTGAACATGCGGGCACGGGAAGCTTGACGATCAAGGCGCCAACACTCGCTGGTAGTGGTGGCACGATTATCGGTAATGGTCTTGTTGATATCGCGGCTGGGGAGTTCAATCACAGTAAGGCAATTACCTCGGCAAACCAGGTGCTAGTTCACGCCGAGGCGATGAATAACCAGGGCGGAAAGTTGCAGACGACCGGCAAGGCCGAAGTGCACGTGAAACAAGGCCTGGAAAACGGTGGTGGCATCATTGCGGCAAATGGTCTGTTGCAAGTCTCTGCGGCCACACTCGATAATGCCAAGGGCAGCATCAATGCTGCCACCGATGCCAGTATCTTGGTGCTCGGTGCGCTCAACAATACGGGGGGCGTGATTGCTGGCGGGGAAACCTCGCAGGTGACAGCGCAAGCCATCGACAATACGCATGGCGTGCTGCAGGCGGGGAAAGGGAAATTGGGGGTCGATGCCAGCAGCCTCCTTAATGCTGGCGGTGAAATCAGCGCCGGGACTGATCTGACGACGACGATACACGGCGACATGAATAATGCCGGCCTGTTATATGCCGGTGGCGAACAGTCGCTGAAGGTGGCGGGTGCGCTCGTCAATACGGGCTCCATTGCGGCGCTGGGCAATACTACTGTGGCAGTGGGCAGCATGACGGGCAACGGTTTGCTTGCCGCGGGACTGAAAACGGACGGATCGTTGGCGCAAACGGGGGACTTGGGTGTCCGCGCTGGCGGTGTCCTGCAACTTGGCGGGAAAAATCTCGCTGCCGGCAACATCGTATTGGGCGGTGCGGCGCTTGACCTTTCGGGCAGCCAGACCAGCGGTGTCAATATCGCGTTGGCCGCCGGTAGCGGTGACATCAACACCGCGCGCGCGACGGTCAGTACGCCGGGACTGCTCAGCATCATGGCCAGTGCGCAGAACGGTCAAACCTTGCTCAATCAGCAGGGTAGCTTGAGCGCCGGACAGCTCGACTTCGGCTTGGCTAATCTGAGCAATGCCGGCGGCAGCATTATTCAGACAGGGAGTGGCAACAGCGCCATTGTACTGACAGGGACTGACGGTAGCCTGGACAATACAGGCGGACGCATTGCCACCAACAGCCAGAACTTGCAATTAAAAGCAGCGAAGTTGACAAATACGGATGGCAAGATCGAGCACGCCGGTAGCGGCACACTGTCGATCACTGCGGCAAATTTGTATGCGCAACGGAGCCAGATTACGGGTAATGGCGCACTGGACGTGCGGGCTGATTACTTGGATCACCGCAACGGCAGTGCCATTGCACAGCAAGTAAATTTTGCGACCGCGACGTTGGACAACCGCCACGGCGAACTGGTGCAATTGGGAGCCGGCAAGGCATCGATCATGGCCAGTATCAGCCTGGACAATGGAAATGGCAAGATTGAAAGCAACGGCAGCACTGCGCTGGACACGGCGCGGTTGTTGAACCAGTCTGGGCGCATCGTGTCCGGCGGCTCGCTGGAAGTGGGGGCAAGCGGGGGATTGGATAACAGTGATGGTACCGTTGCTGGCAGCAAGGGGCTGTTGTTGATGGCAGGCGATGTGAATAATACGCGCGGCAGCTTGCAGGCGATTACTGGCGATGCCAGCTTGCATGTGAAGGACTTCAGCAATAGCGGAGGCAATGTTTTTGCTGCCGCGAATCTGTTGACCCAAGCGGTAAATGTCACCAGCACAGGCAGCCTGTATGCGGGCGGTACTCAAGTACTGACCGCCACCGGCAAGCTCAGCAATGGCGGCGTGATCGCTGCGTTGGGCGATACCAGCATTTCCGCAGCCAGCCTTGACAGCAGCAAGGGCGGCTTGATTGCGGCAGGCATGCAAGCGGATGGGAAATTGGCCACGACGGGAAATCTTGCCATCACGACAATGCAGGATTTGCGCGCTGTAGGTCAGAATCTAGCTGCAGGAAACATCGTTTTCAAGGGTAATGCGGTCGATCTGGGCGGTAGCCTCAGCAGCGGCACCAATATCGCCCTGACAGCTACCGGCGGCGATATCAGCACCAGTGGCGCAGTCGTCAATACCGCCGGCACCTTGAGTGTTGACGCACAGTCGAATAGTGGGCAAAGCTGGAATAACAACAAGGGCGAGATTGTTGCCGGGCAGTTGCAGGTACAAACCGCCAATTTGAGCAACAACAAGGGCAGTATCGTGCAGAGCGGTAGCGGCGACACGGCCATTGTGATGCGCGTACCGGATGGTATTCTTGATAATGCAGATGGACGCATTGCCGTCAACAGTGCCAACTTGACGCTTGGGGCGGGCACTCTGACCAATGTAAGCGGAAAAATTGAGCATGCGGGCAATGGTTTGTTGGCCATCGATGTTGCCGCATTGAATGGTCAACGGGGCCAGATCACCGCCAACGGGAAACTGGATATTACCGCAACGAGCATCGATCATCGCAATGCCAGCACGCAAGCTGGACAACTGACGATCAGGACAGGCAACCTGGATAACAATCAAGGCGAGCTGATTCAGCTGGGGCAGGGTGCGAGTAGCATCGCTGTCTCGCAGACACTGAATAATCAAGGTGGCAAGATCGCCAGCAACGGCAATGCCACGGTGAGCGCACAAACGCTGAATAACCAGGGCGGCATCGTACAAGCAGCAGGAGAGGCAACGCTGCAACTGACGGCCAGCACGCGCCTGGACAACTCTGGCGGCGGCACCATTGCCGCAGGCGGCGGCGCCACGCTGCAAGTCGGACGTTTGCTGAACCATGGTGGCTCGCTGACGAGCGGCGCTACCATGTTGCTGACTGCGACTCAGGACATCGACAATGCTGCCGGCCTGTTGGCGGCCAACGGCAATGTGGATATCAGTGCGGTCAGCCTGGACAATACTGGCGGCAAACTGGCCAGCGTCACGGGTAATCTGATTGCCAATACTGGTTCCTTAATGAACGCCAGTGGCCAGATACAGGCGGGAAACGATATCACCCTGCGTACCGCAGGTCTCAACAATGCTCTGGCGTCTGGCCATACTGCTGCAGGCAGCATCAGCGGCCGCAATATCAGCATCGATACCGGTGGCCAAGCTTTGGATAATTATCTTGGCACCATCGCCGCATCGCAAATATTGAATGTGCAGGTTGGCGCGCTGAACAATGAGGGCGGCCTGCTACAAGGCGGCGGCGCGCTGGTACTCAATACGCATGGCCAGGCCTTGAACAACAGCAATGCAGCTGCCTATGCAGTACGCCATCCCGGTATGGTCGGCGGTATCAGCAGCGGCGGCAGTACCAGCTTGGTGACAGGTAGCTGGAACAACACTGGTGGCTACTTTGGTTCTGCCGGACAAGTAGGGGGCAGTACCGGCGCTGTAGACAATCGGGATGGAAAAATTGTATCGAGCGGCGGACTCGATCTCGTCATTGGCGGATTCCGGAATCAGGGAGGCCAGGTACAAGTTGTGGGCAACCTGAACTTGCAAGCGAGTGCAGGCACGATCGACAACACATCGGGTTTGATACGCAGCGGCGCAACAGTAACATTGGGTGCTGGCACGATTGACAATCAAATGACACAGGGCGCGGGACAGGGCATAGAGGGCAAAGATGTCAATCTCTCGGCGACGAACCTGAACAATAGCCAAGGCGGCTTGCGTGCGGATAACAACCTCAGTATCCGTAGCAGCGGTAGTGTGAACAATGCGTCTGGCCTTCTCAGCGCAAACAATATGGTCAGTGTGCGCGATGATGGCAGCAACCGTAGCCTGACAATTACAAATGGCGGCGGTACCATAATTGGCGGACAGATGGCCGCAATCAGGGCAGCTGGCTTGAGCGGTGCGGGCAACCTGATGTCGAAAGGCGACCTGAATCTTGATTTGTCGGGCAGTTTTACGGTCGATGCCGGTGGCCAAGTCATTGCCAATCGAAATGCCACGTTGACAGTTGCCGGCAATCTTCTCAATGCAGGGAAAGTGCAGGCAGGGAGCACGCTGGCGATCAATGCCAGCAGTCTCGACAACACTGCGAGCGGCGATATCAACGCCAGTGTCAGTACCAAAGTGAATGTGGCAGGTACCCTGAACAACCGTGGCGTAATCGATGGCAGTGACACGCAGGTCGATGCCGGAACGCTTATTAATATTGGTAGCGGTCGTATTTATGGTGATACGCTTAGCATCGCGGCAAGCACGCTGAAAAATGATGTCGAGGGCGGTGTTGCGGCAACGATAGCTGCGCGCGGCAACCTGGATATCGGCGCGGGTACCATCAATAACCGCGAACATGCGCTGATCTTCAGCGCGGGTGACATGGCAATCGGCGGTACCCTGGATGGCATCCGGCGTGCGACCGGGAGCGCCGCGAGCCTCACCAATGCAAGCGCGACCATTCAGGCACTGGGAAATCTCGTCTTGTCTTCTAGAACAGTCAATTTGTTAAACAATAATTTCCAACTTGAGTTTAATACTAATTACGCCACAGAAGAATTCATTGTTGATGTTGATATTTATGATGGAAAACGTTATAACAACAATGATCCGGGTGTGGTTTCTAGGGTAATAGGGGTTGATGGGCCTATTCGTATGCTCACAAATCATTATGTCATACATGGAAAAGATTACACTAAATATATCGTTCGCAGCTACAGGCGGTACACCACGAAAGGAACCATTGTACGTTCAGATCCCGCTGCAATTTTTTCGGGAGGAGATCTGACTGTCAATGCGGATAGTGTATTGAATGAGAATAGCCGATTTATTGCCGGACGAAATTTAAATATTCACGGGGTTGTCGATAATAAATTTACAGGAAATCAAACGCAGGTCTTTGATTCCGGAATGGCAGAGTATCATAATGGTGAGTTACACCACCCGACTAAGCCATCAAATATACTGAGGGAGCAGATTTATGAAGCAAAGTATTACATAGGGAATGCTGATCAGGAAAGTATATCTATTTCTTCTCCTAATAGTAATGTTGCGTCAAAAGCTTCTGTTACTTCTAGTAATGCAACCGCTAGCATCAATGTAACAAGTGCCAATGTCACGCTGACTTTGGTGGGACCGGCGGTGAATGCCGTAGCTGGTATGAGTAGCATTCAGGGATCGCACTTGAGTGAGGTGGGCGGCGGTAGCACTGTCGGGGGAAGTGATGCGATAGGCGACGCTGGAAAAAACACGAACTATGCCGGCGCAAAGGGAAGAGTGACCAATGAAGTTGGCACTACTGGCGAAAGGCTGAATGCCCCTGCGATCACACCAAGCGAAGTGGCTGTCAGCGGCAATGTTACCGGTACTGATCAGATCACGGGGGGCGGCACGCCTCATGCTGTTGATCGAACGTTGACAGGGCAACATGGCCAGATAAATGGTGTGTCGGCGAAGGCCGTAGACGCTGTTGCAGGTTTCGCACCAGTGTCCGATGTCGCGGAAGCAAACAAGCTGATATCGGCAGTTCAGAGTGGACCGTCAACAGTCTCTGGCGAAGGTACTCCGGGCGGCGGCAATCAGGCAGGCATTGCCGTCAAAGGCAACAGTATTGCTGCTGTGGTTGCCAAGACGCTGTTGAAGATTGATGGTGCTGGCGGAGCAGCCCAGGCTGATATCAAGGGTGGCGAGACCGCCAGCATTGGTGCGGCAGTGGGCGCAGCAGCGAAGGCGGCCCCCGGAGCCAAGATTGGCCTGGCACGATCCGCGCTGATACAGCAGGTGGCGCTGGCGAATCCACGTGGCAAGGCCGAGGTGGTCAGGACGGGCGCCAAGCCCGTGCAGTTGCCGAACGCCAGCCTCTTCAAGATTAGCCCGTCGGCATCGGCACATTATCTGGTCGAGACCGATCCCCGTTTCGCCAGCTTCCGTACCTGGACGGGATCGGATTACATGACCGGGAAGGTCCAACTTGATCCGGCAGTCACGCAAAAGCGATTGGGTGATGGTTTCTACGAGCAACAGCTTGTCAGGGAGCAGCTCGCGGACCTGACCGGTCACCGTTTTACCGGTGACTATTCGAACGATGAGGAGCAGTATCGCGGCCTGATGGATGCTGGCGTCAGCTATGCTCAGCAATGGGGCTTACGTCCTGGCGTAGCATTGACCGCGGAACAAATGGCGGCACTCACGAATGATGTTGTCTGGCTTGTCGAGCGCGACGTCACCTTGGCGGATGGAAGCACACAAAAAGCCCTAGTTCCGCAAGTGTATGTGCGTTTGCGGGCCGATGACATTGACGGTTCAGGTGCGCTCTTGGCCGGCAAGGAAGTCAATATCGAGACCAGAGGCGACCTGACCAATAGTGGCACGATTGCAGGACGCGATGTGGTCCTGCTGAATGCTGAGAACGTAAGTAATTTGGGTGGCCGGATTGATGGCGATGCCGTCGCGATTGCAGCGCGCAGCGATTTGAACAATATTAGTGGAACGATCTCCGCAAACAGCACCTTACAGGCTAGCGCCGGACGCGATATCAACATTACGACAAGTGCCTCCGAAGTTGGTCGAGGCTTCGATCGCGTGGCAGGGTTGTATGTGAGCGGAAACCCTTCAGGTGACGGCAATTTGCTGTTGTCTGCAGGCCGGGACGTCAATATTGCGGGGGCTATTGTCAGCAATACTGCTTCCGATGGCTATACCATGGTCTCCGCTGGCAAGGACCTGAATGTGACCACGGTGGCTGCCACACCTGGTGCCGGTATTGGAGCTGAGCATATCAAGGATAAGACCAGCGAAGTGCAGAGTGGCAAACTCATGCTGCTTGCCGGAAATGACATTAATAATCGTGGCAGCAGCATGATTGCTGAAACACAGTTGGTTGCCAAAGCCGGGAGAGATATTAATTTCTTATCCACAACTGTGGACAGCGCAAATACCAAATTGGTTGGCAACAAGCTTGTAAGCGAGACCAAGACGGAAATTGACAATGTCGCGGGGATGTATGTCACCGGTACGGGTGAGGGCAATATATTGATTGCCCAGGCTGGCCGTGATTTGACCTTGACCGGCAGTATGGCGGCCAACGCCGGTGTGAAAGGACAGACAAATTTAATTGCTGGCAATAACTTAGCCTTGAATACCATTGCGGTTGCTTCCACTCATGATGAGTTTGTGGGTTCGGGTAATTATCGCAACCAAAGCAACAGCAGCGAAGTCGGCAGCCAGATCACGGGCACAGGCAACGTCAATCTACAGGCGGGCCATGACCTGCTGGCGCGCGCAGCGGATGTGCAAGCGGGCGGGGCGCTGGGATTGTTGGCGGGCAATGACATCAGCCTGGTCAATGGTTTCCAAAACGAAGTGACCGATACCGCCAGCAAATCCACGAAGAAGGGCTTCTGGAACAAGACCACGAGGACCAAGCATGACGTGGTTGATACCACCACGGCGATCGGCACCTCGCTTGGCGGCAGCAGCGTGACGGTGCAGGCGGGACACGATCTGCAGGTGACTGGTTCGAGCATCTTGAGCGACGATGCGACGCGATTACTCGCGGGTAACAACATCACGATCGACGCGGCCACCAATACCGTGTACGAGCTGCACCATTCCAGCACCAAGAAAAGCGGCTTCATGAGCAGCGGCGGCATCGGCTTCAGCTACGGTACCAAGACTACGACGGTGGACCAGGAGCGCGACGCCACCTTGCAAAGCGGCGAGGCGCGCAGTTCGATCGGTGCCACGGGCGGTGCGCTGACGATGGTTGCCGGCAATAACGTGACGATAGGCGGCAGCGATATTCTTGCCGCCACCGATCTCGATATCATCGGCAAGAGCGTTACCATCAAGCCGGGCCAGGACAACGAGAAGGGCAAGTTTGAAGTCAAGACGACGCAGGATGGCTTGACCCTGGCCCTGGGCGGCAGCGTGATCAGCGCCATCCAGACCCTGCAAACCATGAGCACGGCAGCCAGCACGGCCAAGGATGGCCGTGTCACTGCCATGGCGGCCGCGACCACTGCCATGGCGGCGAACGCTGCCGCCAAGGACATGATGAAGGAAGGCGGTCCAAGCATCAGCATCAGCCTGACGGCGGGTCATTCGGAAAGTATACAGACGCAGACGACGGCCAGCACGACGCACAGCGGCAGTGTGCTGACAGGCAATAATATCAATATCACGGCCATGGGAGGGGGCAAGGATAGCAACATCAATATCCTGGGCAGCGACCTGAACGCGAAGAACGATATTCGCCTGCATGCCGATAACAATGTCAATCTGTTGGCGGCGCAGGATACGGAAAGCCAGCACAGCAAGAGTTCGAGCCTGAGCGCGTCGGCTGGCGTGGCGGCCAGCGTCAGCAGCAAGGGCATGTCTTTCGGCTTCACTGCCAGCGTCAGCGGCAGCAAGGGGCATGAGGACGGCGATGGCACGACGCAGCTCAATACGCATGTGAATGCGGGCGACAAGCTGGTTATCACAAGCGGTGGCGACACCAACATCAAGGGCGCCGTCGCCAGCGCCAACCAGGTCATTGCCGACATCAAGGGCAACCTGAACCTGGAAAGCCTGCAGGACACGGCCAAGTTTGACAGCAAGAGCCAGAGCCTTTCCGTCAGCGGTACCGTGGGCTTTGGCGCCAGCGTCAGCGGCAGCTATAGCCAGAGCAATATGCACAACGACTACGCCAGCGTGCAGGAGCAGAGCGGCATCAAGGCGGGCGACGGCGGCTTCCAGATCAAGGTGGGCGACAATACGGACTTGAAGGGAGCCGTCATCAGCGCCACGGAGGCGGGCAAGCTGAACAGCAGTTTGACCACCGCGACCCTGACGCATAGCGACATTGTCAACCATGCGATTTCGAAGGGCAGCAGTGTGGGGGTGTCGGGTGGAATGTCGTTCGCAGGTACGGGGCCTAAAAACGATAACCTCACCAACGTCGGCGGTGAGAAGGATGCCAAAACCGCAGGTTTGCCAATTATCGTGGGGACTAGCGAAAATTCCAGCAGCACCACGCGTAGCGGCATCAGCGGCGGCACACTCGTCATCACCGATGACGCGGCCCAGCGCTCGGCGACGGGCAAGGGGGTGGAAGAAGCCATCGCGGGTGTGAACCGCGATGTGACGACCGGAGTGGATAGCAGCGGCAAGATCGGCAATAATTTCGACAAGGCCAAGCTGCAGGCAACGATGGATGTGACTGCGGCATTTGCTGCTGCTGCGGCAAATGAGGTGGAGGATTACGCCAAGGGCAAGCTGGCGGAAGCATTTAGTTTGAAGGATGCAGCGTTTCGTGAGCCTGACGAGACGAAAAGAAAAGAAATGTTGCTCCAGGCAGCAAAGATTGAGAGCGATTGGGCTGAGGGGGGCACTTCCCGGCTGCTGGCCTCCACGGCGATTGGTGCGCTGAGCGGTGGTTTGACTGGCGCAGCAGTAAATGCGGCTGGCACCGGTGCTTCTGGCTTACTCAATCGTCCAAAATTACCGGATTCTTTCAAGTCGTTGTCATTAGAGCAGCAGGCTCAAATCGGGTATATAGGAGCTGAGCTAGGCCTCAATGCGTTTAGTTCACCTGATGAATATAAAGTATTGAAGGAAGTGACTGATCTGCAGCACGACCCCTCATCGCAGGATATTTCGCCCGCTGAAAGACTGCGTCGAGTAGACAATTATTTGAGCTTACGGGGGGCAACAGCTGAACAAATTGCGGATATCCATGAATCGTATGTGCGGGCAGGCTTCATTAAAAATCCTAATGTAGAGGTACACACTGTTCCTGCTTCGGACGTTTCGAATGAAAATTTATCAGATGCGAGCAGTGCGAAGCCAGACGCATTCTTGCTATCTCGATATCTCGACAAAGGTTCCCAGCATGTCGGGTCTGTGGTCGAAGAATTTGGTAAATTTATTGAGAGTAAGCCAGCCGCGAAACTTGCCTTGGAAGGGGCGGACTTCATGGCCGGACCTGTGATCTTTGGTGTCAAGCGGGTTCCCGTAGTAGAAAAAATGATCGACAAGGTGACAGGGGAAATGACTGATCTCCTTGCTGGAGGATTTGAGAGAGCAGGTTACGTAGGCAGCGATGTTCAACATGGCGCCAATGGCACTACTGTTATACTGTCGGTTGGCATTGGTGGCATTGTTGGTGCGGTAAAAAAACTTGGGAAATCCATTGATTTTTCGCGCAATACTGCTCAGGTAGCAGAGCGAACTATCGACACTAGCCCAATTCCTATACGAAATGCGGAATTGATTAGCGTGGATGGAAAAGTCATAGCGCACCAGAATCCGTTGACCAATGTATGGGAACAGACTGTACCTGCCTTGTCGAAGGATGGGGCAACTAGTGCAGTGATTGATTCTGTCGCAGATGTAACTAGGGTCAACAGTAGTAGGCCAGCATGGCTTACGCGACTTGACCAGGGAAATGCCTTTAACGCAGAGCGTTCGTTGGCTTATCCATTTAATGAAGTCTATATTGATAGCCCCAAGGGGACGGGATATACACGCCTCGATTCTTATAATCCAATCTCTGGCGAAATAGTTTCGCGGAAATTCACGCAGTTATCCGACGTGCAGAAAAAAACGGCATTGAATTACATTAATGAGCTTCCAACTAAATATCCTGTCAACGGAACAATCGCAAATGTGCCATCCAGTGGGGAGTTAGCCGGAACACGTTTGCGTGGGCAGTACATTTTTGAAGTGCCAGTCCAGACTAATCCAATTCCACAATCTGTTCTCGATGCTGCTGACCGTGCAGGCATAGTGATTCGGGACATCAACGGTAGGATTCACTAATGAAAAGACCTATTTATTTTTGCAAGTCTTGGTTTCGAGCGAAGAAGAAGCCGACAGAAGTTTGGACAGAGGAGCAAGCCAAGTTAGCACATATGAAAAAACAGAGTTATACGGTTCTTGTAGACTCTATCGAAAAGCCGTATTGCTTTATGGAAATTGCAGATAAAGTGGTTGGCGTTGGATTCCTTGATGAACGTCTTCGTGAATCTCTGTCATATGACTTCCAAGAAATCGAACCTGGAAAACTATTTTTAACGATGGCGACTCATCGTGAATTTGATGGTGAAACGGACATAGTTGTTAGTGGTATTTCTTATATTTTCAAACAAGATGGCACGGTTCATATGAGGCGAGAATTTTTTAATCCACATCGACTTGAAACCGCTGCTACATCGTCTGATGTCAGCATGAATTATGCTGCAACCCCTGACTTTGGCGAATATGATGATTTCATCCGAGTAGAGAGAAGTTAAAACAGGAAGTTGATTAAAATTAGCCAGTTTTGTGTTGCAGAGACCAAGCAAAGGCCGGGATCAGGTCCGTCATTCGTACACGATCTCAACCTTGGTCATTTTGACCAGCAGTAAGTTGCGCTTTATTAAACGCTGATACGGCCCGACTGACTGTCTTGCTCGAGATGTGAAAAGCGGGGGCGATGTGGGACATGGTAAAGCGGATGAAAGATAAGCGCGTGCCATTGCCTCGTCTCTGTCGCGATAGCGAGCGTGATATTGCGCGAGTGACAGTGTGACAGCGCGGCGCTGCTGCCTTAGCGTATCTTTGTATGCATCGGAACGCTGCGATTGCTGATGTGCCGAAACGAAGGCGTCATCGCCCAGAAGCATCTGGTGACAGGTATGCGCGAGCGGACTAGTTTCGCCCATCCCAGCCGCGACAAACCGAGAATAGTTGGCGACCGCCTCTTCGCGCGTGGTGCCAAACTGGCTCAAGAGCCAGTCACGCGTCAACCAGCATGGATGCATTGCATCGTCCAAAACGTAGTGATGGCTGCTCCAGTACCAGTTGTCGGGTGATGCCACCATGTGCGCCCGGACTGGTTTCAAGACGATGTAGCGGGCTAATTCCAGCAGATAATTTTCTTTCTGTACCAAGATGGCTTTGTAGCGGCCTTGCAATACGTGCCCGACAAGCTTGTGGCGTCGATTGAAATGCTGGGTATAAACGCCATTGAGTTGGCGCATGCCTTGCGACAGATTCGCCTCGACCGTTTCAACGAGAAGATGATAATAATTGCTCATCTGGCAGAAACTGTGCACGATAAAATGGTGCCGTTCACACACATGTTCTAATACTTCTTGCCAAGCAAGGCGATCAGTATCGTCCCGATAAATTGCGCCACGCCGGTCGCCGCGCGAAGTAACGTGGTAGAGAGCACCGGCAAACTCAAGTCGTAGTGGTCGCGTCATACGGTACAGGATATCTGAGCCTTACGCATTGGAACTGAGATTGCGCAGTGGTTTTAGGTTGGATATGGCTGGGGCCGTGTCGGAATGGCGGACCTCGTATATTGAATATGCCGCATCTCCGTCAGATAATGAGGACGTGGTAGCGGCCAGGCAGAGTGATGCTGATCAGACCGAGTGTCCTTGAACACGTGGGTCAGATAG